>NZ_CP076852.1:0-622752 GCF_023612375.1 Mycoplasma sp. SG1 | reverse complement strand
TTTTTATAAATTGTTTGTCAATTACTTTAATTTCAGAAGTTAATGACATATTTTAATTTATCTTGTTAAGTTTTTTGCGCTAAAATAAACTGCATGTATGCTTGTCAAAGTTGACTTTCTGTTAAATAACCAGATAGATATCCAGTGATATTATATTTTGTTCAATAAGATGATGTTGGTGAGTTATCTTTATTAGTTGGCTTCGCAAATATAAGAATAGGGATAGCATAGTTAAACTGTTCTCCTACTGTAAATGTTTGAGAAGAATCGTTCCAACTGTAATAAGGGGTATTACTTCGTTTTAATTGATCGATAAAGTTACCAACCCATTGTCATTTTGGACTTAATCCATAAGTTCAGTTATCACCAATAGGGAAATCACCAACTTTATATCCAGTAATTCATGTTCCATAAACTTTGGTGTTTAAATTTCCTTTATCAGAACTATGATCATTCAATGATTTAGCAAATGTATTTAAAGGTCCATAACCTTTTTCAGTGTTTTTTTTAAATCAACCATCCAAAGCTTTATCGCCATATTTAGTCATGTAGGTTTCCATAGCAGAAGTAGCATCAGTATCTAAATCTTTTAAAGCATGACAAAACGGACATGAACTAATTCCAATGTAAAAGACAATATTTTGACTGTTATCATTTTTTGCTTTTTTATTACTTTTATTACCGCTATTATTTATTCCCCACAAAGTATTAAAAACTTCCTCTGAATTAGTTGTCAAATCAATGTAATATGGTTGACTTTTACTATATCCACAACTTGCAAGAATTAATATAGGTAATGATATGATTGAAATGAATTTTAAAATAAGTTTACTTTTTTTCATTTTTTAAAATTTATATAAAACTATTGAAATGTTAAAATAAATGGAAAAAACTATATATTTACTATTTAATAAAGTATAATAGATTCAAAATATAAAACAATTAAAATAGTTTATTTATCCAATTTTTTAGATTTATTTTTTCTTTATAATTGAATCTAAATAAATACCATAATTAAACTATCATATTATAAGGTATATTTACTTTAAAATAATATTTAAATTTTCTAAATTACAAAATTGTCCACGCTTTATCAGGTCATTGCGCTTATTATTATAATATCCTTGTTTTTGTTTATTGCATCATTTACTGCCGCTGCGGAGTCTGCAACTTCAACAGCATCAATAACCAAAATTCATCATATTTTTGTTGAAAGTAAACATCCAGAAAAAACAAAAAAGAAATTAAATAAAATTATTTTTATTTGTAAAAATTACAACTACGTTGTAACAGCGCTCATATCTGTTCATAATATCGCTGAAATAGTATTACCATCAATTGTTACATATTGTATGATTCATTGAGGTTTTCATGGTGGATTTCTAGCAATAGTATTAATAATAATTACACTTTTGATGTTATTTCTTGGAGAAATTCTTCCTAAAATTTGGGGAAGAAAAAAACCAGAAAAATTTTCAATCAAATATTCTTCAATTATCTATATTATTTACTTAATTTTTTTCCCAGCTAATTATTTAGTTTTTAAAATTTTTAAAGTTAAAAGAGAAAATAAACAACAATTATTTTCAGAAAAAGAATTAAAAACATTATTTTCTTTGATTAAAAACGAGGGTATTCTAGAAGAAGCTGAAAGACAAATGGTTCAATCTGCGATTGAATTTGATGATACAACCATAAAAGACTGTTATATTCCTTGAGATAACATATTTTCAATTTATGATGATGAAAAACCATCAGTTATTTTTGAATATATCAATCATTTAAATTTTGATTATCCTTTGCCTATATTAAGTAGAAAGACTAATCAACCAGTAGGTTGACTAAATGTTAAAGACTTTCTTCTAAAATACATCGAAACAAAAGATTTCGAAGTGGATAACATTATTCTTGATCAAAAAGTTATTTTTGTTTATGATAACGAAATCAAAGCAAATGTTTTAGCAAAACTACAAACTAATAAGCAATGATATGCAATTGTTCAAAATTCAGTAACAAATAATGTTGTTGGTTTAATAACAGCAGAGAATTTATTTAGTATAGTTGTGGGTAATGTTCAAGAAAAACATGTTATTGATGATTTTGTTCAATATCTCGAAAATAATAATTGACAAATTCATCCATTGACTCCACTTCGTTTACTTGTTAAAACTTGAAAAGACCATTATGATATTAAAGAACTAGCATTTGCAAAAGAAGCATTTTTTTATCAATGGATAAATGACAAAAAACTTATTCTAACAAAATCTGTCAAAAACTCAAAACTTAGTGTTACTAAATTTGATGGAAAATATTTACAATTTAAAATGAAAAAAATAGATAATATAAATTATTTTTTTGTTAAAGTATTATCAAGTCTTGATGAAATTATTCAAACAAAGGAAGTCAGTTCATCAACTGATGATAAATAAATAAAAAGTCTTATATAATAACAAAATCTATTATTAATAAAAATTTTTAAACTTTCATGTTTAAATTTCATAAAAACAACCCTCAATCAAAAAGAGAAAATACTTTAAAAGATAAGCGCTTTCTTTCAAAAAATGAAACGAAAAAATCAAAAGAATTTATTGATTTTATTGAACCACAAATTCTCCACCCCAACAAAAATGAATTCTCAAATTTTTTTAAAAAAGTTTATGTTGTTGAATCTTTAAAAATATTTTCAATAATTTGTGGTGCTGTTCTTAATTTTTTTGCTATTGCTTGACTTATTACACCAACTAAAACATATGGTGGTGGTATGTTAGGAGCTGCATTGATTATTTATTATTTGATTGATCACACCGGAGGAACTGTATCTCCCGCGTTTTATCAATTATTCTTTATTCAATTAGCTCTAAATGTTCCACTAATTATTTTTGGGTTTATTAAATTAGGGTGGAAATTTACATCCTTAACTTTAATTTATTTTGGAACTCAGATAATTCTTGGTCTATCTTTAGATGGATCATCTGTTATTGTTAATGTGGTTCATCAACTTTTTAAACATCCCAACGATATTCCTAAAAGTTGAGTTATGATGAGTTGTTTAATCGGCGGTGTTATTTATGGTAGTGGTTGTGTTTTGGTCTATAACGGAGCTGGTTCAACAGGTGGAACTGATTTTATTAGTGTTTACTTAACAAAAACTAAAAATCAAACAATAGGGATAGTTAATTTTGCCTTAAATTTATTAATCGCTTTCATTGGGACTATGGCCCTTAAACATAAATTCTCAGCTTTAGTTGATGTTGGATTTTTTGGAAGTATTATGTTTTTTGGAGTTTATAGTTTTATTATTGATTATTTCTTACCAAAACAAAGGGTTGTATCGATGCATATTATTTCGAAAAATGAGTATTTAATAGCAAGGGCTTTTAAACAGGCAAATATGCAACGAGGTTATACTAAGATACCAGCTCGAGGAGGATATGGTAATGATGAAAACACAATCTTTTTCGTTATCCTGTCTTTACATGAATATCGTATTTTAGTTAATATTATTAAAAAATATGATCCAGATGCGTTTGTTGTTACAAATTATGTTTGAAAAGTGAAAGGAAACTTTGTTAAAAAAACCTGAAGTTAATCAAAATCAAAATCAATGAAAAAAAACGAAATTGAAAAACAAGTTTTAGAAATTTTAAAAAAATTAGATGTTGATCCAAAATTGTTAACTGATGATATTCCTATTAAAGAATCAGAATTAGATTCATTGAAACTTTTTGAAATTATAATTGAGATAGAAAATGCAATGAATATCCGATTTAATACCAATGATTTATATAAAATTAAAACTTTTAATTCTTTTATAGAACTTATTTATAAAACTAAAAAATAAAATCAATTTTATAAATTTATAAAGTACGATCTTTTGTATATAATTTAAAAGAAAATATAGAGTTGTACTTTATATTTGAATTTGTATTTTGCCTAGTTAGCTCAGTTGCTTAGAGCAATCGGCTGTTAACCGATAGGTGGAGAGTTGGAATCTTTCACTAGGCGCCAGACTTGTTGGTGAAGTAGTCTAACACATAAGATTTTCATTCTTACATTCATGGGTGCAAATCCCATACAGGTCGCCACAGGGGTATAGTTTAGTTAGCAGAACAGTGGACTTCAGATCCACACACGTGGGTGCAATTCCTTCTACCCCTGCCACTTTTTTGGTCTTTGAATCAATTTACCATTATTTAAAAATTATTAGAAGTATAGTTTAATGTTAAAACAGTAGTCTCCAAAACTATTGATGTGGGTTAGATTCCTACTACTTCTGCCATTTTTAAATAAATAATAAATAAAATTGTTAAATAACGTTAAAAAAACAGGATGACAAGCAGTTGATTTGTCATCCTGTTTAAATTAATTTGTCTATTATTTGTTATTAACAATTCATTTTAATAATATAATTTTTTCTTTTATTATTAAAATGAAGTTACAGTTTTTAGTATATATAAATTTCACCAAGTCAATCGACAAATAATTTTATATTATTATTTTCTTTTTTATTTTCTTTAATTTTTATTGATTTTTCAATAATTTTGCTTTTATATTGTTCAATTATTGGTAAAAATATTGATGGCAGATCACAAATATTATTTAAAATATCTTTTTTTTGAGCATAACTAAAGTTCATTGAAAATAAAGTTTCAATGTCTTCGTTTGAAATATTAATTTCACACCCTAATCAATGGACAGAAAATTTTTGTTCTTTAGGGGGATCTTTTTCCTCATAGATAATTTCTAATGGAGATTCATTATCTTTTTTTACTTTATTTGTGAAGTGGATGTTTTTTGTTTCATCAACTGCTAAAATTTCTTTATCAAATAAAAGTTGATAGGCCTTAATCACAGATTCTATAATTGGGATAAATTCTCTTGGAAAACTATCCATATTAAAATTAGACTTATCTATTTTTAATTTTTTATTTTCAATCTTAATATTTTGTTTTAGTTCATCTTCAAAATAATCAATGTTTACAATGTCATTTATTTTTTGATTAGTTAAATGAAAATATTTTTTTTCTTTTCTTTGTAGAGTTATTGTGTTCTTAAAATCTCGGTGGTGATGTATAGCTTCAAAAGCCTCGATTTTATCAATAAAACTCCTTGAATTAGGAATTAAAAACCGACATATTATCTTTCAAAATTCTATCTTAGAGTTAGTCATATTTTTTTAAAACTTTTTATCATCAACAATCATCAAATCATCATATTTCCAATATTGGGCATTATTTAAGTTTTGTATGGTAGCATTTTTTATATTCTTAAACAATTTCTAAACCAATTGTATCTATTTTGTATTTGTTTACGATTATCTTTTGGTTTTTTTCATCTACGATTAATTTTTAAAAGTTAATTTATCAATATACTTTTAGAAAGTAGATAATATATATATAACCTTTTTTTAATTTAAAAAAAATTACGGTATAAATTAATAAATTGAATAATATACAATATTTATTTTATTTAAATTATAAATTTTTAGTTAATAAATGATTAATATTTATATATAAATTAAAAAAAAATCAAAAATTTAAAATTAAATGGGGATATTTAATCTAAAAAGAAAAATTTTAGGCAGTTCGCTTAAATTAAATAAAAACTATCAAAGCAGTTTATCCAAGAGTAAAGGGCATTTAAAAATATTTTTTCAAAAAATATTTAGCAGACATAAAAAAATAGATGAAGTTTTTTTTCAAGATCTAGAAGAATTTTTAATTGATTTTAACGTTGAATATAACTTTGCTAAATTTTTAATCGATGAGTTAAAAAAAGAAACTAAAATTCATAATTTAAAAGAAGATGAAATTAATCAATTTTTAATTGAAAAAATCATTAATGGTTATAAATCTTTCATTGATGATAAAAAATATCAGTTAAATTTATCTGATAAAAAACCATCTATTATTTTAGTTGCAGGTGTAAACGGATCAGGCAAAACGACATTTATTGGTAAATTAGCAAATTATTTAAAAACACAAAATCACAAAAAAGTTTTATTAGTTGCAGCAGACACATTTAGACCAGCTGCTTCTCATCAATTGCAATATTGAGCTAATGAAGCAGGAGTTGATATTATATTGCCAGAAAAAGATAAACAAGACCCAAGCAGTTTACTTTATAAAGGAATAAATTATGCTTTAACTAATAAGCATGATGTTATTATTTGTGATACCTCAGGACGACTTGAAAATAAAATTAATTTAATGAATCAGCTCAAGAAAATGTATAATATATCCAATAAATTATTAGGATATGAGCCATCAGAGTTTTTAATCGTACTAGATATTACAACAGGTTATCACTTGATTGAACAAATAAAAGGTTTTCAAACAATCGGTCAAGTTTCTGGTTTTGTTTTAAACAAAGTAGATGGTTCAAGTAAACCAGGAATAATTTTATCATTTCCAGAAGAATTTAGTATTCCTATTAAATTTTTAGGTATAGGAGAAAAAATTAACGATCTAGAAATATTTAAACCAGAACAATTTATTTATAATCTTTTTAATTTTCAATAAATACTTGAAAAATTTTATATATAAAAAAACGGTATTAATTCTCAACAAAAAAGATGAATTTTAATTAAACATAAAGATGAAACAATTGTCATGACAGAAATAGTAAAAAAAGAACAAGATGATCATAGAGTTACCCGTACAAGGGTAATGTATGCTAAGTGAAATTATTTTCTTTGGAATATAAGATTAAATTTTTTTAATATAAAATTATTTTTATTTTTAGCTATTGTTTTAATAGTGACAATCGTAGGTGCTGTTTTTGCAACTATTTTTTGACACAGTTACAAACCAGATGACCCTAATCATCTAAGTCCAGAACAACACACAAAACTTGTAATGTTATTTGTTGGAATTTTACCAACACTTTTGTATATACCGTTTGTTAGGACAATATTTTCTTCTTGTTTTTTTGTTTTAGAAGAAAAAACAAGTCGAGCAACAGAAATTACAATATCTTCTGTAGGAACTAAAACATCTTTTTATACAAAAGTTTTAGTAAATTTACTTTGATTTGTCGGATTTTGAGTTTTACTTTTTATTTTATTAACATTTTTATCATTTATTTGTATTCAGCAATTTAACCCAATGTTTGTTTTTTATTGAATTGTTGGACTACATATTAACCATTTACCATCAAATTTTCTTTATTATGGCGCAGCTTCAAAAGATTTCGCTGCTGCTGGTATTCCTAATGTTGACCATGGAATTAATAGTGTTTGATGGTATTGTATTTTATTAGGTGTTAACACAATGGGGAATATCATTTTGATGATTTTGTTATGTGTTGCTGTTTCAAGCGCTTTAACAAGTATTCGTGGTGGAATTGGTGTTTTTGTTTTTTTATTTATTTTCCCTTCAATTCTAAACACTATTTTATCTACGATTCTACAAATGGATGTTCGATTATTGTCTAAAATTTTATCGTTTATTCCGATTTTTAGTAGTTTTTATCTTAATATGTTATTAATATTTACTTCTTCAGATGGGAGCGTTTCTATTTATATGTACCTTGCTCCTTTTGTTGTATTAGCAATTTCTGGATTATTAATTTATCCTTCAAGAATGTTTTATGAAAGAGCAATCTTCAATGATGGTTTGATCAAAACTTTAAAAACATTTCGTCAAAAACCAAAACAATTTAAAAATCAACAACTTTTAGCATAAAAAGAACAAGTAAAAACTTTTCAACTTTTTATACAAAAATATTTCTAACTTTAGAAATATTTTTTTTAACAAAAAATTATTTTAACTTTATTTAAAAATTTTATCAATCAAGTAATGGTGAATGATGGTTTAATTAAAACAATAAAAACATTTTATCCAAACTATTAGTCATAAAAGGTTATTTATAAAATTCTGTTAAAATAAAGTTAATTATGGAAACTATTTTTTCTTTTCAATATTACTTTTTTATTTTTAATAAAAACCCTAAATCAAGATTATTTTAGATATGATTTTTTTAAAAAGAATATATATCGAAGGCTTTAAATCTTTTGCTTGTAAGAGCAATCTGTATTTTAATTATCCGTTAACAGCTATTATAGGACCAAATGGAGCTGGTAAATCTAATCTAATTGATGCTATTCGTTGAATTTTGGGTGATAAAATAAGTAAACAGATGCGAATTAAAAATTACAATGATTTAATTTTTAACGGAACCACAAAAGAATATCAACCAGCCCCATTTGCTACGGTTAAACTTTACTTTGATAATTCAACCCATTTGTTTGATTATGATTTAAATGAAATAGTTTTAGAAAAAACAGTTTATCGCGATGATTTTAATGCTGACACTTTTATCAATCGGAATCCAATAACACAAAAAGAAATTGTTCAAATGATGTCTGGTATCGGGATTGTTAACTTTGGGTTATCGTTTATTTCACAAAATACGATTAATCAAATGATTAACTATAAACCAGATGAAATGAAGCAATTATTTATTAGTGTTTCTGGGCTATTACAATATAAAAAAAACCGAACCAAAATTTTTAAAAATTTAGTTCAAACTGATGAAAAATTAAAAACGTTATCCCTTATTTTTAATAAAGCAGAAGCAAGATTTGAACAGCTTCAACTTGAAGTTCAAAAAGCTAAAAAATTCAAAGCATTAAAAGAAGAGTTGTATCAAAAAGAAATATGATATTTGGTTAATGTTATTAACAAACAATACGAGGATTTTAATCGTTGTCAAGAAGAGATAGATAAACTCAACTTAAACAAAGATTTAATTTTAAAAAACAAAGAAGATGCGAATTGAAAATTTAAAACTTATCAAACTGAAATTTCACAATTAGAAGATGATTCATTAAATATTTCAAATGACATTCAAAATTTAAATTCTTTAATTTTTAATCTTCAACAAATTGAAACAATAGATATTAATCTAGATATTAAAACAATTAAAAAATTTCTTGACAGTTTAAAAATTAAACATTCCAAAATATTAGAAAATATCAAAACTTTTTCTCAAGAAGAACAAGATTTGAAAACAGAATCAGATTCACTTAAATTAAAATTTAAAGAAAATGAATATCATATTTCTTTTTTAAAAACCAGAACTAATGATCCAAATTTTCTGCTAAAAGATACATTTCCTGAGTGTTATGGTTATATTTACGATTTATTTACAGCAGATGAAAAATATCAAACAGCGATTACTGCTGTATTGGGGGGTAAATTAAAAAATATTTTAGTTCAAAACGAAGAAACAGCGAAAAAAATTATTGATTATTTAAATACAAACAAACTTTTTAAAACAACTTTTTTAATTTATGAAAACATTGTTCAGACTAACGTTAATCAAGAAGAAATTAAGCAACAACTTTTTCAACGTTTAAAAATTAAAGATTTAATTTTACCACCTTTTGTTGAATTAATTAATTTTGAAAAAAAATATTTAAAAGTATTTCAATACCTTTTTAGAAATACAATTTTAACAACAGATTTTGACACTGCAAAACATTTAAAAAAATTATTACCCGAATTTATTATTGTAACGTTGGCAGGAGATGTTTTTATAAAAAGAGAAGAAATAATAGGTGGTTATATCAAAATTAATAAACAACAAGCCGTTATTAACGAAATCAATTTATTACACGATAAAAATAAAAAGATACAACATCTTTTAGATATCAATCAAGAAAAATTAAATAATTTACGTTTAAAAATTAACAGTTTAAAAACAGAGCAAGAAGAAATATACAAAGAGATCCTTAAGTTTGAATATCAATACAATCTTTTTCAAAAACATGAAAGCGCCCAAAAACAAAATAATGATATAACCGCTTTAAAAGACATAAATGCATATAAATCTAAATTAATCAAATTAAATTTGGACTTTAAAATCAAAAATCAACAAAAAGTCAAACTTTTAGCTGCTCAACAAAATAATTTTTCAAATTTAAAAAAATTTGAAGATGAGTATAACGAGTTTCATCGTAAACTTGAAAAATTAAACATTAGCGCTTTAGAACAAAAAATAACAATCAAGAACTTTTCAACAACCTTAGTCCAAAGGTATAAACTAACAATTGAAACAGCAACAGATTTAGCAAAAACGTTTCATTTATCTGATGTTACAAGTCAAGAAATCGAATTGATTAAAAATGAACTATCAAAAATAGGATCTGTCAATTTAGATTCTATTGCAATCTATGAAAAAGAACAAGAAACCTTTCATAAATTGAAAACAGAGTATGTAAATGTAAGTAAAACAGTTTATCAAATTGAAGAAACAATAAATACGCTTGACAACATTTTAAAAACTTTATTCACTAATTTTATTGATGAAGTGAATAAAATTTTACCAGAAATTTTTCACAAATTTTATACTGATGGCAAAATATTTTTAAAACATGTTGAAGATCTAGAAACAGATTATTCTGGAATTGAAATTTCTGCTACTTTTCCTTCAAAAAAAGAAAGTTATTTTCTTGATAATTTATCAGGGGGTGAAAAAACATTAGTTATAGTTTGTATCTTATTAGCAATTTTAAAAATTAAAAAACTGCCATTAATTATTTTTGATGAAGTCGATGCCAATCTTGACCCAGTTAATGCATCAAAATTAGGATCATTATTAAAAGAATTTTCAAAAGAAATTCAATTCATTTTAATTACTCATCGGAATCAATTAATGGTTCATTGTCCAGTCTTGTATGGAGCAACAACTCATGGTAAAGGGGTAACGAATATTGTTGGTATAAACGTTAAGAATGAATAATATTAGTGATATTTTCTTTTGATATTTATCAATTTATTTCAATATTCTTTTATTTTAAAATCTTGATCAAAATTCCCTTGAATCGTATTTAAGTCAAGATTAAAGTTAGATACTTGTTTGATAAATCATAAGCAACGTTTTTGAACTTCACTGATAAATTTATCATCCCTTTTAATTATTTTATATTCAAGGGCTCCAGAAATAGCGTTTTTTAAGACAAAAATACATCGTTGCGCTAAAGTTAATTCCATGTAAGTTTGAATTTGAGGATAATATCAAACAACGGCTTCATCTAAAGATAAAGAATGAGTTAGTTTTATTTCAACTATATATTTCATTCATTTATGAACCAATAAACCATCAATTTTGCCTTGAGTTCAGGTGATTAAATGATTTTGAATTATTTTTTTATAGCTTGTATTAATTCGGTTTAGGTTTATTGGACCAACAGCATCATCATTTATTGTTTTAAATTTATTAATAAATTCTAAAATAATATTTTTTTCTTCTTTTGTTCCTTCTTTCATTTTAGCGATTTGCTCAGATGAAAAATGGCGAGCTTTTTGTTTTATAGCGATTAAAAATTCATCATTAATATTTTCTATAAATAATAAATTACGAATCGTACTCGGTGCTATTTTTATCGGTTTCATAATATTTATTATCTATTATCTAGAAGTATTATTTAATTTTTTTAAAAGTCTTATCTAGAATAACTTTAGATAATAAAATATAATTACTTAAGATTAAAACTATTTTTTAAATCGAAACAGAAGGTTTAATATTTACATTTATGGGAACTATAAAAAGATACACTTATGATTGAATAAAAAACTTTAGATATAAAGATTTTTATTCAATTATTTCACCATTTACGAATAAGGCGATTTTTGAAGTTCCATCGTTATCAAAAGAAGATATTGATGTTATTTATGAAAAAAGTTATCAAGCATTTTTAAAATGAAGAAAAACTTCTTCAGTTAAAAGGGTTGAGATGTTAACAGCATGAGTTAATTCTTTAAAAGCGATGGAGGCAGAAATTATTAACGCTATCCATTGAGAAGTAGGGAAATCAATTCCTGACTGTCAATCTGAATTTAAGAAGGGGATATCTGTTATTGAAGATACAATCACTGAGTTCAAAAGATTGCAAATAGAAGGTTATCATCCGACAGCAGTTAAAACAGCGCGGAATGAATTAGCTCTTTTTGAACGTGAACCGCTCGGAGTTATTTTAGCGATTTCTCCGTTTAATTATCCATTCAATTTATCAATTACAAAACTAGCCCCTAGCTTGATAATGGGGAATACAGTAGTTTTTAAACCAAGTACAAATGGATCAGTGACAGGTATTTTAATTACAAAATCTTTATACAATGCTGGTTTCAATGAAGATCAACTTCAAGTAATAACAGGGAAAGGATCATTGATTGGTGAATATTTAATTAAATCAGATCGGATTAAATTAATTAATTACACAGGTTCAACTGCAACTGGTGAATATATTTCAAAACATAGTAAAAATTGTGGTCTTATTTTTGAAATGGGCGGAAAAGATCCTGCTATTGTTCTTGATGATTGTGATTTAAAATTAACAGCTAAACAGATCATAAAAGGGGCCTTTAGTTTTAATGGACAAAGATGCACTGCAGTTAAAAGAATATTAGTAACAAAAGATACTTCTGTTAAATTAATTCCACATTTAAAGGCTGAAATTGAGAAATTAGTTGTAACAAATCAACCTAATACGGTCGCAAATATAACCCCACTTATTAATATTGCTAGCGCTCAATTTGTTGAAGATTTAACCAAAGATGCAATCAGACATGGAGCTAAAGTTGTAATAGGCAATAAATTTGAAGATAATTTAGTTTATCCAACTTTGTTAGATAATGTTTCACCAAAAGCAAAAATTGCATCAATTGAACAATTTGGGCCTGTTTTGCCTATTATTTACTATGACACAATTGATGAAGCGATCGAAATTGCTAATAACACTTTGTATGGACTTCAAGCTTGTGTTTTCTCATCTAATTTAAAAGGTGCGATTAATATAGCACAACAAATTGATACAGGGAGAGTAACTATTAATTTTGCTACTGAGAGAGGACCAGATAGATATCCATTTACAGGAAGTAAGTCATCTGGTATTGGAACCCAAAGCACTTATTGATCATTGCTTAATTGTTCTTATCCAAAAGGGATAGTGATAGCTATTTAGGACAAGATAATAGAATCATGGTTGTTTATATTGTTTTGATTGTAGCAACAACAATATATTTACTTTTATTAACGTTAAAATTATTATTTAATCTTTTTCAATGAAAAAGTTATAAATTTATAAATACGTTGTTTAACTTTATTTGTTTAATTTTAATGGTCTTAATTTTTTTAACAATTGGTTATAATTGGCAGAAAACGTTTAATTTAAATATTGTTATTTTATCTATAATATGTACAAGTTTAGCTTTCGTTTTAGCGATTAAAAGTTATAATCACTTTTTTTCAAAAAAATCTTATAAAAAATTTAACCCATAAAATATTATTAAATAGATTTAAAGATTTATTCTTGTCTTTTTTAAGAAAATATTGAAATAAATTTTATAAAACACGTTATAAGGTATATAAATATATAATGTAAAAGAAAAAATGAAATTTTATATACTTTGTATCACAAATGTTTTATAATATTTTGTTTAATACGACATATATTTTAATTATTTATTACCGGAAGGAAATTATTCATAAACCAAACTAAAAATTTTAGTTCATTTATTGCTAGAAGATGGAAGAAAATAGAGCAAAATCAAAAACATATTACAACAAAATTAACGAAAAAAATTTTTTTGTTGCTGCAAAACTACTACTTAAATCTGGAGTACAGTTTGGACATCGTAAAAATCTTTGTCACCCCCAATTTAAAAAATATGTTTTTTTAAGTAGAAATAAAATCAACATTATAAATTTAGAAAAAACAATTAAATACTTGAGCCTTGTTTACAATTATGTTTATGAGCAAGTAAAAGCGAATAAAACAATTCTTTTTGTTGGACTAAAAAAACAATTCCAAGATATTGTTAAGCAAGAAGCTGAAAGAGCTAATGTATTTTATTTAAATAAATGTTGAAAAGGTGGAACTTTTACTAATTTTAAAATTATTTCAAAACAAATTCAAGAAAGCATCGCTTTAGAAAAAAATATTGCAAATAATTTAGTTGGAAAAGATTTAACCAAAAAAGAATTAAGAAAACTTAAAAACAAAGTTACAAAATTTAATAGTCAATTTGAAGGAATTAAAGAAATGAAAACGATCCCATCTATGGTGTTTCTTTGTTCTCCAATCCTTGAAAAAGTTATTATTAAAGAATGTAAAATTGTCGGATCAACTGTTATTGGGATTGCTGACACAAATTTTAATCCCCGTAAATTAGATTTTTTTATTCCAGCGAATGACGATGGAGTAAAAAGTATCAAATTAATTTTGGGTGTTATCGCTGATGCTGTTTGTAAAGCAAAAGGATTACCAACCGCTGTAATAAATCGTCCTAATATTGATATTTTATTTAATCAAGAAAATAAAATGTTTGAATTCCAAGAAGTAGATAGTTCCCTTGAAAGTCAAAATTCTCCTAACTATTTCTTTTCAACTCAAGAAAAAACGCCTTCTTCACCAAGACCACGAACTCCACGGCCACAATATAATAAATATGATTTAAATCCAAAACAACGGGGAAGAAACTGGAGAAACAATCAAAACGCAACTGCTATTTTCGATCTTAAAGATAAAGATGTGCCTATTGATGAGTTTAATAAAGTTATTACAATGCAAAAAACGAAGAAAAAAAGCAGTTCTAAAACAACTTCTCATTCATACTCAAGATATAGAAGACAATCATATCAACAAAATAAGCCAGAAAAAACAACTACCCCTCAAACCGCTAAAGATACTTCAAACCAGTCTTCTAAAAGCGAAAACATTTCAAAACCAAAAGAAAACGCAGACACTCTAACAAAATAATTTTTATGAATTTAGATTTAATCAAAAAATTAAGAGAAATTACCAATGTTGGTTATGCTGAATGTGTTAAAGCACTTAAAGCGACTAAAAATGATATTGATGAAGCGATTAAATGAATCAGATTGTATAGTAGTCATAAAATTATCAAAAAATCAGGTAATTTAAATAAAGAAGGTAATGTTTTATCAGCCTTTAAAGATAACGTTGGTTATATATTAGTTTTAAATTCAGAAACCGATTTTGTTTCAAACACTGAAATGTTTCAAAATTTACATAAAAAATTAATCGAAACAGCTTTAGAACAAAAACCAGATGATCTTAAAACTTTTGAGAATATAAAAGTTGCTGATAATGGATCTGTAAAAGATTATATTTTAGAAACAGCGGCCAAGTTTAAAGAAAATATTTCAATTTCAAGTTTTAAAAAACTTTCTTTAAAAGAAAATCAATGATTTTGAAGTTATAACCATATTAATAAATTATCATCTTCGTTAGTTATTTTCGAAGGAGATAAAAATCCAGAAACAGCTGATGATATATGTATGCAAATTGTTGCTTCAAAACCAAAATATTTATCTATTGAATCGGTTCCGCAAGAAATTATTGATGCAGAAAAAGAAATTGTTAGTCAAGAAATTGCTAAAAACAAAACAAATAGACCAGCTAGTATCGTTGAAAAAATTATTGCTGGAAAAATGAATCGTTTCTATACTGAAAATTGTTTGTTAGAACAACCTTTTATTAAACTTTCAAAACAAACAGTTAAACAATACTTAGCCAATCATAATTTAAAAGTGGTTGACTTTCTTTTTCAAGAAATTGTTAAATAACTTCTTAGTTTAGCAAGATAAGGTTTTTGAATATGAAATTAAATAATTTTAAGAGATTAGTAATTAAATTAAGCGGTGAATCTTTAAAAAGCAAAGATAATTCCTCTTTATTTGATTTTAATTTAATCAATAATATTGTTAAAGATATTAAATGACTTATCAAAAATAATTATAAAGTTGCAATTATTGTTGGCGGTGGTAATATTATTAGAGGACGTGAATTTCTTGAAAAAAATAATTCAAATAGCATTAGTTCTGTAACAGCTGACTACATGGGAATGTTGGCAACCGTTTTAAATGCAATGGTTTTAAAAGAATGCCTTGAAAAAAGCAATTTAACAGCTAGAATTAAAACCGCCTTTGAAATAGAACATATCGGCGAAACTCATCATCCTGATAGTTCATTAAAAGAGTATAACGATGCTAATATTTTGATTTTTGCCTGTGGTATTGGGTCACCTTTCTTTTCAACTGATACAGTTACAGCTTTAAGGGCGCTTGAATTAAAAGCTGATTTAATTATTTTTGCAAAACATGGTATCAGTTACGCCTATGATAAAGACCCTAACATTTTTAAAGATGCTAAAATTCTTGAACAAATTACCTTTGAACAAACTTTAAAGCTTAATCTTCAAGTAGTTGATGCATCCGCAATAGATCTATTAAAAAAGAGCACCATTACAGCAGTAATTACCAATTTTAATAATTTACTTGAACCTTTAAAAAAACCTTCTTTTTTTAAAGGCACAATTTTAACTAATAATATTTAAATTTCAAAAAACACTTATGGAACAATTAGATACAAAAACTTTAACTAAAAAATTGAATAACATCATCAGCGAATATAAAGTAAAAATATCGCAAATTATGTCAGGAGCAATTAATACATCAATTTTAAATATTGTTCAGATCCCATATTATGGGGCTATGATGCCATTAAATCAAATTTCAAATATTAAACTTGATGGAGCAAATCAAATAGTAGTTAAACCGTTTGATCCATCTATTTCAAAAGAAATTGCTTCAATAATCGGAAAACTACCAATCGAAGCAACAATTACTGTTTTAGAAGATAAAATTACGTTACATTTTGCTTCTTTAACCGAAGAAAAACGTTTAAAAAACGTTAAAAAAGTTAAAGAATTAACTGAATCTGAAAAAGTTAAAATTAGAAATATTCGTCATGATTATTTAAAACATTGAAAAGATCATGGTGAATCAGAAAACGAAAGAAATATTATTAACGAAGAAATTAATAAAATTATTAAAAACTTTCAAGAAAAATTAATTGATCTTGAATCTAAAAAACTTAAATCATTAATGAAAATTTAATAAATGTCTCCAATTACGCTTTTAAATAAAAATTTAGCAAAAGAAAAAGAAGATGTAATTATTGAACACGATTTATTAACAGGCGAAGAGGTTAAAGTAAAAAAACCTTTTTTATCTAGTTTTCTTAATCGTTTTTTATATTCAGTTGTTATTATTATTTTTATCACTTTAATTGCTGTTTTTTCATATTTTTCAAACTTTGCTCATTTTTATCAATATAATTCTGAACTAAAAGCGCCATCAACTTTAGAAAAAACGTTTGCCTGTTTACTTATTTTTTCATTATTAATAGTTGCGTTAATAATGATGTATGAAATAACGCAGTTTCTTTTTTTTGGTAAACAAAATATTATTTTTTTTACCATTATTTTTTCAATCTTTTTTGTTGTTAATTATTTCTTAACATCTAAATATTTCATTTTGCAGTTTTTATGACAAGATAATTCTGGTTCAGCATCAACTATCGGTCATCAAAGGTTATTAGTTTGGTTATTAGGTCAGGATTTAACGACATTTAGCGCTATTGGTTTTTGCGTTTCTTTAGCTGCAGTATTAATTGGAGCAATAATTTATGCTTATTTTAATCATCAATTATCAAACAAATTATTTTTAGAAGTTGTTTTCGCATTATTAATTGTTCTTTTATTTAAAATTTTATTATTTATTAGTTTATATCTTGGATTACTAGCAATCATTTTTATTTTCTTTTTGCCCTTTATCTCAGATACATCAGCATATTTAATTGGTAAATGCTTCGGAAAGAAAAAAATCTTTCCAAAAGTAAGTCCAAATAAAACATGAATCGGTGCTATAAGTGGTTTTTTGATTAGTTTTAGTGTTGCATTTTTATATATCGCATTGTTAAAAAATTTTGTCAGTGAAGATTTTATCCAAAATAATTTACACAGTTATCCGCAGTCAATTTTTTATTTACTGAACTTTAAAACCTCTTTAAAAGAAGGATTTTATTTTATTTTAATTCTTTTATTACTTTTTTTTGTTTTATCAATTCAGTTTGGTGATTTCTTTTTTTCATTTTTTAAACGTTGTTGCTTTAAAAAGAATTTTTCTACTTTATTAGGAGAACATGGCGGTTTATTCGATCGCTTTGATTCGCTTATCTTTTTTATTTTTCTTTATTTTCTTTTTTTCTCTTTTCTTGGATAATGATTTTTTAAAAATTAACAACAAAAAATTTATTAAAAGTGCTCCACGTTTTAAACATCATTTTAAAAATTGTATTAGTCCTTGTTGTTTTATTAATCTCAATTACCATTCATGAATTGGGTCATTTTTCAATGGCAAAACTTCAAAAAATTCAAGTTTATGAATTTTCTATTGGGGTTGGTTATAGATTAAAATCTTGGACTAAGAATAGCACAACTTATTCATTTAGAGCGGTACCAATCGGTGGTTATGTTCTTGTTATGAGCAAAGAACTTAAAAAAATTCTCAAAGAAGAAAAAACACCAGTCCCTATTTTTAAATCAAGTTTAAAGGCATATGATGATATAAAATATTGACAAAAGCTTTTTTATCTAGTTAATGGGGTATTGTTTAATTTAATCCTTGCTTATTTAATCATCTTAATTGTTCTTTTAGTTAAAGGTGATAGTAATTTTTTTATTCAATCATTTATTGTTACAGGACGAGGATTATGTGCTATTTTTTTAGCGATAGGTAATATTTTTTCAGGTCATTTTAAAAGCATTTCTGGTGTTTTTTCTTTATTTTCAAAAGCATCCACTGCCTCATCTTGACTCTTTTTTATTAATTTATTAATTGTAATCAATCTTAATTTATTTATTTTCAATCTCTTTTTTATACCGCCACTTGATGGTTATAAAATGGTTGAGGCTACATATGAAAAAATTAGAGGCAAAGAAATGTCAATAAAAATGAAAACAATTATTAATCTAATCGGGATTAGCTTATTGCTATCATTATTTGTTATCGTTTTATTGCACGATCTTGGCTTATTTTAACATTTTATAATAATGGAAAAATTGAATAGTCATTAATTCATAAAAAAGACAACATTTTAGTAAAATATCAATAGATAAAAAATAATATGCATATTAGTAATAATAGTTTGAACAAAAAATAACCCTAGGAGATGAATAAATGAGATTACAAGATATTATCTCAAGAGTAATTAATCGTTATCAGAATAATTCAATAATTTTTTCTAGGTTTTCTAGTAAGTCTATTCAAAGAATTGATTTATTTGAATTAATAGAATCTTTGGTTATTGATGAAACCTTTTTTCAAGATGCTTTAAAAACAAAAAAGATTAATTTTGATTTTTCGCCAGTTCATTGTAAAAAAGTTCTTGAAGGGTTAAATACCATTGAAGATATTGAAGAAAAGCATCCATCTTTATTTAAAGAGTATGTTTTGTGATCAGAGTTAAAAAAAAGAAAAAAAGAGACAACTTATACAAAAACTAATTTTACTTATTGGCTTCTAAACTATAAATGAGTTGAATTGCATAAAAGATTAAAAACCATGATTCATTACGCTCATTTTCATATCAGCGAAACAGGGATCAATGTTTTAAATTTTGGTTTTATTCATTTAATTGGATCGGTTAGTCTTTTTAATAAAATTATTCCGATAAGATCTCCTTTGCTGTTTTTAAAGGTTTTGATAAATAAACAAACAATCGGAAAATATTCAATTAATCTACAATTATTAGAAGATTTACAAATTAATTTTAATTTTATTCTTTTAGAATTTTTAGCTTTTTCAAACGAAAAAACTTTAGATTACAATAATTTCGAAGACTTAGAAATTTCATTAAATAATATTAATAATTTAAGTCGCGATAAACAAATCGAAGTAATTAATCAAACGTTACAAGAGTTAAATAATATAGTTTTTAGAAAACTTTTAAGTATCAATATTACCAATTTTAAAGATATTGAAAATTTAAATTTTTTCAATATTAACAAATTTTTATATTCTGATTTAAATAAGTTTGAATTTGCTCAAAATTGAAAAGGGGAATTAAATGAATTTGAAATTCATCCTAACTTAGTACTAGGATTATATCAAGTTGATATTGAAGGAGTTATCCACGACTTAAAATCACTTAGTAACAAAGAAGCTGATAAATTTCTTGCTGATTTAAACAATATTAACAATGAAAAAATAATTATTGAAGAAGATCAACAATTTGATTTTAAAGAGAGCGATTTAATTCAAATCAGTCCATTAGATTTTACACAGAAGAAGGCAATTTTAAAAGGATTTGAAAATTCAATTATTATTCAAGGTCCCCCAGGAACTGGAAAATCGCAAACAATAGCAAATTTATTAATTAATAATTTGTGAAATAACGAATTTACCGTTTTTTCTACTGAAAAAAAAGTAGCCAGCGATGTAGTTTATGAAAAACTAGAACAAAATTACAAAAAATTTGTTTTAAAAGTAGATGATATTTTTACAAACAAATCAGCGATTTTAGAACAATTAAAAAATAATCTTGATTTTTTTGTTAAACCACAACAAACAACTCTTAAATCAGATGAGATTAAAAAAATGTTATTTGATGTTAACAAGGAAATAGATTTAACTTTTGAACAGATCAATTCATATCGAGAATTATCTGATTCATATGAATTTAAAAAATATATTGATACTTTAAAAAACCTAAATGTCGTTTTTGACACAGCTTTAGAGTCAGAAATATTAAACCACCCAGTTATTAATGAAAAATATCTTTACAATTTTGAAAATATTGATAGAATTTTCTCACAAATTAAATTAGCAAGTTCAGCTGTTAAATTTGTCAATGACTTTCCGTTTAAAGAAGTTTTTTTAACTTATGGTTTAGATGAGGAATTTTTAAACTTTGATTGATCAAAGTGTTCAGATGCTTGAAAATCTTTTCTTTATTATCTAAAAACAAACAAATTGGTTCAGCACCTTTCATCTCTAAAAGGGTGGGGGGTCAAAAATAAAACAGAGTTTAGTGATCAGCAACTAAAAGCTTTTGTTGATTATTTAACAAAAATTTCTATCACTGAAAAAGAATTATTAAATCAATATTCAAAAAGTAAAAAGTTCAACGCTTTAGAACTTTTAGAAAAAATTAATTTAGCTACAAATACAGAAATTAAATTGAAAAATTTAATTAGCCGAGTTTTTATTCTTCATTATGAAAAACATAATTTTGATAAATTAAGAATAAAAGACAGCAATTGAGTTAGTAAAATAAAAGTTTTAATTGATAAAAAAATCGAAATAACAAACGAACTTATTCCATTTTATTTATGTGAGGAAAGAAAAAAATTAATTGTTAAAAAATCTCAAACAAGTGCGGCATATCGAATGTTATTTAAAAAATGTACAAAAACAATTGAGGAAAGAAAAAAATATATAAACATTCGTTCTTTTTTTCTAAAATATTTTGAAATCATAATTGATTTATGTCCAATTTTAATTCTTAATCTTTCTGTTATTCCATATCTTTTTCCGCTTCAAAAACACATCATTAATTATCTTATTTTTGATGAGGCATCACAGATTTATTTTGAAAACGCGATTACAAGTATTTATCGAGCTACTAAATTTATTATTGTTGGCGATGAGCAACAACTACAACCAACCAATTTCTTTTTAAGAACTATTTCATCATTAAATAATTTTGATGAAGATGAAGAAGATGTTTATCTTGAAAACACTTCATTATTAGATTTTTTTATCCCAAAATTAGAAAAAGTCCTTTTAAGATATCACTATCGTTCATTTTATCCTGAATTAATTAATTTTTCAAATAAACATTTTTATAACAATGAATTAGTTTTTGCTCCTTATCTTAACTTAGATACATCGGCGCTTCCTGTTCCTGCCCAAGAAGACATTAAGCCTCCAATTTATTTAAAACAAGTTACGGGAGTTTATGAAAACCGCTTAAATCAAAAAGTTTCTGAAAGCGGGATGAAGACTTTAGAAGAAGTTTATAAGAACAAAGATGAAAAGGATTCAGTTGGAGTTATTGTATTTAATAAAGAACAAGCTAATTTTTTTAACAAAAAAGTACGAGAAACTACTTGAGGAAATGAAATGTTCGATGATCAATCATCGCTTTTTATTAAAAATATTGAAGACATTCAAGGCGATGAAAGAGACATTATCATTTTATTAGTTGCCTTTGCTAAAAACGCTGACGGTAAATTAATTCGAAACTTTGGACCTATTTCAAGGGCAAACGGCGATAAAAGGGTTAATGTTGCTGTTACAAGAGCTAGAAAACAATTGATTATTATAAAATCATTAAAATCTCAAGATATTTTTGCAAATACCGATCAAGCGACTATGTCTTCCGGGAATATAGTTTTTGGACAATACCTAGAATATATCGAAGCACTTTCAGCAACTAAAATAGATTCCAATCATAGAAAAAAACAGTTATTTTTAGAGTATCATAAAAATTTAGTTCAAGAAAAACTGGGAGTAACTGAATTTGAACAAGCTGTTTCAGAAGAATTAAAAGAAGCGATTCCTTCAAAATTTGAAATAAAAGTTGGTGTTTGGATTGGCGAGGACACCAGATTTGATATTCTTATTTATAACAAGAACACAGGTTATTTTGTTTTAGTAATAGAGTGTGATGGTGATAAACTTAATAGTAATCTTTCACCTAAAGAACGTGATTGATACAGATTAAATTATTTCTTTGAACATGATTGACAATTCTATTGAGTTTCTTCAATCGATTGATGGCATCCATTAAAAAAAGATAAAATAATTAACGAAATAAAAGAAATTTTAAAAATGTTTTAAATAACTTTTAAAATCCTATCTATGGAAAATAAGAAATTATTAAAATTCAATCCTTTTTTTAAGAATCAAGACAGATTAATTACAAAACGTTATCTTAATCGAACAAGTTCAGATCAATTTCATTTAACAGTTGCTGATGCTGATTGTGAAACATCACCTTATCTTATTAAAGATTTATTATCTGGAATAAAAATTAGTGTTTTCCCTTATATTTATTACCATCAACAAGATGTAGATGCAATCAATAATTGATATAAATTTAAGCAGAAAAAACTTTCGGTTCAAAATTATCTTCCTGGAACGGGAGTTATTCAACTTATTCAACTTTGCTTATTAACATTTGCAGAAAAAGACGATAACATTATTCTTAATACACCAGCTTACAAACCATTTATTAGCTCAATCATCAGTTTAGGTTTAAATTTAATTGAAAATAAATTAGTAAACATTAATCAAGAATATCATATTGATTTTTATCTTTTAAAACAACAAATTATCAAATACCGTCCTAAAGTTTATATTTTTTGTAATCCTCATAATCCGACCGGAAAAGTTTTTTCTAAAGAAGATTTAGTTAAATTACTTAAATTAGCAAAAAAGTATAATTTTTATCTTGTTAGTGATGAAATTTGACAAGATATTTTTTATAGCAAAAACTTTACACCATTGATAAAAGCAACAAACAATGATGATTTATTACAATATGCTATTTCTATTTCATCTCCTGCTACCACTTTTAATTTTTTTACCATTCAATTTGGTTATTTATTATCTTGGAGTAACAAAATCATTGATCAGTTAAAAATAACAGATAACAAACTTAATTGGTATCCATCTTCTTCTTTTTTTAATTATCTTCTTTTAAAATCAGCATATTTAAATCCTAAAAATAAAAAATGATTGAAATATAAGGTAAATTATTTAAAAGATTCATTTCAATATTTAAAGAACAGCATTGAATCTAAAACAAAAATTATCGTAACAAAAAGTGAAGCGACAACTTTAGCATGGCTTGATTTTTCAAATCTTGTTCAAGATTCTAATCAATTAAAAGAAAGATTTACTAAAATTGGTATATTTCCTTTATTTGGGATTGATTTTGGTTCTGATTATCGTTTTTTTGTTCGCTTAAATTATTTTTTAGAAAAAAATGAATTAAAAATATTAGTTAATAAACTAATAAAAGAATTTTATACAACCTAATTCATAATCATATTTAAGGCAGACAAGGGATATATATTTTATAATCTAAAACAGAACAGGTAGAAATAAACATATTTTCTTTTCTCTAAAAAGAAAATATATTAATTATTAATTTATTTATATTAATATTTTTAATATTTATGAGAGTGTTTATTCCTGTTTAAAATTTCAATATTATAAGGAGCTAAAAATGGTTCTTGCAATTGATTTAGGTGGAACAACCACAAAGCTTGGTTTGTTCACAAAAGATGGTAAATTGCTTCACACTCATGTTTGTGACACTGTAGTTGGAAAAGTAATTGAAGAAATTCACAACTCTGTTAAAAAATGATTATCAACCCTTAATTTAACGATTGAAAAAGATATTTCATCAATTGGTTTTGCTTGCGTTGGTCCAATCGATCCAGAAAAAGGGATCAGTTTAATGGCAAAAAAAATTAATTGAGTGAATTATCCTGCACTTGAAGTTTGTAAAAAATATTTTAAAAAACCTATTTATTTAACAAATGATTCACGTGCTGCAATTGTTGGTGAGTTTTGAAAAGGCGCTGGCCAGGGATATAAAAATGTCATTGGTTACACTTTAGGAACTGGCGTTGGCGGTGGCGTAATTCTTAATAATAAGATTTATTACGGTTCACATTATTGAGCTGGGGAATTTGGTCACGGCGGCCATATGCAAGATGAATATGACTGTTTATCATGCGGTTTGCCACATTGTATGGAAGGTTTAAGTAGTGCTGTTAGAATTGAAAAATATATGCGTCAATATATTGATAAAAATCCTAATTCTGATTTAGCAAAATTACAAAAAAATATCGACCATCCATTAACAATATTTGATGTTCAAAAAATGATTAAACAAGATCATAAGGAAACAACAGAAATTTTAAGATATTGTCTACGTCCTTTAGGATCTCATATTGCTATTATGATGTATTCAATTGACCCTGATGTTGTTTTAATCGGCGGGGGCCCATCTGCTCTTGGTGATTATCTTTTAAAACATATTCATTATTGAATTGAACAATACGCACGTGATTTCGTGTATAAAAAAATTCCAATTAAAGTTTGTCAATTAGGCAATCAAGCTGGAATTTATGGGGCTGCATGAACTGCAATCCAAGGATTAAAAAACAAATCTTAAAATATAAAAATTAATTTATGATAAAACTCTCTAAACTGACAAAATGACGAAATAGAGCAGAAGATATCAATCCAAATCCAAAAAAAGGGGCTGCAAAAGCTTTCTTTAAAAATATTGGATTTGCGTTTCTTTTACCTATAGCCATTTTACCATTAGCTGGAATTTTATTAGGGATTGGAACAACGCTAACCAATCAAGTGCAGGATCCTGCATATGCTGGTTACGCTTTGGGCCAATTTATGAGTTATATTGGTAATATTCTTTTCTGATTATTACCAGTATTTTTCGCCATGGCAACCGCGATGGCTTTAACAAAAAATAACGCTTTTGCTGGATTTTCTGCAGCATTAGGATTTTTTGTATTCATTGTTATTCAAACCCCTTTTATTAAAAATCCTTCTGGGGGCGATTTTTCAATTTTCTTTTGAAAAAACTTACCTCAGTATATTTTTGACGCCTTAACAACAGGTTTTCCAAGTGGTAATAAGCCCGGGTATGTCTTTCTAAACTCATCTATTTTCGGTGGAATTATTGTTGGGATGATAACTGCATGAATATTTAAACGTGGAGTTAAATGAAAATTACCCAACATGATTTCATTTTTCCAAGGGAATCGTCTAATTCCGTTCTTAGTAACAGGATTAATGATCCCATTGGCATTTATAATGCTAGTTATATGACCAGCCATTGGTCTTGGTCTAAACTGGATTGGAACTTCTTCTAACCATTTACCATATGGATTTGATGTATTCATTGGTAACTGACTTGAAAGATTATTAGTTCCGTTTGGTCTTCATGTTCTTATTTTCTATACGTTAATTTGAACACAAGCTGGTGGTCATATTGATCAAAATATGATAAATAATACTGCAATTTTGTATAACGGCGAACATATGCACTTAATGGAGTGATTTACAAAAGTTCAGCATTTTTCTCCAGATCAAATATCAAGTTGATTAAGCACTTATGGTAATGGTGACCAACATATATGGTTGTTCTTTCAAAATGCCCACCTTCCATATGATTCATCTTTTGAAGCGCTTAATTCAAATTTACCTAGTTTGGTAGGAATTTCTCCTGGACGTTATATGTCAGGAAGATTTCCATTTATGATGTTTGGTTTACCTGCAGCTGCTGTGGCTATGTGACTTACAACTCCAAAAGGGAATCGGAAAATTGCCACCGGTATTTTAGGTTCAGGAATTGCTACGTGTTTTATAACCGGAACAACCCAACCAATCGAATTTTCATTCCTATTTACATCTCCATTACTTTACTGAGGCCCATACTCAATTTTAGTTGCTAGTGTTGGTCTTGTAATGAAAGATGTTGGAGCACATTTAAATACTATGTACTCTGGTGGATTAATTGACTTTATCTTCTATGCTGCCTTACCTGATATTAATGGTCTAAAAGCCAACTCATATTGAGTTCCTATCGTTGGTATATGTTATGTTCCTATTTTCTTTGCCTTGTTCTACTTCTGAATAAAAGGATTTAAAGTTGAATTATTTAGTTCATCTCATGATCACGGAAATATTACTAATGTTCATTCAACAGAAGAACAGTCCGCGAATAAATTTATAGAGGCCGCGGGAGGTAAGGAAAATGTAGAGACGGTAACTAACTGTGCGACAAGTATTCGTGTAACATTTAAAGATTACAATCACTTAAAATACAGTGTTTGAAAAACTGATCCTAATGTTATTACAGTAGTGCCTCGCGATGATAATTTCTATCAAGTTGTTTACCGTGAAAAAGTATTGAGTATTAAAAAAGAAATTGATAAAATTTTACATCCTGAATTATTTACTCAAGATAAATCAGATGATGCTAATACTCAAAAACCAAAAAATAAAATAAGTAAGATCAAAAAATTATTTAATTTCACACCAAAACGAAACAAAGTTATCGAAAAAACTAAAGGTATTGACATTGATTCTTTTAAAAAGAAAGAACCAGATAATACAGATAATAATTAATTTATTAAAAAACTTTGGTTTTTTTATTCATATGTTTATAATAAAAACATAGAGAAAAGAAAGGAGAGGATTTTTCCTCTCTTTTTTATTAATGTTCTATAAAATAGCAGATAAGTTCAAAATTAAAGGTTACAATCTAATTTATGATCCTTCCTTTTCTTTTGAATATGGTTCTTTTTTTCAACACAACTATATACTTAATATATAGTTATATGAAATCATAAAATTTTAAAACATAATTCAAAACATGCAACACACAAAAAAAATATATTTATTAATGAGATCTATTATTAAAAATAATGGGATCGTTGAATCTGAATTTGCAGATTATTTTTGTCAAGTTTTAACTAAAACAACAAAAAAAGTTTTAGATATTGATGCATCTTACACCATTGACATAAACGACAAAACAAAAGATTTATTCATCTTTATTCTTGCAAAAGTTGTAAGTGATAAGACAAAAGATGTTAAATTAGATGAAATAAATCTAAAAACAGCAATTGAAACAAATCCATCTGCTAAAATAGGTGATATGGTTAAAAAAATTGTTAATTTTGATGATTTTAGTCATTACTTTGTTCAATACTTTCGGCAATTTTTAACTACTTCGCTGTATGATGTTAAACATAAAAATGATATTAACAAAGCAAATAAATTACTACATACCGTAATCTGAGCTGAGCTTGAAGAGTTGCACTTTAATAAAGCTATTATTGTTTATGATTTTTTAAGAATGATTTTACCGAAAAAAAATTGACTTAAGTCTGAAACTTTTCAACCAAAAAAATTCTATTATTTTTATGTTGAAGCAATTGAACATCAAGATAATAAATTAAAAATTATTTTATCAAGAACTGCTCCTGAACTTGTTGCTGAAATTTTAAAAAAAGAAATTCCAGAAATTGAAACAAGTTTCATTGAAATTAAACATGTTGTTCGTTGCCCTGATGAAAAAAGCAAAGTTATAGTTGCATCTAGTTATTCAAACATTGATCCTGTTGGAGCATGTATCGGACCTCAGGCGCAAAGATTAAAAAATGTTTCACAATATATTAATTCTGAAAGAATTGATTTTGTTGAATTTGTCGAAGATGAAAAAAAATTAATTTCTAACTTTTTTAATAATGTTACAATTTACCAAATTCTTCCTTTAAAAACAAGCGAATATTTTAATTATTTTTCTGAAACCGACAAACTCGGATATTGTATTATTGTTGACAAAGAAGATTTTGGTAAAGCATTGGGGAAACGTTATATTAATAACCGTTTGCTTGATAAATTATTAGGAACAAGAAATTTAATGTTAACTTTAGAAGATGCGATTGATAAAAAATTCATTTCATCTGACTTTTTTGCTAAAAAAGAAAAAGAGAATGATAATATAGTTGAGTCTATTCAGTTTGAAGCCATCGAAACAGAACAATCAAATCTAAAAACTTTTGAAGAAAAAGATGATAACGCTATCGATGATAAATATAAAAACATTATTCACCAATATTTAGTTGATGAAGATGAAGAAGATATTTTTAATTTAGATGCTAAAAAACAAACTCCTGATAAAGATAAGGATAATGAGCTAGATTCCAATATTAAAGATTCATAAAATATAAAATATGCCAAAAAATACCAAACAACATCACATAGTAGTTAAAAAAAGATTTGATAAATTAAAAAAAAGTTTAAGTAATGTAAACTTATCAACTTCTGCCTTTGCAAGCAATAAAAAGAAATTTCACAATTTTGTTTACAAAAATAAACCTGTCATAATTTCTGATTTTTCAAAACAAACAGGGATTCCAGTTAACAACATTCTTTCTTATTTTTTTCAAAACAAACAAATTTATACTAATCGATCTTCAATTGTTAAAACAGAAATAGAAAAACTTTGTCAAAATTTTTCAATAAGTTTGGTTGAAAATGATAACAATGATGTTTTAGAAGATATCGACAGCATAGATTTTTTATATTTAAGATCAATCGAATCCGATCATAAACCAGATATCCATCAACGCCCTCCCATCGTTACAGTTATGGGTCACGTTGACCACGGAAAAACAACCCTTTTAGATAAAATCAGAAAAACGAATATTATTTCAAGTGAACACGGTGGTATTACACAACATATTGGAGCTTCATCAATTATTTATAAAGATCAAAAAATAACTTTTATTGACACTCCAGGACATGAACTTTTTACTGAAATGCGAAGTTTGGGGGCTGACTTAACTGATATTATTTTATTAGTTGTTGCCGCTGATGACGGGATTAAACCGCAAACAATCGAAGCGATTCATCATATTAAAGCCGCTAATAAACCATTAATTCTTGTTATCAATAAAATTGATCTTCCAGGAGCAAGACCAGAACATGTTATGAATCAATTAACTGAATATGAAATTGTTCCAGAAAGTTTAGGTGGAGATACTTTAGCGGTTAGTTTATCAGCCAAAAAAGGGATTAATATTGATCTATTATTAGATAATATTTTACTTCAAAGCGAACTTTTAGATTTAAAATCTGATTATAACGCTGTTCCAACCGGGATTATTTTTGAATCAAACCTTGATAAAAATTTTGGTCCTAATGTTGATCTTTTAGTTCAAAATGGTATTTTAAAAATTAATGATTATATCGTAATTAATGACATATACGGAAGAGTTAAGTTATTAAAAGATCAGTTTGCAAAATCAATTAATGAATGTTATCCATCACAAGCGGTTCAATGTTTTGGCTTTAAAACCCCTCCAACTACGATCGGAAAATTTATTGCTTTTCAAAACAAAGATGATGCTATTAATTACACAGAAGAATATAAAAGATTATCAGAACAAGGTAAAAAATCAAAAACTTACTTATTTTTCCGTGAACTTTCAAACCAAATCAATTCAAAAAAAGTTGATAACTTAAATATAGTTTTAAAAACTGACGTTTTAGGATCTTTAAATGCGATTAAGTTAGGAATAAATAAAATTAACCAAACAAATCTCAAAATTAAAATCGTTCATGAAGGTTCAGGGCAGTTAACAAAAAGTGATTTAACTTTAGCAATTGTAACAAAAGCGTTAGTTATTGTTTTTAACACATCAACATCAAATGATGTCAAAGCTTTTGCACAACAAAACGGAATTATTATTAAAGAATATAATATCATTTATAAATTATTTGATGAATTAACAAGTTGAATCAAAGATTTAAGTTCTGCTTCAAAAGATAATCTTGGAGAATTAGCAGCTAAAGCGAAAGTTTTAAATATCTTTGATTTTAAAGGGGTTGGCCAAATCGCTGGTTGTGTTGTGACTGAAGGACTGGCCGAAAGAAGTCATAAAGTTCATGTCGTAAGGAATAAAAAAACTATTTTTCAAGGTTTTATTAAATCACTAAAACATTTAAAAGAAAATGTTTTATCGGTTAAAAACGGGGTTGAATTTGGACTAGCTTTAAAAGATTTTGACAGCGTTGAACAAGGCGATGAACTTCATTTTTATAAAATTACTAAACCAAAAAAATAATTTAAGTTTATCTTTATTTTTATTCAAGGGTTATTAATCTTTAAAATATAGTTATTATGGCCAATAACACATCTCCTTATAGACAGGAAAAATTAATTTCTCAAATTACTAGAACTTTAGCAGAAATTATTAATAATGATGTTACGAACGCTAATGTTAAATTTATTACGATTTCATCGCTTAAAGTATCAAAAGATAAACGGAATATAACAGTTTTTTTTACAACTTTTTATAACCGCAATAAAGCTGAAACAGGATTGAATAACGCTTCATCTTTTATTGCGAAACGATTAGCTGTTATGCTTGGTCTTAGTCCATATACAAGAATTAAATTCTCGTTTGATGATCAAACAAAAAAAGCTTTTGACATTGATAAAATCATTGAAGATGCTGAAAAATAATAAGATTTAAGTTATGAAAATTATTGAAATATCTTGTAAAAGTATTTATCTAAATGAAGAAATAAAAGAACTAGAAACTAATCCGCTCCCTTTAAAAGTTGTTTGTACAATCGGAACTTTTGATGGTTTACATAAAGGACATTGTTATTTTTTAAACAATTTATGACAATACGCAATTCGCCATAAATTATTTAGTTTAGTTTTTACGTTTCCAAAATCTCCCAACCCAGACAAAAACGATTTAAATTTTACAACGATTAATGAAAAAATTCTTTATTTTGAACATTCTGGATTGAATTACTTAATTATTATTAAAGTTGATAAATGACTTTATAAAACAACATCGCAACAATTTATTAATTTTATTAAAAAATATTTTTTAGTTGATACTTTTATTTGCACCAAAGATACAACTTATGGGAAAGATAAAACCGGTTCAATTACAGAATTAAAAGAACATTTTAAAGTTAAAGAAGTTGAACTTTTAACTTTTGATCAAAAAAGAAATATTTCAACCTCATTAGTTAAAAATCACTTTCAAAATAATTATCCAATTGAAGATATTAACCTTTTTTTAGGACATCCATATTTTTTATTAGGTAAGGTTGTTCCTGGTACTCAAATTGGAACAAAAATGTTTATTTCAACCCTTAATCTGTTAATCCCAAAAAATAAATTAATCCCTATCGATGGTATATATACTGGAATTGTTTATCTAAAAGATCTTGATAAATTTTTTTGATCTTTAATTTACATTGGTAAATCGCCAACTATGCTAAACCTTAAAAACTCAAGAATTGAAGTTCATCTTTTTAAATGACCAGCAAGAACAAATTATAGTATTTCAGAAAATAATTTTGAAAATACTTTGTTAAATATCAAACAACTTACCGTTTATTTTTTAAAATTTTTACGGCACGATCAAATTTGTTCATCTCAACTTGAATTATTAGATGTAATTAAAGATGACATAAAAAAAGCAAAACTTTTCATCTCCAAGACAGAAAAAAGATTGAAAATGCTTCAAAATATAACAAATGAGGAAATAGAGAAGAAATTACTTGGTAATTTATATGTAAATTTTTAAAAATATATATAATTTATAAGAACGTTTTCTTTTTAAAAACAACCTTAAATTCAAAAAACAAATATTATAACTAATCAAAAATCACTATCTTGCAAAAATATTATTATTACACTCAAAAAACCAAAACTGATGTTATAAGTGAATTTGGATCTTTAAAAAATCCAGGTTCTGTTTCTGTTCAAATCGCACTTTTAACAAATAATATCAAAAATATAACCGAGCATTTAAAGTTATATCCCAAAGATAATTTAATTAAATACCAATTAATGAAGAAAATTGGTCAAAGACGTCGTTTTTTAATTTATCTTAAAAAAAATGACCGACCAACATATTATGAGTTAATTAAAAAACTAAATCTGAAAGATAACATTTAGGATTATCAGTTTAAGTTTCTAATGAAAAATATTTCATTAAATTTTTCTGATTCATCTTTAAAATTAGTTTTTGACAAATACGCTAAATTAGTAAACAACAGTTTTTCTTTATCTTTTAAAAACACCATCTTTTTGGTTTCATCAGTTTTTCAAACCAATCAGCACAAGGTTTCTGGCTTTTTAAATTACAAAGTTTCTATATCAGAAAATTTTTTTTCTATTAATAAAATTCCAACCAATTATAATCGCGATGAAGATAAAAATTCACTTTTTTCTGTCATAACTTCGCGTTTAATTGATCGTTCCATTAGACCATTAATTGAATCAAACATTTTAAATCAGATCCAATCAACAATTGATTTATTTTCATTTAATAATAAACTAAACTTTTATTGAACAGCAATTTTTGCGACATCTCTAAACCTTTATTTAACTTTAGGGGATAAATATTTTAAACCCACTGGAGCGATTGTTCTTGTTTATTCTAAAAAAGAATGAAAATTAGAATTATCAGAAAATTACATCAACAACAAAAAACAATGAGTTTTAATCAGTGGTGTTAAAACAAAAAATAAAGTTAATATCACAATGATTGACTATCATGGTTCACCTTTGACAGCAGATGAGCTAAATAAGGCCGTTGAAGTCGCTAAAACTTACATTAACCAGTTAATAAAATTTCAAATAAAAATTTTTAAATCGTTAAAAAAAGAATTATTTTCTCCACAACTATTAACTGCTGATGATGAAGTAAATAAATTTATTTCAAACTATCCATTTAAGAGTTTTGATTTTTCAAAAACCCTTACTTCATATAATCTAAAAAAATCTTTAAATCAAGAACTAGAAAACGGACTTTTAAATTTTAAAGAAACATTAAAAAAAGATTTAGATGATTTAGACATATATAGATTTAAAAAATTATTTTTTCAACAGCAAAAAGAAAAAATTATTAATCAAATCATTGAAACATCTTCAAGAATAGATCGAAGAAAATTTTTAGAATTAAGAAAGATAGATGTAGAAAAACGTATTTTTCCTTCAATCCATGGTTCTGGATTATTTGAAAGGGGATTAACACAAGTCTTAAGTTGTGTTACTTTATCATCGCTTGATAGTTTTAAACAATTAAATTCAATAGATCAAGTTACAAAAAAATATTATTTTAATTCCTATCATTTTAATAGTTTCTCAACTAATCAAATTAAAGATTTTTCTGGGTTTTCTTCAAGACGTGAAATTGGGCATGGTCAGTTTGTTGAAAATGTTATTAGATCTGTTTTACCTTCAACTTTGGAATTTCCATATGTTATTAGATCTGTAAATGATGTTCTAGCAAGCGATGGAAGTACATCACAGGCTTCTATTTCTGCTACTTCTATTGCATTATTAGATGCTGGCGTTCCTTTAAAAGAAATTGTAACAGGAATATCGATTGGTTTAATCTCTAAACAAAAAAAAGAAGTTTTACTGTTAGATATTAATTCTTTTGAAGATGAAATTGGATTGATGGATTTTAAAATTGCTGCAAGTGAACAGGGGATAAGGGGAGTTCAGGTTGATGTTAAGACAAAAGAAGGAATTGATCTCAATTTAATTAAAAAAATTTTAGTTTGCGGATATAAGACAAATTTAAAATTAATTGATAAAATTAAATTAACAATTAAGAAACCGAATCCATTACCTGATACTTTAATTAAATATAAAAAACTTGTTTTTAACGATAGCAATAACTTTATCAACAAATTTTCTTTATCTTTTAAAAATCTAACAACAAATAGTAAATTTAAATACTTAAAATTTTTTCACTTTAAACAAAACCAAAAAACAATCATTTTTCTTTTTCACTTTAATTCAGCGATTTTAACTGAAGCTGCAGATTCATTATTTAATCTTTAATTTTTAAAAGTTGAATTAAATTTAAATAAACGAAAATGATAAAATTTTAATTTAAAACATCACCAACTTAAAATGATAACAAATTCAAACAAACTAAAAATTTATGCATTGGGTGGTTTTACAGAAATAGCAAAAAACTGCTTTTTCATTGAATATAACAACGAAATAGTAATTTTTAACTATGGTAATTATCCAAGCCCAAACAATAATTTAGGCATAAATATTAAAATTTCCAATATTAAATATTTATTAAAAAAAGCCAATCATATCAAAGCGATCTTTTTTACTAATATGTCTGAAAATAATATTGGTGGGTACCGTTATTTTTTTTCTAAATTTAAAACACCAATATATGCATCAAAATTAACAATCGATTGACTAAAAGGACATGATGTAAATAATCAAATTTTTAAAAATATTAATTTTCATCAAATAGAAAGCAATAAAACCATCAATTTTAATTATTTTAAGATAACACCATTCAATTTAGATACAAATATGTTTGATTCTTATAATTATTTAATTGATTTTGATAATTGAAAAATATTTTATTTAAATGATTATTTTTTAAATTTTGAAGCAACATCTTTAAAACCTTTAAAAATGTTGACCAATTTAGAATTTCTTTACCAGAATTCAAAACCGATTACTGAAAAACAATCACTGGTAATTTCATCATCTAGTGGTTATGTAAATAAACAATTCGCTTGTTTTAATTCTTCGATTAGAGAATTTATAGCAAACATCTTTAACAATCATATAAATCAAAAAATTTTTATTTCAGTTTATAACTATGATTTTTTAGTAATCAAAGAAATTATTCATTTGGCGATAACTAAAAAAAGAAGTTTATTTTTCGCTAATAACAAATTATTCCAATTTTTAAAATTTTTAGAAAAAAACAACTTTTTTTCTTTTGAACATTTAAAAATAATATCAAACCACAATGAACTAGATGAAAATAGCATCATTTTATTAAGCGGAAAAAATCCCCAAATTTTAAAAGACATTTTATTATTGTTATATTCACCAAAAATATTACAAATAACAAAAAGCGATGTTTTTGTTTCATTAACAAGACCACTAGTTGGTTTTGAATTATTAGGGGTAGAAATTTACAATGAATTTATTAAACAGGACATAACATTTTATTTTCTTCCAAAAACATGTTCAACAGTTTATCCATCACGCTATGATATTTTAACAGTTTTAAAATATATAAATCCAGACTACTTTGTTCCTGTTTCGCTTCATTATAATTTAGCAGTTGAAACAGTAAAAAGGATTAACAGTCAAAATTATCCTTTTAAAGGCCTGTTAGTAGAAAACGGCGACTGTATTGTTTTTGATAAAAATTCAGCAGTTGTTTTAGAAAAACAAATTGATGTTGATTCATTATTTTTACAATCATTTCAACAAAAAGAGATTACAGATAATATTTTAACTGACAGAATTACATTATTAAATGATGGTCTATTAGCAACAAGTTTGGGGATTAATTTTGAAAAAAATCAAATCGTTACGAATATTGATTTTCAAACTAAGGGAATAGATTTAGATATTTTACCTCAATCTAAAGAAAAAATTAAAGAACTTATTAAGACAAATGTTAACGGCGCTTTAATTCAAATCAAAGATAACATACCAGAAACTGATAAATTAAAAATTTTATTAGAAAGTCGGAATCAACTAACCAAATTAATCCAAAAATTTATTTTCACGAACTTTAAAAAATCGCCAATAATAGAAGTTAATTTTTTTATTATTTAGGTTTTATTTTTATTATTTAAAACTTATAATTAAGATAATAAATATTGGAATATTTTGTAGATATTCCTAATAAAGCGAGAGTACAAAAAATGTTATCTTGAAAGCAGTTAGACGATTAAATAAAATCAATAATAGATCCAATCAATTTAAAAAACGCCATAAATCATTTTTTAAGTCGATAAAATGACAAGTTTTAGCCCTTTTTTTATTGGTCTTTGTTACGTTTAGTTTTGTCTCAATTTTTTTAAAATCTTTAAAAGTAGACCACTATACTTATAATCTTTTATTTGGTTCTATCGGAAGATATATATTTTATTTCTTTTCATTTTGATTTTTAATCCTAGAAATATTCCGGCGTAGCGCCCATCCAATCATTAATCGTAAAATTGTCTCTTTAGCGATGCTGACAATTTCTATTACCATTTTTATTGCAATGGCTAAATTAATGGGTTCACACACTTCTTCACAAGCTTTAAATCAATTTATCAAGGATTGAGAGAATAACAAAACTATAACCAGTGGTGTTTTGCAAACCGTTTATGTTGCTTTTTTCTTACTAATTCCGATTCATGGTTTGTCAGTCGTTCTTGCATCTGTCGTAAATATTCTTTTCTTTTTAATAGTTTTTAGTGTTTTATTAACTAATCATTCTTATTATTTATATTATTGATGCTTTACATTTTTAATTTATTGATATCGGAAAAGGTCTATTTATAAACAAGCAATTAAAAAATATCAATTTGAATTAGTCCATAAAGAAAAAGAAGCATTTCTAAAGAAACAAAAACAACAAATTCTTCTTCAAAAAAAATATTCAAAGTTAGAATCTAAAATTGAAGAAAATCAGCCAACATTTGCTTCTCAACCATCGCCTGAACCAAATTTTAATGATTCAAAACAATTTTTAAGAAATAAAAATAATAATTCTGATGAGATGGTAATTTCTACTCATCCTTTTCCTGAAGCTACTCCTAATTCTTTACAAAGTGAAAGCAAGATAACAGAGGAAATTTGAAGAAAAGCACATTATGATCGTAAACCAGCGAAAGAGGATATTATAACCGATCAAGGTTTATCTGCTCCAACGATCAATAAAAATGTATTTATTGAAGAAGATGGCGATAAAGTTATTGAAAATGAAGTTAATTCTCAACCAGGAAGTAAATTAGAAAATAAATTTGCTGGCGCTGATTTAATTGATGAAAAAGAAATAGGTCTTTTTGAACTTCCTGAAGAAGTAAAAGAACATAATAAAAAATTAATCGATGAAACTAAAACAATAGTAACAAATACGATTGATACTCAAATGCCTAAACCTGAAAAAATCAATTTCTTCCAATCATTAGAAACCGATGAAGTTGATCGGAAAAAAATCTTTTCATTACCTAATAAAATAAAAGCTAAAAAAGCAAAAATTAGATCTGCGATTTTTGGTGATGACATTATTCTTACGCCATTTAAAAGAATGTCAACCGAGGAAGTAATGGAAAATCAAGAAAAGAATGAACGATTAAATAATGAAAGTTTTAGTATTAAAGAATTAAATGTTGATCAAGAAGAAGATGAAAGTCATGCGCCTGTTGTCTCTAATTCTAAATCTTCAAAAAAACTTTCAATTGAAAAAGCGATTGAAGATAATCCAGATATAGTTTATTTTGCTTATGATTTATCAAATTATAAATTCCCAAGACTTGATTTTTTAAAAGTTTTTAAAAGTCCATCTCCAAAACTTGAAAAAGAAACTTTTGTAAAACAAAAAAAAGATGTTATTGTTAATACTTTTAAAGCTTTTAACATGGAAGTTTTAAGTATCGAAGCCCATATTTCTTCTTCACTTATTCAATACCGTTTACGTTTACCTGAAAATGTTAATCTTAGTCGTGTTTTACAAATTCAAAATAATTTAAAATTAGGACTTGCTGTCAAAAGTTTAAGGGTTCAAGCTCCGATTCCTGGAATGTCGATGGTTGGAATTGAGACTGAATCACCATGAAATGAATTAATATCTTTAAAAACTTTAATTCAAGAACAAATATTAATCAACAACGAAACAACCTTAACATTGCCAATTGGAAGAAATGTTAACGGTAAATGTCAAGTTTTAAATATCAAAAAACTACCACATCTTTTAATAGCAGGAGCGACGGGGACTGGTAAATCAGTTTGTATTAATACCATTTTAATCGCTTTATTGCTTACAAATTCGCCAAATGATTTGAGATTAATTTTGATTGATCCTAAAAAAGTCGAAATGACCGCTTATCAAAATATTCCTCATCTTCTTGTTCCTGTTATTAAAACAACCGATAAAGCTAAATCAGCATTCATCAGACTTATTAAGATCATGGATGATAGATATCATTTCCTAGCCCAAGTTGGTTTTAAAAATATTGCTGATTATAACCGTAGTTGTTCTAATTCAAAACATAAACTTTCTTATATAGTTGTTATTATTGATGAGTTAGCTGATTTAATGTTAACTTCTGGAAAAGTTTTTGAAACATATATTTTAAGAATTGCGCAACTTGGTCGTGCTGCTGGAATTCATTTAATTTTATCAACCCAAAGACCATCTGTTAATATTATCACTGGAGTTATTAAAGCAAATATTGTAGCAAGAATTAGTTTTCAAGTCGGTTCAGCAATCGATTCTAAAATAATTTTAGATCAAGGTGGTGCTGAAAACTTATTAGGGAATGGTGATATGTTGTATCAATCTCCATCTATTCCTCATCCAGTTAGAATTCAAGGTCCTTTCATAACTGATGGTGAAATTAATGAAATTACTCATTTTATTATTAATCAACGATCACCTCAATTTTTAAACGATGAAACTCATTCACTTTCAGATCATAGTCATACATCAAGTCAAAACTTTAATGATAGTTTATATCCAGAAATAAAAGCATGAGTTGAAACTGAATTAACACAAATTTCTTCTTCTTTTTTACAAAGAAAATATCGAATCGGCTTTAACCGCGCTGCAAGTATTATCGATCAATTAGAAAAAGATAAAGTTATTGGTCCCCAAGATGGGTCAAGACCAAGAAAGGTTCTAAGATAACAACTCTTCAAGCGCAATTAATCAAACCTTTACCAGCATTATCTGGTTGTTATTGTTTTTTAAACGACAACAACCAGATTATCTACATTGGTAAAGCAAAAAACATTCAAAAAAGGGTTAAGCAACATTTTACAACCCCCCACCGCTTATTACATAATTTTTATTCTGAGATAGTTAAAGTTATTTTTTATGTAACAAATTCAGAAATAGAAGCTTTAATTCTTGAACAAAGATTAATTAAAAAACACCAACCGTTATACAATGTTTTATGAAAAGATGATAAAACATATCCATATATTCATTTAACGAATGAAGAATATCCGCGTTTAATTTATCTTCGTAATCCAACTATAAAACAAAAAAATGGTATTTTTTTTGGTCCGTTTCCAGATGGATTTTGAGCAAGAAAAATTATTAATTTTTTAAACGCTGAACTTCCGTTTCGTAAATGTGTTAAATTGCCTAAAAAATCATGTATTTTTTTTGATTTAAAACAATGTTGAGCGCCATGTATTAACAAAAATATTCAAGCAAAAGATTACATTCCTTTAAAAGACCAACTAACCAATTTTTTTAGAAAAAAAGATACATCTTTAATTAAAAAAATAGATCAATTAATTCAAGAACATAGCGATAATTTAGATTTTGAAAAAGCACAAGAATATTTAGATTTAAAAACAAAAATAAAATCACTTTTAAGTCAACAATTAATTGAAATTAAAAGCCAAAAAAACTATCACGTTTTAAGTTGAGAAATTAAAGATAATTATTTAGCTTGAACCATTTATTTCTTTTATCAAGGTTCTTTCTTTTCAAAAACAGAAGAAATTTTTCAAATAAAAGTTGATTGATTCAGCGAGCTACAATTACAACTATCCAATTTATATAGTATTAATATTTTACCTGATATTTTTATCTGTGAAAAAGAATTTAAAGACGCTTGGTTTTTTCATAACGATGAATCAAATCATGCTAAAAAAATTAAAATTTTAGCCCCTTTAAAAGGTAAATTTAGAAAACTATTGGATTTAGTTAACAAAAATAACAAAATTTACTTTAAAACTAGTTTTGAAAAAGTTGTAAAAGATGCAGAAAAGTATCAACATCCCTTAAACTATTTAAAAAATATTCTCCAACTGACCCATTTAAATCATATTGACTTTATCGATACATCGCATTTTTGTGGTCTTAATTATGTTGGAGCAGTTATTAGTTTTAAAAATAATCATTTCTTTTGAAGTAATTTCAGGAAATATAATCTTAGCGAAATAATCACTTCATCTAATGATCCGCTTGCTATTCAAGAAACTTTAAAAAAGAAATATATATCATCTGGAAGCAGTTTAGTTATTCCTGATCTTATCATTATTGATGGGGGCAAGCAACAATTAAACGCTGCTAAAAAAATTTTACAAGGATATTTATCTTCAAAAATTATTTCTGTTTCCAAAGATGCTAAGCATCGATCTTATAAATTATTAATCGATTCAGATGATGAGGCGATTTTATTATCATCTGAACCAAAATTAAAAAATTTCATTACTTTATTACAAGATCGAGCTCATAATTACGCCATTACGTATTTCAGAAAATTATCTTCAATTATTTAAAAAAGGATTTTAAATAGATTTTTTTAATTTTAAATTTCAAATATTTTATATAATTAGAAAAATATAAGTTTTCCTTAAATATTTTAATTTTATGATAAGAATATTATTAGTTTCAGATAATCACGGTGATAGATCGATGATTAAAAAAGTTCTCCAAGAGGAACCTCATTGTAGTGTTAAAGTTCATTGTGGCGATTCTATGATGAGTTATGAAGCGATTAAAAAAGATTTTACTTATTGTGTTCGTGGTAATAATGACATAGATCTTAAATTCCCTGAATTTGAAATTTTTAAAATTTATAATTGAAATATTATTGTTGTACATGGTGATATCATAACTTATAAAAGATCTAATCACCAAGAAGCGTATGCTAAGTTTGCAAAACAATATAACTGTAATGTTTTATTACACGGTCATATTCATCAATTGTTTGATCAAGAGGTTGATGGGGTTAGAATTATTTCCCCTGGATCTTTAGCATATCCGCGATCTTTAGTTGGTAAATCATATATGGTTTTAGAATTAAGTAAAGATAAAATTTTAACTTATGTTAAAATAACTTAATATTTATCTTTCTTTTTTAATTTCTAATTTTTAGAACAATCATTTTTATTATTTTCATGAAGTTAAAGTCAAAAAAAAGTAAAGTAATCTGTTTAATTTTAGCTTTTATAGCAGGAATATATATATTCGCTAACATTGCGGTTGGACCGATTATCGGCGTTTATCTACCGCAACAATTTGCTTCATGTCAAATCGATGCCTGTAAAGGTAATTTAGAAAATGTTAATTATTTATTTTCACCCAATATACCACCACCACCTCCTATTAAAAAAAACATTTCTTCATCACCACCTCAACCAGAAAATGGCCATTTAGATATTGAGACTTTAAAGGCTTTAAATATTGATGGGTTGCTACTTAATAAAAAATATAAAAGTATACCTTCGCCATTAATTAATCATTTTTATTTAAATGTTAAAGGACCAGGTACCTATCCTTCTTATGTTATTTCAGGCTATACAATAAAATCGCCATTTCAACCTTCGCCAGAACATCCTGAATATGCTAATCATTGAGTTATTTTAGTTCACGGCATTCTTTCTGATTGAACTTATTCTTTAATTATCGGTTTAAAATTATTAGAATTAGGGATAAATATTGTTGTTTATGATAACTATTCAGTTATGTCGCATGAAATTGATAACTTTGGTTTTCATGGAACAACTGGTTCCGGAGGGGTTGCGTTTGGACTTTTTGAAGCGTATGGATTACAGGCAGTATATGAAAAAATAAGTCAAAGAGCAGATGCTTCTACAATTGGTATTTATGGAGCAAGCATGGGTGCTGCTACGGTTATGATGTTTTCAGATCTATACGGCAATAGAGATTATGTTGCAGAAGGTTCTAAACTAGATTATATTATTCAAGACAGCGGATATGCTTCTCTTATGGCTGAAGTTGAACATGTTTTATGAGATACCTACGATATCCCATTATGATTAGTATATTTTGGAGCTATAAGTTCGACAATAATAGCGAACATATGAAACCCTTATTCAATAAATCCAGCGCATAACATTGCACGAAGTATTGTTCCGATGTATTTTGTTCAAGGGACAGCAGATACATTTGTCCCATATAGTGATAATTTCAAACCATTGCTTTTTTCCTACTACAACGGAATTAGTTTACTATTTTGAACAAAAGTTAAAACCATAGGCAAAATCAAAAGACCAATACCATATTTTAACTTTACAGTTCTTCCAGGTTCTTCTCATGCAGATTCGTTCTTTTGAAACAGAGCAGTTAATAATCATTTCGTGTATTTTTTTGAACAGTCTATCGCTAACGGAGCAGAATCAAGAAAAGATTTTTTAAAAGCACTGTCAAGTGACTATAATTAAAAAATAATACATTTTTAAAATATTTATCTTTTTGATAATTTATTTTTAATAAATGTTTGTTGTTTTATAGACGGAAAATAAGGTTTTATTTTTTTATTTTCCCTAAAATTACGCATATTTTTAGAAAATATATTAAATATACCTATTTTTTTTTATTTTTTTTTAACATAAAATATTAAAAAAGTTGTTACATAAAAATTACTAAAAATAAATCATCAATTTTTTTTATTTAAAGGCGTTAAATATAGGGAAATGAAGAATAAAATAAATTACCAAAAAATTAATATAAACAACGATATTAATCAACATATAAAAGAAAATATCAAATACTTTTATTTAAGTTTAAAAGCAATATTTTTTACAGCGATTAAAAAAGTTAAAGATCCTGAAAATTTCTTATTAGAAAATAAAAAATTTTCAATCAATTTAACAACTCTTGAAGAAGAAATAAATCATTTCATAAAAACGGATTATCAAATTAAAAATTTATTAGTTATCTCAGAAGTAGATAAAATTTTTAAAAAATTTATTTTTCAGATTATTTCATCAAATCTTACAGATAATCATACAGTTAGCTTTATTAATAAAACAAATCTTAAAAAAATAATTTATTTTATTCAAAACCCTTTAATAAATAATTTTGCCAATTATCGTGAATGATTGACTTTACAAAAAACTCATCGAAGCGAAAAAAAAATATTTAATTTTATTTATCTTATTAGTTTATTAACATTTCAAGCTGTTAACTGTTTTGCGACAAAAACAATAGTCGGAAGAATCAACTATGAATTAAAATATCAAAATGATAACTTTTTTATTCCATTAGATTTTTCTCACAAAACGAAGGAAATGATAATTGATTTAAGTAAATCAATCATCAGACAAAACGATGAGTTAGCGATGCAGTTTAAAAATAAAGCTGCAATTTCTAATAAATCATTTTTAGATAAGCTTAATGAATTTCAACATAAACCAATCGAAGAACAATCTATTCTTGTTCCATTTGATATTTATAGCAAGATAACTAACGTTGTCTTGAAAAAAACCTATGGTTTTAGGACTTTAAAAGAAAAAAACTTTTTAAAAATTTTATCTTCGATATTTATATCCAAGTATGCAACTTTAAAAAATGGTATTTTTTTAAAACCTGAATATTTTGATTTTTTACAAAATAATACATATTTAAAAAAACGTAAAATTTATCAATCTTTAATTAATTCAAGTTTATTTTCTGATTACTATTATTTAGAAGTGTATGAAAAAATTAGTGAGATTTTGTTAAATAGTTTTACAAAACATAACCTTGATTTTAAAGCTCAATCTTCAAAAATAATATTTGAAAAATTACCATTAATTATCGAGGATTTTCAAAAAGCATTCTTTGGAGCGAACGTTAATAAATGATTAAATGATGTTAGTTATACATTTCAAAATGCTGAATCATTTTTATATATTAAATCTCCAACTATTAATCATGTAGTTGATCATTTTGTTTTCCCACATCAATATCTTCAACCTAAAAATAAATTAAATCAAGTATACGCCATTGATCCGATGGTTAACTATTTTTATTTAATTTATTCAAATATTTCTAATTTTTGTCCAGAAAAACCTGATGCTTTATATCAACTTACTTCTAGCAATTGTTATTTCTTAAAAATCGGAATAATGATAAACATCGCTAAATCTGTTTATCAAACCATTAAAGAAATTATTGATTATCAAGGCAAAGAGTTTAAAATAGAAGATTGAACATTATTTTTAACAGTCATTGATAATTCTGCAGAATTTGAAAAAAACATTATTTTTTATGATTTCTTTCAATTAAATGAATTTGCTAAAAATATTATTAATAAATTTTTAGTAACGAAAATTAGAAAACATAAAATTATTGCAAAAAATCTATTAGATCACTTTAAAGCAAAAAGTTTTTTACAGTTTTTTAATACCAAGAAATTTTTATACATTCAACTTCACGTTTATTTCATTAATTTTTTAAAACAATTATTTGATGAAAATGAAATCAAATTAATAAAATCAATTTTTTTAATCGATTTTACAATTGTTGGAATGGATCTTGTCAACAAATTATTTTATTTTGATGATATTAAAGAAATAGGTTTATTAAAGAAAAATCAAGTTATTTTTGATAAAGTATTAGAAGAATTTATTCATCATGTTTTTGATTTATTTAACTCAAAATCTGATTTCTTAACAAATCCAGAAAACTTTAAATTTAAATCAAACTTAAAAGAAATTTTTGATAAATTAGTTAGACATAAAGTTGGAACAGAGATATTTTATGTTGAAACGCAAACCTCACTTACAAGACTATCACAGGAAAATATCATCAATGATATATATGCTCTTGCAAAATATTTAAAAGTTTTAATTCAATTTCAAAAAGAAGCGATTTTAAATGTTTCAAAAATAAATAAAGATTTACCTGAATTACATTATTTAGGTTTTGTTTCAAAATTAGATGGGTCTCCGTTGAAGTATAACCTTCATCATTTTTATAAAGGTAATTTATCTTTTGAAACCTTAAAAACAAAAATCATTAACTTTAATAAAGAACAAGTTGATTTAATGAATGAGTTTATGCTTCAAGTTCCTAAAGTTAAGTATTTAGGATTTGATGAAGGAGATGGCGCTTCTGTTCCGTTTCCTACTACATTCAAAGACGATAAGGGAGAAACAATAACATTTGACCAGATTTCTGAAATTATCGAAGGGATAAGAAGATTTAATACCGACCAAGAACAAATTCTATTACAAAAATTAAAAGAGCTTACACCTATAATTGATCTTAAATTTAGAAAAAATGAATATGGGTTTAATTTAACTCCTCCTCCGAATTTATCTGAAATTGAAATCAAAGACAAAGATACTTATTCAAAAACCCTTGATAAAATTATCAATTTTAACAAAGAACAACAACGGATTTGAGATTATTACATAGCAAATATGCCTGCTTTGATTGATTATGGAATATCTGCTTATGATCCAATAACATCTCAGAAAATTTATAAACCAGATGTTCATAAAAGATTAGGATATTTAAAAGAGTATAAAGACGGCAAACAATTATTAAAATTATTCAATGAAATTGAAGCTTGAAATAATCAACAAGCTGCTGTTATTAGAGATCAGTATAAAAATCTTTTAAAAATATATGATTTAGGATTTAGATTTTATTTTTCTGGTGAACCAATAAAATATAAAAGACCAATTCTTGATCTTAAACAAATTCAAGAAGACGATTATCTTCAAAATATCAAAAAACAAATTCACGATTTTAATGAAGAACAAAAAAGTATTTTAGATTACGCTATAAAAACATTGCCTGAAATTAAAGATTTAGGTTTTAAAATAGACCATTTAGGTAATAAACTAAAATACCCAAAACCAAGAATAGTTCCAGAAAACATCCACGATAAAGTTGAATGCGATGAAATAAAAGATAAAATTTTAAACTTTAACCAGGAACAAGAAGAAATTATTTTAAATTGTTATAAACTTCTATCTCCAATTAATGATTTAAAATTTACTATTTATCCAAACGGCGCACCATTACAACATAAAAAACCAGAGATAAATATTACCTTTATTAAGACTTTATATGATTTTGAAAAAATTGAAAGATCAATTACTCAGTTTAACGAAGAGCAAAAATCAATTTTAAAAGAATATAAAAAATTAATTCCTAAGGTTGTAGATTATGGAATTCCACATTTTCCATCTGGAGAAATTATAGAAAAAGTTGATAAATATTTAGATGAAGAAACTTTCAAAAATAAAACAAATATTTTATTAGCTATTGATAAAATTAAAGAATTTAATAAATCACAAATAAAAGCTAGAGAGCAATATTTAAAATTATTAGATCCTGTTCTTGACTTTGGTTTTACAGTTCAAGAAGATATGGCTCCGTTTGGTAAGCCTGTCGTTAAGTTCAACGAATATAATCAATTTATTAAATTAAGTAGTAAAGTAAAAATCTGGAATAATTTTCAAACTAAATGTAGAAACATTCTTTTAAAAAAAATACCGAAAATAATTGATAAAGGTTTCAGACATTATTACACAGGAGAATTAATAAAATATAATTTCCCGCTTTTAAGTAGTGAAGTATTTGAAAATAAATTAGATATTATTAACGCCATCGCTTTAATCAAAAATTTTAATGATGAACAAGAATTAATTTTAAAAGAGCATTTAAAAGAAATTCCTGCTATTGAAGATCATCATATCAAAGAAAATCCAGTCACGCACGAACCGGTGAAACATCAAGTTCCACACTATAAACCTGACGAAATTATAGATTATCATTCATGATTAAATGTAAAAGAATCGATTGAAAGTTTTAATAATGAACAAAAATTTCTTTTAAACTTAGTTAATTTAAATACAAAAGAAATCCTTGATTATGGTTTTATAGAAGAAGATGGTATTAATATCCCTAAACCAACGATTTTAGGAACAAATGTTCTAGATAATGTTGAAAAAATAAAAATTCATCAATCTAATATTGAACGTTGAAATAATTTACAAAGAGAATTATTAAATAAATTCTACTCAAAAATACCACCAATTAAAGATTTAGGTTACTATTCAAAATTTAATGGTTCAGCCTTATCTGTCAGTCGTGATAAATTAGAAATTTTTAAATCTAAAAATAAAATCCAAAAACATTTAATCGATGCTCAAATAGTTAATATTTTAACCTTTAACCAAGAACAAGTATCAATTTTTAAAGATCATTTTAATGAATGTTTAAAACAAATCAAAGGATATTCAATCGATAAATATTTAGATGGTTCACCTTTAAAAAATCCGCTTCCAAAAATTTCAGATATTTGTTCTAATCGCGAATTAACTTATGAAGAAATTTTGGTTTTAAGACAGCAAATCAACCTTTATAACCAAGAACAGAAAAAAATATTTCAGGATTGTTTAAAATCTATTCCTGAGATGCTTGATTATGGTTTTACCTATGAAGACGGCATAACGCAAAAAAAACCTTTATTTGACTTATCTCATATTCGTTCAGTTGAAGAAGTTCATTTTATCGCAAATAAAGTTAATAAGTGAAACGATGAACAAAAATATCTTTTAGAAAATTTAAAAAACACAATCCCTCCTGTTAATAATCTTGGTTTTACTGCTAAAAATAATAATTTACCATTAGATTATTCACAACCATATGTTGATTTAGCAAATATATTTTTAAAACAAGAACTATTAACCCTTAAATCTCAAATTAGGGATTATAACAATGAGCAAAACCAACTATTAGAACAATTAAAAACTCAGATTCCAAGATTAATAAAAACAGATTTTAATAGTAGTTTAAATATCGTCAATCCGTTATTATTAGATATAACAAGTTTAAATTTAAAAGAAGAAGTTATAAATTATATTAAAACATGCAAAATTTGAAATAATGAGCAAAAAAAACTCCTTGATCAAAAATTTCAAACCTTGATTGATACGATTAATGATTTAGGATTTAAATCATATTTAGATGGTTCTCCTTTAACTGCTAAACTTCCTAATCTGCAAGGGATTGACTTTTTAAATGAACTTGATTTTGAAAGATTACACAAACAAATTTTAAACTTTAACCAAGAACAAAGTAAAATTTTTAAACAGTATTATCATAAACTAGATATTGATCAAAAACTACAAGATTTATCGATTATTTGACCATTTGATACGATAAATCATGATGCTTTTTTACTAGATAATGAATCAATTCCACGTTTTAATATCAGCGAAAAACTAACAAAACAAAATATTGAGCAAGTTTACCATTTATCAAAACAAATTAATAAAATCAACCAAAAACTATTAAACAGGGTATTTGAATATTATTTTCCAAAAAACCCCCCTAAATTAATCCAAGTTAATCAAGAAATAGTTAAATGATTTTTCCATGACATTAACCCTGAAGTGATTAATAATGAAAAATTGTATAAATTCAAACTTGATCAAAACAGCAAGATAAATCTTTATTACAAAGATTCATTGATTCAACAGTTTTTTTGAACTGAATTTTGTCTTTGTTTTGTTTTAAAATTTGAAAGAACCGATGAGCATTTCTTCATTAACGTTGATGGAGCAAATCATAAAGTGGTTGTTTGAAAAGCGATCGGGCCATTTGATTTTATCTTTTTCTTAGAAAATGGTTTTAAAGTGAAAATAGTTCAAGATCCAAACAATACGCAATGTGTTGTTACTATCTATGACAAAGCTGCTAAAATTTTCAAAAAAATAGAAATCAAAAGCTTTAATAAATATTTATATAACATTGATAGACATGAAAATGCTGGAGTTATTAAAATTTATGAACATAAAATGAATAATTTTAGATTAGCTAAAGAATTAATTTATTCATCAAATACTTTTCAATTCATTGACAGCATTTTCCAAACAGTTCTTTTATATTCTTTAGATCAACAAGAAAGTTTATTATCAGCACAAACAAGAATAGTATCAGCTCATACAAAATTAATTTTAATTCTTGATGAGAATAAAATATCGGTTATTTCAAAAACTATGAATAAATTTTTGAATCGCCTTAACAAACCAAAAAAAATACACAGACCACTTTTAAATTAATTTCTCAACCTAAACATATTTAAGATTAAATAATAGAATACATTTTTCTAATATCTTTTCTACATTTTTTATAATAGTAAATAATAATTTAAATTTTCTTTTACCTTAATAAAATGCTAGATGATACAGAAAAGTTAGACCCAAGAATAAAGAATTTTTTTCTTTATTTTAAATATCAACCATCACCTGAAGAAATAAATATTTGAGAAAAGTTTCAATTTGAAACAATCGAAATAAAAGATAATACAATCCAAATTGTTTTTAAAGTTTTTCATTACTTTTCATACGAATCAATCAAAAATTTTATTGAAAACCTAAAATTACAAAATATTGATATTATTTGTAATTATCAAATTAACACCCAATTTACGAAAGATTTTAAATCTGATTTAAAACTTAAGTTTTCATCATTTAAATTTTTAGATTTTAAACACAAAAAAGATAAAGATCTATTCCAGATTAATTTCAGCTCTCAAGATGATTTAATAAATTTTCAAAAAATCTTAAATTCTGATTTTGATCAATATTTAATTGGTCATTATGGATGGGAATATTTTTTAAATTCAAAACCATTTGTTGAAAATAAAGATCTATCAGAAAGTAACACAACATTAACAGAAACTAAATCTTCTGAAAAAGTTAATCAAGGATCAAATAAGGAAATGATTGAAGAAAAATACAATCATGTTAAACTTGCTCAACCTAAAAAAAAAATATTATCAAACGGTGAAAAATATTCTTTTCAAAACAGGTTTATAAACCCGTTAATTATTGATGAAAAGAAAACCAAGAATGATAGTGATAATAGTCAATCAAATCCTAATTTAATTTTTCAAAGTTCAAAAATAGTGACAAAAAACTCTAATACATTGAGATTTGAAAAAATTTCTGATGTATTATCAAACGTCCATGAAAATGAACAATTTTTTTTAACAGGGACTGTTACTGATTTGCAAGAAACCACCCCCAAAGATTGAACAATATTTCAATTTTATTTAAATGACGGCACTGAAAGATTATGCTTTAAAAAATTTTTTAAAACCAGCTCATCACATTCGACCTTTTTTAATAAGTTTAAAAAACTCCAAAATGACGATTATATTGTTGTTGATTCAACTTACCGGCATGATTCTTATTTAAAACAGGAATGCGGTTTTTTAAAAGATTTTGAAATTTTGCAAAAAAAACCTAAAGTTAAAAAAAAATATAGCAAATATCATTTAAAGCGAACAGAATTATCAGTTCATACCAACATGTCAATGATGGATGGAGTTAATAAAGTCGAAGAATATCTTGAAAGAGCGGTTGAGTATGATTTAGATGGATTAGCAATTACTGATAATAATTCGGTTCAAAATTTCCCATCTGCTTATTATTGAAAGTTAAAAAACAAACCACAATTTAAATTGATTTATGGTTTATCTTTAAATGTTATTCCAAAAGTTCCTGATATTTTTATTAATCAAAAAATTGAAGAATTTAATTTTAAAAAGATTAAACAATTTATTGTTTTTGATCTTGAAACAACAGGCTTTTATGCTTCTGTTAATGAAATAATTGAGTTTGCTGGAATAAAAATCGTTGATGGTAAAATCGTTGATAAACTAGAAATTTTTTTAAAACCTTCTCAACCTATTAATGATTTTATTCAAAATTTAACCGGTATTAGTAATGAAATGCTTAAAGATGGTTATGATCCAAAATCTGGAATTCTTAAAATTAAAGAATTTATCGGTGATTATCTTTTAGTTGCCCACAACGCTCTTTTTGACTATAGCTTTTTACAATCATATTATCTAAAATATTTAGATGATGTTTTATCAAATTTAGTTTTAGACACTTATTCATTAGCAAGATTTATATTAGTTGATAAAAAGAAATTTAGCTTAAAATCATTGGCTGGTTATTTTAAGATTAAGTATCTTGAAAATAGTCCATCATTAGAAAAAAGTAACGATAATTCAGGACCAACTACAAATGCGCACAGGGCAGGTTATGATGCAGAGGTTTTATATGCTTGTTTTTTAAAACTTTTAGAACTGTTAGAAAACAATGGATTGAATGACTTTAAAGATATTTGTCAAATTAAAATTGATGATAATGATAATCGATCAGTAAATTTATTAAAGTATTATGAAACAACGAGAGGTTGGCCGATTAATATTTATGTTAAAAATCAAGCAGGAATTGAAAAACTTTACGAGTTATTATCATTAGCTTCAACCGATTATTGTTTTAAGCGTCCTAAAATTTTCTTTGAAAATATTGAAAAAATGAAAGAACATTTTATTTTAACTTCATGCGATTTTAGAAGTCCAGTCTTTAATTCTGTTATTCAAAATAATTTTTCAGATTTTAAAAAATTTGCTCTTAACTATGATTATCTTGAATTAAATCCACCTCGTGCATATCTTAATTTTATAGGCGATAATAAATTTAAATCAATCACCTTAATTCAAGATATCATAAAAACTTTCATCAAATGAGCAAAAAAAATTAATAAACCTGTTATTGTTACATCAAATTGTTTTTATCTTGATGAAGAAGATTATTCAGTTCGTGATTTATTAATTAAAAATTATAAAAATAAATCATGAACCCATTATTTAAAATCATACGATAATGATCAAAAATCTCCACAAGCCCATTTATATGAAACAAAAAAACTTGTTGATCAATTTGACTTTTTAAATGATAAAGATCTAGTTGAAGAAATTATTTTTATCAATCCAAAAAAAATAAGCGATCAGATAAGCAATGACTTAATTCCAATTAAAAGTAAACTATATCCTGTTGTTATCGATGAAAATGCATCAAATTTAATTAAAAAGATCTGTTATCGTAAACTTGAAAAGATCTATGGTAAAAATCCTGATAAATTGATTATTTTCCGTCTTGAAGAAGAGTTAAAAATTATTATTCGAAATGATTATGCAAATATTTTTTTAATTTCAAATTTAATCGTAAATAAATCTTTGAAAGATAAATACTTAGTTGGTTCAAGAGGATCGATTGGCTCATCTTTTGTTGGTTTTTTACTAAACATCACAGAGGTTAATCCGCTTCCTGCTCACTATGTTTGTCCATCTTGTCATTATCATCATTTCGTTGATAAAAACATTGATTCAGGCTTTGATTTAGATATCATTCCATGTCCTAAATGTTCAAACCAAATGGTCGGCGATGGTCATAATATTTTCTTTGAAACGTTTTTAGGAATCGATGGAAATAAAGTTCCTGATATTGATTTAAACTTTGCAAGTAGTTATCAAAATAAAATCCATCAATTTGTTGTCGATCTTTTTTCACCTAAACAAGTTTTTAGAGCAGGAACAATTTCTAAAATTCAAGATAAATTAGCTTATAGTTATTTTATGGAATATGCTGAGAATAATCCAGAAAAAGTTTATCAATTAAATAAAAGTTTAATCATTAAAAAATTAACTGGCATTAAAAAAACTTCTTCACAACATCCAGGCGGATTTGTTATTATTCCGAAAGGGATGAACATTAATCAATTTACACCAGTTTGTTATCCAGGCGATGATAGAAAGGCTGATTTCAAAATTACTCATTTTGATATTGATGTTATTCACGATATTCTTTTGAAATTAGATTTATTAGGGCATTTAGATCCTGAGGTAATTTCAATTATGACGAAACTGGTTAATAAAAGCGCTTTGTTAAATCAAATCAGTTTTCATGATAAAAAGATTCTTTCTTTATTTAGATCAACTGAAGCGTTAGGTTATAAAATTAAAGGTTTGGTAAATGATTCAATTGGTGTTATCGGAGCACCTGAATTTGGGACAAATTTTGTTAGAAAAATGTTATTAGATGGTAAGCCAACTAAATTTTCTGATCTAGTTCGAATCTCAGGTCTATCACATGGAACGAATGTTTGAATTAATAATGCTAAAAATTTAATTTTAAAGAAAAATCATAAATTAAAAGATGTTGTTGCCTGTAGAGATGATATCATGATTAATTTAATCGATGCAGGAGTAAATCGTAATTTAGCTTTCGAAATCATGGAATCAATTCGAAAGGGGAAAGGTTTAAATGCTGATTATGAACATATTTTAAAAGAAGCAAAAATTCCTTCTTGATATATTGAATCATGTAAAAAAATAACTTATCTTTTCCCTAAAGCGCACGCTACAGCCTATGTTATGATGGCGTGAAGGATTTTATGATTTAAAATTTATTATCCTCTTGAATATTATTCAGTTTATTTTTCAGTTCGTTGCACTCATTTTGAACCAGAATTTTTAATTTTAAAGGACCCCTTTTTAATTAAAAAACGCTTAAATGAAATAAAGGCAATTGATGAAAAAAGACAAACAAGCGAAGAAAAAGATTTAATTACATCCTATGAAAGTGCGTTAGAGTTTATAGCAAGGGGTTTTAGTTTTGAACAAGTTAATCTCCAAAAATCAGATGCCTATAAATTTATTATTGATCATGAAAGAAATTCATTAATTTTACCATTTAGATCAATTAAAGGTCTTGGTGATATAGTTGGTAAAAAAATTGTCGCATTTCGTAAAAGTAATCCTGACTTTAATCATCAATTATTTAAAGAAGCAAAAATTTTAAACCAAACACAGTTAAAAATTTTTAAGAACTTAAATATTATTAACGATTAATTTTTAATTTTATTTGAACAAGATATTTCGATTTTTTCTCCTGCAAAAAGATTTTTATTGTATAAATCATCTAACTCATATATTAAATCGCCATTAAAATGGTTCTTTTTATGATTATGATTGATTCTGATATTTTTATAAATAATCTTTTTAACATAACATGAACTATTAGAATAATGTTTTTTAGCAGTTTCTTTATTTTCCCCATATCAAGTTTTGGGATTTAAAAAAATAATATCAGCGGTTAGAATAATATTCATTAAATAATTTTGAGTTTTAACAATTTTAGAATCAAGATTATCGATTCGTGAAATAATTCCTGCTAAATTTTTAAAATTACTTAAATTCTTAAATTTTATTTCCAATTTTAGATCGTCAATATTTTTATTTTTTAATTTTAATAATTTAAGATTTTTTGAATATTTACTTTTAGCTAAATTTAAAAGACTACCATTTTGATCTAAATTGATCATTTCGTTTGTATATAAAGTATGAATTTTTCAATAATTTTTATCAATACCTAAAAAACTTTTGGCTAAAAAATCGCTTTCTAAATGATGAAAGTAACCATATTCATCAAATTCTATTTCTTCAAGCGCTTTAATATTACCTAATTTATCAAGTCTAAAATTAAAGCAAACAACGATTGAACCAAAATTTTTACTGCCTTTTAAAATTGTTAAAACCCCGACAAATTCTTTTAATGGTTGAAATGTCGTAAATTTATATCATCCTATCATTCTTGCTTTTAAGTAATCATTTATATTTCTTTTTTCTCATGTTGATATAATTAATTTACTTTCTGCAAAAATAGATTTATCGATATTTTTAATTTGAATTTTTTTAGGACTTATATATGAAAGGTATTGGTTAATAATATCAGTAAAAAGTTTTATATCATTATCATTACCATTTAATCCGTGGTACAATGTTGTTTCACCGAACGGATATCCGCTGGCTGGAATATTTCAAAAATTTCAACCTTTACTAATTATTTTTAATTTATATTTAGAAAATTCTTTCATATTTTTCTATAAAAACCATTTAATTAAACAAATATGGATGTATAAAATTCATTTCCTTAATGTTCTTTGATTAAAGCATTTTTTTGAATAAGAAAAAGTAGAAGATTTTGATTTTGAAAATAACAACCAATAATATGAAAAATAACTATAAATTGATCATTGGATCGCATACCCCATTAACCGCTCCTGACTATCTTTTAGGAAGCTTAAAGTTTTCATTGGCCAATAAAGCGAACTGTTTAATGATTTACACAGGCGCTCCCCAAAACACGATTAGAACAGACATTAATAAGTTTAAAATTAAAGAGACTAAAGAGTTAGCATTAAAAGAAAATTTTAGTTTAGAGCATATCATTGTTCACGCTCCATATATCATTAATTTAGCCAATCCAGTTGATCCAGTTAAACAAGAATTTGCAGTTAAATTTTTGAAAGAGGAAATTAAACGAACTGAAGCAATCGGAGCAAAAGTTTTAGTTGTACATCCTGGATCATATGTCTCAGGAACCCTAGAAGATGGCCTTAAGACATGTATTAAATCTTTGAATGAATCTTTAACGAAGGATATGAAATGTAAAGTTGCCCTTGAAACGATGGCTGGAAAAGGACATGAGATATGTTTTAAATTTGAACATTTAAGATATATTTATGACAATTTAAAGTTAAAAGAAAAAGTTGGTTTTTGTCTTGATTCATGTCATTTACATGATGCAGGATATGATTTAATCAATGATTTAGATCATGTTATTGATGAATTTGATCGAATTGTTGGGGTTGATAAAGTCATCGCAATTCATGTTAATGATTCAAAAAATCCAATCAGCGCCCACAAAGATCGCCACGAAAATCTTGGGCATGGTCATATTGGGTTTCAACCTTTAATAAATTTTATTTATCATCCAAAATTGAATGGTATTCCAAAAATATTAGAAACCCCTTATATTGACAATAAACCACCTTATAAGGAAGAAATAGAAATGATTAGATCAAAGCAATTTCATCAATAATTTATCTTAAAATCGCAAATATTAAAATTTAACAGAACAACATATGAATACATGATATCCTGGTTATATGAAAAAATATAACGATTATTTTGTTAAGAATCAGGATAAATACGATGTTATTATTACATTAGCTGACGCAAGGGCTCCAATCGCTACACTTGATTTTGATATTTTTAAAAAATTTCCAAACCATACTCACATTCTCGTTTTAACAAAATCAGATTTAGCAGATAAAAGAGAACTTAATCTATTTTTAAATTATTTTAATCAAAGTAAAAAAATACCAACAATTTCCCTTGATCTTTCAAAAAGTTTAAGCAAAGGAACAATTAATAAACTTTTTGATTTGATTATTAAAACTTATCAAAAAAACAACCTAAAAATACCATTAATTTATACAATTTTAGTGATGGGTTTTCCTAATATCGGTAAAAGCACCTTAATAAATCGTTTATATCGAAAAAATATCGTTCAAGCAGCTAATAAACCAGGGGTGACAAAACGCCCCCAACTTTTAAAAATAAATGAAAAATTTTATATTTTTGACTTTCCTGGGATTACAATCAAAAAATTTAGTGATTCCAAACAATGGATTATCGCCAATTTAGTTAACACTTTATCACATAAAGTAGCAGAAATATCAAGCATTAATCAGTTTGCTTTCAGTTATTTATTCGAAAATTACCGAAAAGTTTTAACTAAAATTTTTGCTTGTAATCGATTTGAAGAAACAATAACCTATCTTGAGTTTCTTAATCAAGTTAAAGCCCAAAAACATTTTTCAAGCCTTGAAGCTACAGAAGTTTATATTTTTAACTCTTTTAAAGCAATTAAAGAACCGATAACTTGAGAAAAAATTAATCTTAATTCTTAATTACTTTTCTTTTTTTATTCATAAAAATAACCTAATAATTTAAATTAATAACGTAATTATTCCTTTTTTTACATTTATAGTTTATTTCAAAACAGGTATTCTAAAAATGATATACTATATGAAGTTAAGTGTTGTTTTAAGTGTTTTTATTTTCTTGTTTTTTCTATATCTAAATTAAATATATTAAAAAATATTTTCTTAAAACATAAAATAGACAATTTAACTAACAATAAACTCAAATTTTATATAAAGTATTACAAAGATAACAATAAAATAAATTTTAATGAATTTGAAAAAAATAGATTTTAAGAGAGTCGCAAGTATTTTTACTCGTAAAAAATCTGTTCATCAAGGGGATGCTACCAAAACAAAAATTAGTAAGCACCAAATTAGACAGTTTTTAACAAAACTAAGTGGTGCTTTTTTTGTTGTTATAGCTATAATGCCATTTGCTGGTATTTTGCTAGGGGTTGGAGCGTCAATCACAGGTCAGATTGTTAATCATAATGAAATTGGTTGAAAAATCGGGAATTTCATTAATCAGATTGGGGGAGCGTTGTTTAACAATCTGCCCATATTCTTTACGATTGCGATTGTTGTTGTTTTTACAGGAGAAGGTATTTCGGCTGTATCAGCGATATGAGGTTATTTAATATTCTTGGTAACTCAAGCTTCTATTTTAGCTTTCGTTGGAGTAGTAAATATGCCTTCTGATCAGAATGGTTCGTTTGATTTTCTAGGACTTAAAATCCCAGATTCAATTTTAGCATTGAATCTTGGGATTTTATCACTTTCTACTAGTGTTTTTGGAGGGATTTTAGTTGGGGTGTTAGTTGTATGATGTTATAAAAAATTTAAAACTATACAACTTCCATCTTTCCTATCATTTTTTTCTGGAAATAGATTTGTTCCAATAATTCTTACATTTTTTTCTATGGGTTTGTCCTTCATATTCATGATATTATGGCCTTTTGTTGGGGCTGGATTATCATGATTAGGCGCAAATTCTGGGAAATTAGGTCCTGGGGTTGATTCAGGAATCGTTGCTTTCATTTGGAGAGTTTTAACACCATTTGGAGTTCACCATGCCTTTTATTCACTTCTATGATGAACATCCGCTGGAGGAGAGATTCCAGCTGGTTCACATTTTATGCTAAATGGGCATAGATATGCAGGGCCTGCTTCTGATATTCAAGGTGATCAACATATTTGATTCTGAATGTATCAAAACGGGGTTCCTTTCAATGCCCAATTATTTGATGCAGCTAACAACAAATTAACATTAGATCCAGGTCGATTTATTGGTCCAAACTATCCATTTATGATCGGTGGATATCTTGGAACAGTTTTAGCAGTTATTGCTAGAGCACCAAAAGAACATAGAAAAAAAATCTCTGCAATGATGATAAGTGCTTATGTTTCATCAGTTTCAATCGGGGTAACTGAACCGATGTTCTGAAGTTATATTCTGATAGCACCGTTATTATTCTTTGGTTTTAATTCAATTATGTGTGGAATTGGGGCTGCTGTCGCTTACGGTTTAGGTGGTCACATGGGATCTGCCTTTAGTTGTGGCGGCCTTGACTGAATTTTTTATGGTTTAATACCTGATATTAATGGTTTTGGTACAAAATGTTATTTAGTTATTATTCTTGCTGCTGTATTTTTCCCTATATATTTTGCTGTCTTTTTCTATTACATGAAATGACGTAAAGTACAAATTCCAGCAATCGTTGGCGGACAAGTACAAACAACAGATGTAAAACAAGCTAAAAAACAAATGCGTACCATCGGTATTGGTTCTCAATTAGGTGAAGCGTTAGGCGGAGCTGAAAACATTCTAGCTGCATCAAATTGTGCAACTCGGGTAAGAGTCGATGTTAAAGACACTACTGTCGTTAACGAACAGGCAATTCAAGAGTTAGGGTGCTTTAAAGTTCTTCTGGTTGGCAAAAACTATCAGTTAATTTTTGGTCCAAAAGCTGAAATAATTACAGTTAAATTGAATCAATATTTAACAGAGAAACGCGAGCAACAAGCTGAAGTTGAAAAAAAACTAAACCATGCATCTAAAGAGAAAGATGATCCTGAAATATCTAATAATAACAAAAAATTAGATTCTAAGGAATAATCAAGAAAAAAAACTCTTTATTTTAAAAAAACCATAGCATAACTTGCTATGGTTTTTTTTAATTTAACGATAATTTTATCTTTTAGTTACAGTCACACTTGGAAAATCATCTTTATCGATTTGAAATGTTACATTTACGTTATTTAAAAGCTTAAGAAATTCTTCTTTATCGGTCATAATTTTGATTATTTCAAAATAATTTTTTAGGGTCTCAAAGGTTATAGTTATGTTTACTTTCCCCAAATTAAAAGGTTGTATTGTTATTTTTTCTAAATTATGTTCAACTTCAAATCGATCAATTGGAGCAACCTCAACTTCTGATATTGTTGAAAATATTCAAGATACTTCTTCATCATCGAGCGATTTTAATTCTATTTCTGAAACTATCACTTGATCAATGTTCTTAATTGGATGTTCATTACGTTCAAAATAAGTCTTTAATTGTTGATCAATTGATGCTTCTAATTCTTCTGTTATAGGAAATTTTATTTTATGATACTGCTGAATAAGTTCATTTTTAAGCTTAGCAGACAACTCTTTTACTAATTCTTTTTCAATTAAATCATTAATACTTTTATCAATCGCCCTTGGTGTATATTGAATTAAGTTTTTTAAGGGAGTTTTTGATATTTTTAGTTTTAAATTACCTGTTAATTTTAAACCATTAATATTTACTTTTTTATTATTAAAAAATACATCAGTGTTTAAATTTTGATCGATTATTAATTCTGAATTATTTTCTTCTAAGTTTTGAAAGAAAAGAGTATATCTTTCATCATTTTGTAAAAAGCGATAATTTTGATTAATTTCAGGACTTTGATTTTCTTTCAGCTTTCATTTAATAAAATATGTTATTATTTTAGAAAAATCCGTTTCATCAAATTCAGCTTTTTCAATCTTATCAACTTCAAAAAAATTTAAGAATTTAAAATCATTATCGATATGGTTTATATTAGAAGACAATTCGTGATCATGAACAATTTCTAAACGTTCTTCAAGCAAACTTTGTAATAAATCTCTGTTAGATTCAAATGTTTTCTGCATTTCTTTTTCATTAGCCAATTGTGTCAGTGTGAATCAATCATTAACATCTTCTGTTTCAATTTCATTTAAATATGTTTGGGATGGAACAATATCTTGTTCAATTTGATTTATTGTTGTTTGGTCAACAGTGATATAAAAATTTTCAGTGAAAGAGTTGATCATAGACAATAATCATAATCTTTTTTCACCATTTTCATCAATAGTTTCAATTTGATCATTTTCAATATTTTCAAAGAAAAAACGATAATTAATTTTAAATGATGATGAAAGATCATCATTTTTTATTGTTTCGATATTTTGTATTTTAATAGATTTACTAATAAATTTTTTTTCTATTTCTAACTTTAGTTGATTAATTACTTGATAGAAAATTTCTATTTTGTGTTTATCTTCATATTCATAAATAATTTGATCAGTTAATTTTTGAATAATATATTGTTTTGTTTCTTTTATAAGAAATTCTTGCCCCAATTGTTTTTCTAAAATAGATAACACTTTATCATCTTTTTTTATTTCAACAAAATCAGATTGGAATACGACTTTAATATTTTCAATATTTAGATTAAATATTTCGCTTTCTAACATTTTTTCATGTAACATTTTAGGAAGCGTAAAATGAATATTTACTTCTGAATTCTTAGTTTTAAAAGTATATTGGTTGTTTTCGATTGGAATTATTATTTCTTTTAAAACGCTATTGATAGTAAATGTTATTTTATCATCGTTTTCTTGAACTTGAATCGATGTTATTGGTAAAATATTTTCAGGTCTGTTATGATTAGAAGCATTTTCTTTGTTGGAATATAATCCTTTTAAAGTTCCTTCAATTAATAGATTTAGATCATAATTTTTTTCAATTGAATTAAGCGATTTTTCTATTTCATCTGATAATGTGTCTTTTATTTTTTGATCAATAATATCCCAGAAATATTTATATTGGTAAAATTTTTCGTTGTTTAATGATATAAAATTATTTGATAAACGATATTCGTCAGGAATTAATTTTGTTCCCGACTTTTTATCATTTGTATTTTTTGCATTTTCTTGGATTTTGATTTTTTCTTTTTTCTCTTCTTCGCTACCACATCCACCAAAAATAGAAACAGCAGCTACAGTTGCTGGAATTATTTTTGCGCTTTTCTTTTTGATTTTGTTGAATAGTTTTTTCATCTTAAATACTTGGTTCTGATATTAAAAAGTTAAATTTATGTAAAAAAATTAATAAATTATTTTATGATAATTCTATAAAATAAAAAATTATCAAACATTAGCCAAAATCTTAGCTGTTTAAAAAAAAATTTTATTATTTTATCCCATTATTTTTCAATCATTTAATATTATGATTTGTTAGGATTATTACCTGGATTTTAATTATATTTTTTGATTGTAATATCTGGGAGAATTATAATTTCAGATTCACCATTATTATCTTGATAAATTTTGCTTTCAAACCCTAATAAGGAATTACTTAATTCTTTATAAAATTCTTTGGAATCGGTTAAAGTTTTTATTTCATTAAATTTCTCTTTATTAAATATAAGTTTTATAGTTGTCTTCATTTTTTTAAATTGAAAAGCTTCAATTTTTATAATTGCTTCATTATTACTTAGCGTTAACGATTCAAGAGGATGGAATCGTATGTTAGACATTTCAATGTTTCAATACATTTTATATTCATTGTTCGGTCTCGCTTCTTCTGATTGCTGAATGATTATTTCATCTTTATTTTTTATTTAGTAATAAACAATTTATAAATTTTATTTATAAATAAATATAAATATCTAATTTTAGATATTTTATAACATTTTTTATTTAAAAGAACATTGAAGAAGAGCAGAATGAATTGTAGTTCTAAATAATTATTTTTTTAGATTATTTAAAGTTATGATTGATCAGGATTATCCGCTTGCGCTTTATTATCAATAATTGTAATATCTGGGAGATTGATCGCATTTCCATCATAGTTTTGTATATTTACAATCGAGTATATTCTTTTACCTTTCAATTGTTTGTAAAATTCATTTTTATCAGTCAAAGATTTTATTTGATTTAAATCACTTTTCTTTAAACGAATTTGTATATTTGCATTAATTTTTTCAAATTGAAAAGCTTCAATTGTTATATTTTTTTGACTATCACTGATTGATAATGATTCAAGAGGATGAATTTGTATATTAGATACTTTTAAATTTAAATACACTAAATCTTTATTTAATTTATTTTGTCTTATTGTTTTTTCATCATCTGGATTGTCTAATATTTCTGGTATTGGTTCTTCTGATTGATCAATAATTAAATCATCTATATTTTCGATAATACTTACTCAATTATTAGGTTTTAAATAATTTTTTATATTTTTTTTCACCAAATCCTGTAATGCTTTGGGCATTCTCCCAAAACCATCTTGAGTATATTTTTCTCTAGTTTTAATAAATATATAAATTTTTAATTTTTTAATTACTTCTTGTTCAATTTCTTGTTCAACAAAAAATTTATACATTAAATTGAGATTATTAGGTTGTTGATTTTCATTTAGGCTATTAGGTTGATTATATTTAACTTCATTTGTCTTTTCTTCGTTTTTTTCAACAGGATTATCTTCTTCATCTTCAGTTTCAATAACAACTTGTTCTTTTTTTTCATCAGGATTATCTATTACGTCTTTATTTTCTTCTTTGTTATTTTTATCAGAAACAACTTGCTTTTCTTCTTTTTTTTCTTCTTCGCTGCCACATCCACCAAAAACAGAAACAGCTGCTACAGTTGCTGGAATTATTTTTGCGCTTCTTTTTTTAAATTTATTGAATATTTTTTTCATTTTTTATTTTCATTTTTTATTTAGTAATAAACTATTTATAAATAAAATTTATAAGTAAATATAAACATCTAATTTTAGATATTTTATAACATTTTTGAAAATAAAAAAACATTAAAATTTATCACATTTTTTTATTTTTTTAGAGAATTATTTAAAGCAATAATGATAACAATCGAAAAAGATAAAAAAGTCTATTTTTGTAGATATTTAAAAAACGGTTAGAACAAATATAACTTACAGTAAAATTATCCATAAACTAAAAGCCATGAACTTCCAATTAAGTGTTGTTCAATTAAAAATTTGTACAATAAATTGAGGTTATTAGGTTGTTGATTTTCATTTTTTTCAGCTTGTTGTTCATTTTCGTATAGGTTATTAGATTGATTATTTTTGGCTTCATTTGTATTTTCTTCTTCTTTTGTTACAGTAATATCTTCTTTTTCTTCTTCGCTGCCACATCCACCAAAAACAGAAACAGTAGCTACAGTCGCTGGAATTATTTTTGCGCTTCTTCTTTTAATTTTTCTGAATATTTTTTTCAGTTTTTAATTTTATTTTTTATTTAACAATAAATTATTCAATGAATTATTTATAGATAAATATAAATATCTAAGTTTTTAGATATTTTATAATGTTTTTATTTTTTAAAAAATAATTAAAGAAGAGTAAAGCTGATTATTTTTAAATAATTATTTTAACATTTCTTTTTATGAATTTTTTGAGTAATTAAGTAATAAAGTTTATATATTTTTTTATTAAGAAATTACATTAAATATTCAAAATATTAAATCAGTTGGATAAAATTCATTCTGATAAAAATGTAGCTTGAGTGCCTGTTAAAGGATGTACTTGTAATTCTAGAATTTCTATATTGCATACTGACGAGAATATGCCTTTTGTATAACTAGCAATCAATGTAAAACTGCTCTAAGAGATTTAGATTTAGAAGAAGGTGTTGGAGAAATTCTTAAAGAAATTATGGGGAATAACCATATTTAGGAATTTTAATGGATTTAGTAACCACGGTTGGAATTCCCTACGTAAGAGCAATTATGGAAGACGATACTGGTTATGATGTTTTTTGGTATTTTTTTGGCATATTTTATATTTTATGAATCTTTAATGTTGGGATCTAGTTCATTTTTTATATTTTTGTTTCTGTTTTTTCATTTTATATATCTTAATATGAAATAAATATCAAAAATAAAAAAAAGCGAAGATATTATCAACAAAAAAATAAATATATAAGTGTATCACATGAAAAATATTTTTTCTTTTTAAAAAATTATAAAACTTTTTTCTTATTCTATATTATTTTTTTGATTATAATATAAAAAAAAGGGGGTTTAAGAGTTTTAATGAATGTGTTCTGAAACCGCTTAAACACTATTTAACGATGTAAATATGAGATAGTAAATGATATGTTTTGCAATCTATCATACTTTCAAAACAAAATTTTAAAATAAAATTAATAATACTATTATGAAAAATATTTTTTCCTTTTTAAAAAAATGACAATTCTGATATATATTAGCATCTATTTATCATTATTTTATCATAGTTCTTTGTACAGCATTTTTAATATTTATTTATTTAAAATTTCCGAATTACACTAATGTTTATATAACTTTTTCCATATTATTATTATGTTATTCAGTATTATTTTTTGGAATTAAGACTTATATATACATTAAAAAATTAAAACAAATGAAAAATACTAAATTATTGGATTAATTTTTATTCAATATATCTTTAATATAATAAATATTTATTTTCAATTTTAGTCATTCTATCATCAAAATTATTTTCTAATTAATCAAGTTGCTTTGATAAATAAATAATTAAAAACATCTTTTTTAGGGTGTTTTTTTATTTACTTGTCAAAAAACGGACATAACTAAAAGGGCGATTTTGATGAAACTAAAGGAATAAATAGAGGTAGATATAATAAAATTCTTTTTACTTCTTTTCCCTATTTCTAAAATTCTTTTGTTTTAACATAACAAACATAACTTATAGTAAAAATATTTATAAAACAAAAGAAATGAAGTTCAAAATATGTATAGAGTTAGATAGAATTAACCTTTTTGAAAAAGACAAAAACGTCACAGTTTTTACCTCTGATTTTGTAAGCAATTTTATTTATGATATTTTAAAAAATAGTATTGATAAAAATAAAGTTATGAAGTTTAACATCAATAAAATGTCGTTTTGCCTGATCCGTTTACACCTGCAACTAAAATAATAGATGGTTTTTTATCAGATAAATTTAACTGATATTTTTTAACATCAATGAAAGATTTATAATCATTAATGATTTTTTCAATTAAAAATTGATTAATTTCAGCTTCTTTTAAATTATGAATTTTAGTTTCTTTTTTTAACTCATCGATTAAAAATTTAGCAAAGTTGTATTCAACGTTAAAATCAATTAAAAATTATTTAGAAATTAAAAAAGGGGCTAGGGGATTTAATAATTAAAATAAGTAAATAACTTCTTATATTTAGTTATTTTATTTGGTTGACAGATTAAAAAATTACAAAATTACAAAATAAAGTTTTCTATTAAAATCTTATTTGATATAATTTGTAAGAACTTATTTTTTAATTTTATAAAAATATTTATTATTTAAAATAGATTTCAAGATGTTTTTTCATAATTTTTCATAAAGAGAAAATATTTTTCTTGAGAAATTTTTCATTGTTTTTATATTTTGGGATCGTCGTATCGTTTAGAAATTATCAAAATTAAATAATATTTTTAATTGGGATTAGCATATCGTTTTTAATTTAAATAATATAAATAATATAAAAAATAAGAAATTTTTTAAGTATTTAGTTGGAATTTAATAGTATGTTTTGTTCTTTTCAATTTTATTTAACTTAAATATTTTTTCTTTTTTCGAAATTTAAGATCTAATGAACTATGAACGCTATATTATTAAAAAAAGCATTAATTAACGGAGTCAAAAATTTAGTCAATAATCAGACAACTATCAACGATTGTAATTATTTTCCAGTACCTGATAGAGACACAGGAACTAATATGGCAATTACAGCAATCAATGCTTATGTTTTTTTTAATGAATATAACGGCGACGATTGCAAGGTTCTTTTAGAGTTATTTAGCAAAGGCGCTTTTTTTGGTGCAAGAGGTAATTCTGGAATTATTTTATCTCAAATATTTGATGGGATGTATCAAGGTATTAGTGAAAATTGTAAACAAATTACGTATAAAAATCTGACAAAATTATTAAATTATGCTGTTAAAACTTCAAAAAAATCAGTTATAAAAGTTGCAAAATTTAGTATTATTTCAGTTTTATCTAGTGCATATAAGCAATATAAATATAACATCTCAAAAAACGTAATGAAAGATGTTAAATATTTTTAAAATATTTAAAAAAAGAATTAAAGCTAACAGCAAAAGTTTACCCTGATTCAAACGGAGAAAAGGTTTTTGATTCTGGCGCTTTAGGATTTTTTAGGTTTTGGGAAGGTTTTTGTTTTCAATTAGTTGGTAAGGAATTAAATTTTATTACCGATATATCATCTTTTGGGATAAATGCAGATAAACAAAATCAACTTACAAATACAATTAACTTAGCAAGAATAACTGATGATAGTAAAGATCATGGTTATTGTTGTGAAGTTTTAATTGAATCGAAAGATGAAAAACATTCATTTTTTGAAAAAGAAATTTCAACCGTTTTAAAAAAATTAGGAATGGATTCAATTTGTATTGTTAATACCACAAACTTAATCAAATTACACGCACATAGTTTATCTCCTGATTTATTTTTAAAAGAAGCGTGTAAACATGGTCAACTTTTAAAAATTAAAATCGAAAACATGAATTATCAACCTGAATCTCATACTTTATTTTCACAATCTGAAATTGAAACAAATAAAATTCCTTCAGATGCAGAAATAATTAAAGATATAACTTTAGATGATAGTTTTTTACCTTCTAAAACTGATTGTTTAACCGATTTAACAACAAACATTAACGATAAAAAACCAAAGCTTTATATTTTTATTAACAATAACATTATTCACGATTGAATAAAGGAACTTAACTATAAAAATTTAAAGATATTTACATTTAAAAACAATGAGTTAACAGATGATGAACTTACACGGATTGATAAAGAAATTAGGCAAGAAAAAAGTAAAGAAATTATTTTTTTAACAACCATCGATACAATTAATAAATATTTACTTAAAAAGAAAAAAGAATATAAATTAAATAAACAAAGATTATTTTTTATTGATAGTTTAGTTGTTTTATATTTTATAGTTTCTTATTGAAATGCAGATTGAACATTTAGAGAAAATATTCGTGAAATTAATGAATTAATTTCAAACATTGATTATAGTTATATCATCGAAAACAGCAAAAAATTAACGCTCAAATTTAAAAATAAAATTAAAACGAATGACAGTTATTTATTAATTAATGAATTGAATAATGATGTATTATCTTCATCTGATATTATGACTTTATTCGTTAATCAATTAAAAAATATTAAGATTAACAATTCAGAATTTTTAACAATTTTAATTGACGAAAAATATAAAAAAATTAAAAAAAATTTTTTAGATATTATTCAAGACAAAAAATATAAATTAAATGCGATTAAATTTTCATTTGTTAAACTTTATAACTCTAAGTTAATCGAATTCTGCGCAGAGTAATAAAAATAATTGTTCAAATAAAAACCAAAAATTATCTATATGATAGAAAAAGAAAAAGTTTTAGTTCAAAAAAAGAATCCTAAAGATGACCTAAAACCACTTAATAATTCTTTAGACTTTAAATTTCAAGTTCCATCAAAAGTAATAATTTTAGATTCGCTTGGGGGAGATTTTGAACCTATCGAAGCCATTAATGCTGGTCTAAGATTTGCATATGAATGTACAGATTGGAATTTGGTTATTTTTACTGACACTTTAAATCAAAATAAAGCCTATAGTAAACAATCATATCCTTCTAATATTCAGTTTATAGTTTGTGATGAATTTATTGCCCAATCTGATTCTGCTTTAAGTTTTCGTGATAAACCAAATGCAAGTTTAGTAAAAGCTATTAATTTTTTAAGCGAAAAAAAAGCCTCAGCTTTAGTATCAGCTGCAAATAGTTCAGTTTATACATTGTATGCTTATTTAAAACTAAAAAAGGATAATAATATTTCTCCTGTTTTTTTAGGACTTTTGCCATCTAGTAATAAAGCAATTCCAAGATTATTTTTAGATTTAGGAGCAAGTCCGTTCCTTAAACCAAATAAATTAGTTTATCATTTAGACTTTTGTATTAAATATTGTCAAATAATTCATCGCATTGAAACTCCTAAAATAGTTATTCTAGCCAACGGAACAGAAGATAATAAGGGGATTGAGTATATCAATGATTTAATGAAAGAAATAACCAAAAAATACGCAAATAATTTCTCTGGTAAAATAGAAGGTTCAAATATGCTTGTAACCGATGCAGATATTATTATTTGCGAAGGTTGAACTGGTAATATTTCATTAAAATCTCTTGAAGGTGGAGTATTAGGTTTTTTAACTTATTTAAAAGCTAACCTTAAAAAAGAATCATTATTAACTAAAATCGGGTTAAAATTATCAAAAAATTATCTTAAAAAAACAGTTGAGCATTTTACACCATCCGGGGCTTGTTTATTAGGGTTAAATCAAATTTGTATCAAAGCACATGGAAGCAGTAAAGAAGAAAGTATTTATCAAAGTTTAAAATCTTCGGTTGCTTTTATAAAAACTTATGCTGAAATAAATAATGCTAAATAAATTACTATAGATAAACCAAAAAAATTTACTATATAAACAGAACAATAATTAAATGGATAATCAAGACCCATCAATTCCAAAACAACAGATTGGCAAAGAATCAGATAATCATAACAAAAAAAGTAAGTTATCTTATCCTGATCAACATTTTCTTAACAACTCACAACGTCTATTACAACATCTTATTAGTTTAAAAATCGCTAACGTTAAAAAAAATCCGTTTATTTTTCTTTCTGCGTTTATTCATTCATCATATTTAAACGAAAATAAATCGAATTTTTTTTCTCAGTTAAAAGATTATGAAAGATTAGAGTTTATGGGCGATAGCATTTTAAATCACTTAGTTTCAGAATATATTTTTATAAATTATGTCAATTTAAATGAAGGGGAATTATCAAAACTAAGATCTAAATTAATTCAAAAACAAACTTTAATTAAAGCTTCAAAAAATCTTCGCTTAAATGAATTTATTTTTCTAGGATATGGTGAAATTAAGAAAATAAATAAATTTTCAAGTAAAATTTTTTCTGACGTTTTTGAAGCTTTAACAGGGGCTGTTTTTTTGACTTCTGGGATTAGCGGAACGAGAAGTTTTCTTGAAAATTATTTTTTTCCAATGATTAATAAATTATTAATTGAAACTAATAATGAATATCTTGAAGACTATAAAACAAAACTCCAAGAATTCTTTCATCGCTTTAAAGATGTTAAAGTCAAATATACGACAAAAACGGTTAATAATTTCATTTTAGATGATGCTTCAAACTCTAAAAAAAAGTTTTTTATGACAAGTATTATTGTTAATGATGAAGTTGTTGCTTCTGCTTTTGATTTATCAAAAAAATTATCAGAAAAAAAAGCAGCAGAAAAAGCGTATCATAAGCTGTCTAATGATTTAGATTTTATCAAAAATATAAAAACCAAAAATTAAATAATTATTAATATAATTTATTTAGAAAAACTTTTTTACCTATATAGAAATCTAATTTTAATCAAATGTTAGATCTAAAAGACATTAAAACAAAGTCTGATGTTTCCAATCACGCATCAGATGATACAAAGGAACTTAATTTACCTCAATTAAGTCAATCAACAGAAGAAGTCATTTCAGATTCAGATAAAGATCATTGTGATATGTGTTCTGAAGATTCTGACACTGAAAACGAAGGTCTTCACGATAATCATGACGATGATCATAGTCATCATCATGGACATTGTGCCATTAATCCTTCAGATACTGCCAAGTATGGAGCATTTAGAACACGAATTAGTAAAATTGTTCAATTTTATGATAAGTATAGAAACAAATTTCTTTTAGTTTGTTTGCCGTTTTTTTTATGGTTTATGTTTGATTTTATTTTTTTAATTGTAAATAATTTTATCGATAAAAAGCATTTTAATAACATCATTTTTAACTATTTTATTTTAGATTGAATTTCAATTTTTGTTATTTTTTGTTTTCTCCTTATTCCAATTATTTTAAAACTGTTTCTAACCAAAAAAGGGGAACAATTTTCAATTAACAATATTATTGCTGTTTCAAGTCTTCTTTTAATTATTTATTCGATTGTTAATTACATCACACATTTTAACGAACCGCCTAAACATACTTCCGTTATCTTTTTTTCTGCTGGAATTTTAGTTTTTTTATTTGTATTTGGTGAATATTTAGAAGATGTGGTTTTCAAACAAACTAATAACTTTTCAAAAAAAATTAAAGAAATCATCCCAAAAGAAGCAAAATTATTATTTAATAATAAAATTAATAATGTTCCTGTCGAAACTTTAAAATTAAATGATATTGTTGTAGTTCACACTAATGAAATGGTACCATGCGATGGATATATAATTTCAGAACAACCAACAATTTTAAATACAAAATTATGAACAGGCGATGTTTTTCCAAAATCTGCTAAAAAAAATGAATATATAGCGAGTGGAGATATCAATTTAGGACCTGAAATTCAGATAAGGGTAACGAAAAGTTATAAAGACTTTTCCTTGACTTATTTTTTAAATTCTGTTTCTAGTTTTTCTAAACCAAAAGGTTCGCTCAATAAATTAGCAAATAAAATTGGCAAAAAACTATCATACATAATTTTAATATTTGGTGCGTTAACTTTTATAGGTTGGGTAGTTTATGGTTTTATTGCTAAAACAGGTGATGTTGGTGTTGGGCAAATTTTTGTCAACGCTTTCATTATTACTATTTCTGTTTTGGTTGCTTTTTGTCCTTGCGCTTTTGGAATTACAATTCCTTTAATTTCAGTTATTTCAGCAAATAAAGCAAGATTGCATAACATATTAATTAATAATCAAGAGTTAATTAGTAAAGTTTCAAAATTAACGACAATTGTTTTTGACAAAACAGGAACTTTGACAAAAAATGAAATCATGGTTCACAATCTTAATGTTTTCGGAAACAATCAAAAATATTTAAGTTATTTAAAAGCTTTAGAATTGGAGTCATCCCACCCTTTAGCTCATGCATTGTTAAACAATATGCTTCAAGTTAAAACCGCTAAATTAAAAGATAGAAAAGAAAAATTAGGGATTGGCGTTTTTGGAACAACTACTAATGATGAGAAAATATCAGTAACAAGTTATAAATATGCCACTGAAAATTTTCCAAATCTAAAAACAAATCAGATTCAAAATAAAATTGTTATGGTTTTAGATAACCAAATTGTCGTTGGTTTCGATTTTGATCTTCTTTATCGTGATGAAACCTGAGATGCTTTAGAAAAATTAAAAGCCCAAAATTATAATTTATATATCATTACAGGCGATGATCGGATATATGATAAAAAGATAAATTATTATATTAATCCAAATAATATTTTTACTAAAATAAAACCCGCTTCAAAAGCGAAAATCATTGAAAAACTAAAATCTGAAGATAAGCAAAATGTTTGTTATGTAGGAGATGGGGTGAATGATGTTTTAGCTTTAAAATCTGCTGATATCGCAATTGGATTAGGTTCAAGGGTAGATATTTCAAGAATTGATGCTGATGTTATTCTTTCAAACAACAATCTTTTAAATATTTTTTATTTGTTCAAACTTTTAAAATTAACGAATCGATTTATTTATATTTCAATGTTTTGAGCAGTTATTTATAACATTTGTTGTGCCTTGCTTTTAGCATCTGGAGTTATCACTTTGTTTATTTCAGCACCTATTTTACCAGCCATATCATCTTTTTTAATGATTTTTTCAGATATATTTTTATTAATATTTGCAGCTATTTTTGCTTTTTGAAAAATAAAAATAAATCCCTCAAAAAGAAAAGATAAATAAATTGTTTTCAGTCGTTTCAAAAAATAACTAGGTTTTTTATAACCTAGTTATTTTTTTTATTAAAATTAATTTTAGGTATGATTATTCTTTTATAATAAAAGAACTTATTTTAAACTTAAAAATAAGTGATTTTTAAATTTTGTCTTTTTCAGAAAAATAGCAGAAATAATTTTTTATTTCCAGTTTATTTTTATTTTTAATTAGATTTATTTTTTTAAAAAATTAAAATTATTTTTTTAATAGTACTGAAAAAAGCAAAAAAATATATATTTCAAAATTAAAAGGAAAATATTTAATGATTATCAATAAAGCAGATCCAAAATTAGATAATCTTGGTATTAGATTCGTAAACTCTATCAAAAAAGGGGTACGAATGATGATTGAAGATATATTAGATTTACATTGGTTCTTCTGAACTGTTATGCTAACCCTAGCTGTATTATTAGCCGTTAACTCTTTGGTTAATTGGCAATTTATAATCAGCGGAAAAAAGTCAGAAATGTTAGGACCGTGAATTTGACAGTCTAAAAATGGTTGAAATTTCGCAACTGTAATGAGCGTTGTAAGTGTAATATCGGTTGTTACAGGTGTTGTATGTGTTGTGCTTTTAATGAATAGAAAAGTTACAAATTTTTTCTGAGGAGCATTTAATGTATGCTTGATTGGCTTATCTGCTATCTCTACTAATACATGACTGAATTTTCAAAATATGTTTTTCTATATTTTTCCTATCAATGTTTATAGTTATTTTCATTGAAAAAAAGAATTAGGAGAATTTAAAGGTGAAAGCAGGGATATTAAACCTGGTAAGTTGGATAAATTTCAATGAGTTATGCTTGCATACGTTTGAGCTTTATTAACAATATTTTTATACTTTGAAAGCGCTGGATTAAGTTATTTCTTTGACAAAGGTGGGGTTCAAACAGGGACTTCTGCTATCACTAGAAGAATTTTTGATGCTATATCTACATCTATTTTTATTTGTGCCCAAACTTTGGCATTATTTAAAAAAAGAGAGCAATATGCATTATGGTTGCTGTCAGATGTATTTCTAATTTTACTATGAGGACCATGGAAATTTGTACACGATGGGCAATGAGACTTTTCAACATTTAATTTAATGTTTATGTATCTTTTATATTTTGGTACTGCAATAAACGGTTTAATTCTTTGATTTTTACCGCATCTAAAACTTTATAGATCACATCACCACCATCAGATAAAAGAAACGGTAAATTAACTTATATTTACTTAAATATTAGTTGTTCGATAATTTTTATCTTACAACTTCTATTTTTTTATACTATTTGATGTTTTTTTATACTATTTCTTACTTTTTTATTTTTTTATTTTATAATTTTCTATATAAATAAAAAAAATTTTTTTGACCAATATTTTTACTTATTTATCTTGTTTAAAAATTAGAATATATTTTTTTTAATTAATATTAAATGCATATTACTAAATTAAATTATTTTCGTATATTTAAGATGTTGTGATTGTTCGTAGTTATGTACATAAATAAGTGTAGTTGTAATATTGGATTTTTTAAGGATTCAATAAAATTTCAAAAAATCAAGTTAAAAATAATCTAAAAGTTTTTTATAGTAAAGTAATTTAATTTTGGTTCAAAGTTTCAAAAAATTAATAAAATACTTAAATAAATCAAAAATCAAATCAAAGTTTAAAATACATCAATAATAATATGGATGAAATTAAAAAAAATATGTTAAAACGTTATCTTAAATCATCGAAAATTATTGCAACTATTGGACCTGCTTCTGATACACCTCAAATAATTCATGAATTAATAGCCAACGGCGTTGATTGTTTTCGTTTTAATTGTTCACACGGAACTCATGAAGGCATAAAAGATAAGATTGCTAAAATCCGTGAAATTGAAAAAACCTATGATGTTAACGTAGGTTTATTGTTAGATACCAAAGGACCAGAAGTAAGAACTGATACTTTCAAAGATGGTAAAGTTTTATATGAAAAAGGTTCAACTATAAAAATCCATTTAGCAAAAACTGTGGTTGGAGATAAAGAACAATTTTCAGTAAACTACAGTGGTTTAGGAAATGACATTACTCATCGTGATACTAAAATATTAGTCGATGATGGTAAATTTTCACTAAAAATTAAAAAAATTGAAAATGACTATATCATAGCAGTTGCAGAAAATACACATGCATTAACAGATCATAAAAGTGTTACTGCTAAAAACACTTCATTGTCATTAAATTTCTTTTCTGAAAAAGATCAAGCAGATGTTAAATTTGCTTGTGAAAATGACTTTAATTTTGTTGCGATTTCTTTTGTAAAAACACATCGTGATGTTATTACAATTCGTAATTTTTTAAAAGCAAATAATAAACCAAATATTAAAATAATATCAAAAATAGAAACCGCTGAAGCAGTAAGCAATTTTGAATTAATTTTAAAATTTTCAGATATGATTATGATTGCTCGTGGTGATTTAGGGCTTGAAATCCCTTTTTATAAATTACCAGATTATCAATTCAAATTCATCAATTTAGCACTAAAACATCAAAAATCAATTATTGTTGCAACTCATATGTTAGAATCAATGACCAATAATCTTATTCCAACAAGAGCAGAAGCAAATGATGTTTATGTTGCGATTATGCAATGTGCAACTGCTACTATGTTATCTGCTGAAACAGCTTCTGGAAAATATCCAGTTATAGCAGCATCAGCGATGAATAAAATCATTTTTTATACTGAATCTAAATTCTTTAAGTTTAAACAAAGTCAATTTTATAAATGATTTTTACGTTTAAATAACAAGGATATAAATTCTTGATTGGGATTGATTGAAAAATACAATGACATTGGAGCAATTTTTCTAAAAACTTATACAGAAACTGACTTAAAAATTTTAAGCTCTTTCAAGTTACATATTCCAATTTTTATCTTTAAAAATAAAGATTTCAATAATTTAGCATATTTATCTGCTGGCTTTGTTGTTGTAAATGAGCCTAGTGAAAAATTAGAAACAAAAGATGACATAAATAAATTTTTAGTTTCTTATTGTATGAATCACTATTATAAAAATAGCATAAGCAACAACGTTTGAGTTAAAAAAATGTTATTTTATGATGCTGGAAATGTATCATTAATTTAAATTAAAATATTTATTATTTAACAAATAATAGTAATATTAGCAACCAAAAGATGTTATAAAGGAATAAACGATGGACTATCAAAACAAGAATTTATCAAAAGTTATCGTCAATAACGTTGAGTTCTTAATAAGTCGTGATCTTCCTTTCTTTTTTTACTTTTTAAAATTAAATGATCAAAGCAAATCTTTTTTACCTGATTTTATTAAAGAATCGATAAAAAAAGCGAATCATTTTAATTTTAATGAGAAAACCTTAAAACAAATCATCGCTGTTCAGATAAATAACAAGGACACGATTGGAATTGGACAAACTTTATCATTTTATGATAAAACGTTTTGTAATGATCAATCATCAAAAATTTATAAATTAGATTTTATCGTTGATAAAAATGATCTTTCATATTTAGATTTACTAAATAATTCAGCAGGACTACTTGCTTTATTGTTAATTCAACAACATGCTAAAGCAGTTGAATTTAAACCTACTTCTGATCAAGAAAATTATTTTTTTGATCCATACCAATCTTTATTTTTTAATAATAAAGATGAAGAAAGATTTAAAAAACTATTTTCACTTTTTAACATAAAACCGAAAGATTGAGAAAAAAATATTTCTACATTAGTTGAATCTTTTGAAAAACTTTTAATTAATCCATCAGTTCAATTAATTACTAAATCAAAATCAATTAAGCAATTTAAAATTAAGTTCTATGTTATTTCTGATAGTTTAGATAATAGATTTATCAAAAGTTTACAAAAAGATATTGCCCCCATTTTAAAAGCGATTTTAAATTCTAAACATAACTCATTTTTTGATGCTAAATTTTTTAATATTATTTTTGAAGAACATACAAAACAGATTCATTTTCAAAATCAAAAATATGATAATTGTAAACAATTTTGCGGTCATACAATCGTTTTAAAAGAGTCTTGTTTAGGTTCTGTCGTTGATCCTGTTAATAAACCGGTCGTTTTAAATTGTCATGAATTAAGCCATTTTAGTATTTTTAACCATTCTTTTAAAGCAGTTCAAATTACAGACGCAAAGATTTTAAACGCTTTTCAAATCTGTTATGGTAAATCAATTTTAAAACCAGTTTTTGAAATTTCTTTAATTGGAACCTGTGCTCCATCAAAAACAAACTTAAAAGAAAATCTAGATTTATATAATAAAAACGCTTTAATTGATCATCGTTTTTTAGGGAAAGAACTTGATTTATATTTTTTTGAAAAAAATGTTGGACTAGGATTTCCAATTTGACTACCGAATGGAACAATCATTAAAGATAAAATTAAAGTTTATCTAAGAAAAAAATACTTAGAATACGGTTTTCAGTTTGTTAATTCTCCTGTCCTTGGTTCAAAAAATTTGTATTTAAAATCTGGTCATTTAAAACGTTATTACAATTGCATGTTTTCAGAAATTAACATTAAAGATCATGCTCAGTTAGATGGTAATTTTCAATCATTAAATTCAGATATTGAAAATACATTTTTTCTAAGACCAATGACATGTCCTCATCATTGTTTGATATTTAATCATTTAAAACCTAGTTATAAAGATTTACCAGTAAAGTTGGTTGAAGAATCGCCTCTTTTCAGACATGAATATAGCGGAGCATTATCTGGACTTGAAAGAGTAAGAGGGATGGAATTATTTGATGCTCATATCTTTTGTTTACATCAACAAATCGAAAAATTAGTTCTTCAATTACTCCATTTAATTACAGAAGTTTTAAATAAGTTTCAAATTAAATTTTATTATTCCTTAAGTCTTGGTGATAGCGATGATGGAGCAGATAAACATTCTGATTTATGGCATCAATCTGAATTAATGTTAAAAAATTGTCTAGAACAGTTTAAAGCTCAGAAAAAAATTGATTATGTTGTTAATTATGGTGAAGCAGCTTTTTATGGTCCTAAGATCGATCTCCAAATAAATACGATTTGAAATCATGAAATAACAATCGCTACATTACAACTTGATTATCTTCTTCCAACATCTGATCATTTGAATGTCATTTATATTGATAAAAACAACCAACAACAACATCCTGTTTTGATTCATTTCGGGATAATAGGAACTTTTGAACGTTTTATTAGTGTTTTGTTAGAACAGTTTGGAGGACTTTTACCGTTATTTATTTCTCCAGTTCAAATTCAGATTATTCCAGTTTTACAACAAGATGAAAAAATATCACAAAAAATTTCAACCTATTCAAAACATATTTCAAATGTCTTGATAGATGAAGGGTTTAGAGTTAAATATGATGATTCAGAAGAACGTTTAAATTATAAAATTCGTTATGGACAAATCAAAAAAATTCCATATCAATTAATTATTGGTCAAAACGAACTTCATGAAAGCGGTTTTGAAAATCATTTTGAGTTTGAAAATGCTTTAATTTCATTTAGACAATGTCGTAGTAATAAAACCACCAAAGCAAAATTGAGTCATTTTTTAAATAATTTAAAAACCGAAATAAAAACATTTTTATCTTAAATTTTTTAAATTATTTTTGATCCTTTATTAATTAAGGTGGTTTTAAAAATATTAAAAGTTATAAAATTTTTAAAGTTTATATATAATATAAAAGATAAAATTATTCTTATTTTATGATAAGACAATAATTTATTTATTCTTAAATTGAAATTAAAATAGCTCTAAAAAGTGAAGGAGTAATTATTAAAAAATTTATTAAAACCAATCCAATTAAACATCAAAATGATGAATTAATCAACGAAGAAATTGTTAGTAAATTCCCAGAAATTCTTTTGATTTCTCCAGATGATGAAAAAACTGGTAAAAATAAGTTAATAAAAATTGCTTCAAAGGTTGCTGATGATCAAGCTAAAGTTCAAGGTCTGGATTTAGTTTGTGTTTCTTTGAAAAAAGCTGATATTCCGATTTGTCGGATTATGAACTATGGGAAGTTTAAATATCAGCAAAAATTAAAGCAAAGAAAACAAAATGCAGCCACTTTAAGGCAGAAACTGAAACAAATAAAATTAAGACCACAAATAGGTGAAGGAGATTTAAATACTAAAACGAGAAGAATTGTATCTTTTTTAAAAGCAGGACATCAAGTAAAAGTTTTAGTTATGTTCAGGGGCAGAGAAGTCTTAAACAAAGAAAAAGGATTAACGATTATAAATAATATTATTAACGAAGTTAAAGATTATTTAAAAATCGTTCCAGAAGTAAAATTTGCCCAAAATGTTTATCAAACAGTTTTAAATCCGATAGTTGTTAATAAAAAAAAGCCTAAATCAAATTTAAATAACAAAAATGAAAAAAACCAAACTTAAAACAAGAAAATCAATTGCAAAACGTTTTAAAATCACAGCCAGAAATAAAATAATGCGTCATCGTGCTTTTAAAAGTCATCTTGCTACAACTAAAAATCCTTCAAAACGTCGTCATTTAGCGAAAGAAACAGTTATTGATAAAACAGATCGTAAAAGATTATTAAGAGGAATATTAAATAAATTAAGATAAATTACTAAGATAAATTACCATGAGAATATCCAATTCAGTCATAACAAGAAATCGTAGAAAAAAATTTTTAAAACAAGCGAAAGGTTATTTCGGTTCAAAACATCGTTTATACAGAACTGCCAAAGAACAAGTTTTTAATTCCTTAGTTTATGCCTATAAAGGCCGAAAACAAAGAAAACAGCAGTTTAGAAGACTATGGATAACAAGAATTAATTCTGCTTTAAAAACAGATAACCTTTCATATTCTAAATTTATTCACGGTTTAAAAGAATCTAATATTAATCTGAATAGAAAACTTTTATCAGAAATAGCGATTCATCAACCTTCTGTTTTTCAAGAATTAGTTTTAAAAGCTAAAGACGGATTAAAGAACGAACAAGTAAAAAACGTTAAATAGTCATTTTAGCTTAAAAAAAATCGAATAAGTGTTAAAAGATAATCTAGAACCAAAACCAGAATCTGACTTTTTAACTATTTTATTGACAATTGTTAATGAACAATTGCAATTAGACAACTATATTTTAAAAAATATCAACAAACCAATTTCCTTTTATCTTGAAAAAAAGATTTTAGCGTTTCAAGTTGAAGTTGCTGAACTTGCAAATGAAACTAGATCTTTTAAGTATTGATCGCAAAAACCTTCAAGTGAGTTCAATATTATCTTAGATGAAACCGCTGATTGTTTACATTTTTTAATCAGCATAGGGCTATCACTTAATTTTAATTTTTCAACCTTTAAAAATGAGGCAGAACATAATCAATCTGAAGTTACAATCTCTTTTTTAAATCTTTTTCTTGCTTCAAGTTTATTATTTAATGAAATAAAAAATCAAGAAAATAATCTTCCAAAAAAATCAGATAAAATAAACATTTTATTTACAACTTTATTTCAAGATTTTTTAAAATTAATTTTTGCTTTAAAAATTGATTGAGCAGTTCTGTTTCAATCATACAAAGATAAAAACAAAATAAATTATCAAAGACAACAAAATAATTATTAACATGACTAGTAAATATCAATACTTATTTAATATCTTAAAAAACTATGGCGAAGAATTTGGACCATCTGGCTTTGAAAAACCAGTCCTTGATATGTTCTCTAAAAATGTTAAACCATATGTTGATGAGTTTATTAGTGATAATTTAGGAAGCCTTATTGCTGTTAAAAAAGGTAAATTAGATTCAAAATATCGGGTTTTATTAGATGCTCATGCTGATGAAATTGGTTTTATTATAAACGAGATTACAACGCATGGATTGATTAAATTCGGTAATCTTGGTGGTTGATGAGTTCATGTCTTAATCGGAAAAAAAGTTAAAATCTATTCACGTAAATTAAATAAATATATTATCGGCATCATAGGTGCCCCTCCGATTCATTTACTTTCAGTTGAACAAAGAACAAAACTAATGGATCGTGATAAAATTTTCATTGATATTGGAGCATCATCTCGTCAAGAAGTTGAAAGTTTTGGGATTAATATTGGAGATCCGATTGTTAAACATGATACTTCACTTTTATTATCAAATGGCGTTTATGCCTGCACTAAGTCTGTTGATAATCGTGTTGGGATTACAATTCTTGACCAAGTTCTGAAACATTTTGCGAATAAAAGACCTAATTTTCATCTTTATGGCGCTGCAGTTGTGCAAGAAGAAGTTGGGATTAGGGGAGCCATGACAACAGCCAATTTAGTTAAACCTTTAATCGCTGTTGTGATTGATACAACCGTAACAGATGATACTTTCAAACCATTAAGCGATAACGATACCAAATTAAATAAAGGGGTCGCTATTTCGATTATGGACGGAACATGTATTTGTACTCCAACTTTAGTTGATAAATTTATTCAAATCTGTCAAGATCATAAAATTCCTTATAACCTTGATCCTTTAACTTCTGGTGGAACTGACGCTGGGTCAATTCATAAATCAGGTACAGGGGTCTTAACAATAACCATTTCAATTCCATCTCGTTACCTTCATACCCATAACGAAGTATGTTCACTTGCAGATGTTGAAGCTGCAATTAAATTAATTACAATTTTCTTAGAACAACTAGATGAAAAAATGTATCACCAATTAGCAAAGGTTTGATAGATAATTTTCAATGTCTACAGTTATTTATTTAATTTTAGGTTTTCTAGCAACGTGCACGATTGTTTTATTAGGATTTTTAATATATATTTTAATAACAAAACGTTCTAAATCTGTTCCTTATCCAAATCAAGTATTAAATCCAGATTCAAATCCTTTAAAGGATGAAATGAATCTATTAAAAGAACAATATAAAAATCAATATGAAGCGATGTCGGATTTAATTAAAAACAACGCAACTTTAGAAGCACATATTACCACCCTTCTTAATAATGATAAAAACGTTTCGAAAACTTTAACTGAATTATCAACCAAAACAGAGCAATCATTTCAACAAATAAATACGGATAAGTTAAAACCAATTTTAGAAAATTTTCAAAGTGTTTCAAAAAAGTTTATTGAAGAAGATGAGAAAACAAAAACATTAGTCCAAAAATATCAAGAAATTTCTAATTCTTTGATTAATGTAAAAGATTCTTTACAACAATTTGAAAAAAATAGTTTAAGTGATACTAAAAAATTAGTTACTATTTTTTTAGATAAAAAAGCACGTGGAACGTATGGCGAGATTTCGTTAAATTTAATTTTAACAAATATCTTTGGTGAAAATGAATATATTTGAGAAAAACAAAAACAATTAAGCGATAAAAGTCGACCAGATGTTATTTTTAAATTAAAAAACAACGAAAATGATAAACAATTTGTTGCTATTGATTCTAAATTTCCTTGTGAAAATTTCCAAAAACTTCAGACTGCTGAAACAGAATTAGAAAAAAAACGTTTTTCTAAGGAACTAAAAGAAGATATTAAAGCGCATATTAAAAATGTTAAAAAATACATTAATAAAGATCATATTTCACATGTTTTAATTTTTATTCCTTCAGAATTAATATTTGCAGAATTATGTAATAATCCAGAAATTAATCCTGTCTTTCAAAAATCATTCAAAGAAAATATTTGAATTCTATCCCCAACCACTTTAGCTTTAACATTATTTTGATTATCAAAATTAGCGAATGAGCAAAGATTATCGCAAATTTTAACTAAAAACTTTGATTTTATCAAAAACAAAATTCAAGAAGGAATTAAATTAGCTGAAGCATTTGAAAAAGATTTTGATAAAGTAATTGATAATGCTGATAAGTTGGGCAATGATTTAAGAAAAATTAAAAAAACAGAAGGCAAATTTGCTGAAGTCTTGGTTAAAATTCAGAATAAAAGTTTAATTATCGATGATGAAAAATTAAAACTTTCAAAAACACTTGAAAAGAAAAATATTTTAGATTCAAAAGATAATCCCGTTCCAGAAAACGATTCAGAAGAAATTGATAATAATTTACCGGGTTTAAATAATTAATAAAAAAAATCTCTCTATGAAAGAGAGATTTTTATTTTTGAATTTGTTTTTTTAAATTTCTTAATCCACGAACAGAAACATGGACTACAGTTTCAACGCCGTTGATTTTTAATTTTTTCTTTTTAAGATTTACTTTTCAATTTCTTTTTACAGCATTCATCGCATTACTACGCGAGTTTCCGAATAATTTTTTTTTATCAGAAAGAAGAAAGCATTGATTTGATTTTGACATATTAAATAATTTTGATTTTTCAGAATGATAAATAATCGTTTAAGTTAAAAACTATGATTATTTTTTGCTGTTTTATTATAACTAAATAATTGTAAAATTATATATTTTTTAACAATATTTTAAATAAATATAATAATCAATCTCAAAGATGTTTATAATAAAATAAACATTTATCAGAAATTATTTTCATATTTAAATAAATTGTTCATATTTACTCATGATTAAAGAAATTAAGTTTACAACATCGCTTATTTGAGAAGATTTTCTAAAAAAGTATACATTGCTTAAAAATACCGATATTACAGAAGAAGATATCAAAAATCTTGAATATGATTTTTTATCATCAAAAAAAGGTACTGTTAATCATCAATTTAAAAAATTATTATCGGTTTATCAAGATGGATCTGATAGAAAAGTTATCGGTTTAGAATTTAATAAATTAAAACTAAAAATTAAAGATCATTTAGCAAAATTAACAACAAAGGCAACTTCTAAAGATGTTTTTTTAGCTGATGGTCCAGATTTAACAATCGATATTGAAAACACATTAGGTTATCAACATCTTTTACAAGAAAGTGTTCAAAAAATTATTAATTTTTTTTCATCTTTAAATTATGAAATTCTCCAAGGTTATGAAGTTGATGATGTAAAAAATAATTTTAAATTATTAAATTTTGATTCAGCTCATTCTGCACAAAATGAACATGATACTTTTTTTCTAACTAACGAAGTTAAAACTTTTGATAATTTACTTTTAAGAACTCATTGTACAAATTTAACAGTTCGTGGTTTATTAGCAAGCAAACCAAATCAACCAGTTAGAATAATGAGTATTGGCAAGGTATATCGAAATGATAAAGATGATCCAACTCATTCAAGTCAATTTTTTCAAGTTGATGTTGTTTATGTTAACAAAGATACAAATTTATCGCATTTAAAATGAACAATTACGCAATTTTTGGAATATTTTTTTGGTAAGAAAATGAACCCATTATTTCGGGTTAGTTATTTTCCTTTTACTGAACCAAGTCTTGAAGTGGATATTCCTTGTCCATATTGTCAAGGAAAAGGCTGTCTGGTTTGTAAACATACAAAATACATTGAAATTTTAGGAGCAGGAATTATTCATCCCAATGTTTTAATTAACACCAACCATGATCCTAATGAAGTTAATGGTTTTGCGTTTGGAGTAGGCGTAGAACGATTGGTTATGATTAAACATAAGATTCCTGATATTCGATTTCTTTATAAAAACAATTTACGATTTAATATACAATTTTAAAAATGCTAGTATCAAAAAAACTTTTAAATTATTTCTTAGATCTTGACGATATCTCTGATAAAACAATTGTTAAAGGATTAATCAGTCTTGGGATTGATTTTGAAAAAACAGTTTCCTTATCGCCATTAAATAACAATTTGATCATCGGGAAATTGATAAATTACACTAAATCAAAAGCGACAAAAAAGTTATATAACTGTACTGTTAAAATTGGATCAAACAAACAAGTTAATTTTTATTTTTTTAATGATACTGTTGATGATATTTCGCTTATTTTAAATGAAAAAATTCTTCTTTTAATTACAGATAAAACAACAACCCCTTTATCTAAATTAAAAAATAACCAACAAGTGGATGCTCAAATCGGAACATTCAAAAATCTAAATATTACTTATAAAAAATGGAACAGTTTTATTATCTTAGATAAAAAATTAGATGTCGGAAGTATTATTAATCCAAAATATTTCGAAGATACGATTTTTATTTTCTCAAATCCATCTAATCGTCCTGATTTGAATGCAGTTGCAGTTCTAGCACACGAATTATCAGTTAAATTGGATACTGAATATTTATTTCCTAAAATTATTCAATCTTTAAAAAACTTCCCTAGTTTGTATCAAAAACCAGATGTTAATTTTAACGTTAATTTAAAAACTAAAAAATGTAGTCAAGTGATTTATCAACTAATCGAATTAAAAAATAATTTTAGATCTAAATTAGAACTTCAAATCCTTCTTCTAAATAATAATATTACGCCAAATAACTTTATTTCAGATATCGCAACCATTGCATCTTTCATCGGTGGTTCTCCTATTCAAGTTTATGATTTTAAAAAAATAACTTCACCATTTAATATCAGTTTTCAAAGAACAGATGAATGGATTCAAATTTCAAAAGAAAACAAGATCAGTTTAAATCAAGGTATAGTGATTAAAAACAAACAAACACCGATTGCTTTAGCTGGTCTAAATCTAAACTATAAATGCGCAGCGACCTTAGCAAGTGATACCTTTTTATTTGAATACTTAGAATTAGATCCTTTAACGGTTAAAAACTATTTTGTTTATCAAAATAAAAATAGTAATTCAATGTACACTAAACATTTTATCCATAGTTTTCATTATCAGTTAACAAATAGCATTTTTATATATTTCTTAAGAAGATATTTAAGAACTTTTACTATTTATTCACCATGAATTTTTATTCATTCCCTGCACAGACCAATTGATAAAAATCAAGATCCAATTATTTTAAATTTAAATAAAGCAGAGCAGGTAATTAATTGTAAGTTAGATCAGACCAGAGTTAGAGATCTTTTTTATAAATTAAATTTTAAAATTAAAAAACTCCAATCAAAAGATGTTAGATTTAAAATTACCCCTCCAGTTCATCGTTTGGATGTTAAAAACGAAAATGATCTTTTTGAAGAAATAATTAGATTTCTTGTCGATTTAAATAAAGTTGAATCACTGCCTCCAAGTTTTGATTTTATTCCATATCAACAAAATTATGAACAATTAATGCAATCTAAAACAAGAAACTTTTTCCTTGCCAATAATTTTACAGAAGTTGTTACTTATTCTTTGGTTTCAAATGAATGTTCAACTATTAATTTTTTTAATTTTTTAATTCCTTTAAAAATTAAAAATAAAACGGTTTCAAAATATTATCGACTATCTTTATTTCATTTTCTTTTCCAAACTTTAGTTTACAATTTAGCGAATAAGATTAATCATTTAAATATCTTTGAAATAAGTGATATTTACTATCAAGCTTCAGAAATCAAAATAGTTAAAAATACTTTAGTTTCAACTATTAGTTATGGAGAATGAATTAATACTTTTTCTCCAGTTAAGAAAACACAAATCATTGATACCTATTTGTTAAAATCAATTTATAAAAATTATTGTAAATTTGTTGATTTAGATATTAATAAATTAACGGTTAAACCTTTTTTCTTAGAAAATAAAGAGACAATAGTAGATTTAAAAAAATATTTTAAAAGTGGGATTTTTATTTATTACAACAATATTTTAATCGGTATTATTGGACAAGTTTTAATTTCAAACGCTTTATCTTCTAAAATAGATTTATTTCAAAACGCAGTTATTTTCACTGAATTTAATTTATCTTTAATTGAAGAGTGTGTTTCTGATTCTAATAATAAAGAGTTTGTTCCATTTCCATCGGTGCCTTCTATAGATCGAGATTTTTCATTTTTCTTAAAAAGCGAAGAACCTTGAAAACCAGTAAATGAAACATTAGATGAAATTAATAAGATTTTAAAAAATGTTCTTCAATATAAGTTTAAAATTAAATTAATTGATTTGTTTAAACCATCTACAGATAATTTATCATACAGTATTCGAATTACAATTTATCCAATTGACGAAACGTTTAGCAGAGATAAAATAAAAAAAATCGAAGATAAAGTTATAGATGTTTTGACAAAAAAACTAAATTATTTAATTCGGTAATTATTTTTATAATAACACCAAAACCCAATCATAATAAAGATTGAGAAAATATTAGCGTGTATCATACAAAATCTGTAGCATCATCAATAATAAGAGTTTCTCTTCCCACAGCATTATCTGCTTTTTTAGCTGCTGCATTTGGGATTATTGATGAAATTTTAGCGATTAAATTCGGAACCGGTAAGCATCAACTGATTATTAGTGGTTATAACTTATCAGGAGAAGAAATAAGGGGTATTATTCAAGTTTTAACCCCATTGTATTTATTTATTACTTCAATTTTATTCGCTGGAGCAACTTCGTTATCTAACAGTTTTGGTCTTTCTTTATCAAAAGGCGAAAAAAGCAAAGCTTATAAAAACCTTGGTAATAGCATAACGGTCCATTTTATGATTTGGGTTGGGTATGTTATTTTCAGTTTCAGTTTTATGAATATTTTTTTAAAGATGCAAGGGTTGACTAATCCCGTCCTTTTGGGTCTTGCTAAATATATGGCATGACTTTTAGCGATTACTTCTTTTCTGCAGTTTTTTAGCAATATTTTTTTAGTTGTTTTAAAAATTAGGGGCTGAAATATTTTAACTTCACTTGTTCCAGCAGTATCTTTTGCAATTAACATAGCTTTAGATTTGGTTTTTTTAATTGTTTATAAGTATGGCCTTTTTGGAACAGCTATAGCAACAGCGATTGCTATTATTTTTCAATTTTATTTAACAATTTTAGTTCTTTTCTTTCTTAAAACAAATGATATAAGTCGTTCTTTTTTAAACAATAATTTAAAAATAGATCACAATCTGTCATGAAATTCATTTTTATATGGTATTTCATCGCTGATTAGAAATGTTTGATTAGGGGCTTGTTTATTTTTTTTCAACATTATTTTAGCAATATCTCATACTGTCGTTTATACCAATCTTTATTGAATTAGTTTATTTAGTATTGTTTCTTCCTACATGTTTGTGATCATGGGATATATTTCAGGTTTTGTGCAAGGGGTTAATATTTTTATTATTCAAAACATTGGCAGAAATAAAAGCAAAAGAGTAAGGGACGCTGCTAAGTTATCAATCGTTTTTATTATCATTTCAGCGTTAATCATAGAAGCCTTTTTACTTGGATTTTCTGATTTTTTTGTATCAATTTATTTAGATACAAATTTAAGTAATTATCATCAATCTTTACATGATGCACAAAGTATTTTGATTTATTCTTTTTGTTTACTACCGTTGTTTGGTCTTACGATCTTGATAAGTTCATTCTATGAATCAATTTTTCTTTATATAAAATCAATTTGAACAATCACGGTTCGTTGTATGATTTTTTTAGTTATTTCGTTAATTTTTTTACTTGTTGTTAATCAATTTACAGGATCTATGTCTTTAAAATTTATTTTCTTATCATTATCAATCTGTGATTTAATTTTTATTCTTTGTTATATCGTTCCTTTTTATTTTGATGTTAGTCAATTTCAAGTTAACAAACTTATGAATATCTTTGATAAAATTAATATCAGTGATAGTGTTAATGTTACAAAATCTATTATTTTTCATCATCCAAACGATGATATTGAAAACTAATAAATAAAGCGCATTATTTGTTTTTTAAAAATATTTTTTAATATAATAATTCTTGTATTTATACTATAAAGTTTATATTTCATTTACGATTCATATCATTAATTGATCGATAAAATGTAAATGGTTTATAAACTTTTATGTATTACTAAAATAAAATTTAAACCTAAAATTTAATCGATAAAATTAAATTTTTATCATTTTGAGTTAGGATTACGATGTTTAAATGCTTAAATAAATTAAAATATAGAAAAAAAACTAACTCAGAAGATATTTTTTTTCATAAATCCGTTTTAGTTTCTCTTCTGAAAATAGTTATCCCAGCATCTATTTCAATGGCGATATACAGTTTGTATACCATTATTGATCAGATAATTGCTATTAAATTGGGTCCTGGAAAACAATGAGGTGCAGGTGGTTATGGATTTGATTTAACTTCTTCTGATATTCGAACAATTATTCAAGTTTGTCTTCCATACTATACATTAATTGTAGCAGGATTGGCTATTTCATCGGGGGGTCTTTCTAATTCATTATCATTTCATTTTGGTAGAAAAGATCGTAAAAATGCTGTTTCAACTTTGGGTAATAGTTTATTCATCAATTTAATTATTATTATCTTTTTCTTAATTTTTGCTTTATCCTTTAGTAAGATTTTTATTCAATTACAAATTAATGGATCTGATCCGAAAGATTTAGAACTTGCAAGTATTTCGAAATGAATTTGTTGAACTTGAACATTTGGCATTTTTTTCTATTATGTTTCTAATATCATCATTTGAACTATCAGAACAAAAGGTTTTATGATGGTTTCTATGTCTATAACTTTAATCTGTTCATTGCTGAACATCGGTTTAGATGTCTTATTTGTAAAAGTCTTTCATTCTGGGGTTTTAGGAACAATCATAGCGACTGCAATATGTTGAGTTGTGCAATTTTTTATTTCCTTAATTTATTGTGCGATTGTAAAAGATTTATGAGTTTTTTTCGATGCTATAAATTTCAGACATTGAAAAATTTCAAAAAGTATTATTATTACTTTGATTATTTTTGGGCTTCCATCATTGTTTAGAAATTCTTTACAAGGGGTAGCGTATTATATTTTTAACATTATTTTATCGCATATGTCGCAAAATATTGCGGGATCGAAACTCCCTGATCATAGTCTTGTTTCGATTTTTGGGGCTGTAACTCCATTTTTAACTTTCTTCACCATTTCTATTTTCGGATTCTTGCAAGGAATGAATATGTTTACATCACATAATTTAGCTAGAAAATATCTTGATAGAATTAAAAAATCAATTTCAATCTCGTTTGCGATGATGTTTGTTTATTTAATTGTTGTTGAAATTTTGGTTTTAGCACTCGCTCCTTATTTAGTAACTATTTTTGTTGATCCTAATGATGTAGTCTTTAATTATGCAACGAAGGCATTAAGATATACCTTTATTTTTTTCCCATTAATTTCATGTAGTTTTATTCCAATTTCTTATTATCAATCAACCCTTCGTTACAAAAAAGCTATTTTTATTACTTTTCTTCGTTTTATTATTTTATATGTACCTGTTTCTTTAATCTATTACTTTATCTTTCGAGATAAAGATCAATTATTTATTTTTCTTTCCCTTCCAACAACTGACTTTATTTTAGCTTTGGTAGTAATGATTGACTTTTATTTTAATGTTCGAAATTTAACGATGGAAAAATTGTTAAAACATTCAAGAAAAATTAAACATTTTCACAACGATGATTATAATCATGAAGATGAACAAGAAATACCATCAATTGCCAAAATTGAAAAAAATAATGATGTTGAAATATTAAAAGAATAAATTTTATTCTTTTTTTTAAATGTTATATAATTATCTAGTTATTTTTTAATTATTTTTAAAAATTTATTTTATGGCCGTACCATTTAGAAAAACCTCAAAAACCAGAAAAGGATTTAGAAGATCCCACGATCACTTAACAGCTCCAACAATAGCAGTTTGTAAAAACTGTGGAGCGCTACATCGTACTCACTATGTTTGTCAAGAGTGTGGTTTTTACAAAAACAAAAAAGTTAATATTCAAAATAAAACTTCTAGTAAAAAATAAAATTTAATATTTTTACTTAACTTTTATATCAAGCCCTATTTTATAAAAATAGGGCTTATTTTTTTTATGTCTATTAGGATTATGAATTATTAGAAAAAAATATCTACTATTTATCTACTATTTTAATTAATTTTTTTTTATTTATTATCTTTTTTTTATAGTTTTTATTTTTTTGTATGTGTTTTTCAAAATAATTAAAGTACTTAATGGGTAAAAATGGGCAAAATAGAAATAAATTGCTCCAAAAAACCATTAGGTAATTAAAATATTTAATATGAGCATAAATTTAAAGGAGTCAGATCACAAAATTTACTTAACAGGAACATATTATGGCGTTTTAGATGAACGGAACAGATTTAATTTACCAAAAAAAATCTATGAATCTTTAACACATATATACGGACCTAGAGAAATTAACCTTTTTCTAAAAGTTCGGGCAACTTCTGATAAATGTATTGATATTTTTCCAGAAATTAAATACAAAGAATTAAGTGAACAAATTTCAGATCTACCAGAAAATGTTCAAAATAATAGAATATATAAACGTTCATTTTTCGGAAGTATTGAAAAAGCGACATTAGACAAAAGACATCGTTTACTTCTAAGCGACAATTTTTTTAAAAGTTTAGAACTAGACGTTGAAAAAGATCTTGTTTTTGTCGGAATGGGGAGTTATATTCAGTTATTTAAAAAATCTAAATTTCTTGAACTTCAAAAACAAGAAATATCAAACGCTGAAAGTATTGAAGAAAAAATAAATCTTTAATGAATCAAATCAATTACAAAAGACATGTACCAGTTTTAACAAACGAAGTTATGGATATTTTATTCAACCAAAATTTAGTTGATAAAGATCCAATAATTGTTGATTGTACAGTAGGTTTGGGAGGGCACGCTAAATTAATTTTAGAAAAGCTTAATGATCAAGGATTTCTTTTTGGTTTTGACCTTGATAAAGAAGCAATTGATGTTTGCACAGAGAACTTAATTAATTTACCATTTTCAAATTTTAAATTAATTAACAAATCATATGTTGATGTCAAAAGTTATTTATTAGGACAGGGTATTTTTAAAATTGATGTTGCTTTTTTTGATTTAGGGGTTTCAAGTTTACAAATTGATGATTTAAAGCGCGGTTTTTCTTACAACCAAAACTGTTTGTTAGACATGAGAATGGACACTACTAGCAAAGTTAATGCTCAATATATTTTAAATAGATATTCAAACGAAAGATTAATTGGAATTTTCAAAAAATATGGTTTGGGCCTTTTTAGTTCAAAACTAGCGAATAAGATAATTCATTATCGTAAAGCAGAGGGAATAACTCGTTCAGAACAATTAACTGAAATTGTTCGAAAAACTGTTTTTGGTTCTGAAGTCCAAATTAAAAAGTATGTAAAGTTGCTATTTCAAGCGATAAGACTTGAAGTTAATAAAGAATTAGATGTCTTTTCAGATGGATTGAAAGGAATTTGAGAATTATTAAAAAACAAAGGACTTTTAATTGTCATTACTTTTCATTCATTGGAAGAAAGGGTTTTAAAAAACTTTTTTAAAGCTTTTAAACCTAATCCAAAGTTATATAAATTACCAGTTATAGATCAAGAAGTTGAATGTTATAAACTTATTAACAAAAAACCAATTTTACCATCTCTTAGCGAGGTGATCACCAACAAAAGAGCAAGTTCAGCTAAGTTATGAACTTTTCAAAAACTAAAATAAAAATGAAGGAATTAAAAAGGAGAATTTATGAATAAAATGTATGCAACATTTGACATTTCAACTAGCGGTGTTAAATTTGCTGTAATAAAAATTTCTCAAAATCATGTAGATCCAATCTTAACATACTATAAAAGAGCAAAAGTTATGAATGTTAATGGCGAGATTTGCAATGATGAATTATTGGTTGAGATTATTAAATATGCAGTAAAAAATTGCGAAAAAACTTTAGACTATACTGTTGATAATGTAATTTTAAACTTCCCAATGATTAACTGTAAAATAAAGCAGAGCAAACGTGGAATATTGATTAACAAGACTTTAGAAGTTGAAGATGTAGCGAAGTTAATTGGATATTCTCAGGAACTAAACGGTTTAAATGATAATGTCCTTTTGACTTTGATTCCAGAAAGTTATGAATATGACCATCATAGAACCCTGATCCCACCAATTGGTAAAAAAATCCAAAAACTATATTTAAATTCTCTTGTATACTTAGGTAATTTTAAAACATATTATCGTTTACTTGAGATCTTTAAAAAAGCAAAAATTTCGGTTTCAAATTTTTGTTTAGAAGCATACGCAACCGCTTATGAAGTAGCCAACAAAACTTATTTAAAAGATGGATGTGTAATCGTAGATTTTGGAGCAGAGTCTGTTAAAATATCTTTATTTCACCAAAACTTATTAGTTGATTATCGCGTTCTTAAAATGGGTGCAAATTCAATTAATAAAGATATCAAATATTTAATAAAAGACGTTGGTGACAAAAACATTGAATTATTAAAACTTCGTTATGCTGATTTAAAAGCTGGCTATTTAAATATCAATAAAGATAAAGATAGTTTTCTTTTGAACAATGATTTCAAAGTTTTATATTCAACCGATGGACAACCATTAATTGATGAAGATAAATTGCAAGAAATAGTTTATTGAAGAACTAAAGAAATTTTCTATAAAATTACAGAATTAATCAGAGAATTAACACATGGTGATAGTGATAAATTTAAAATCATTATTACAGGGGGCGGAAGTGCTATTAAAGGCTTAGATTGCTTTTTTGAAAAAGAAAATTATTTTACTAATTACAAAATTTATAAATCTACTTATATTGGTGTAAAAAATCCTATTTACTGTAATGTGGTTGGGATTGGTATATATCAAAATATGGTAAATTATGTCAGCGATCATAAAATTAATTCACTAAAACATAAATCACTAAAAGAACGAATTTTTAACACTTTAAACCTAAAAATATTAAAACTAAGTCAAAAAAACAACAAATTTCAACAATTATTAAGAAAGAATTAAATTAAAAAAAACAAAAAACCATGAAAACAGATAATAAAATAGATAGCAAAGTAATTCAATACGATCCGTTTGAAAGCGTTGCTACAATTAAAGTCTTCGGAGTAGGCGGCGGCGGTTGTAATGCTGTTAACCGTATGATCGAAGAAGGGGTACAAGGAGTAGAGTTTTGAGTTGTTAACACAGATTCACAAGTAATTTCAGCCTCAAAAGCTCGTAATCGAATTGTCCTTGGGAAAGACGTAACAAAAGGTCTTGGAGCAGGAGCAAATCCAGAAAAAGGACGTGAAGCTTCAATTGAATCAGAAGATGAAATTAAAAAAGCTGTTAAAGGAGCAGATATGGTTTTCATTGCTGCTGGAATGGGTGGAGGTACTGGAACAGGTGCTGCGCCAACAGTTGCAAGATTAGCAAAAGATACAGGAGCATTAACAATTGGAATTGTTACCAAACCATTTACTTTTGAAGGTAAAACAAGATTTGATAATGCAGAACTTGGTCTTGGAGAATTAAAATCATATGTTGATTCATTAATCGTAATTTCAAATGATAAATTACTTGAAGTTATCGGAACTATACCACTAAAAGAAGCTTTTCAAGAAGCAGATAAAATCTTAAGACAAGGGGTTCAAACAATTACTGATTTAATTGCTGTTCCTTCTTTAATTAATCTTGACTTTGCTGATGTAAAAGCAACTATGGAACAAAAAGGGTATGCTTTAATTGGAATTGGAGCTGCTAAAGGCGAAAATAAAGCTGAAGAAGCCGCTAAAAAAGCGATTGCATCACCTCTTTTAGAAGCTTCTATCGTTGGAGCTAAAGATGCAATTGTTAATATTACAGGCGGTCAAGGGATGACTTTATTTGATGCTAATGATGCGGTTGACATTATTAAAAACACTGCTTCAAATGATGTAAATATTATCTTTGGGGTCGCTGTTAATGATGCTTTAGAAGATGAAGTAATTGTGACTGTTATTGCTACTGGTTTTGATGAATCAGCAATTATTTATCCTAACTATGATAACATTTATGCAGAAAGACAAAAAAGAAAAGAGTTAATCAATTCACCACGTAATAAAAAACAATTCAATAAATCTTCATACAAACCACAACAAAGTCCATGAGCATCTCGTTCAAGTCAACAACAAAACCAAAATTGAACAAGACCAATGAATGTTTATTCAAAACAAGAACCACAATTTGATGCTCAAGATAATCACGATGTAGAATCTGATGATGCAGATGATGACATTCCATCATTTTTAAGAAGATAAATAAAATTAAAAATTTCAAGGAGTTAATATGGCTATCTTTAACAAGAAGTATGATCAATCAATTTTTACACCACTAGAAACAGCATGATCTAAATCAAGTGCCCACGACAACAGTTTTAAAATTTTTTCAAAAAAATCTAAACATCAAATATCTTCATTTGAATTAAGATGCTTTGATGATGTTGTCGTAGTAGCTGATAACTTAAAAAATAAAAAAAGTGTTATTATCAATTTATCACGTTTTGATAAAAAAGATGTTAACTACATTAAAATCATTAATTTTTTAAGCGGAATTATCTATTCACTTGATGGACAAATCAACAAAATTGAAAGCGGAATTTTTCTTCTTTCACCAAACAATATTGGTTATACGCAATATTTAGGCGATAAAGAATACTAACATGGGTATTTTTTCTAATAAAGCAGCGCTTAACAAGTTAGAAGAAAAAATTATTGAACATAATTATCAACTAAAAATTTTAAAAGAAGAAATTTCTAAACTAGAAGAAAAGTTAAAAAAATTAACAAGAATTGATCTTTTAATCAATAGCAATGAAATTCAAAATGAAGTCAATAAAATCATTGATTATTGCATTGAAACCAAACTTCTAAATCACGACCTTCTTAAGAAACTTCCAAAAAAATAAATAAGGTTTTTGGTTTCTTTTATAAATGATTTTTATATATTTTTCTTATGTATTAATCTATAATTTATAAAGCACTATAAATACATTAAATTTTCTAGATTAAATTCGATGGATTATTTTAAAACCTTAAATATTTTTACATCCCCTGTCAATCAGAAAGCGAAATTAGTTGAACTTGAAGCAAGAATTGCTCAATATTATCAAAAAATCAATTTTCAAGAATTATTAAAATCAAAAACTACTTCGCGAAAAGAGTATACATTACTTGATGGACCACCTTATGCAAACGGTGATATTCACATTGGTCACGCGCTAAATAAAGTTCTTAAAGATATTATTCTTCGTTATCAGTTATTAAATAACAAAAAAATAAATTATCTACCAGGTTGGGATTGTCATGGTTTACCAATTGAACAAAAGGTTAAAGATAATTTAAAAAGCGAAACATTTTCTTTAGAACAATTTTTTTCATCATCGTATTGCTATGTTGAAAAACAAATTCAAAATCAAAAAGAACAGTTTTTAAAGCTTGGTTTATTAAGCGATTTTAGTAAATATTATCAAACTATAGATCAAAAATACATTTCTTATGAATTAGATTTTTTTAAAATTTTAGTTCAACAAAAATTAATATATCGTGATCTAAGACCAATTTATTGATCTTGATCTTCAAAAACGGTTTTATCGGATGCTGAAGTTGAATATTTGAATAAACCATCTCATTCGCTTTTTTTCTTAGTTAAGATTAGTAATTTTCGATTTAAAAATGAAGCAGTTTCATTTCTTGTTTGAACAACAACCCCTTGATCTTTGTTAGGAAATCAAGGGTTAGCTGTTAATGACAAAATTAAGTATTGTCTTGTTAAAGATGATAAGTTTGGTTATTTTATTATTAATAAAAATTTAATTACTTCAAATCCTCTTTTTCAATCTTATCAAACAAAAATTATTAAAGATATCGCAATTAAAGATATCTTAACTTTTTCTTATCATCATCCTATAGATAGGAAAATTTATAAAGTTTATTTAAGTCATCATGTTGTTGAAAACGAAGGAACAGGGATTGTTCATATTGCTCCAGGACATGGTGAAGATGATTATTCATTAGCAAAAAAACATAAATTGAACATTTTTTCAGTTATTGATGATCACGGTTTTATTCATTATCCTGACAGTCATTTTCATGCTTTATTTTATGAAAAAGCAAGTTTAGAAATTTTAAAGCACCTTGAAACAAACAAAACTTTATTTTTATCTAAAACGATTAATCATTCATATCCGCACGATTGAAGAACTAAAAAACCGGTTGTTTATTTAGTTAAAGAACAATGGTTTATTGATATCAATAAGGTTAAAGATCAGATTCTTGATACAATTAAAAAAATTAATTTTTTTGCGCCATTAGGTCAAAATAAGTTATTAAACATGATTAAAGAAAGACAATCATGATGTATTTCAAGACAAAGAAAATGAGGCCTTCCGATTCCAATTTTGTTTACTAAAAATAAAACACAAGCAATTTTAGATTTAGATGTTATTAGTGAAATTATCGAAGTTATCAAAGAAAAAGGGATATTATTTTGATTTAATAACAAAATAGAAGATATTTTAAGTTCAAAAACTTTAAAGCAACTTAAAGTTAAATATAAAGATCTTGAAAAAGAAACAGATATTCTTGATGTTTGATTTGATTCAGGAATTGCTTTTCTTTTTTTATTATTTAGTCTTAATTCAAAAACTAATCTTGATATTGATTTAATTCTTGAAGGAAATGATCAGTTTAGAGGGTGATTTAATTCCTCTTTAATTACTTCTACAATCTGAAATAAAACTAACTCTAAAACGCAAATAAATTTTAAAAATATTTTATCACATGGGTTTGTTTTAGACAGCAAAGGGCATAAAATGTCTAAGTCGCTAAAAAATATTATCGCTCCTGAAACTTTCTTAAAAGAAAACGGTGTTGATATATTAAGATTATGATCAGCATCAGTTGATTTTTTAGTTGATATTCGTTTAGGAGATGAAATAACTAAAGTTATTAAAAATGATTATCAAAAAATCAGAAATACACTTCGTTTTTTAATTACAAATTTAGTTGATTTTGATTATAAAAGTGATTTAGTTACTGAGTTTGAAGAAGTAGATACATATATCTTATTTAATTTAAAAAATTTAAAAGATCTTTATCAAACAAATATGCAAAATTTTGCTTTTAATTCAAATCTAAAATTGTTAAAAAATTTTCTTTCAACCACTTTAAGCGCTTTTTATTTAAATTTTGCTAAAGATATTATTTATATTGAAAACAAAGATTCTTTAAGACGAAGACAAATTCAAACTGTCTTTTTCTATATTCTTGATCATTTTTTACTTTTTCTTGCCCCAATCTTATCATTAACAGCAGAAGAGTTTTATCAAGTCTTTCAAAAAGAAGATAAAAAAGAAACTATTTTCTTAGAAACTTTTGCTAATTTAAGACTACCTCAAGTTTCTATTAATGAACAAAAATGAGACAATTTTATTCTTTTCAAAAAAGAATTAAATAAAGCTTTAGAAGAAGCTAAAAATAATCAAATTATTAAAGTTTGACAAGAAGCTGAAATTGAAGTAATTTTTAAAGATCAAAAATTTAATCAAATTCAATCAATTGATAATCTTTCACAAATTTTAACTGTAAGAGAAATATTTTTTAAATCTGAAGCAGATTTAAATGATAAATTCATAAATGTTTCAAATTGTTATTTTTACATTAAAAATAGTCAAAAAATAAAATGTCTTCGTTGTTGAAAATATTTTAAAGCATCAGAAATGGTCGGTGAAATTTGTCAATCTTGTCATAAAGTTATAAAATAATAATAGTTATTATGAAAAAAAAATATCACGAAAACTTTATAAATTAGTTTTAATTCCTTTAACATTTTCAGCTTTTGTTGTTACTTTTGCAGGTTGTCATAACAATGATGATAGTCATTGTCATCACGGACAATGTTAAAATAAATGATTCAGATTAATAAAACTTTTATAAACGAAGATCAAAAATCAATTAGATTAGATTTGTTAATCTTTAATACTTTAAAAAATTATTCAAGAACACAAATTGTTAAATGAATAAAAACATATGGGGTTTTGGTAAATGAAAATCAAAAAAATACTCCAAGTTTTTTGGTTAATTTAAATGATTCGATTAAGATAGATTGAACGATAGATGATCAATTAATTCCTGATCATTCTAAAGAAATTAATTGGGATGAGATTTTTTCTAACTTTGAAATTAAAATTCTTTTTGAAGATGAAAGTTTTTTGATCATCGATAAACCAAAGGATATTATTGTTTATGATCCTAATTTAAAGACCCTTAAAACGGTTTACAATTATTTTTTCTATTATTTAAAAAAACCATTAGCTGAAATTTGTGGTCAAAATCGCGATGGAATAGTTCATCGCCTTGATAAAGATACAACAGGGTTATTGATTATTGTAAAAACCAATTCTGCTGCAGAAAAGTTTTTTGAATATTTTAAAACTCATCAAATTCAAAAAAAATATTATGTAATTTGTCAAGGTAAAATTAAAAATTCCACGCTTGAAGTTAATTTGCCGATTAGCAATGATAAAAGAAATTTTGCTAAAAAAATAGTTGCTGAAACAGGTAAACAATCAATTACTTATTTTAAAAAGATTAAAGATTTACCATATTCTTTGGTTTTAGTTGAAGCTGAAATAAAAACAGGATCTACTCATCAGATAAGGGTTCATTTAAAAGCAATTAATTGTCCTGTTTTTGCTGATAAAGTTTATAATCCATTTTTTAAACAAAACATTTTATTTATAAAAAATGAAATTTTATTAATAAGAGATGAAAATTATCATAGCCAATTTTTACACGCCTATTATTTAAAATTTATTCATCCGATAACTAATAAACCATTTGAATTAAAAACTGAGTTTCCAAAATATTTTACTGATTTTATTAATTCATTAGATTTAATAGATTTAAATAAACTAATAAAACAAATTAATATTAAACTAGGAAAAGAAATTTTTGTTTTTAAAGGATTTTTAAAACAAATCGATACATCCATTTTATACCAAAACGAAGTATGTAATAAATCTTTTGATTTAGATGAACCTTTAAATCTTTTAAACACTTTTTTATGTTTAATCAGCAATAAAGAATACTTTTTAGAAGTAAAAAATATATTGTGTAACATTAAAATAATAATTAAAGATATAAAAAATCAAAAATATTATTTAATTTTTGATAAATCAAATTTAAATTCCAATGAAATTAAATATTTTAATTCTTTAAATATTTTTGATTTTGAAAAAATTTATCCTTATTTAAAAGATATAAAATTTTCACGATATTATACTACTCCAAACTTTAATATACAGGGTAAGCATTTTATTTGCAAGCCGTTATTAAGTAATGAATTATTAAATAAGTTAAATGAAGAATCAATTAATAAAGACTTTTTAAAGAATTTTTTTGATGAATTTGTTTTTCCTTTAGAAGATTCTATAAATGGATTATCAGGTTTTAAATTGTTTAATGATAATTCTGTTTCAGCTTATGTTAAAGCAATAAACAATGAATTTATTCCAATGTATTCTTTTTTAAAAACAAACAAACATTTATTATCAAATATTAATCAATATAGAATTTATAAATCCGAATCCCCAGATTTTATTTTAACAAACGACAAAAGAATTTTAGGGTTTGAAATTGTTTCTTTAGATTATCTGCTTATTTTTAACCAATTAGACGAAACTCATGCGTTTTTAACAAAATTAAAAAAAACAACAAAAAATTTAATAATTATATTAGGATGTAAAATTAATTCTGATACATTAGAAAAATTTAAAGAAAAATTTAAATTTAATAATAAATGTTCATTATCAATAGATTTACTTGAACCATGGATGAAAGATTATAGCTCGCAAAATATTGATGACAACAAAGGAATTATTTTTTTAATTAATAAAAAAGAAAAAACCCAATATAAAAAAATTTTAAAAAAACTTAAAAACCTTAACAAAGCCTCAGATAGACTTGACATGGATAAACATAGTGATGATTTTATTTTTGAATATTTGAACAATATTAATAAAATTTGAACAAGTAATGAAATTAACAGTTGATCCAGCTGATCTATTTGATTTTTATTACAGTCCTTAAATTTTGAGGAATTAATTATTAAAAAACTAAAAAAGTTTATTGATTATGAAAAAAAGATTAATGAGTTTGCGGCATTTAAACATTTAAAAACTAATGATAAAGAATTTTTCCTTATTTGTAATTTTCCAACACTATATATTAATGATTTAGATATTTCTTTTAAAGAGATACTAAACGATCATATAAGAAATAGATTTTCTGAAATGGATAAAAATATATGTTCAGATAAAAATTTAAAAGATTTTTATAAACCAAAAAATATTTTTTTTCATTTCCATTTCAAGAAAGGTGCTAAAGAAAACACGCTTTCATTAAATGATATTTTAGATGACATAAAATTAAGATATTTTAAAAATTTTTTATGATGAATGATTACTTATTTGCCCCGATTTTATAACTATATAACAATTTTAAAATTACCAACTTCTTTTAACTTTTAATTTAAAATAATGTAAAATTTTAATAAATTGAATTAGTTGTCAGATAACAATATATTAAAAATTAGAATTTTTCCAAAACATTTTAAAAATTAGAATTTTTCCAAAACATTTTACCGATTTTATTAATTCATTAAATTAGCATACTATCTTTTTATCTTTTAAGTATTTAAAAGTCATAGTCTATTTTTAATCAATTAATTATCTATATAATATATAAAAAATAGATCAATCTTTTTAAGATCATGATTATTAACAAAAAATGAAGAACAATTTCGTTCCCATCACATTATTATTAAGATTAGTAAGGCGTATTCTTAGCTTTATTAAAATGTATCTTAATAATAAAAAATGATAATTTTAATTTTGTTAATTCATTTGTTTTAATCTAATTAAGAATGATTTTTTTAATAAAATATAAAAAATTAAAAAACATAATATAAATGAATAGGGTTTGTTAAAACTCTAATCCATGTAAAAGTTATTGATATGAAAAAAATATTAGATCAAAAATTAACATTAAATAATGGGGTACAAATACCTGCTTTAGGATTTGGAAGTTACATGATCGAAGATCCTATTATTGGAGTTAATGCCATTAAATACGCTTTAAAAATAGGTTATAGATTAATTGATACTGCAGATTTTTATAAAAATCATCATATTGTAGCAAAAGCAATTCAAGAATCTGGAATAGATCGAAAAGATATTTTTATAACTTCAAAAATTTGACGTAACATTGAAACTGACGCAGAAGTAGTTCAAGCTGTTGAAAGAATTTTAAAAGAACTTGAAACCGATTATTTAGATTTATGTTTAATTCATTGACCAACTCCTAGTTCAGTAAATGTTTATAAAGGTTTAGAAAAATTGTATAAAAAAGGTATCATTAAAGCGATTGGGGTATCTAATTTTATGAAAGATCAACTTCAAGATTTTATTCAACAAGTAGAAGTTATACCAGCGGTTGATCAAGTAGAGTTACATCCGCACTTACAATTAGATGATTTAGTTCAATTTGCTAAAAGTCAAAATATTAAAATTACTTCATGACAAACTATCATGAAAGGAAAAATTGGAGAAGTAGCAGAAATTAAAAAATTAGCTCAAAAATATAATGTTACACCTTTTCAATTAGCACTGCGTTGAGCATATCAAAGGGGAATCATAATTATTCCTAAATCAGTTCATGAAAATAGAATTTTTGAAAATCAAGATTTAGATAACTTTATTATTAGTGATGGAGATATGCAATTAATTAAGAGTTTAGATAAAAACGAAAGACACGGTTTAGATCCTTATGCTTTTGGTTTTACTAAAGCAGAAGGTAAATATAAAATTTAATTTTAAAATCTAAAATTTATGTCAACACCGATAAATAAAAAATTTTCTTCATTTAAAGGAAAGATCGAATCTTATTTTTTTTCTTATTGAACATACTTAAAAAAAGAATATTTATGTTTTATTTTTCTTTCTATATTTTTATTATTTGGATTAATAATCGATCAAGTATTAAAATCATTAATTTTTCACAATCATCAACCAGGGTGACAAGGACATCAAAATAGAACTGGCTTTTGAGCATTTTTTGATTTCGGTTTTGCTTTAAATCAAGGTTTAGCTGGTGGTATTTTATGAAATTTTAGCACTCCTGTTTATGTAATTCTTTTCATTATTATTATTGGATTCTTTTTAGCTTTTATTTTCACGAAAGACTTTACTCATAAATTATCTTGTGGAATGATTTTTGTTGGTGGTTTTAGTAATTTATTAGATAGATTTCAATATCATGGAGTAGTTGATTATCTTCAATTATTTAATTTACATGCTGGTTATTTTAACATCGCAGATTGCTTTGTTATCGCTGGTTTAGGATACTTTTTAATTATTTTAATTTTTGATTTAGTTATAAGTAAAGAATCTGAACCGATAAAATAATAGTCTTTTAAAAATATCTTAAATTTAATCTTTATAAATTTTTTAAAAATATATGCTTCCAGAGATATTCAACAAAGATCATTCTAAAATAAAAAAAACGATTAAAAATTCAAAATATTTTGTCGACTTGAAATTAATTAGTAAAAAAATAGTAGAAAACAAAGTTATTTTATTTTTGGGCGCTGGGTTTTCTTCTAATTTTGGCTTACCAAATTTAAAAAACTTATTAATAATAATTACTAAGGACAGATTATATAACGGAACAACATCTCAAGATAAAAAAAAATTACAAAATATCTTAGATGCGTTAAACCAAGATTGTCTTCAACAACCAATTTCGCAGATTTTAGATATAATATTGGAATGTACCGATGAGAAAGAAAGAGTATGATTAAATCAACTTTATAAAAAAGAATTATCGCTAGTTTCACATATAAATGATAATAAAGATTATGTTAAAAGCGGAATTAGTTTAAATATATTACCATTAATAAATCAACATTTTAATACCATTTTAACTATTAATTATGATGATATATTTAATTATGATAATGGAAAAGAATTAAGACTAGCTTGAAAATACGAAGAAAATATAGAAAATATAAAAATACCTCGTACAAATAATGAAAAAATTATAGTTCCTATTCATGGGACTATAGTTAACGATGATAGTCATATAATTGATACCAATCGACGGTTAACTGAAAAATGAAAAACAGATAAGTCCTTCTCAAAAAATTTCGTTAATTTTATAAAAAAATGTATTAAAAAAGAATATATATTTTTATTCATCGGGTGTAGTTTTAATGATAATTTTCTTTTATCTGAGATAACGGGTTTTCTTCAAGCACAAAATATTTCAAATCAAGAAAAAACATTATTTTATGTTTTATGGGACAACATTAATAAATGCACGAAAACAAACACTTTAGAAGTTGATGAATTGAAATTGCCACCGCTTTCAAAAGCTCGGAAAAATTTTAAATTTCTTAAATTAAACGTATTCAAAGATACACCTAAAATAATTTCAAAACAAAAAAATATATGAATATTTTTTTCTTTAATAAACTATCTATGCGAACAATGTAGCTTGATAAATGATATTAATTCTATTAAATTTTCGGAATATATCTTTCTAAAAAATAAAAAAGATAATAAAAACTTATTTAATACCGAAAAATACTTTAATAATTTAATTTCTAAATCAAGCAACCAATCTAAAAATTTTTTTCATAAATTAAATAAGAAAGAGATCATTTTTATTATTTCACTATTTAATGAAAAAAAATCTTTATTAAAAATCATTAATAAAGATTTTTTTAACAATGAGTGTTATAAATTTATGAAAAAATTTTGAAAATTTGTTATTAATAATAAGTTAGATAATTCTGAAATTCGTAATTTTGTTAGCAATAGTAAATCATTTATTGATATTCTTAATTATGTTATTAATAGTAAAAGTAAAAAACTTTTGGACAACTTAAAAAAAATGTATCATTGTACCAATATATTAACTGTAAGCGGGAATATAAATTTTAGATTATTTTTTGATTATTATTTTCGAAAACACAATAATCAAATGGAAAAATCATGATTTGAAGACATAAAAATCGTTTCAAAAAATTATCAAGCTGAAAAAGATGAAGATAAATATAACACCGAAACATTTTTGTTTATACTGTATAGATTACGTAATTTTAAAACGAAGAATATTGACATTAAGAAAATATATTATCAGATTTTAACCAGATTATTAATAGAGTATGATACAAAATGACAATTAGATAATTATTATTTATTACCAATAAATATTTTAAATATTCATTGCGGTAAATTAGAATTTAATATAACAAAAGTTGATATATTTATTAACAAAAGTAAATTAAATTATTCTATCACAACTAAACTAGATATAGACATTAATAAATATATTAGTTTTGATGATTTTTTAGAAATTAATAAAGTCATTGAAAAGATTGGATTTGGAGGAATAGACAAACTATTTATTAAATACAATACTATCAATTTAAACGATTGATGAAACAATATTCTAATTTATAAAATTTATTTTTATTTTTTACAAGTTGAAAATCAAATAACAAAAGAAATAAAGGATTCTATATTGAATCAATTTCCTGTTCAACAGTCAGATTTTTCTTTTAGTTATTATTTTATATTCATTATTTTTGCCATTGATTTAAAAAAAGAAAATAATTTTAAAACTTTTCAACATTTATTTGATAAATTAATAAAACAAATTAAGAAAATCAATCAAAAATCTTCAAATAAAATACTTGAATATTATTATTTTTCAAAAAAATTTATTTATTTATTAGCAACTTATTTAAGTTGGTATAGTTTTGAAGAAGCTATCAAATATATATACATACATAATCAGCAATATGTAAATGAACGTAAATATCTAATCAAAAATTATTTAGAAATATTTCAATCAGTAAACAGTAAAAAAGTTTCTTATTCCTACGAACCGTTCAATAACATTTTAAATGATGTCGCGGAAAAAGAGTTTAATCAAGGACTAGAGGCGGTGTATCCGCGGGCTTCAACAATTGATTCAGATTCATCTGTCCATAATTTAACAGACTATATGGTAATAAACACAACAGAAGAAGAATTTTTAAATTATAGTCCAAAACAAAAAATATTATTTTTAAATAATTTTTTAAAAAACAACGAACTTTCTCCTTTTAATTTTAAAAGTTTAATTTCCGTGATAAATGAGCATAAGTTAAAAGATAGCCTATTTCAAATAAAATCATCTCAGAACGTGTCATTAATAATTTATTACTTTAAATCTATAGAACTAAAAAATATACTATTGAGTTTACTCATAAAGAATGATGTAAAAGATGATGAAAGAAGAGAACATTGTTCTAAGATTTTGGATACATTTCAATTAATTTTTGAAAAAGATATTGAAATCATTTTTTTTATTTTATTGTATAGCGAGATAGATCCTATTTCCTTAAAATTATCCCAATTTATTAATAATCTATATTTTAATTTTAATAATATTTTTATTGATTTTTATAAAAAGCTTCAAAAAATGTTTTACAACAATTATTTAAAAATATGAAAAATTTTTAGTACAAATTTTTCATTTTTTAAAAATTATAAATTTGTATACTTTCAATTAATAACCCTTTTTATTAGCCTCGATGATGTACTAAATACTTTAGATGCAATAAACTATGAATACATTAAGGATAACTTTGTAAAATTATATTTTAATAATATAGGAATAACTTGATTTAATGAATGATCTTTTAAAAAAACTTTTTTAAAACAAAATCGATATGAAATATGGATAAAATTTATTAGTTTTCTTAATTGGAATTTATCAAATTTAATTGATATTAATTCTAGATATATGCCATGATTTTTAAAACAAGATCCAGAGTTATCAAATAATAATGAATCGATCCAAGAACTATTTTTAAAATTAGTTGAAAATAAATATTCAAAAGAGAAGAATATTTTTGATGTCTTTAATTGTAACAAAACTGGGGGGTTGGTTGGGCAAGACTATTGTAAAATTAATATACTTTTATCTTATATAATTCAAGAACACCCATTTGAAAAATTTTTAACATTTATTAAAAACAATCTTGATTTTTATTTTTCAAATTCTATAAAATTAACTATGATTATAATTGTTCTTGATGCTTTTTATTCAACAATATCATCTGTACAGAAACAAAAAATCAAGAATTTATTAAATGTTATGATTACGCATTGCTCTACAAATGATGCTCCTTTTTTTACCGATGAGGAAAAAAAAGGATTAGAAAATAATAAAACATATCTTTTTAGTTTCAAACAAGAGAAAAAAATTATACGTTTAATATTAGATTTTCATTTCTCGGATATTAATAAACTATGCGACTGGGAAATGGAAAAAAAAGAAAATATTAAGCTTTTAATTAATCATTGCTATAAAAATAATTATTGATATTCACTGTTATTTAAAAGGTATGATGATTTGAAGGTTTTCAGGGATAAAATAGACAAATTTCGAAAATAAAGAAATCTATTTTTATGCTAAAAATTACTTTTTTCTAGAATAGCAAAATAAAATGAATATTTGTAAAAATAATAATTTAATATAATAAAAAAGAGTTTTTATTTATAAATAATTTTATAAACAAAAATATAGATAAAAGTTAAATACAAAGAGTCGATAATCTTGCAACAAAAAATTTATTTCATTAAGTATTTAAGAATAAAATTAAAAATTTTAAAAAATATCTAAAAAAAGGTTGGTAAAATTTTGAAAATTACAGAAGATTTGTATAACAAAATAATAAGTTTGTATCCAAAATGAAAAGAATTAAATCAAGAGATAAAAAAAATATATTCAAGAGGAATAAATTTGCATGAAGCTTTTTCTGAAATCATTGTTTGTTATCATTTTAATTTAGAATTAAACAACAATAAAAATTCAAATTCAGTTGACGCTTTTGATTTACAAAATAAAACATATCAAATTAAAGGAGCTAGTTCTAAAAATGATTTAACAAGTTTTGGACCTTCTTCTATTTTTGATAAATTAATCTTTTGTTATATACAACAGGACACTGACGAAATGTTTGTTTTTTTAATAGATAAAGATCAAGTAATTAATATATTGGTAAATAAGCATGAAACATTTAAACAGCAACAACTTCAGAAAAGAAGACCAAGATTCTCCCTATATAAAAGTATAGTAATAAAAAATAATTTAAACCCTATAAAAATAATAAATTTAAGAGAATGTATAAAATAGCAAGTTTTTTTTCTGGCACTGGTGGTATTGAGTTAGCTTTTGCCAAATATAACAAATATAAAGTAATTTTTTTTAATGATTTTGATAATAGTTCTATAGAATGTTTAAAAGCCAATTTTCCAAATACAAAAATATATAAAGAAAAAATAGAACTTTTAGACGAAAATAATATAGAAGATTTTGATATTTTAACCGGAGGTTTTCCTTGTCAACCATTTTCAGTGGCTGGATTGAGAAAGGGCTTTAAGGATGATAGAGCAAAGTGTATAAAACAATTACTCAAAATAATACAAACAAAAAAACCAAAAATAGTTTTATTAGAAAATGTAAAAAATATACTAAATAATGAATTATTTTTTGAAGAGATTATTATAAAACTTCAAAAAATAGGTTATTTTGTAAAGTACAAAATATTAAATACTAAAAATTTTAGTTTACCGCAAAATAGAGAAAGATTATATATTGTCTGTTTTTTAAATAAAAAGATGTTTGATTCCTTTAATTTTCCAGATAAAAGCTTGAGTCAGAATGATATTAAAAATTTTTTTATATTAGATGATTCTGTAGAAAATAAATATTTTTATACTCATAAATTCAAACATTATGAAAAAATAAAAACAATTTTAAATGATAAAGATTTAGAAACTTTTTATCAATGAAGAAGAGTTTATTTAAGAAGAAATAAGAATAATATTTGCCCCACTTTAACTGCCAACATGGGGACTGGTGGTAATAACGTGCCTTTGATAAAATACAATAATAAAATTAGAAAGTTAACCCCAAAAGAGTGTTTTAAACTTCAAGGATTTAACGAGGATTATAAGCTACCAAAATTGGCTGATAATAAATTGTATAAGTTGGTTGGTAATGCTGTTTCCATTAATGTTGTCGATGCAATCGTTAAAAAACTAAATGAAGTGTTATTTTAAACTTTTGTAAATAAAATCTTTCTTACATTTTTCTACTTCATTTTTAAAAACCAAAAATTATCTATTTTTTATTTGATAATAATTTAAAATATTGAAGCACTTTATCTGTTTGGTATTACAAAGATGGTTCAGAAATTCTTTTATTTTAAGAAACAATAACACAAGAAAATTAACATACAGATATGTGCAAGATTACGTCGATTTCTAGATATTTTTAAAATAAGTAGTATCTTACAATCAGATGTATAAGCAATTTGAACATTCAGAAGCAGCTTCTGTTATACGAGAGCTACCTAAAAACATGATAAAATCATTAACTTGAGAGTTTAAATAAAATTAACTAAATTAAAAATATAATAGTACTATTAATAAAATCTCAATAAAAATATTTAATGGGAGCAGATTTGAATGGATAAATATTTTAAAAGACCACAAAGAAAAAGATGAATGTGAGTAAATTATATCGAGGATATTAATAATAATGTGATTGATACATACAATCTTTTAGTAGATATAAATGTAAATATAGAAGCTCAAAATAAAAAATTGGATCAAATTTATAGCATCTTATTAAAAAATAATAACGAACCAAAAACAAAATAATTTATAAACTTATAAATAATATAACTATAATCAATAAAATTACGAATAAAAAAATATTTAATTTCAATTAAATATTTTAAGAATTTATTAAACAAATGGATATTGAATTAACAAAAACTGAATTAGATAAAATTCAAAAAAAAGACATTGTATCTTTTAAAAAAGATTCTGAGGAGACAAGCAAAGCTCGTAAAAAAAATTCAATTAATAAAGCTTTTAACTTTTCTAATGATGATGAGTGGTATACAACAAAGGAAGATGTTCAGCATTTTATTGATATGGCTAATATTCCTAAAACAAAAATTATTTGATGTCCGTTTGATTTAGAAAATAGCAATTTTGTTAAAATATTTAGAAAAAATGGGTATAAAACAATTCACTCGCATATTTTAACCGGAGGTGATTTTTATCAATATTTACCAAAAAGTAAATGAGATATAATCATTTCAAATCCCCCCTTTAGAAACAAACATAAAATATTATCTAGACTTTTAGAATTCGGAAAAGATAAACCGTGAGCTTTAATATTTGGAATTCAATGTCTTAATAGCGAAAAATTTTGCGATATGTTGCAAAAATTTTCCAAACCACAATATGTCCATTTAAAAAGAAGGATGTGTTTTACAAAAAACCATTTAAAATATAATCCAATGAAATTAGATAGACCCAGCTTTGCATCAATGTGAGTTTGTAATAATTTTTTTAGCAAAGATATACAAGTATGGAATGGCGTAAATTATAAAAAAGATAATAAAGAATATTGTTAATATAAATAATATGAAGATAGAAATTTCTATTAATTTATTAAAAGTATTAATCAGTTCAACGAATAAAGACCACTTAGAAACATATTCTGAAAATGATATTAAACAATTTATATATAAAAGATTAATATCGGACTCTATAATTAGAAATATTAAATTATCTGAAATTTCGTGAATAAAAATAACTCAAAAATTTCAAGGACTATACATAGTAGATTTAAAAAAAGTTGTTTACTTTACTCAACTTTTAGGTGTTGATAATAAACCTAAAAGTAGGAATACTTTTGTATTGCAAAATTTTTATCCCGCGAATAAATTTGCTATTTCTAAAAACGCATCTATTTCTATTTCTTTAAATCCATTTGATGAACAAGAAGTTATATTGTTTCCTAATTTTATAATAATGTCTATTAAAATGCTTTTATCAATAGGAGTAAAAATCAATAATTCTTTACTTTCTCATTTTAAAAACATTAATTTATTTAATTCAATAGAAGAATTTTTATTTGAAAGAAAAAACCTAAGGGAAAAAAATTCTGGTAATAGTCCAACGGTTATTGAATATAATAGACGTTTAAATAAATGTACAGTATTTGGTAGGTTAGATGGCGCTAATTATTCTGATACATTAATTGTTTGTAATCTTATATCTCATTTTAGTAAAAAAAATATTAACAGTGAAATAGAATTTTATAATATAACTCCATTCCAATTCAAAGTCTCAAGAAAAAATTGACAATATGAATTAAAAAAGATGGGATTTTTAGTTGTAGATACAAATAATATTTTTAAACCCCTTATTAATGCTTTGCAGAAAAAAAATATAACAAGCGATGAGTATGAAAATATATTAAGAAGGAATCAACATTTATTTAAAGCTAACATTATAAAAAAATATATTCATATAAAAGGGTTTGATGTTCATAAGTGTTTTGCTAGCAAATATTATTTAGAATCTAATTTAATTGGTGCTCATATTTATAGATATGCAGATATTAAAAAAGATTTTTTCAATAAAAAAATATCAGCAGAAACAGCTGCTAAATTAATAATTAGCGAAGATAATGGTTTTTTACTTTCCCCAAATTGTGATAAAGAGTTCGAAAAAGGTATGTTATTTTTTGATTTAAATAAGAAGTGTTTTGTCCCCAATAAGTCTAAATTAACAACAGAGCAATACAATCATTTAATTACTGAAATTTATTCTAATAATTTTACAAATGTAACATTTAGTGATGAATTTGTAAATAATGTAAATTTGCATCAAAAAAGAATTTTTAATGATTTTTAATGATAATTAAATTATTTTTTTAAACATTTATTGTAAATTTGGATCGCTTTTTTTATATCTAAAAAGTCTCCTATTTTTGTAATTTTATTTTCAAGTTTTTTGTAATTTGAAAAGAAATCTTTTATTTCAGTTAAAAGTCAAGGATCTAAATCTTCTAATTTATTAATAGATTTATACCTTGGATCACAGTCAATTACTGCTATTAATTTATGATCAATTTCTCCATCATCAATCATTTCAAGGGCACCTATAATTCTAGAAGGAACTATTGTTTTAGAAGGGAAAGAATGATCAGCTATAAGAATAACATCTAAAGGATCGCCGTCATCATCTAATGTTTTTGGAATAAAACCATAATTTTGGGGATAACAATATGAAGAAAATAAAATTCTATCAACACAAAGTTGGCCTTTTTCGTTGATTTCATATTTAATATTTGATTTTTTAGGGATTTCAACAGTTATATTAATTTTCATATTAAAATAGGAATATTTAGTTACAGTTTTACGTTATTATTTATCTTTTGTATTAATTTAATTTTATAATATTTTTAATGATATATTTTAATTTTCTACTTTATAAAACATTATTAATATGAATATTCAAGAATTAATTTCTAAAAAGAAACATAATCGCGAATTATCTGCTGAAGAGATACATTATATAGTTAATGGCGCAGTAAGTAAAATAATTCCTGATTACCAGATATCAGCTTTTTTAATGGCTGTATGATTTAACAAATTAACTAGCAAAGAGTTGTATGTATTAACTAAAGAAATGATGGACAGTGGCGATTATATTAAACTTAATTTTGATACACCGATCGTTGATAAACATTCATCAGGAGGAATTGGCGATAAAATTTCATTAATTTTTGGACCTATTATCGCAGCTTTAGGCTATAAGTTTGCTAAATTATCAGGAAGAGGATTAGGGCAAACAGGCGGTACTTTAGATAAATTAGAATCTATTCCATCTTTTAATGTTGCTTTACCATTTGAAAAATTTAAAGAAATAGTAACAAAGGATAACTTTGCAATCGCTGGTCAAACTGCTAATCTAGTTCCTGCAGATAAAATATTTTATGCTCTTAGAGATGTTACAGAAACTGTTGATTGTAATGATTTAATAGCAAGTAGTATTATGTCTAAAAAGTTAGTTGTTTCAAGTGATATTCTTCTTTTAGATGTAAAATGTGGATCAGGAGCGTTTTGTCCAACTTATGATATAGCTTTAGATTTAGCTACTAAAATGATGGATATAGCCAACTCATTTAACAAAAAACTAATCGTTGAAATAACTGATATGAATGATCCATTAGGGCATTGAATTGGTAATGAAGCAGAAGTTAGAGAAGCTGTTGAAGTTTTATTAACTAAAAAACCGCATGATATCTATAGTTTAATTGAATCTTCAATAGTTAATATTTTGCAATTTTTTGATCCAAAATTATCAAAAGAAGAAGCCAAAATCAAAATTGGCAAATGTTTTGATGATAAATCAGGATACAATTATTTCTTAAAAATGGTTAAAAATCAAGGCGGGGATGTTGAATTTATTAAAAATTTTGCAAATAGCGAATTAACAACAAAATATCAGCATATTATTAAAGCGCCTAAATCTGGTTATTTAAAATTCATAGATGCAGCAAAACTAGGAATTTTAGCTACTAACCTTGGAGCTGGTCGTCATTCATTAGAAGATAAAATCGATATGAAAGCAGCTATTTATGTTTATAAAAAATCTGGAGAAGAGGTTAAAGAGGGAGAACCTATTTTAAAATTATTCACAAATAAAAATGTTAATAACTATCAAGATTTAGCTTATCAATCATTTGAAATTCACGATAAACCTCCTATTCAAGAAAAATTAATTAAAAAGGTTTTAAGAAATTTTTAATTACAAACTTAAACAAAAATAAAAACTTATATTTATGTTAGCAAACACAAAAAAAATGATTTTAGATGCCCAAAAAAATGGCTATGCAGTTCCTGCTTTTAACGTTCATGATTTAGTTAATATTTTAGCTTGTTGTGATGCTGCTAAGGAATTAAGAAGTCCATTAATTTTAGCTTGCACTCCCGCAACTTTTAAATTTTTTGGAATGTCTTATATAGTAGGAATATGCGAAAAAATGGCTAAAATGCATGATATTCCGATAGCATTACATATGGATCATCACCATGAAATTAATCAAATAAAACAAGGTTTAGATCTTGGGATTAAATCTATTATGATCGACGCTTCTTATTATTCATTAGAAAAAAATATTGATACAACGAAAGAAGTAGTAGAGCTTTGCAGAAAATATGACGCAACCGTTGAAGCTGAATTGGGTTCAGTTCCTGGAGTAGAAGATGATTTGGATGTTAAAGAAGCAAATGTTAAAAAATGATTAACTCCAGAAATTGTTAGAGATTTTTGTAAAGACACAGATGTTGATACAATCGCTGTTGCTTTTGGAACAGCGCATGGAATTTATCACGAAACACCAAAACTTAATATTGAATTATTAAAAGATATTAAAAAAATATGTGATACGCCTTTAGTTATGCACGGTGGATCTGGTTTAACAAAAGAACAAATTAGAACATGTATTGCTGCTGGGATTTCTAAAGTTAATATCGGGACTGAATTAAAGGCTCCTTATGCTAATTCATTAAGTCAATTTTTCCAACAAAACCCTAAAGAAAATGACCCAAGAAAGTTTTTTAAACCCGCTATTGAAGCAGTTAAAAAAGTAGCTAAAGAAAAAATATTAATTTGTAGAAGTAATAACAGATATTAAAACCATGAAGAATATATATTTTGCTTTTTTTCAAAAAGACAAATCAAGAATAGAATCTATTATTTCTGTTTTAGAAAAAGATAAAGAAGTTAAAGATAAAAATCTAACTTTTACCCTTATATCACAGGATAATAATGATTTTATTATTTTAGCTGATAACTTAAAGGCGAAAATTGAAAAGGATAACTTTCAATCTTGTGGCATTATTTTTGATGAATATGGTATAGCAGCTAGCATGTATTTAAATAAATTTCATAAATTTGTAGTAGCTTCATTAACCGATGAACATAGTTCTTATATGACAAGATTTCACAATAACTCAAATGTTATCGCATTAGGGTTTGAAAATCTAGCTTTAGAACGAATGAGATTAATAATCAAAGAATATTTAATTGCCAGTTTCGAAGCAGGACGTCATCTTGTAAGAATTGATATGTTAAATAAAATGTGTTAGGAGAAAATTATTAATATGAAAATTGCAATTGGGTGCGATCATATCGCCTTTGAAATGAAAAATCAAATCATTGACTATTTACTTTCTAAAAAAATTGAAGTAATAGACTGTGGTACATATAATTTAACAAAAACACATTATCCAATGTATGGAAGAGAAGTTGGACTATTAGTGTCTGAAAAAAAAGTTGATTTAGGAATTGTTATTTGCGGAACAGGAATTGGAATAGGAATTGCTGCTAATAAAGTTAAAGGAATCCGAGCAGCAACTGTGCGTGATCTTTATACAACTATTAAAGCAAAAGAAGAATATAACATTAATGTTTTATCTTTTGGAGCAAGAATTATTGGTCAAGGATTAGCTGAAATGATCGTTGATGCTTTTATCAACACCCCTTATTTAGATAAGAATAAAACCTTTATAACAACAACAAATAACTTATTAAAAGCAAACAATGTTTCAAGTGGTAATTTTTTTAAAATTGAAAATAATCGTTGAGTGGCTGGTTATTATACTGACGGGATTGAAAAACCTGAACCGCCTGCTCCTGAACATAAAGTTCAAAAAGTTAGAGTTGGAACTATTTAGTTCAAATTAAACTCAAAAAGTTAAGATAGAAATTATGATTAATAGGTTTTTAGACAAAGATAAAATAAATATTCCTATTTTTGATTATGATGACGTGCAGTTAATTCCACGAAAATGTATTGTCAAATCAAGAACCGAATGTAATACTAAAGTGGTTTTTGGAAAACATCAGTTTGAAATGCCAATTGTTTTAAGCAATATGGCAAGTGTTGTGAATGAAAATTTATGTTTAAAGTTAGCAGAAAGAAATTTTTTCTACATAATGCATCGCTTTAAATGTGATACAATCGCCTTTGTTAGAAAAATGAAAGCGAAAAATCTTATCGTTTCTATTTCGATCGGAGTTAAAGATATTGATATAGAAACCTTGCATACCCTTAAAAAAGAAAATTTAATTCCAGATTATATTACGATTGATATAGCGCATGGTCATTCCGATTTAGTTCAAGGGATGATTAAATTAATTCGGGAATTATTTGGAAATGAAGTCTTTATTATTGCTGGAAATGTTTGTACTCCTCAAGCTGTTAAAGAATTAGATAATTGAGGAGCTGATGCAATTAAAGTCGGGATTGGTCCTGGTAAGGTTTGTATTACTAAAATTAAAACTGGTTTTGGATCAGGAGGTTGACAACTTTCATGTGTTCAGTGATGTGCTTTAGCAACTAAGAAACCGATAATCGCTGATGGCGGAGTTAGAGTTCATGGCGATATAGCAAAATCATTACGATTTGGAGCTAGTTTGGTTATGATCGGAAGTTTATTTGCCGCTCATCTTGAATCACCAGGAGAAATTGTCATGGTTAAAGGAGTACAGTATAAAACTTATTTTGGTTCAGCAAGTGAATACAACAAACCAGAAAAACGTTATCTAGAAGGAAAAAAAGAATTAATTAAACTTCGTGGTTCGCTTTTTGTTACCTTAAAAGAATGTAAAGAAGATTTACAATCTTCGATTTCTTATGCTGGTGGTAATAAATTAGATGCTTTAAAATCAGTTGATTATATTCTTGTTAAATTAAATAAATTAATTTTTTAATTTAAAAAATTTAATTAAAAATTTACCAACGCCGCCTTCTTCATTGCTAAATTCAGTTACGAATTTAGCAATTTTTTTAATGTGTGGATTTCCATTTTTCATTGCTACTCCGACCCCTGCATGTTGAATAACATCATAATCATTATTACCATCACCGATACTAAGAATATTTTCTTTGTCAATTCCATAATATTTTTGAAAAAAATCGATTGAAAATTTTTTCGTTATTCCTTTTGGATAAACATTAATGATGACAGATGCTTTATTGCTAACTTCTTTTCAAACGCGATAAGATATAACATCTGAAAAATTAGTTAAAACTTGACCATATTTTATTGGATCAATATGTGATAAGGTTTGAAAATATATTCCATTAATCAATGGATTACATTTTTCTATTTCTCCGACATGGATTTTAGTTGAATAGTTTAATCAACATTCATTAAAAATAGCATAACAATTATTGCTTAAATATGATTCGTTTTGTGCTTCAACTAATGTACATAAAGAGTTATTTTTAATAAAAGGGGTATTTAAAATTTTTAAAACAACATCCTTATCAATTGTTAAATTATTAATTATTTCTTCGCTTTTTGGGAAAAAGATGTAAGATCCGTTATAACAAGAAACAGGGGTTGATAATTCTAGTTGTTGGTAAATCTTTTTAATTGCTCTAGGCGGTCTTCCAGTATTAATAATAACATAATGCTTTAATCTGGTTAATTCTTTAATTGCTTTTATGTTATCTTCATGAATAAAATAACCATCATTTTTTAATAATGTACCATCAAGATCTAAAAGAATAATTCACTGTTTCATTTTAGTTTAATCCCATAGTTTCTTTTATTTCGTTTATTTTTTTATTTGTTATTGACAAGGATATTTGTTTTGATTTTTCAAGAATAATTTTATATTGGTTTGACTTGAAAATTTGGTGATATTTTTTTTGCAAATCAATTAAAAAATTTTCAATAACGATTCCTAAATCAAGTTTAAATTGATAATAATTTTTGTTTTTATATTTATCAACTATTTCTGCAACAGGTGTATCAGTAAAACCACTATAAATATTTAGTAAATTTGATATTCCTGGCTTATTTTTTTCATCATAATATATTTTATTTTCTGAATCAGTGACAGATTTTAATATTTTATCTTTAGCAAGTTTTGGATCATCAAGTAAAAAAATACTACTATTTGGATTAGGATCACTTTTAGACATTTTTTTTAACGGATCGGTTAAACTTTTTATTTTTGCGGTTGTTTTAGAAATTTTAACCTTAAAGTTTTTTAAAACTTTAGTTTCATAGGTTTTATTAAATTGCTCAATAATTCCTTTCGTAAATTCTAAATGTTGAATTTGATCCATTCCAACAAAAACATACTCTGGGTCATATAGCAAAATATCAGAAGCCATTAAGTTTGGATAAAAAAGAAGAGAAGATGGTATATGTAAAGTTTGATTTTTTTGCTTATTTAATTTTGCAATTTTATCTTTATATTGTGTCATTCTTTGTAAATTGCCAACAGCAGAAAATGTTGCTAAAATTCATGCTAAATAAGCATGATCTTGATTTTCGCTTTGAAAAAAAATAATATGATCATCAGGATTTATCCCTAAAGCTAAATACATAGCAGCAATAATTTGACGATTGTCATGCAAAACTTTAGGGGGATGATAACCAGTTAAACTGTGTAAATCAGCAATAAAAATAACATAAGAATAGTTCTTTTGCTCATGAACCATTTCTTTGATAACACCTAAATAATTGCCAATAGTTAAGTGTTTAGTGGGGGTAATTCCTGTTAAGGCAATTGGTTTTTTTGAGTTATTAAAATTATGAAGCATTGTTTAAAAATGAATATTTTTTTATTTTATTTATTATATCAATCTTAAATTTTTATTTATCACTTGGATAATTTTGTTAAATTCAATTTTAAAAATTTCTTTACAATTAAAATGTAAATTTTTAAGAATTTTTAAAATTAATTGACAAACGTTATATTCATTTTTTTCAGAAATAATACCAGTTTCACGATTGTTATTAACAAAAAAATAATAATAGTTATTGTGAATTAAAATCAATAAAAAAAATAAAACTATTAATTCTTCTCATTCTTTTTTCTTTTCTAAATTTATTTCTTTAAAAATTTCATTTAAAAAAAAACATGCACCATTTGTAATAAATAATTTATAACTCTCTAGTACTTTTTGGTCAGCATTTAAATCTATTAACAATTGATTAATAATTTCAGTTATATTTTTCGGTTTGAAACGAAGCGTGTTGTTTGGTAAATTAAAAAAATCATCGTATATAGATTTTAAAGATGTATTTTTAAAACTATTAGTTTGGCAAGTATTAATTGATTTATACTTTCTTTTAAACCGTTTAAATTTAAAAAATAAATTAAATTGTAAACTTTCAAAAACAATATATTTTGAAAGTTGTTTAATTAAACTCTCGCTGTAATCTTTTTTAAATGAAATTTGATAAATGGAATTAAGAGTTTTATGATAGTTAAATAGATAATCTCTGTTGATTAATTTAGTTATTTTCCAAATGTTTTTTTTATCACTTGATAAAACTGGTAATTCGTTGATTGTGTTTCTAACAGCGTTTCTAATAGATTTACTATAAAAACTACTTTTTAACATTTAAAAACTATTTTTTAGCGATCGAACTATTTTCATCAATTATTTTTTCAATTTCTGTTTCTGCATTAGAAAGTTCGCTTTCACAATATTTAATAATTTCATTTCCTTTTTTAAATTTTTCTAACGCTTTATTTAAATCAACTTTGCCTGAATTTAGTTCATCAATAATTGATTTTAATTCTTTAATTGAATCTTCGTAATTTTTAAAATTTTTATTACTCATGATTACGCTTTATTTAATTTTTTTAATTTTATTTATTTTATTAACAGCCTCATATAAATCTATTTGACCAGCATTTATTTGATGGATGACTTTTTTTATATTTTTTAATAATATCTTGTTATGTATCATATATATAATTTTAATTTATATTTTATTATTTTATTATTTTATTAATCTTAGCTGAAACTTGCCCCTGATAAAATTTAATATCAATTGTTTGGTCTGTTGATAATTTGTTTGAATTTTTTACAACTTCCTCATTCGCTGTAACTATAGAGTAACCACGTTTTAAATTATTTTCTATATCATTGGCATTTAGTTCTATTTTTAAATTTTTTAAAAGATGAATCTGGGTTGTTAGAAATTTTTTCAATTCATTTACTAAATTTGTTTTAAAATGTTTTAGTTTTTGATGTTCCTCAAATAAGAACTGTTTAACTTTATTTTCAACCGTTAATTTACTTGTTAAGAAAAATTTTTTCTGTGATGTTATGAAATTATTAATATGAATATTAAAAGCATCTTTTAAATTTAAAAATATTTTTTCCTTAATTTTATAAATTTGATTCATTTTTAATTTTAAATCATTTGATGAATATCCAAGATCTTGTCAATTATTTTCGATTAAAAAAGTAACCAATTTTTTAATAGTTTTTTCTGAATCTTTTAAAAAGTTATAAATTATTTCATTGCTGTTTCTTGTTATATATTCAGCAGCCGCAGTTGGAGTAACAGCAGAATGATCGGCTACTAAATCTGAAATACTAGTATCAATTTCATGTCCGATTCCTGTAACAATCGGAGCATGTTTATAGTTAAAAATACTCATTACTACTTCTTCTTCACTAAAGACAGAAAGATCTTCAATACTGCCCCCACCACGACTAATGATTAAAACATCGATGTTATATTTTTTTGTTAATTCAATAGTTTTGATGATATTTTTTGCCGCTTTTTCACCCTGCACCAAACACGGGAAGAAATAAAAATTATTAATTAAACTGGAACGACTAAAAATTGTTTTTTTAATATCATTAAAAGCAGCAGAGTCATCACCTGAAATAACAGCTATATTTCTAGGGAATTCAGGAATTGGAACCTTATTTTTTTTATCAAATATTCCCAGTTCTAAAAGTTTCTTTTTTAAAGCTTCAATTTTTTGAGAAATAGAGCCAACCTTTGTATTTAAAATTTCTAAAATTCTAAGAGAGTAACGACCTTGCTTATAGTAACTTGAAATAGAGCAATTAGCAATAATTTCACTGCCTTCTTCTACTTCACGATTTTCAATCGCTTTGATAACACGTTCTGAAAAAGTAATAGCATTAATTACACTTTCATCATCTTTAACAGCGAAAAAAATCATTTTACTGTTATATCGACTATATTTAGTTCCTCTAAGATTACTAATTTCCCCTTTGATAAAAAAATTTTCTAAATTATAATCTGAAGTTAAAATCCCTGATATATATTTATTAAGTTCTGTAATGGTTCAAATTTTATTCATTTTTTTAAAAGTGTTATTCAAAAAAGGAAAAAGTAATTTTTTTTAAATATTATTTAATTTTACTATTATTTTGTTTAATCAAAAAATAATAAAAAATATTATCATTTTTGCTAAGGTAACAAATGATTTCATTCTTAAAATATAATTTAAAAAATACAAATAATTATGCCTAAAAAAAATTAACAAGATAGTAGTTTTTTTTATATAATATTTTTATTATTAGCAATATATAGATTTATTTGCTAAAACAAAATAACAAAATATGAACTTACAAAATCTTTTTCTAACAGATTATTCAAAAGACCCGAAAGTTTTAGATAAATTTGGCTATTTTCTTGATGATTTAGCGGCTAAAAATAAACTTGAACAAGTTATTGGACGAGAATCAGAAATAAAAAGTATTATTCGTGTCTTAACTAGAAAATATAAAAATAACCCTATTTTAATCGGTTCTCCAGGGGTTGGGAAAACTTCAATCATTGAAGGACTTGCTTTAAAAATATCAGAGGGGCAGGTTCCTAGTATTTTATTTAATAAAAAAATTTATGTTTTAGATGTTAGTTTATTGATCGCAGGAGCAAGTTATCAGGGTGAATTTGAAAATAGATTAAAAGCTGTTATCAATGCGATAAAGGAATCTAATAACAAAATAATTTTATTTATTGATGAAGTGCATATGTTAGTTGGAGCAGGCAAAACAGGCGGAGCGATGGATGCTGCTAATATTTTAAAACCAGCTTTAGCAAGAGGCGAAATCCATTGTATTGGAGCTTGTACATATGATGATTATCGTGAGTATCTTTTAAAAGATATGGCCCTTGAAAGAAGATTTCAAAAGATAAATATTTCAGAACCTACAGAGGAAGAAGCTTTGACTATTTTGAGAGGAATTAAGATTAACTATGAAACATTTCATGGAGTTAAAATTCTTGATGAAGCGTTAGTTGCAGCTGTTAATTTAAGTCAAAGATATATTAGTAATCGTTATTTACCAGATAAGGCAATAGATTTAATCGATGAAGCGTGTTCAGAGGTTAAGGTTTCCATGTCTTCAGTTCCAGAAGAAATTCAGGAAATTAATCAAAAAATTACCCATTTAAAGATAGAAGTCGAAGCTTTAAAAAAAGAAAAATCAATTTTATCTAAAAAGAAAGTAAAAGAAGATTTAGTTGAATTAAAAAAATTAGAAGATTTAGTTGAAACACTTAATAAAGATTGAGGTAAAGAAAAAGAATTATTAAATAAAATTAATCTTTTGAAAGAAAAAATTATCGAAAATGAACAAAATTTAACCAAATTTTTAAATTCTGGTAATTTTGTAGAAGCTGGTAAGATCAAACATTCAATTTTACCAAAGTTAAAAGAAGAATTAAAAGAGCAAGAAATTGAGTCTTCAAAAAGAAAAATTTTAAAAGAATCAATTAATAAAGATGATATTGCATTAATTGTTTCAAAATGAGCAAACATTCCAGTTAATAAAATTTCTGAAAGTTATCGCCAAAAAACTTTAAATTTGAAAAAAAACCTTGAAAAACAAATAATCAGTCAATCTAATGCAATTGATTTAGTTTATCAAGTTATTTTACGTGCGCAAGCCGGGATTAATTATCCAAACAGACCATACGGTTCATTTGCTTTTATAGGGCCAACGGGAGTTGGGAAAACAGAGTTAGCAAAAGTTTTAGCAGAAAATTTATTCAACTCAGAAAATGATTTAATTCGTTATGATATGTCTGAATTTTCTGAGAAACATAGTATTAGTAAAATAATAGGCGCCCCTCCTGGGTATATTGGATATGAAAGGGGTGGTTCATTAACTGAAAAAATTCTTCATCGTCCGTATTCAATTATTTTGTTTGATGAAATCGAAAAAGCCCATCCTGACGTTATTAATATTTTATTACAAATCCTAGATGATGGAAGGTTAACAGACAATTTTCAAAAAACAATTAATTTTAAAAATACAATTATCATTATGACTTCAAATTTAGGGACAAACAGTATTTTAAAAGGAAATATTGAAGAAGGAAAAATCATTTTTGAAGAACATTTTTCTCCTGAATTTATTAATCGAATTGATGAAATTATCATCTTTAATAAACTTACAAAAACAGCAATTACTAAAATAGCTAGAAAAAAATTAGGTGATCTAAACCTTCGTTTAAAAGAGAAAAATTATGAATTAATTTCAACGATCGCTGCTTTAAATAAAATTGTTGATGATACTTATAAAAATAGTGATAAATACGGAGCAAGACTCTTAAATCGTTATATTCAAAGACATATTGAATCAATAATAGCCCTTCATATGATTTCAAAACCTACCCCTGAAGTGTCAGAAAAATTGGTATTAGATTTAGATAATTATGATAATTTTTATATTAAAACAGAAAAATTAAGTTAAAAAATTAGTGTTTATGAACAATCAATCAAAAGATAATTTAAATCAAGATCAAAAGTTTCTGTTAAAGTTAATTATTGATTTTTTTATTGACTTTAATGAACCTGTAAGTAGTAATGTTTTAAAAGATTTTTATAGATTAAGTATTTCTTCAGCTACAATTAGAAATCGAATGTCTGAACTTGAGGAGCTAAATTATATTACTAAAAATAATCAAACTTCAGGCAGGGTTCCAACTGATTTAGGATATCATTACTATGTTCAATATTTAAGAGAACCAAAAGAAGCTGAAATCAAAGAGTTAACAGAACATTTAAAAAAAGTTATTAACAATAGAAGTTTAACGATTGAAGAAGTGGTAGAAAACTCATGTAAGATAATTTCAGATTCAATCAATATCACATCTTTGTATACAACCAGTGATGCTAGTGAAAATGAAGTTTTAAACCATTTAGATCTTTTTCTTTTAAAAGATTTTAATTCTTTATCAGTTATTGTAACAGATAGCGGGAAAACCTATACCAAAAATTTTTTAATTGATAAATCGATAAATATAAATGATTTAAAATTATGTATTTCTGTTATTAATGAAAAATTAAAGGGAACAAAATTAATTGAAATTAATAAATATTTATTAGGATTAAAACCAATTCTTATCAAAAAAATTATTAACTTTGAAAAACTCTTTGAAAGCTGCATATGTAAGATTTTTAACATTAATTTGTTTAATGATTATGTTTATGGAATTGAAAATTTAATTGCGCCTAATCAGTTTAATGAAGTTGAAAATCTAAAAAATTTGATAAAAGTTTTAGAAAATCATTCAATTTGAGAAATTTTACAAAATAAATTAGCTAAGCCTTCTTCATTTAAAGAAAAGGACAAAGATATTAATATATTAATAGGGAAAGAAATCAATCAAGATGCATTTCGAAATTTATCATTAATTTCAACAACTTATAACACCAAAAATAATAATTCATCGCAAATTAATAAATCAGGAAAAATTGTTCTTATCGGACCAAAAAGAATAAATTACAGTAATATTTTTTATATTCTAGAATGACTAAAAGATAATCTTAAAAATCGCGGTAATTAATTTATTACCATTTATAGAATCAATTGGATAAATATTTAAAACTAAATAATATTCCTAAAAGGTAGCAATTTTTTTAATATTAATAATTGTATAATTTTAAATAATTACACAAAATAATATTTATGGAGAAATAATTAATTATGGAACAATTAGTTCAAGCAATCGAAATACCTCAATATTCTGGGAATGAATTAATGAATGCATTTAATACATTTCAAACCAGAAAAGCAAACATTTTACAAATAAAATCTGTCTTAATGATGCAAATTATGAATCATTATGGAAGATTTAATAAATTAACAGATGAAGATATAGCGCATGTTATAGCAGTTTTTAATGTGTTGTGAAAAGAGATTAGTAATTTAAAACGGAAAAAACGTTAAATTCTAAAAAATAGAATTTATTTTAAAATAATTTATAACTTTTATCTTCTTGTAATCTTTCTGATTTAAAATATTTATTACTTTACACCTATATTAAAGGTAATATTAATATATTATTTTATATAATAAAATACACTTAAAATAAATATTGTAATAAAAAATTTGTTCATTTCATAAAACAAGAATTAATAATATTTAATTAAGTGGCAAAATATATTTAAGAAAATAATTAAAAATAATAATTTATGGCAAAAATACCTACACCTCATATTGAAGTTGATAAACAGGGAGTAATCGCAGACATAGTATTTATGTGTGGTGATCCACTACGTGCTGAAAAAATTGCAAAAGAATTTTTAACAGATGTTTACAAATTTAATAGTGTAAGAAATATGTTTGGTTTTACCGGTAATTATAAAGGTAAAAAAATCTCAGTAATGGGACATGGAATGGGATTTGGAAGTTGTGGAATTTATTTCTATGAACTTTTTAATTTTTACAACGTTAAATGTATAGTTAGAATTGGAACATGTGGCGGACTTAAAGCTGAACATGAACCAGGAAAAGTGATTGTTGCTGAGTATTCAAAAACGAATTCAAATGTTGGAGAAGTTTTCAACCATACAAAAGAAAAATCAATCCAAGCATCATCAGATCTATATGAGTATTTACATAAAAATTACAAAAATGATCCTAATTTTATTTTTGGTTCATTATTTTCATGTGATGTTTTTTATGCTCAAGAAAGTTTAACAGCATCTCAAAGCGCTGTTGCTGATGGGGTTGAAATGGAATCTTATTTTCTTTACTTATTAGCTAGAACTTTTAATAAAAAAGCAATTTCTATTTGTACAGTATCAGATAATTTAATATCAGGTGCATGATGAGATGCCGCAAGTCGTGCCAAAAATTATCATAAAATGGTAGAAATAGCATTTTCTGTATTAAATGTTTATGACAAATAATTAAGATAAAGTTTGTTAATTTATTTAATTTATGGTTCATAATCAAGGAAAAAAAGATAATAAGTTAATTGTTATTTCAGGCCCAAGCGGAGTTGGCAAAAATTCAATTGTTAAAGAGTTATTAAAAGATAGCGAATTAAATTTGCATTATTCTGTTTCTTGCACTTCAAGATCAATTCGAGATGGCGAAGTTAATAATGAGGCATATCATTTTATAAGCAGAGAAGAATTTGAGTCAAAAATCAAAAATGATGAATTTATTGAATATACAGAATACCTTGGTAATTACTATGGTACTTTGAAATCTGAAATTTTTGATAATATTGATAAAAAAACTGTCTTATTAGAAATAGAGTATAAAGGACTTGAAAATTTAAAGAAAATTTTTCAAAATTCCGTATATATTGTAAGTATTGGGGTTTTACCATATCATAGCGAAGATATTGAGCATATTGGTAAACTAATTGATTCTCGCTTAAAAAAAAGAAATCTAGATCATCCTGAGATAATTAAAAAACGTTTAAGTTATATTTTAAAAGAGGAATTAATAAAATATAACAACAAACTTTATAATTATATTGTTTATAACAAAGATCAAAATTTGTCAGAAACCATAAAGGAAGTAAAAAAAATTATTTTAAAAAATTGTTAATTAATTTTCTTAACCCTAAAATTAACAAAAAATTCAAGGGTTAGGAAAATAATTTAAAAATTAAAAAAACTAAAATCAATAAAGTGCAAGCATCTTCTGTAGAGATAATAAAAATAGTTATTTTAACATTAGTTTCGTTTTGTTTATTTTTATCTATTTTAGCTGTTTTATTTTGAACGATAAGATTCACATTAGAAAAAGTTAAATATTTAGATTACAAACGTAGTTTACTAAATTTCATTTTTAATACCATCATAATGGTAATATTAATTGTTGTTTTAACTTTAATTGCGTATTACTTTCCAAACGGAGAAAGTCTTTCTTTCGATATTTTAATAGAGGGATAATAGAGGAATAATAAAATAGATGGAAACAAAAAAAAACAAAAGTTCAATAATTAATGCTGTTAACTGGAATATAGAATATGATAATTTTACCCATAAATTTTATCAACAAAATATTTCACAAATGTGAACCCCTGATGAAATTCCAGTTTCAAAGGATATAAAATGCTGAAAAATAACTTTAACTGAAGAAGAAAAAGAAGTTTATAAAAAAGTTCTTGTTTTTTTAACAGTTTTAGATACACAACAAGGGTGTAATAATTTACCAAGCTTGATTTTAAATATTGATAATTTACAACAAAAAGCGGTACTTGGATTCATGGATATGATGGAACATATTCATGCTAAGTCTTATTCAACTATTTTTATGACAATTTTGTCAAATAAGGAAATTAATGAATTATTTGACTATGCAGATAAAGAAAGATTAATTCAAGAAAAAGCTGCAACAATTGATAAGTATTTTATTTCAATCGTTAACAAAAATGCACCCAAAAAAGACGTTTATTTGGCAATGGTTGCATCTTGTATGTTAGAATATTTTCTTTTTTATACTGGTTTTTTTTATCCTTTATATTTAGCAGGTCATGGTAAAATGGTTGCAAGTGGAGAAATTATTTTTTTAATTATTCGTGATGAAATTTTACATGGCGCTTTTGTTGGACTTTTAGCGAAAAACCTTTATAAAACTTTATCAGAAAGTGATAAAGAATATGTCGATAAAGAGTTTCAAAACATCACTAATACATTGGTTGCCCTTGAAACAGAATGAACTAAAAAACTATTTACAAAGTTAGGACTTGTAGATAAAGTTTTAGCTTTTATGAAACATAATTTAAATAGAATTTATAAAATTTTTGAAAAACCACAACCATATGAAAATCAAGTAATAGATCCAATTGTTGAAAAATATATGAAAAACATAACAATTCAGCATGATTTCTTTTCTACAAAAGGGAATACATATTTCAAATCAACGACACCTGTAGAACTTGATGATGATGAAACTTTTGAACTTTAACAATTATTAAAATATTGAATAGATTTTATTATTTTTTCGCCTGGTTTTATCTTACTTAGATCAAAAACTCTTATAATAAATTAAATGTATAAACTATTTTATTATTTTTTAATTACTTTTTAAATTATGAGACAACGTATTAGACCCAAAAAAGATGAAATATATCAAAGCGATATAGAAAATAAGCAAAGAGCGAAAGAAGATAAAAGATGATTAAAATCAAAACCAAAAATATTTGTTCTTGGTGGGGGTTTTACTGGTATTTTGACTGCATCAATTTTAAATGCAAAAGCAATTAAAACTGGGGTCGTAGAAAAACAGAAACAATTAGCAAATAGTTGGATAACATTTGATAAAAATATTTCACGAGACGGTTTCTTTCATTTTGATAATTTCGAGGGGCTCTCTTTACATAGTCATTCTTTGCTATCTAGGGTTTTAAAAGAAATCGGGGTATACAATAAATTTAATATTATCAATCTTAAACATTCCGCTTTTATTAAAAATAAACTCCAAGAATTTACTTTAAATAATAATTCCAAACAATTATTAACATCATTAAAGAAAAAATATCCTTTAATAGAATTAAGATTAAATGATTTATTTCAAATCCTTAAAAAGGGTTTTGATGATAATTTTTATTTTTTTGAAACTTTAAAAAAATTTAAAAATGCTAAGTTATTTTTAGAACATTACACTAGATATGATCGTAATCTAATGCTGAATTTTGATTGGATGTGAATGGAGTTTGGGATTCCTCTAAGCAAATTAGACCCTTTTACCTTTGCTATATTTTTAGCTGATTATATTATTGGAGGTTTACATTATTTAAGTTCAGGTTCAAAAGAACTAGTCGGTGTTTTAGCTCGTTACATTCAATCTAATTCAAAGAACAAAGATTTGATTATAAAATCATCTCCCATCACTTCTTTGAAAGTAAATGATGATTATATTACAAAAATTTCAACTTTAAATAAAACTTTAAAAGTTCGAAAATATGTTTTATCCGCTCCTTTATATGATACATTTCAGTATTTAATTAGTGATAACTCAGAAAGTTATAAAACATATACAAATACGATTAATAAGTTTAAATTTAAAAATTATAAGGTTTCTGTTTGTGCTGGGATTACAAAAAATTTTCGAACTATCATGCTTACACATGAAATAGTTATATTAAATGAACATAGTTTAGATGATGATCAAGCTTATCATGCTACATTAAACAATGATTATGAACATGTACCATTAAAAATTATTAATCATGGTTTGTTATATCCAGGACATTCTAATAAAACTTGTTCGTTAAATATTTCCTTTGTTGATAATTTCAGTAAATATGAATTTGATGATCCAAAAAAATTAGATGAAAGAAGAGAAAAAATTCAAAATATTATAATTAATCGATTAAATCAATTTTGACCAAAAACAGCTGGTCATTTTTATTTTATGAAAGTTTATCTCCACCAAGATCAAGCAGCTTTAACTGACAATACTTTAAATGGCGGTTATGGAATGAAAGTAGAAGGATATAATCCTTGAATTGATCATTATTTTTCTACACCTTATAAAAATCTTTTGGTTGCATCAAAATCTGGGCTTCCTGGAATCAATCCATGATTTTCAATTTATTCAGCTTTAAGGGCATCAAACGCTGTTGAAGTAAAAATAAAAAAACGGCAAATGTATGCTTTAATTGACTCATTATCAGGAACTGACATCTTAAAACTTTTATCATACGCTTACGCCCCTTTAAATGATCGTTGAACTACAATTCAAATTGGTTGATTTTTTGATAACGTTTACTCAGTTCAAATGGGGATAGGTGAATCAAAAATAACATTACGCTCAATTACTTATGAAGAAGCTTCTCGTTTACCATTTTTTGTTTACACGACAACGAATGCTTTAAAGAAAATTGTTAAGGGGCAATCAGGATTTTTAAAACAAATATTCACTAATAATATGCGTTGTAAAGGCGGAGCATTTAAATTTATGCGCTTAATGCGTGAATGTTTCCCTAACTATGCCAAACTTGATGATTTTTTCAAAAAGTTTTTACAACCAAATGATCCTGATCCTAAAGAAAATAAACCTCCTGCTAACCAAAAAGTAGATAGTAAAAAATCAGAAGATCAGAAAAAAGTCGTTGATCCAAAAACCAAAAAAGAAACTGCTAAAAAAACCGCTTCTAAAGACAATAATGATAAAAAGGCTAGTAAAGTTGTTCCAAAACCTAAAAATATCAAAAAAATAAACCCATCAAGCAGTTCTAATAAAATAGAATTAACCTAAAAATTTGTTAAGTTGTATTTTCATTTTAGAAAGTAGAAAAACTTAATACCAATATTTTACCTTCTTAAAATTTTTAATAAATATGAATAAAAAAAGAATGTGAACCAATCAATATATAGCTTATTGCTCTATGATGATAACAACAGTTCTTGTTATATCGATGGTTCAATTTTTTTGATCTCCAAGTTTCCTAGTTAATTCTGCATTCGAAGTTTACCTTGTTCCGATTTTTATTCTTGCTTTTACAGCACCTTTTTCAATTGCATCGGTTGCTTCAATTCTTTCGTTTGCACTAAGAATGATTTTTATAAAACCAAGTTTAATTATTGGCTTTGGACAAGTTTTTTTAGATTTTGTTATCCCATATTTAGTTCCAATGTTTTTTGTTTGATTATTTATTAGTATAGTTTGACTTTTTAGTAGAAAAGAAGCGCAAAAATATCGTAATTTCACAGAACTATCCGTTTTTAAAAAACTTTTTTTTACAGAATTTGTCGTTATTGCTTCTTTTGTTGCTATTTATATATCACGTTCAGTCGCTGGCGCTTTATATTTTTTCGCCTTGCCTGGTAATCGTGGAGGTCTAGATAAATGAGGATATGGTTTTTTATCTAATTTTTTTGGAATTATAGGATTTTTTACATTTAACATCGTTTTATATATTCCAACTATAAGATTAATAGATATTTTTAAAAATAATCAATACAGAATTGATTAAAATATCTTTATGAAATATTATGTTGTTTACGTTGGGAAAAAAACGGGAATTTATAATTCTTGAAAAGAGTGTTTTGATCAAGTTAACGGTTACCCTAACGCAATTTATAAATCATTTAAAACAATAAAAGAAGCAGAAGATTCAATTAATAATTATTTAAATACTAGCCCTTTATCTGTTCAAACAATTGATGATATCAAAAAAAGATTAGAAAAATATGACCTAGTATTTTTTATTGACGGCAGCTTTAATAAATTGACAAAGTCTTTCACAGCAGGAATTTTAATATTAACAAATTCATTTAACAATCAGTTAACAAAAATAACAATCAAAAAAAAATTTTTACATAAATTTTTTTCAAAACATAATAATGTAGCAGGAGAATTGATGGCCGCTGTGTTTGCGATGAAATACTCATTGCTCTTAAATTCTAAAAAGACTTTAATTTGTCATGACTATATCGGGATAAGTGAATTTTGTAAAACCTGAAAATCTAACAATCCGATGATAAAAATGTATCAAGACCTATTCAAACAAAACTTTAATAATGATTCACAAATTGATTTTTTAAAAATTAAAGGCCACAGCGATAATAATTTCTTAAATTTAACAGATAAATTAGCAAATGAAGCTCATTTAAACAAAGCCTACAGCGAAACAATAGGAGTTAAAAATTCATTAGTTTTTAACTTTGAAACTTTAACAGATAATTATTTAAAATCGATTTTAGAAACTAATTTTAATGAGATAAAAATCATAGATTACAAAATACTTAAATTTAAAAAACATTTAACTATAAATTACAATAACAATCCAATTCATTTAGAATTTATAAAACAAAATGATGGTTTAGTGTATTTAAATAATAGTCTTTTAGATAAATCTAAAGAAACTAAGTTAATTTCATCTTGACTTTTTAAAAATTATAAATTAGAATACCACGGCGTTTATGATTATTTTTTTATTAATTTAGATTTTTTCAACACCAAGACAGAAGAAGAAATTATTAAATTATTAAAAAATAAATTTTCAGAAAACCAACTGAAAACTTTTTATTTTACAAGATGTTCAAAAAAAAATTTTTGTTATAGAAAATTTTTCTCCTTTAAAATTATTTTTTGCTTTTTCGCTTGTTGTTTCTAGTTTGTTAAAAGAGATTAATATCGACACCAAAGATATAAATTTTTCTTTATTAATTGATCAAAACTATGATGGGTTAAAAACAATCCAATTCATAAAAAATAATTTAAATAATATTTTAGAACTTTTAAATATTTTAGATAACAAAATAAGTTTCAATCAATTAGCTAAATTTAAAACTTATATACAAACTTTTAATGGAATCATTTAATGAATTGAGATTGACCTAAAAAGAAAAGATTTAATCAAAAAACAATTGCAATTATTGCTGTTTTAATGGCAGTAACCATTGTTTTTGTTGTTCTTGAAGGAGTTTTTCCAAAATTTTCAACCGGGGGGACGATTGAGATTCATTTTTTACCGATTATTTTAGTTAGTTTTATTACTGGTTTTCTAGTTTCATTTACATTTGGGATCATAACATCATTATTAGCAATTTTATTAGTCCCATCAAGTAGCGGATGATTAATAAATCCAGTACAAGTAATTTTAGATTACAACTTACCATATATAATTCCAGCCTTAGTTATTAATTTATTTAAAATTTTCTTTTTTAAAAATGATTTAACAGCATTCAATAATTTTTCCAAATCCAAAAAAATAATTTATTTAGAAATAGTATTTATTATTATTTTTTTAATAAATTTTGTTCTACATGTAATTTCTGGAGCTTTATATTTTGCTCCTTCGAATAGCAATTGACAAAATTGAAAGGTTTGGGCAAATTCTCTTGTTTTAAATAGTTATTATATGGTCGGAACATATTTATTTTTTGCTATATTTTTACCAATTCCAATTTCTTTTTTAATTGATTATTATCAAAATAGTCAAAACATTAATTGCGATCAAAAATTATAATTATTATTTTATTTTCCCTATTTTTATTCATGATAAATGATTGCGGAATAAAAATAATTTATAAATTAAATAAAACTAATATATTAAATTTTTCAATTAGTTATTTTACTTTTTTAGCATTTTATAAAAATATATTAACAGCAAAAGGTATTGATTTTTTCAATTTTTTAAATATTTTAAAAAGTTGAAAGTATCGCTATATAATTTCTTCGGTTCCAGTTATTAATAAAAATTATTATTGTTTATCTATCATTAAAATAAATCATCAAAAGCACATTTTAAACATTTTAAAAATTTTTAAAAATAAAATATTAATATATGACCCAACTTGAGGACATTTATTAGTTGATAAAAACTGATTTTTAAATAATTGCGATTATTTATTTGTTTTAATTCAAAAAATAAATAATGATTGTAAATATATATTTTTTAGCAACGAACATTTTAAAAATAAACCACCCTTAAACTATCTTTTTAACCCTGATTGAAAATTAGTTTTTGGGAGTTATGTTTTAGATTTTATCGGACTTATTTTGTTAATTTTTTTACCGTTTATTTTAAGAATATTTATTATGTTCGATTTTTCATTATTATTTTCTATAGCTTTATTTTTAATTTATAGTTGCATAATTTTTGTTATAGAAATTGAAAAAAAACGAGTTAACAAAAAGTTATTTTTATTATCTAAAAAAGTTTATTCTAATGTATGTTTGAGACTTTTTTACGATAAAATTTCATTTTTTAAATATAGTTTTCAACTTTGAATATTGATCATATATTTTTTATTATTTCAATATTTTATGGGAGTAACATTTTTGGGATTATTGTTATTTACCAAAATTGTATTTCAATTATTAAAATTTTTAGTTTTTAAAAAATATAATATAAAAATAGTCCAAAAACTTTATTTTTCAAACAGGTGAGTCATAAATTATTTTTTAATATTTTCTGTTTATTTTTTAATTTTATTAATTTATTTTATATTTAATATTAATTGAATTATGCTGTTTATTTCTTCGAATATTTTTTTGGTTTTTTTAAATAAATATATAAATGCTTACTTTTTAAAAATATTTAAAATAAATATTTAATTATGAATTCTTTTAAAATTTTAAACTTAACAAATATTAAATATAATTTTAATCTAGATAGATTAAATTATCTTATTGAGATCGCCTTTCAAGTTCAAAATAAAATCAAAAATATAAATACTGAATTTGTAATTTACTTAGTTGATAACAAAAAAATAACAGAATTAAATTTTAAGACTTTTGGTAAAAATAAACCAACAGATGTACTTTCTTTTTCTTATGCGCCTGTTTTTGGGGAAGAAAAATTGAAAACATTTTATTTAGGAGAAATATTTGTCAATATTCAACACGAAAATTTACTTTTAAAATCAAGTAATATTTTTTATTTAATGATAATCCATGGTCTTCTTCATTTATGTGGTTATGATCATGATAATCAAAAAACACATAATGAAATGTTTTTTCTACAAAGAAATATATTATCTTGCGATAAATACATTTAAAATAACTGATAATAATATATGGCTGAAAATACTAATTTTAAAAATTTAATAAATCATTTAAAAATTTACGGCTTTGTTTGGCCGAATAGTGAAATTTATGGTGGAATTAGAAATCAATATGATTGAGGTCCACTTGGAACCGAAATTAAAAGAAATATAAAAATGATTTTATGGGATTATTTTATAAAAAATGAAAGCGAACAAAAAGTGTTAGGTTTTGATGGTGCAATTTTATCAAATCAAAAAACATGAATTAATAGTTTACATGCAAAATTATTTTTTGATTATTTATCTGATTGTAAAGATTGTAAATCAAGATTTAAAATAGATGAATTTAATCAAAAATTAAATAAGGACAATACACCTGAAGAATTAAATGAACTGATTGCTTCAAAAAAGTTAAAATGTTTAAACTGTAATTCTGTTAATTTAACATTATTTAAAAAGTTTAATATGCTTTTTAATGTTAATTTATCTTTAACTGATGATAAAGCAATATCAACCTATTTAAGACCAGAAACTGCTCAAAATATATTTGTAAATCTAAAAAATATTGTTCAATCACAAAGATTAAAATTTCCTTTTGGGATTGGACAAATCGGAAAAGCATTTAGAAATGAGACCACAGTTGGTAATTTTATATTCAGAACGAAAGAATTTGAACAATTTGAATTAGAATATTTTACTTTCCCTGATGAATGAGAAAAAGGTTTTAGTTATTATTTAGATAAAATAAAAACTTTTTTAAGAAATAGTTTGCAAGTTTCTGAAAAATTATTTAATAATTATTTTTCTGAACATTATCACTCTAAAGATGAACTTGCACATTATTCTAAAAAAACTTTAGACATTTGTTTTAAATTTCCGTTTGGGGAAAAGGAATTATTAGGATTAGCATATAGATCAGATTATGACTTACTTTGTCATTTTCCAAAAGAAAAAATTACATTTATTGATCAAAACAAACAAATTAAGTTTATTCCTCATGTTGTTGAGTTTAGTATTGGTATAGAAAGGCTTTTATTAGTTATTTTGACATTAGGGTATTTCGAAGATAGTATAAATAATAGAGTGGTATTAAAGTTACCTGTTAACCTTGCTCCATATAAAATTGCTGTTTTGCCGTTAGTTGGAAAGTTTAAAGCGCAGAGTTATGAAATATATAAAAATTTAAAAAAAGATTTTTCTGTTGTTTATGATGATTCTGGTTCTATAGGAAAAAGATATTATCGGCAAGATGCAATAGGGACACCATATTGCGTTACATTTGATTATGATTCAATCGATACACAAACCGTAACAATCCGTGAAAGAGATTCAACTAATCAGCAAAGATATAAGATCCAAGATTTAATGACATATTTTAAAAATAAAATAAATTATTCTTAAAACTTATGCAAGAAAAAAAATATAGCAATATCGATAAATTATTAGAAAATGTCGATATTATAAAAACAATTGGCCAGGTTGTTAAATTAAAAAAAGTTGGAGCTAATTTTATTGGTTTATGTCCATTTCACGATGATAAGAATCCTAGCATGTCCGTTTCACCAAAAAAACAAATTTTTAAGTGTTTTTCTTGTGGAGCTGGAGGTAATTCAATTAAATTTATCCAAGATTACTATAAGTTAAGTTTTATAGATGCAGTTAAAAAATTAATAGAGATAAACGATTTACAAAAGGATGATTATCTTGATTTTTTTAATTCAAAAATATCTCAAATAGAACTTCTAAAAAATAGATATTTTGAAATTACGGAATTTGTTTCCAATTTATATAACTATCAGTTAATGAATTTAATTCAAACAAAAAATAATTTATCTTTTGAATTTTTAAAATCTAGAAAAATAAATAAATCAGCAATCAAAAACTTTAAAATAGGTTCATCTGAAGGATTAGAAAATTTTGTAACAATTCTAAAAGAAAATAAAGAGTTTGGTTTTGAAGATTTACTAGATATTGGACTAATCACTTATCATGGCGAAATAAACAAAGAAATAGAATTTAAAGAGATATTTAAAAATAGAATAATTTTTCCGATAATAGATATAAACAATCACATTATTGCTTACGCAGGTAGATCATTATTTGAAGATTCAATCAAATATTTTAATACAAAAAATTCAAAGATATTTATCAAAAGTGATCATTTTTTTAATGAAATTTCATTAAAAAATAATAATTCAAATATTTATATAACAGAAGGTTATCTTGATGTCATAACCATGGTTATTTTAGGCTTTAAAACAGTACTAGGCACTATGGGAATGTATTTAAGTCAAGGACACATAAATTTATTAAAAAAAGCTAATGAATTTGGTATTATTTTGGTTCCAGATACCGATTCTCCTGGATTATCAGGTTGCTTAAAAAATCTAATTTTATTATTTAAAAATGGTGTTTATAATATTAAGGGTATTATTTTAGATAACAATTTTAAAGATATAAATCAATTTTATTGTAATTTTTCTGCATCTGAGAAGAAAGATTATATAGAATATTTATCGAAAAAGACTTTTGATTTATTTGAATTAATAATTTTTTTAATTAATAACACCAATCTAAAAAATGATGTTAAAAATTCATTTTTTAAAATTATTAAAAATATCAATGATGAAATATTACAACAGAATTTATTAAAAAAATTATCGAATTTTTTTAAAATAGAATATAATTTATTGTTTAAGTCTTTTTTTACAAATTCAAATTTTTTTTCTGATATTTCATTACCTAATGAAAATAAGGCCATTAAATCCAAAGAAAAGGGCAATAGTTTTGAGGATTTAGAATTATTAATTTTAAATCAAATAATCATTCATCAAAAATTAAAAGAAGTTTTTTTTTCCATGCCTTGTAACTTTAATAATGAGTTATATAAAAAGGTCTTATTTTTTTTATTGTTTGATACAAATAATGCAGATAAATATAAAAATATCATAAACTTATTGAACACAAAACAACTTAATAATGATAAAATTAATAATTTAATTAAATCATTAGAAAAAATAGATCAAAAAAAGCCAGAGTATATAGTTGATAAAATTAAAATCATTGATTTTCAAAACCTTATTATTAGTCATTTAATTTTAGAAAAAAAAGAAAACATTATAAAATTGATTTCAGACATTAGAAAGTGCAACGATTTTAACAAAAAATTTGAGTTATTGGAAAATAAATTTAAACAAGAAAAATTATTATCCGATCTACTAAAATTACTAAATCAAGTTAAATAAAAACTTAATTTTTTTATGTTTTTTAAAAAGATAATAGATAAATAATTTTCTATTGTTTTAAACTTTAATGAAAATATTGAATAACATTTAAATGAAAATTTAATAAATATGAGCGATAAAAACAACATTAACTCAAAAAAATCAATTAAGCGTAAAAAAACTATTTCAGATAGTTTATCTACTGAAAAAAGTCTTGAGATTATAAGTGATTTAGAAGAAGACATTATTGTGGATGTCGATAGCGATAAAAACTCAGACAATAAAAAGTTAGTTGATAAAATAGATGAAATTTTAAAAAATAATGTTGAGCTTAAATCAACCTTTCAAACAAAACATTTATCTATTAATTTAACAAAAGAAGAAAAAATCTCTGATAACATTAAATATTATTTAAATGCTGTTGGTAAAAAAAATCTTCTAAATAAATCTAAAGAGATTGAACTTGCTCGTAAAATTAAAGAAGGCGATCCTGAAGAAGCCGAATTTGCGAGATTTCAATTAATAGAATCTAACCTAAGATTGGTTATTTCGATTGCTAAAAAATATAGTAACCGTGGCTTAGATTTTAGTGATCTAATTGAAGAAGGTAATATCGGTTTAATGAAAGCGATTGAAAAATTTGATTATAAGTTAGGATATAAATTTTCAACATATGCAACTTGATGAATAAAACAAGCAATTTCAAGATCAATCGCAGATCAAGGCAAGGCGATACGTATTCCTGTTCATATGGTTGAAATCATAAATAAACTTTCAAAAATAAATCATAATTTAAATGAATCATTAGGCAGAGATCCTTTTGATAACGAAGTTTTGTTTGAATTACAAAAAACCCATCCTAATATTACACTAAAAAAATTAAGAGATATTAAAAAAATTATTCTTGAACCAATAAGTTTAGATAAACCTTTGAAAGAAAGTGTTGATAGTAATTTTGAAAATTTTGTAGAAAACAAAAAAACATTAAATCCTGAACTTTTTATTGAAAATAAAATGCTAAAAATTAAAATGGACAAAATTTTTAAAAATGTTCTTTCTTTAAAAGAAGAAAAAATAATTAAAATGAGATATGGTTTAGCACCATACAATAAAGAGCATACATTAGAAGAAATTGGAATAATTTTTAATTTATCTAGGGAAAGAATCCGTCAAATTGAATCCAAAGTTATTAAAAAATTAAGATATCCAATAAATTTAAAGCATTTTCAAAACAATTAAATTTTAATTAACAAAATAATAGTTATTGCTAGTAAAGTAAAAAATATAAACAATAAAAAACCAATTCAATGGTAATATTTTTTTATAGTTTTATTTTTTGTAAAAACTTTTTGCCATTTTTTTGTATACCAATTAATTTTTTTTGCTTTGATATCTAATGGTTTATTATTTAGTATCTTATTAACATCAATTATAATTTCATCAATTGAGTTATAACGTTTTTTTGGATCTTTAAAAGTAGATTTCAAAATTATTTTATCAACCGATGACGGGATGGAGTTATTTATTAATGATACCAACGGTATGCTAGTAGTTAGTTGATTTTGAATAATTTTCAGGACATTTGCATCTTTTGCAAAAGGCGGAGCACCTACAAAAATTTCATAAAGAATAATACCCAAACTATAAATATCCACCTTTGGATCTGTTTTTTTATCATTAATTCCCAAAATTATTTCAGGAGCTAGATAAAAAGGGGAGCCAATTAAATTATCAGTTTTGGTAACATGTTCTTGATCTTTTAAAATAGCTATTCCAAAGTCAGTAATTTTAAAACTTCCATTTGGGTTCATTATTATATTTTGTGGTTTTAAATCACGGTGAATGATTCCGTTATCATGAATTGCTTTAACCGCATATAAAATTTGTAAAAAAAAGTTAAGACCAGTTCTTAATTCAAAAACTCCATCCTGTTTAAGTTTTTGAATTAAGGTTAACCCAGGAACATATTCCATTACGATATTATCATATCCTTCATTATCAACAAAATAATCATGAAGTTTTACTAATGATTTATGCCTAAGCATTGAAAGAGTTTGAATTTCTCTGTCAATTCTTTTAATTTTTACAAATTTTTTAGCTTGTGCATCAGCGTTTAATAATTCGCTAGTATTTTCGTTATTATTCGTTCTTGAAAATTTAATTTTTTTAATAGCTACTTCTTTATTTAGAAGTTTATCATGGGCTAAAAAAACTTCAGCCATTCCACCTGATCCTATTTTTTTTATAATTTTATAACGGGTAATTGAATCATGTGAATTCATAACCTAATTTTCAATTTTAATCATAACAGCACTACAGTTATCTTTTGAACCAAGGACAAAAGCTTGGTTTATTAAAGATTCTATTTTCGAAAAAAGGTTTATTGGTCTAATAATAGTGGCTAACAAACTACGATCATCAACAACAGAGTATATCCCATCTGTACACAATAAAAGCCATCCTTTTTGGACATTTTCAATTAATTTAATTTGAACTATATATTTTTTATTAGGTCCTAAAGCACTAGTTAAACTATTTGCTAATATGTTTTTTGACAAGTCTTTAAACAAATTACTATTTTCGTTTTCTTCATTTTTTTCGTTTAGAATATTTTGATCTTTAGAAAGCTGAATAATACTTTTTTGTGTTGTAAAATAAGTTCTAGAATCACCTATATTAACTGCAAAAATTTTATCATTTTGGATAATAGTGAAGTTAAGAGTAGTGCCCATATCATAAAAAGTAGTATTTTTTTGGCAAAACTCTATCATTTCTTTTTTAATATTTTTACATACATCGACTATTCATTTTTGAATATCATCAATTTCTGTAGTTTGTGAAATATTAAATTTTAAAAATTCAGTTTTTAATATTTCAAGAGCAAGTTTAGAAGCATTTTTACTTCCATAGTGACCGCCCATACCATCCGCTATTGCACATAAATTAATTCCATTTTTATTAAAAACAAAAGTGGAGTAGTCTTGATTTTCTTTTCGAAATTTTCCGCAGTATTGAGCTGCTATACCTAATAAATACATTTTTTATATTTTATTTATTTTTTATTTTTTAGGAAAGTAATAAATTAATTTAATTATATATAAGACTTAATATAAAAATATAAATTTATCTATATTGATTTAATTATTAACATTAATCTATTAATAAATTATGTTTTTTGTAGACGAAATCATTTAATCCTTTTATCATCATTTTAGCATCTTCGTAAGAAGTTGCATTTTGATATATGCTATCAACGACATTAGAGTTATAGTAAATTATAAATTTATAATTTTTTGATAATGCTATTTTTTCTGAATGCATATTATTAATGATAAATTCTCTTATATTTGTTAGAGTATTAAAAGATAGATCAATATTAATCAAAGAGACAACTTTTTTATTAACTTCATCGAAAACTAAAGCTTGGATTATATCAGTATGACGTAAAATAGATTCTTTTGGTATAGATATTAATGAATGTCCCATTTGATTTAAAAATATTTTAAATTCTTCAATTCTTTTATTGCTCAGTCCATCCATTACTTGAATATCCTCAATAATAACATTTTTTAATTGGGTTTGTCTGATATTTTTAATAATTTTATACGGTTTAATGCCAGCAAGTTCCATTTTATTAAATTCTTTAAATTTTTCAAGACTTATACAATATTTAAAGTGTGGTTTTAAATATTGTAAAATATCACTTTTTATCATGGATAAATTATATTGAATATCAGTATTTAAATTTAACAATCTTTTCGCATGCAATATTCATCCATTAAACATTTCAAGAAGTTTATCATTTGATATTGAATTATTAAAGTTAACAAGTCACACTCCCGTATTTAATTCAAAAAGTTGATGAGAGTAATTCATCATACGATTTCTTGTATCTGAAGTTATTGAATAATTATTATCGATTGATTGAGTAGGAATTGTTAGTTTTTCTACATTTGTGCCAATAATATCTTTTATCTGTTTGTCATGAAGATAAATAAATGAATCTGTAATAATTGATCAAACATTAAAATTAAAGTTTTTTATATATGTTATAAGTTGACTATCAAATAATAAATTAATATATGATAATCTATACTCTTTAAAAACATTATTTTTTATTAATCAATCGTATATTTGATGTATTATGTGATTTATAGTTTTAGAAATTATTTTTTGTTTTAAATTCAATAACATTATTTGTTCATGATGTGTTAATCGTTGTTCTGTAGAACTCGCTTTCTCTAAATATTTATCAAAGTTTTTATCAAAAACGTTATTTATTAAATCATTTATATTAATTCTTATTGATTTTTCAATATTATTTATATTTAGATTAATTCAAACACACATAGCATTATCGCTTTTATGTAATTCTAAAGCATGGTATAAATGTGGATATTTTAAAGGAATATATTCTAAAGATTTGTTATCAATACTCCATTTTTCATTTAAATTTTGAGTTGTAAAGTTAGTTCATTTAAGGAAATTTTCACTACTTTTTAATAAAATATTGTGTTTAAAGATTTTATTATATTGCTCCTCTATTCATTTTGTTACAACTTTTTCAGAGTGAAATTTGTCTAAAGATAATTGTTTTTGAATAGCAAGAATATATTCTTTATTATTCTCGACTATTCAATTGATTAAAGATAAAAATGATTTCGGTCTTAAAGCAAATGATATTTTATACAGTAATTTATTAGGTAGATAAATAATTTTTCTCGCTTGATTATACTCTGCTTCAGACATTCTTCCATTTTTTAATTTTATTCAATTTAAATCTAATAATTCTTTAAATTTTTCAAGCGGAATCATTTTATTCCTTTTGAAACTAATTCAATTAAAGAATATTTTTTCATATATCTTATCGTTACAATCATGTGTAGTAAAATTGTATTTAAAAACATTATCGGGGTCCACAAAGAGATTCACTATTTGATCTAACTTAAATGGTAATTCATTTTTTTGAGGAAGTCAGTAATTAAAATTAGCATTTTCTCCGTTAAATATATTAAATCTTATTTGTGCATCGATTTCTTTAATATGTTTTAGATCAATTAAAATATTATTTTCTGCAAAAAGAGAATTTTTGATTTTTAATTTTATATTTTTAGAAGTTATATTCATATTTTTAAAATATTCATATGTTGATATAAAACTCATTATAGAACTTAAATTTGAATTAAATATTCCATCCAAAAACATTTTAAAATCATTTTCAGGATTAAATATTGGTATATTAAATTCTGTGAAATACTTACGAATATCTAATAAAGAATTATCATGAATTATTGTAATAAAATCAGGTAGCGATTCGATAGCATTTACATATTCATGTTCTGGTAATGTAAGTTTTAAGATAGCCATTTTAACTGAACGATTAAAACCCAATACAGCTCTGGTGTAATCATCAATTGAATCAAATTTATATTGTAATGTATTAAAAATAAATGGATCATCGGATAATGAACTTGATGCTTCTCCGTTATTTCTATCTAAATGTCTTTCTGAGATAGAATTTAATAAAACTTTTAAGTTCGATTCTAAAATATTTTTTATAATACTTTTAAACATACCGCGTGTAACGGGAATATATTTTTTAACATTTAGAATATTTGTTTTATCTTTTTCTACTTGCGCAAGTGAAATTATTTTTGTGTTATCATTAATTCTTGTTGGGAAATTGCCGTCTCCAAGAGTTGTTTCAAGACCAGTGGGCACTTTTAATTTTATATTTATTTTCGGTATCACTCCATATTTTGCTCTACTTTTTGTATACTTTTTGCTAATTATTTCTGTAATATATTTGTTTTCGTAATTATTAGAAACTTCTGGTTCTATTGATCTTGATGTTCTATTTAAATCAGGGATTAATTTTTTTAGTTGTTCTTTATCAAATAAAAAGTGTAATGTTCTTGTATAGTTTAATAGTTCCTTTTTAAAAATTTGAAAATTAAACGATTGTTGTTTTATACTAACTTTTTTAATAGATTCTATAAACGGAATAAATTGTTTGAAATTTTTTAGCAAAACATTTATTTTTATATACTCTTTTGGCGAAAGTCCATTATTTTTCAAATGAAATGATTCCAAATGCATTCCATAAACTAAAGTTTGATTGTCAATGTCAAAATCAGGATAAAACTTAGTAATAAACTCATCCAAACTGCATAGAGTGGTTATTTCTTTTATATTTTCTAAAATTATAGACAAAGCATGATTATCTTTTACACCAAACACTTCATTAGTCAAAGAAATTATATTTTCAGCAAATTGATAATTTTGAACATTTTCGTTTATAAATTTATAAAATAATTGTGATGAATTTTCTATTTTATACAATTTAACCAATAAATCTACAACTGCTTCATTAGCTGAAATATCAATTATATTTTGTTGAGAATTATTATTTGATAATATTTGTAATGCGATCAAATTATTTAATGGATTATTATTTATATCTGTTAATGCTCTTTTTTCGTAATTATTATCAAATCAACCCACTAAATTTTTATTAAAATTAACACTTTGTATTTTTTCAGTATATTCGTAATAACGTCCATGTATATCTTGACTAACTGAAATAAAGTTAGAAATGTTTGCATTAGGGAATAATTTAAAAAATTTTTCAAAATCTCTGTATAAGTAAATATGGTTTGATAACTCAATTTTTGGAATATTATTATATTCAAGGGTATCGGTATTTATTCAAAATGCAGGTTCAATATGGTCAAATACGTTAATAGGTTCAGATATTACATTAATCATTTTTTCAAATCATTTAACCATGTATTCTTTATTTTTATCTGGGCAATTTAAATAAATGTTTTGTCATTGTTCAGTTGAAAAATTGAAATCAAAATAATAATATGAAGAATCATTTACAGGAATAATTTTATTTTTTATTAAGAATATAAATGACTCACTTTTATTTATTAACAATTCTTGGAAATTAATTTTTTTAATATTTGAAATTAAATAATGATAAAAATTATTAACATTTTTTATATATTCATTTTTGATTAATTCAATGTTTTTTGGCATTACATTATAACTATCTACTGCTCATTTAGTTTCTTTATTTCTAAAAATTTTAACATTAGTAAAATTAATAAAGTCTTTAATAAGTTTTAGTTGTTCTGTTGAAAAATGTTTTTTAAGATCAGCTCATGATGAATCAGTTATTATTAATTTTTGATTTTTAGTTTTAATGGCAAAAAAGTTTAGTTCACGTATTTTAGCAAAAAATCACAATTTATTAGCAATTTTATTTGTATTAAATGATTTTGGAATCATCATTCTAACATTTACTTTAGCAAGTAGATTGTCGGTTCTATCAACAGCATCATTTATATAATAAGCATCAACTGTGCTCATTTTATAACTTGGTTCTAGTCATTTATCAAAGAGTTTGAAATATAAATCTTTAATTTCTGCGTTATTAACTGTTTTAAAACTATATATATCGCTGGGTGATAAATTTTTTGTAGCGGTTGGATTAAAAACTTTAGCTAATTTTCTAGCGTAATCCATTATTTTTGATAAAGTAAAACTTTTCATTATGCTTAAATTATTAATTAGATGTTTATTTAGACATATTCAATAACTATTTGGAATATCTTTTGGTGCAAAATTTAAAAAATATTTTTCATGATCAAAGATACTAATGTCTTTGTTTTGCTCTTCTCAAATAGTTTTAATAGATGCTACTAGTTTTTCTTGAAGAAGATTGGGATCTATTAGATCGGATTCATTTATAGGATCTATAGAATTAAATCATGAAGTAAATTCAGATTTAGTCATTCAATATTGACTTGCTTTATTAGATTCCAAATCTATAACATCAAACCTAAAAAATTTTTCATCAGTATTAATAAATGCAATATCATTTTGGGTAAGACTGTTATACGCTTCATTAACAACATATCAATGAAGAAAATTTAGATTAGGATTGTCTACAATAGCATGTTTTAATGCATCGTTAAATTTGATTTCAATATCAACTTTAGTAAAAGTTCTTTTACTAAAGTTTTCAAGTTCCATTAGTTGGTCGGTTGTTTTTAGTTCAAAGCTACCATCTAATAAATCATTAGTTGGAACATTAATATATTTATTCGATATATTAATAGAATGATAAAAGCTATCACTTTCATTACCTTCAATATTTACTTCATCAAAGTCTGAATCATATAATTTTATTTTCATAAGTGGAGGGAAATACTCTTCAATTATTCTATCTATACTTCAAGAGTTTTGAGACAACATAATATTTAGTTTTTTAAAGTATAGATTTAAATATCTCAACGGTTTTAAACCAAAAAGTTTATAAACGTGATTCATAAATTGAAAATTATTATCCGTAATAAATACTACATTATTGTCAAGAATTTTAATCAATTTATTTTTTAGACCAAAATTAATTAAGTCTTGATTTGTTCGGAAGAAGTGTTGAACTTTACAGTTAAATAGAATATCATTGAAAAAGTTGCTTGGATAAATAGTATTAGAAGAACCAGGATTGTTTTTAATCTCAGATATATCATTTAATATTATGGATGTTATTGTTTTATAGTCTTTTAAATCAACGTCATCGGTTAATAAAATAGTTTTTTTAACATGATTATTAAATAATTTGTGATTATTTATATTATTAAAATAATTTTTAAACGCTTCTATTATGGATGGATTTTTTATATCGATGATTTTAAGAATTTGGTTAAAATCTTTATCAGAAATAATTTCATCATTATTTACTATTCTTTCAAATATTTCTAAGTTTATAGTAGAAAAAGTAGAAATAATGTTTAAAAATAACTCTTCATCGAAATATCATATAGTTTTATGACCATTATTATAGGGAATAAACGCATTTATAAACGCATCTTTATTCATTTTGATAAAATTACTAAAGTATACAACAGAATCCTTATCAGTTTCGATAGCTGAATCTATTATTAGCTCAGATCTATTAATTATTTCTCCTGGTTTTATTAATTTTTTTTCTGGTTCATCATTAGCAATACTATCAGTTTTATCCAAAATAGTATTATTAATCGGAACTGATTCTAAATCAATATTATCATCATAGATTTCTTTTGTTTTAGATATTTGGTCTACGATAAGATCAACATTTAATAGATTTTCAGTTAAAGGATCATAATCGTACATTGACTCTATTGTCTCAGGGTTATTTGTTATTTTATAATCATAAATACTATCTTCTGGTATTTTTAAATTTTCTCAGAATTGTAATCTTTCTGGTTCTGAGTAATTAGCATAAAAATCATCGTTTTTAGCTTTTTCAATATCTTTTGTTGCCTCTTCATTTGAAGCGACTTGGTTTACAGAAGATTCAATCTTAGTTGTAATATTTTCATCATTTTTTAAGCTTTCATGTTTTAAATTTTTAGATCATTTGTATCCGCTATATTTTTCCCATAAATTTGCATCTCATCTCTTTGTTAAAAAATTTTCATTAATAAATTTTTGAAGGGATAGTTTATCCGCGACATATATATATTTTTTCATTGTTTTGAAAAGGGATAAGTTGTTTTTAAGGATTGAATGCTCCACAAAAACAAAGTCATTTCCAGTTTCTGGGATTTTAAAAAGTTTTACTGGATTATTTGTTGAATCATTCATTTCCAATACTTCATAATTAACAAGTTTTAATTTACTACTTCCACTTCGATTGAATCAAGAAACATTATCTGGTTTAATTCTATCAACACTTAAAGTTAACTTTATAGCATTAATTGGATTAAGTTTGTCATTAGATAAATCATCAAAAGTAAATTTATTGGCATTCATTAAATTTAAAGTAGTATTTAAATTTCATTTTTTTAAAATAAAATTCAAGAAGTTATATTCATTGTTTCATTCATTTCTAGAAAACAAATCTTTAAAATATTTATTTTCTAGAAAATACGCATTAACATTTTTAGGTAGTTTATTAATTAACTTACTTTCTTTAAATACATTTGAAAGTTCTTCATTTCCTCTTTCTAAAATATTATTTTCTGAGTTTATTTTTAAGAAATTATTTAGAAAATCGCTAATATTTATCGTTTCAATTCCTAATACTTTATTTTTATTTGATACATATAGAATTGATATTTTTGCAACCTTATGATAAAAATCATCAATTTTTGTTATTATTTCATCAAAACGGAGATGATTATTATCTAAAAACTTATATGGTTCAAAAGGCTCAACTACACTATCTACTCCTGCAGGATCTAATAATTTTTCTTGAGAATCAAAATTGTTAATTATTTTATTGTATAACTCCCTGACCCCGTTAACAGATATTCAATATATATATTTTTCTGTTGGTAATTGAATAAGTTCATTGTTTTTAAAATCAAATAAAATTTCTACATTTTTATAAATTTGATCGAATTTAATAACTTCACTGCCTATTGGACTTGGAGTAACCGATGTTGATTCTTTCGCTTCTAAATTTTTCAATGATTCAATAGTTAATTGACCTTTTTGGTCAGTTTTTTCTAACCCTTGTTTTAAATCATTAATTTTTTGTTCTGCGTTAGTTATATATTCATTTGTTAATAAATATTCAGATTCTTCAGATTGGGTACTTATAGATATTTTTGAAGTATTTGATTTTGCATCATGTCATTCTTCATCATCTTGCAATAACGATTTTCCTCTTTCGGTTATATTTTTTGATGATAAAAGATCTTCATTGTCACTAGATAATCCATTTTTAGATAAATCAAAATCTAAATCATTCAATTGATCATTTTCTTGATCTCAATATCCGGGTTGTATGCTTAGAGACCATTTATAATTTTTACATTTTTCCCATAAACTTGCATCCCATTTCTTTGTTAAAAAGTATTTATCAATATATTTTTGAAGGGCAGATGGTTTCATATCAGATGCAAGATTCTTCATTGTATTGAAAAGATGTAAGTTTTTTGCAAGTAATGAATGTTCTACAAAAACAAAGTCATTTCCAGTTTCTGGGATTTTAAAAAGTTTTACTGGATTATTTGTTGAATCATTCATTTCCAATACTTCATAATTAACAAGTTTTAATTTACTACTTCCACTTCGATTGAATCAAGAAACATTATCTGGTTTAATTCTATCAACACTTAAAGTTAACTTTATAGCATTAATTGGATTAAGTTTGTCATTAGATAAATCATCAAAAGTAAATTTATTGGCATTCATTAAATTTAAAGTAGTATTTAAATTTCATTTTTTTAAAATAAAATTCAAGAAGTTATATTCATTGTTTCATTCATTTCTAGAAAACAAATCTTTAAAATATTTATTTTCTAGAAAATACGCATTAACATTTTTAGGTAGTTTATTAATTAACTTACTTTCTTTAAATACATTTGAAAGTTCTTCATTTCCTCTTTCTAAAATATTATTTTCTGAGTTTATTTTTAAGAAATTATTTAGAAAATCGCTAATATTTATCGTTTCAATTCCTAATACTTTATTTTTATTTGATACATATAGAATTGATATTTTTGCAACCTTACGATAAAAATCATCAATTTTTGTTATTATTTCATCAAAATGAAGAAGATTATTATTTAAAAACTTATATTCGTCAGAAGGTTTAATTGTTTCATTCGCTTTGTTGATTATATTTTGAAGTCTTATTTGATCAAGAGAAGTAGCACTCCTTAATTCAGTGTATGCTTCTTTAAATCCGTTATCAGATATAAAATGAATATCTTTATTTGACGGTAATTGAATTAATTCATCATCTTTAAAATTAAATAAAATTTCTGGATTTTTATAAATTTGATTGATTAGTTCTGCATTTTTTTGACTTATTAAATTTTCTCTTTCTTCATTTAAATCTGAAATTTGGTTCATACGATTCATCAATCCACGAAAAAAGTTATTAAACTCTTGCTCTTGGATTTTGTTATTAGTTGGTTCGTGGATTGATGAATCTTTGATTATAGATTCTATTGAAGGATTAACATATTCATTTACTATATTTAAGTTTTCCCTTAATTCGCCATCAACACTAATATTCTTACTGTCTTTTGTATTAGGATCTTCTGTTTTATCTTCCGCTCTTTCTTCTTGTGGAGATGTTATGTTTCTCGCTTCAGCTTTATCTTCTACTATTGTTTGTTCATTTAATTTTGAAACTTGGTCTATTTCATTACTTTCTGAGATTATGTTATTAGTTGGTTGATCAGTTAGTTCTTGGGTTTTTAAGTCTTGAATTATAGGTTTTTGTGGAGGAACAAAAAATTCATTTATTGTTGTCAATGCATTAATAGCAGCCTGTCTTTTTTTAATATATTCAACTTCAGCAGCAATGCATTCATCATGTATTAAGATTCCAGGTTTTAGATTTAGGGATCATTTATAATGTTGATATTTTTCTCATAAATTTGCATCCCATTTATTTGTTAAAAAGTATTTATCAATATATTTTTGAAGGGCTGATGGTTTCATATCAGATGCAAGATTCTTCATTGTATTGAAAAGATGTAAGTTTTTTGCAAGTAATGAATGTTCTACAAAAACAAAATCATTTTCGGTTTCTGGAATTTTGAAAAGTTGTAACGTATTATCTTCTGGATCACTAATTTCTAATACTTGATAACTAACAAGTTTTAACTTAGTATCTTGATATGTATTGAATCAAAAAATGTTATGACCCCTGTCTGGTTTGACTTCAATAGCATCAATGTTTATATTTAATCTTATAGAAGCAATTGGATTAAATTTTCCATCAGTTATATCATCAAAAGTAAGTTTATTTTTAGTTATTAGGTTTAAAATAGTGTTTAAGTTTCATTTTCTGAAAATAAAATTCAAGAAGTTATATTCATTGTTTCATTTATTTCTAGAGAATAATTCTTTAAAATATTCATTTTCAAAAAAATATACATTAACATTTTTAGGCAGTTTATTGATTAACTGACTTTCTTTAAATACGTTTATAAGCTCTTCATTTCCTCTTTCTAAAATAGTATTTTCATCGTTTATTTTTAAGAAATTATTTAGAAAATCGCTAATATTTATTGTTTCAATTCCTAATACTTTATTTTTATTCGATACATATAAGATTGATATTTTTGCAACCTTATGATAAAAGTCATCAATTTTTGTTATTATTTTTTCAAAATTAAGAAATCTATTATTTAAAAACTTATATTCCTTTAAAAATTTGTTGGTTATTCGTTTAGAAAGATCCAATATTTTTGTTTGATCAATATATACTCTTCCTGGATCGAAAGAATTTTTACTTAATTCAGCGTGAAATGCTCCAACCCCGTTATCAAATATTAAACTTATATCTTTATCTGTTGATAATTTAATACATTCATCATCTGTAAAATTAAACAAAATTTCGGGATTTTTATAAATTTGATCTATTTGTTGAGCTTCAGTATCTATTTGAGGGATATCTAAGACCGGTTCTTGTGCTTGTAATCTTTGTTCTTCTGTTTCAATTATTCGATCAATAGATAAGTTTTGATTGATGCTTTCTTCATCATCTAAGCTTTTATCTAATATAAAAGAATCATTTAATTGATTATTTTCTGATTTTTCAAATGAACTATCATGTAAATGGTCGTTTAAACTTCCAAATTCTTCTGTGATAGATTTTTCTGGCTCCTCAATATTATTAATATCTTCTTGGCTACTTGATAAATTGTACTTAATAACTGCTAAATCATGTTGAAAGGAAATGGGGTCAATATCTTCTTCATCCTGTCTTAGAGTAGGGAAATTATAATCTATTTTTTCATCACTATCATAAGTTAATTTTTCAAGTATTTGTGGTCATTTTTCTTTGTTATAATCTTCAACTAAACTAGATATTTTTTGATCATTTCAATATTTATCTTCTTCATCACCTTTTAGCAAAGAATAGTGGTCTTCAAATTTTTTCAAACTTTCAATAGTTATACTTCTTAGTTTTACATCTTGTTCTAAATCATTAATTTTTTCCTCTATTCCATTTATAAATTCTTCTGGTGTTGAATATAAAGAACCTTCAGATTTACTATCATCTATAGATATGTCAGAAGAAACCAATTTATAATCGTCTCATTCTTTACCATCCCACAACAATGAGGCTTCTTCGCTTTTATCTTTTTCAGATATAGAATCGCCTTCATTAGATAAATTATTTCTAAATAAACCAAAAGTTTTAGGTGGTACTTCTGGAGGATATTCATCAGTTTGAGTATAAAAAAAACCTGATGCGTTTATTTCATTATCCGTGCTTGATTTGAGTGTTTTAGATGTTTTATCAATGACACTATAAATATGATCTTGATTTGTTGTTGGTTTGACATTATCGGATGTGAATGAAAACTTGTTTTCATTGAAGTCTAAACTTTGATAATCGCTTAAATCATCAATTGATCGTTTTTTTAATGATATTTCACCGCTTAAAGCATCTGTGTAATTTGAAGTTGTTGAATCGGGAGTTCCAAATAAATTTTTTTGTTTTTGTAATAGTCTTATTGTATGTAAAGTTGGATCTTCAGATCCTCCGCTAGGAATTCTGATTCCTGTACTTGTAGATGGTTGATCTAAAGGATCGTTTGGAGGAAGGAAATGTTCAGAACTGCCCTGATGAGTATTACGATTGCCTGCAGTTGCATCCATATATGAAGATAAACGAGTAAATATAGTAGGATGTTCTATGATAAAATTAGAAACTAATTCTATACCTGAACTTCCAGCATTAATCAGAACTTCTAAAAAATAATAAGCGGTTGTAAAATTTGAACTTATATAACCTAAATTTGATTCTTTCATTAATTCTAAATGTTTAAAAAAATTAATAACTGTTGGAAGAAAAAATATACTACTTGGAATCATTTTAGCAATCGATCTTATGAAAAACGACCCAATGTATGTGGGGTTAAAAAAATTTGTTTTTGCACCAAATCTAACACTGTCTCAAAATTTTATGAACAATATTTCACCTGAATTTAGCAATAATTTAGACGTTAATACTAAGTTTTTAATTTGTCAAAGCAATCTGGCACTAAAAAAAGTCATTAACCCAATATTAAAAAGATAACCAGTAGTGATTGAAGTTTGATACATATCATAATTATTTATTGTTGAAAACTTGCTAATAATTGAATATGTAGGAAGAATATCTCCAACAAAGATACTCAGTCCGATATTTAATCCAGCTTCTGCGACTGTTTTTCAAGTTCAGTCTTCAGCAGCCCCAAAGATAATATTAGCAAGAGGTTTACTTGGACTTAAATATTCTATTCCAGAATAAATATATGAACCAATATTTCTAAAGGCATTTAGAATATTTCCGCCAGCACTTGCTATTGTTGTTGTCGCTTCACTTAAACCGGCCCCAGTTTCAGCCGCTGCACCTAGAAGTCCTGCACCTTCAGCTGCCGCTTCTCCACCTGCAAGACCGGCTTCTGCTGTTCCAGCAGCTGTTGATATAACAGGTCCAAAAAATGGTATGACGATAGTTATGGCAGTAATTATAATAAAGACAATGGATAAAATATCCTCAACACCCATCTGATATTCTGAGGAACCTGAGAAATGTTTTAAAATATCGTTAGTTAATTTATTGTTTTGAAATGTTAATACATTAACGTTATTTCCTTTTACTCCATTATTTTTTCATTGGAATTCTCCCGTAATTTCACTACTTGTAATTGTATAGTTATTATTTGGCAATGATATTAAACCATTGTTCAAAACAGTAAAATGTCTTATATAATTTTTTGTTAATTCATTAAATTCAAAACCATTTACATAACCTATTTTATTTTTAATAGTTTCAAAAACATCTTTAAGTGTATCGTTATTATTTATTCATTCTCCAAATTTATTAGCAATAGGTTTTGAAACCCTGATTTTTGTAAATGCAACCCTTTTTATATTATTGCCTGTATAGTCAGCTTCCAACGGAATAACATAACCTCTGTTAATATCTTTTACGATAATTAATGATTTATTTTTTCCATCTTCTTTATTAAGATAATACGCATTAGAGCAAAATACTTTTGTATTATTTCGATTAAAAAATCCAGTAAAATCAAACATCATCCAATATTTATATTTTTTTGGTATTGAATAAGGAATCTGATCCGCTAATATTTTATTAAAATTGGTATTTCCAAGTAGTTTACCATTTAAAATAGGGTCTATTTTTAAAATATCACCAAAATTTTGTTGAAAATTACCATAGTTATTTACACGGTTTTCTGCTAAATTAGAGTTTAATGTTACATTATTTTCAGAATTATCACCACCTATAATTTGACTAATAATTGAAAATGATGAAATAGTAGCAAAAGTAAATAATGTTATTGAAACCAGTAATTTTCAATAGATTATTTTTGATTTATTTTTATTTTTCATTCTAGATTTATGTAATTTAGATATTTTTTATATATTCCTTTATTCCTTGATGTGCGCGTTTTATCACTATACAAGATTGTAGGTCAATTATAAAAATGAACAATATTAAAAAAAATTAAATAAAAAAAATCCCCACCACTAAAGTGGGGGGATTGTATAAAAGAATCTAATTTTTTTAGAATGATTAACTTAAACTAATAATTTGAACTTTATAAATATTTTCAGCGTTAACTATTACTGTATCTCCTATTTTATGGTTTAAAAGGGCTTGTGCTAATGGAGACAGATATGATATTTTAATCGGTTGACTTAAAGGATCGAATTCAATTTCTCCGACTATTTGAACTGTTTGATGTTTAGATTTATTATCAATGTCTTTAACGTTTACAAAAACCACAACAGAACCAATAGAAGCTTTATTAGGTTTTATGTAAGATGAAGTTTTTATGTCAACATTATTACTTAAAATAATTTCTATTTCTTTAATTCTTTCTTCTACTATCGCTTGTTCATTTTTAGCAGCATCGTAATCTGCATTTTCTTTTAAATCACCTTGGGCACGCGATTCTTTCAAAAGTTCTATTATTTCTTTCCTTTTTGTGTTAATTAAATAATCTAATTCTTTTTTTAACGATTCTATTTTATCTTTTGTAACAAATATTTTTTTCATAATGTATTCTTGATTAATTTCTATAATTTTTTATAAATTCTTCTAAAATGATTTTAGCTGCAAACGAATCTTTTATTTTATTAAAATTTTTTAATTTATTATTCTTATTTGATTGGAAATAAATATTTTTTGCTATCTTTGTTGTAAAGTTTTCATTAATAGTATAAACTTTAATATTAAATTTGGATTCTAACAATACACTAAAATATTTTACCATATTCGATATCTTTGAAGTAATATTTTCTATTATTGGATTTCCAATTACAATTTTTTTAATATCATATCTTTCAAATATTGATTCCAGTTCATTTAAAACAAACTTGAAATCACCAACTTTATAATAAATAGGTTTCAACAAAATAACACAATTACCGATATTAACTGCTAAACCTAATGTTGTTTCTCCTAAATCCATCCCCAAATAACTATTCATACATAAAATTAGATTTTATTTTTTTGTATTTCTCTTTTTATTTTATCGATGTTTTTAGAAAAAGCATTATCGCTTATTTTTAACAAAGCGAAAGTTTTATCTGGAATTGGATAAATTATTTTGGGAATATTCAATTTTAAAGAGGTTTTCAAATAAATCTCAAATTCTTTAAATCAATTATTAAATTTATTAAACTCAAGATCTTTCGTAAAATAAATATTAATAATTTCAAACCCTTGGTTATCGTTTTCGTTAATTTCGTTAGTAAAGATGATGATTTCTATTTTTTTATTATTAAAAAGTATATTTGCTAAATTTTTTAGTTTTTGCTTTTTATCAGTAATTTTATAAAAGAAAATTTTTAAAGAGGTTTTTGTAGTAATAATGTCTTTTTCAATATTATTGCTTGTTTTAAGTTCTAATTGAATCTTTTCATTTTCTAAAAATCGTTTAAATAAATTTATGTTTTTTTGGATCTGAGTTATTTGAAGAAAATTATTTTCAAAGAATTGTTTAAGATCTATATATCCTTTGATTTTTGAAATCTTTTCTTCGATGTTTGACTCTTTCAAAAGGGATCAATTTTCAATTAAATTATTAAATATTTTTTTGCTTTTATATATTTTATATTCAGGTTCTTTTATTATTGAATCTAATTCATTAATTAGTTTGATTTGTTGTTGTTTAAATATTTTGTCAAATTCTTTTTTTATTCCTTCATGAAAATATAAAGGGTTTGTATAAATAATAATTCTTTGTGTATCTATAGATTTAGAAAAATTTTTAAAAATTAAAAAATCATTAATTTCATTTAAATTTTTTAAATGGACACCACCACATAATTCTGAAGATATGTCCCCAAAAGTTATTACCCTAACAATTGATGAGTATTTTTCTAAATAATTTTTTTGGATTTTACTATTATTTAAAATATCTGATAAATTCTGAAATGTTTCAATTCTGGGGGTATTTAATTTAATTATTTTTTTAGCTTCTCTTTCTAATCAATCTAATTCATCATCAGTTAGTTTAATATGATGAAAATAATCAAATCTAAGGAATTTTTTTTCTACCAAACTACCAGCTTGTGATATTAAAGGATTAATTTTTTTTAATAAAGCGTGTAATAAATGAGTTGCTGTGTGATTTGTAGCAACTTCCATTCTTTGTTGATAATCAATTTTCAATTTCAGTTTAACATTAGATATGTTGAAGTTATTTATACAAACGACTTCATGCAATAATCAATTATCTATTGTAAAGACGTTTAATATATGACCAATTATTTTATCATTATTTGTAGATAAAGTTCCAGTGTCAGATATCTGCCCCCCACCTATTGGGAAAAAATTGCTTTTTTCAAAAAGTAAATAATATTTTTGATTTTTTATTAATTCGTCAACTTTATGAATATTGTCAATTTTAAAAGCAGCAATAATTTGCGTTTCTATTAATTGATTATCAGTTTCTTTTTTGGTTTTTGGAATAAAAGTTATTTTATTTAAAATCTGATCTTTTAGTTCATTTAGGGGCATAGGATTTAGTTTACCGACTTTTGCTCCTGAAATTTCTTTATGATTTTCTAAAAGAATATTTAAAGCATTAATAATTTGATTAAAACGGGTTTCAGATATATTCAAATTATTTTCTTTTATATTATTTAGAATTTTCGTTTTACTAAAACCATATGTCGTATTAAGAGTGAATATTTTTTCTGCTATCCTTAAATTAACTATATTTTGATCATTTATTTTTTGGTCATTAATTTTTATTCAATTTTTGGGATTATTATCAAAAAATTTATTAATTCATTCAATTAAACCTGTTGCAGTTTTTTGATAAATTTTTTGTTCAGAATCTAAAATTTCAGTAATTTTAGATTGGATATTAACAAGAAATTTGAAATAATCAATATCTCTAAAAATTTGATACACAAATAAAGTTAGAAAATCATCAATATTTTCATCTTTACAATAGTCAGATGCAATATCTAAAATTTTTCTAATCAACCTTCTAACAACAAACCCCTTCCCTTTATTTGAGGGAAGAATATTATTAGCAATTAAATAAATGGCAGTTCTGATATGATCAGCGATTGTACAAAGATCTTGCGTATATTTTTGTTGTATTATTTGATCAGATTTTGTAAAAGCAATTTTAAAATTTATTGAATATTGATCTTTAAACATACGATCACAGATATTGATAATTGGCAAGAAAACATCGGTTTCAAAGATTGATGCTTTCCCTTTTAAAATTGTATAAATCCGTTCAAGTCCCGCTCCAGTATCAATATTTTTTGAATTTAATGGTTTATAAGTGTCATCTTTTAAATGATTAAATTCTGAAAAAACTATGTTTCAAATTTCAATATAGCGATTATTCGGGATATCATCTTCTAATAATTTAGTAGATAAATTGTCAGGATCTAAATCTACTTCTTGAAAACTTTTTCCTAAATCATAATATACTTCAGTACAAGCCCCGCACGGACCTTGCCCAAGATCTCAAAAATTATGTTTTTTTTCGCGAAGAATTAATCTTTTTGGATTAATTTTAATGACATTTAATCAATGCGTAATTGCTTCAGTGTCATTTTTATATGCTGTAATATATAGTTTATCAGGGTCTATATATTTTTTTAGAGTTTTTGTAAGAAATTCTCAACCATAATCAATCGCTTCTTTTTTAAAATAATCGCCAAAAGAAAAATTACCAAGCATGACAAAAAAAGTCAAATGAAATGGACTTTTTCCAACTTGAGCTATGTCGATAGTTCTTACACAATTTTGAGCTAATACAATTCTTTTACAAGGAGGTGCAACAATATTTAAAAAATATTTTTTCATTGCAGCAACCCCTGAATTTATTAATAACAAAGATGGATCATTGTTAGGAATAAGCGAAAAAGATGGTAAACTTAAATGTTTTTTTGATTTAAAAAAATCTGTAAATAAATGAGTTAATTCTATATGATTCATGTGAGATAAAATAATAATTAAAGTTATATTTTATATATTTAATTATATTTTGAGGTTAAAGTTATATATTTGATTACATATTTCTTTAAACATCATAATCAAAGGAACAGCAAACGGCATCGCTCATATCCCTAAAATTAGTCCAAAAACACTAATTCCAAGCAAAACGGTTACAATATTTAACTTTGTTGTTTTTGAATAAATTAATGGTGATATAACAAAAGCTTCTAAACTAATTGCAATCGCTACTCCAACCAAAACGATAATCATTGAAGCATAATTATTATCTGAAGAAATTTGTAAGATAGAAACAATAACCATTGGAATGGTTCCAATAATCGGTCCGATAATCGGGACAAGACAACAAATAACCATAAATATTGGGAAAATAATAAATGAATGTCTAAATATGTCGTTACCTCCAAGGTTACCAGCTAGAATTACGGTTAAAAGAATGATTGAAAAAATAATTGCTTCATCAATAACTAACGCTAAAGCTCATGATTTAATCGATTTGTTGAAAACAGTTTCAACTTTTTTTTGATGTGATTTATCTTCTCAGAATTTAGTAGCAAATCATTTTGAGATTTTTGTGTTATATTTATTTAAAAAAACAACTGTTATAAATATTGTAAAAGCAATAACCATTCCGATACCTAGTAAAATCGGTGCCAATTTATAAATCAGAAAAAACGGACCAGAGTTATAAATTGCTACTTTTGTATAAAATCAATTTAACATTGCATAACAAGTATTTACTGAAATAGAAGATATAAACATATGAATAATTTTAAACATAAATAGATAAATTACCCCAAGTCCTGAAAAAGTTCCAGAATGTGTATTATCAAGAACGATAGTTAAAACATTATTTTTAATAATAATTGAAGTAAAATAGGTATCTTTATTGTTATCTAAAAATTTTAGTAAACTTCCAATCGATTTATTACTCCCCAAAAATGAAATAATAAAAGGATTTCATTGGAAAATAAAAACAGCGCTAATAATAAGAATTAAAAAAAGGATAAAAAGTAAAAAAATAAAATAGATTAAATAAGTGAACCAGCGATAACTAATTTTTAAAGTTGTTGAAAAAAATTTAGCAATCGGGTTTACAATTGAACAGGACACTACTCCTAAAAATAGAGGTAGAAAAATAACAACCAAACCTAAAATATATGTTTTTAAACTGGTTAACAAAAATAGAAAGATTAAAATTAAAAAAACTACAGCAAATATTCTTGCCAACTTTGATTTACCAAATATTTTTAAAAACGGTGGTTCTGGCGTTTGTTGTTGAGGGGAATTGTTGATTGGTTTTTGATCTGTTTTCAAGGAATTATTATTAAAACTTATTTTTATAATTATAAAATATCAAAGAGTAAAAAATAATTTAATTATTCTTCATTGTAAAGAACATCATCTACTTGGCAGCAACCAATACATGTTGTGTCTTGGTAAAAAACACAAAATTGACCAGGGGTAACAGAAGGTTGTAGATCGTTAAATAAAATTTTTATTTTTTTAGTTTGTTGATTATATTCAGTTATTTTTATTTTAATTCTTTTAGATTGATATCGAAGGACTGCATCAAATGTAGCATTTATGAGATCTTTTTGCTCATTTATTTTATTAATTAGATGCATCTTTTTTGCAGAAAAACCACTAGATAAAAGATATTTTTTTTCATTGATTCCAGCAACATATAAAATATTTTTATGAATATTTTTTTTAACAATAAAATGTTTTTCTCCATATCCACCTAACTTAAGTCCTTTTCTTTGTCCGATAGTATAAAAATAATAGCCATCATGTTTTTCTTTTAAAACTTGATTAGTTTTTATATCGATTATTTTTCCTGGTTTAATTGGGAAATAGTTAGTTAGAAAATTTTTAAAGTTACGTTTGCCAATAAAACAAATACCGCTTGAAGATTTTTGGTTTAAATTAACATTAACATTACTTTGAAGCAAAAAATTTTTAATATCTTTTTTATATATATTTTCTAACGGGAAAATGATTTTTTCAAGCTGATGTTCTTTGATTGATGCTAAAAAATAACTTTGGTCTTTGCTTTTATCTTCAGCTTGTTGAAGAAAAATGCCATTATCTGTTTTTTTAATTTTTGCATAATGACCGGTCGCAATAAAATCTGGATTATAAAGTTTAATCGCCTTTTTGATAAATAAATCAAATTTAACAATTGAATTACAGTCAATATCAGGATTTGGTGTATAACCATTTTTAATATCTTCTAAAAAGTGTTGAAAGACTAAATTTCAATATTCTTCGACAAAATTAAAAGTAACTAGTTGTAAATTTAAACTATCAGCGACTTGTTTAGCGTTTTTATAATCTTTAACATCATGACATCCTTTTTCATCACTTACCCCCATATTACCCAAAATATCAGAGTTTAAAGTTGCATCTCAACATTTAATAAAGACACAAATAACATTAAATTTTTGTTCTTTTAATAAATAAGCACAAAGCGATGAATCAATCCCACCAGATAAAGCAAGAACGACAGTTTTCTTTTTCTTTTCGTTTTTCATAATTTAAAATTTATTCGATACTTTCAAGCATAATTTTATTAATTTTAGTATCTAGTTTTTTGTTATGGAGATATCAATGGATAAAAACTTTAGCGATTAAAATGACTACAAAAATGGCTAAAAAGATGCAAATAATTCCTAAGTCAATAAAAATATTAGAAAACGAAGGAGCGATATAAAATTCACGTAAACCTTGAATAAAATAATTAAAGATATTTAAATGATTAAAAAATTGGATAAAGGCACTTTGTGTAATAACTGGAAAAATACCACCAGATGAAACTAATTGCAGGATTAAAAGAACCAAAGCCAAAAATCTTGCCAAATCAGAATACAATAATTCAAACAAAACGAAAAGAATAAAATTAAAAATCGTGACAGATATGATTGAATATAAAAGAAAAAGACCAAAATAATGGACCGAAAATCCTAGCAAAAGTAAACTTGAAAGTAAAATCAATCATTGTAAAATTGCAATAATATCAATAAAAATAAATTTAACAATAATATTTTTAACAATGATTGATAATTTTTCTTTTGATCTTGAAGATGTAAAGTTTAATTTTCGATAAATTGAAATATGAAGGACTGCACCGATTCATATCGCTATACATATGAAAAAAGGAGCTAAACCATATCCATAGATATTTATACCCTCGTTTGCGCCTTGATCATGTGTGTTGAGATTGATTCCGGGATCTTTTCATCAATCTTGAGAACTATTATCAACTTTTTTAATTAATTTGTTGATATTAGATTTGTTTTCAGAAATACTATGCTGTGAATTAATTTTATCAATTAATGGTTCATTTTTTTGAAAGAATATTGGAGAAACTATCGATTGAAAGGCATTTTTAAAATTATTTAAAAAATTTTGATCATGAAGAGAAGGATCATGAATGAGGAATAAAATAATTTTCAAAAAAAACATCCCAAATTCCTTATTAATAATTTGGTTTAATGTCATTGAAAAAAAATTCCCTAATTCACCGATGATAAAATTGTATTTATACGATGAATAGAAATTCAATTTTGGTTTTTTTTCATCAGGATAGTAATTAATCAAATAATTGATAAAATTGTCAGTAAACTTATTACCAATTGTTAATGCATACGGGTATTTACTTTTGTTAGCATCATAATTGTATTTACCAGGATCTTTTTGATTTACGTAATCTATAGAAAGGGTAAAATTACCTAATTTTGGATGAGTATCACTTTTATATTCTTCTTGTAAAGAATTTTTAATTAAATCGACAAATACTTTTGATCCATCGTTTTTAACATTATAAACAACCGCAAAATGTAATTTATCAATATTGCCAAACGGGTTTCAAAACGCGCTAATATAAATAAAACCATAAATCAATGGAATTAAAATAATTGAAATAAGTTTTAAATAAGTTTTTTTAGAATTAAATGTTAAAGAAAAAAGATTTTTAAATGAATAAAACATTGAAATATAAAAAAAATTTATAAAATTATTTATTTAATTTTATAAAAAAAAAGAATGATATTTTGTCCGAAAACCATCTTAGTGCTTAACTTCTTTGTTCGGGATGGGGAAAGGTGTTTCCACTACATTATTAATATCATTCTTTTATTGTTTTGAAAGATAACTTAAAACAAAGATATTCTTTCAAAAAATAGATATTCATGAACTCCACTAAATGTGTATTCTTTTGCGTATTAAAAAAAATTTTAATTAAATCCTCGATCTATTAGTATTAGTAAACTAAATACCTCACAGTACTTACATTCCTAACCTATCAACCTTATTATCTATAAGGGATCTTACTCTTTTACAAGATGGGAAAATTAATCTTGAAGTAAGTTTCGCGCTTAGATGCTTTCAGCGCTTATCTTTTCCATACATAACTACCTAGCTGTGCCATTGGCATGACAACTAGCGCATAAGAGGTATGTTGATTTTGGTCCTCTCGTACTAAAAACCAATCTTCGCAATTTTCCTACGCCCACAACAGATAGGGACCAAACTGTCTCACGACGTTCTGAACCCAGCTCGCGTACCACTTTAATTGGCGAACAGCCAAACCCTTCAAACCTGCTTCAGCTTGAGGATGTGATGAGCCGACATCGAGGTGGCAAACCTTCCCGGCGATGTGAACTCTTGGGGAAGATAACCCTGTTATCCCCGGAGTAACTTTTATTCGTTGAGCGACGGCCCTTCCATAGGGAACCGCCGGATCACTAAGTCCTAATTTCTTATCTGTTCGACTTGTAGGTCTCACAGTTAAGCACTTTTCTACCTTTGCGCTCTAAACATGGTTTCCGACCATGCTGAAAGTACCTTTGAACGCCTCCGTTACCTTTTAGGAGGCAACCGCCCCAGTTAAACTACCCATCTAGCATTGTCCTCTATTTTATTAATAAAGTTAGATCCTTCATTGATTAAGAGTGGTATTCCAAGGTTGACTCAATATCAGCCTAAACCGATACATCAACGTCTCCCACCTATCCTATGCAAAATCAAAAAAGATTCAATACCAAACTATAGTAAAGCTTCACGGGGTCTTTCCGTCTAATTGCGGGTAACCTGCATCTTCACAGGTATTAAAATTTCACCGAATCTATTGCCGAGACAGCGCCAGGATGATTACACCATTCGTGCGGGTCAGAATTTACCTGACAAGGAATTTCGCTACCTTAGAACCGTCATAGTTACAGCCGCCGTTAATTGGGGCTTAATGTCGAAGCTGCCTAAAACTTACGTTTTATTGACCTCTAATTTTAACCTTCCAACACTGGGCAGGTGTCACCCCCTATACATCACTTTACAGTTTAGCAGAGAGCTGTGTTTTTGATAAACAGTTCCCCTGGCCTCTTTATTGAAACTTGATTACTCAAGCACCTTTTCTTGCGAACTTACAAGGCAATTTTGCAGAGTTCCTTAGCAATAGTTCTTTCGCTCACCTTAGGATATTCTCCTTGACCACGTGTGTTCGTTCTCGGTACAGGTCCTAACAAGATTAACAGTAGAAGTTTTTCTAGAAAGTACAGTTATCGTTGCTACGTTACTTTCCGAAGATTTCACTCCCCATCACATCTCAGTGTTAAGTTTCTACGGATTTTCCTATAAAAACCACCTAAATGCTTAGACTAGCTCAACCAATCACTAGCTCAACTAAACTCACTTTGTCACTCCATCCCTCTTGTTAAGAGTATAGGAATATTAACCTATTGTCCATCGACTACATTTTTCAATTTCGCCTTAGGTCCTGACTAACCCTGAGAGGACGAACCTGCCTCAGGAAACCTTAGTCAATCGGTGTAAAGGATTCTCACCTTTATGCGTTACTCATACTGGCATTCTCACTTATAGTAGCTCCAGCTGTCCTTTCGATCAACCTTCAGTGCTGCTATAACGCTCCCCTACCACTTTAACTTACGTTAAAGTCCACAAATTCGGTACTATGCTTGAGCCCCGGTACATTATCGGCGCAAAAACACTAGACTAGTAAGCCTGTTACGCACTCCTTAGAAGATTGCTGCCTCTAAGCAAACATCCTAGTTGTTTTAGTGTTCTCACATCCTTTGACACTTAGCATAAATTTAGGGACCTTATTTGGTGGTCTCGGCTGTTTCCGTTTTGTCCGATGAAGCTTATCCCCCATGGACTGACTCCTGAACAATATAATGCAAAATTCGGAGTTTAATTGTATTCAGTACCCCGAGGAGGGCCATCATACATTCAGTGCTCTACCTTCACATTAGTAAATTTCAAGGCTAGTCTTAAAACTATTTCGGGGAGAACCAGCTATCACCAAGTTCGATTGGCATTTCACCCCTATCCACAAATCATCCGCGGTCATTTCAACGAACGTCGGTTCAGTCCTCCAATAAGTATTACCTTATTTTCAACTTGTTCATGGATAGATCACTTGGTTTCGGGTCTATAACCAGATACTAATCGCCCTATTCAGACTCGCTTTCGCTTCGACTCAGTCTCTACAACTTAATCTTGCAGCTGATTATAACTCGCCAGTTCTTTCTCCAAAAAGCACGCCATCAGTCATTAACGACTTCTGACTTTTTGTAAACATACGGTTTCAAGATCTATTTCACTCCCTCTCCAGGGTTCTTTTCATCTTTCCCTCACGGTACTGGTTCACTATCGGTAAATAAGTAGTATTTAGCCTTACACAATGGTCTGTGTAGATTCCAACAAGATTTCACGTGTCTCGTTGTACTCAGGAATATATTTGAATAGTTATTTTAATTTCGCTTACTAGACTTTCACTATCTATGGTATATTTTTCCAAATATTTCTGCTATTAAAATAATTTGTAACTATTATTGACAATATATCCTACAACCCCATATAAATATGGTTTGGGCTCCTCCCTGTTCGCTCGCCGCTACTAAGGGAATCGAATTCTCTTTCTTTTCCTTCAGGTACTGAGATGTTTCACTTCCCTGAGTTAACTTTACTATTAAAAATAGTAATGGTTTTTTTTAAAAAAACCGGGTTGCCCCATTCGGAAATCCTTGGGTGATAAATTGCATCCATTTCTCCAAGGCTTATCGCAGGTAGCCACGTCCTTCATCGTCTCTTATTTCCAAGATATCCACCGTATGCTCTTAATAATTTAATTAAAACGCATTTTGTTTATTACTTGCAAAAGAATTATTCAATGAATTTTTAAATTCATAAATTATCTATTTTTTCAAAGAAATATCGTTGAATTTTATTATTTATAAAACCAAAGATATGAAATGTAAAAACATTTCAAAAGTTGTTGAAAACTCTTAATTATTATATTTATTATATAAATATAAGTTGTTAATAGCTTTCAAATCTAAGAATCCACATATTTTTTTATTGAATCATACCATAAATTGAATAATTTATGATTTTTATTACACACTTAGTGTGCTTTTTTTCTCCATAGAAAGGAGGTGATCCATCCCCAAGTTCTCATAGGGATACCTTGTTACGACTTAACCCCAATTGCTGATCTTACTCTAGACAAATAAATCCAAAAATGGTTATTAGTATTGGCTTCAAGTACTATCAACTTTCATGGTTTGACGGGCGGTGTGTACAAGACTAGAGAACGTATTCACCGCAACGTGGCTGATTTGCGATTACTAGTGATTCCTACTTAATGAAGTCGAATTGCAGACTTCAATCTGAACTGAGATCAATTTTAAAGATTAGCTCCCCATCGCTGGTTTGCAACTTATTGTATTGACCATTGTAGCGCGTGTGTAGCCCAAGGTATAAAGGGCATAATGATTTGTCATCATCCTTTCCTCCGTTTAGCTTACGCTAACTGTATTTTTAGATTCCTCAACTTAATGGTAGCAACTAAAAAGAAGGGTTGCGTTCGTTATGGGACTTAACCTTACATCTCACGACACGAACTGACGACAACCATGCACCACCTGTTTGATGATAGCCTCCACTATATTTCTATAGCTTTGCACCAAATGTCAAACCTTGGTAAGGTTCTTCGCTTAGAATCGAATTAAACCACACGCTCCACCACTTGTGCTAGTCCCCGTCAATTCCTTTGAGTTTTATTCTTGCGAACGTACTACTCAGGTGGAGCACTTAACGTGTTAACTTTAATGACTGACAATACTGCCAATATTTAGTGCTCATCGTTTACTGTATGGACTACTAGCGGACTAATGCTATTCGATACCCATACCTTCGTGATTGAGCGTCAACAATAAATTAGATAGTCGCCTACGCCTCAGGTGTTCTCCTGCATATCGAAATATATCACCATTACTTGCAGAATTGCACTACCTTCCTTTACGTTCTAGTCTATTAGTTTCCATGGCACATCTAAGGTTGAGCCTTGATATTTGACCATAGACTTAATAAACCGCCTACTCACGCTTTACACCCAATAATTCCGGATAATGCTTGCTACCTATGTATTACCGCGGCTGCTGGCACATAGTTAGCCGTAACTAATAGCAAGGTACCATCAAAAAAGATACATTCCAATTATCTTTCTTTTTTTCCCTTGCGACAGCTCTTTACAATCCTAAGACCTTCATCGAGCACGCGAAATTGCTCCATCAGACTTTCGTCCATTGTGAAAAATTCCTTACTGCTGCCTCCCGGAGGAGTCTGGACCTTATCTCAATTCCAGTGTGGCTGGTCGCCCTCTCGGGCCAACTACACATCATCGCCTACGTAAGCCATTACCTTACGCCAAAGCTAATGTGGTATACCCCCATCTATATACGAGGCAATTGCCCCTTTAATGATAAAAAATTGTTTTCTTACCATACTATCAAATATTAGCAACCATTTCTAGTTGTTATTTCTGATATATAGGCAGGTTAGGTATATATTACTCACCCGTTCGCTACTGAAAGATTGCTCTTCCCGTTCAACTTGCATGTATTAGTCATTTCGCTAGCATTAATCCTGAGCCAGGATCAAACTCTTATTTAGAAATTACATTAATATGTTACTAAGTAACATATTGATTGGTGGATTCTTAGATTTCAAAGACAATTACATAAATGAACCAATTTACTTAATTATTGTTCAATAAACTAAGCAATCAAGACCATTTATATCAAGATTTATTATATCATTATTTTACTGTTCGATCAAAATATTTTATATATTCGATCAAAATATTTTATACAAAAAAATGAAATAATTTTTCAAAAAATGTTAACTTTTTAGATTAACCTTAAAAAGTATATCAGGAAAAAATAAAAGTTATAAAAATTTAATAAAAAATTTTTTTTAATAATTCTTCGCAATTAATTTTTTCTTGTAACAGTTCAATTAATGGATCAAGAAAAAAGATGTTAAGGTTTTTTTTAACCAAAATTTTTTTCAATTCAAAGATATTACTATACCCTTCAACTGTAATATTTTTAAACTTATCTAAGGTAATTTTAACATCATTATCTTTTGCTAATTGATAACCAAAAGAATAGTTTCGAGATTTATTTGATAAACATGTCACAATGTAGTCACCTAAACTAGATGGCATAAAAATTGTTTCAGGATCACCTTTAAATTTTTTAATAATCGGTTTTAGTTTTTGAAGAACCTCTGTAATAATTCTAGCTTGTGAGTTTATCCCATAACCATAGCCATCAATAAACCCAGTTAATATCGCAAGAATATTTTTGAATAGATTTAAAAATTCACATCCAATATAATCATGCGATGGATATGCTTTTAAAATAGTTGAATTAAAGAAATTAGCAATTTCAGTTGCTAATTGATAATTTTTTCCAGTTACAGTAACAATCGCAGGTTGTTTTTGAACGACATCAACTGCTAACGTTCCTCCTAATAAAGAAACAACACCTTTGATTTTATCACTGCCGCTTATTTGATTGATAATTTTTTCAAAATATTCTAACGGTAAATGCTCGTTAATTAAACCTTTAGCGACATTAATAATAATGACTTTTTTATTAATTAGGTTTATTACTGACCCAATAACTTTGCTAATAATATGACTTGGAACAGCAATTAAAATATAATCACTATCTTGAAGTGATTCTTTTAAATCATCATAAGCTGTTATATTTTTTGAAAGGGTAACATTTATTTTTGGGAAATATTTATTATTTTGATGTTTTGTATTAATTTCTTTATTAACATCTGATTCAATTGATCACATTTTTACAGTATGACCTTTGAGACCTAGAACGTTAGCTAAAGCTGTTCCTCATGCTCCAGCACCGATAACTGTTATTATTTTCAAGTTGTTCATAAAATTTATTATTTAATTTCGTTTACTCAATTTAATGTTTTTTTAATCACTTTTTTTCATGTAGTATGAAGTTTGGATGCGTTATCTTCTGATATTTTCGGACTAAAGACTGTTTTATTAGTTTCATTGATATTTTTTATATCAGATCATGTTCAAAACTTAACTGCAAGTCCTGCTAAAAAAGCAGCTCCTAAAGCGGTTGATTCAAGATTTTTTGGTCTTGTTATTGTTTTTGAAAAAAGATCAGCTTGAAATTGCATTAAGTAATTATTTTGCGATGCTCCGCCATCAACTTTTATATTTTTGAAATCATAACCAATATCTTCTTTCATTGTTTCTAGAATATCTTTTGATGAATATGCAATTGCTTCAAGAGTTGCCTTGATTATATCTTCTCTTTTAGTATCTCTTTCAATCCCAAAGATAGCCCCTCTTGCATATGAATCTCAATAAGGAGCTCCAAGACCTGTGAAGGCAGGGACAACAAAAACACGATTTTGATTTTTTTTAGCTGCCATATTGGCATATCATTCACTTTGTTCTGAATTGTAGATTATTCTTAAATTATCTCTTAATCATTGAATACCAGCTCCTGCTATAAAAACAGAACCTTCTAATGCATACTGAATTTTGTTATCAATTGATAGCGCTATTGTCGTTAACAAACCATTTTTACTATAAACTATTTTTTCGCCTGTGTTAACTAAAATAAAACATCCAGTTCCGTATGTATTTTTAACATCCCCGGATAAAAAACATTTTTGACCAAACAAGGCTGCTTGTTGATCACCAATTGCTGATGCAATTGGTATTTTTATATCTTTTAATGTTTTAAATAATGGCAACTCAAAATAACCATAAATTTCACTACTATTTTTTACTTCAGGAAGAATAGATCTAGGAATATTTAAAAGTTTTAAAATTTCAGAGTCTCATTTTCGGTCTTTAATATTGAAAAGCATAGTTCTAGAAGCATTTGTAGCATCCGTAATATGAACTTTATGGTTAGTCAACTTGTACACCAATCACGTATCAATAGTTCCAACTAATAAATTATTATCTTTCAATAATTCTTTTGCTTGCTGGATATTTTCAATTATTCATTTAATTTTAGTAGCAGAAAAATAAGCATCGATAACAAGACCGGTTTTTTTTCTAAAAAAATCTGTTTTTTCATCATTGATTAATTCTTTACAAAAATCAGCAGTTCTTCTATCCTGCCAAACAATTGCAGGGCAAATCGGAAGACCGGTTTTTTTATTTCATGCCACAACTGTTTCTCTTTGATTTGTGGTTCCAATTCCTGCGATATGATCTACGTTGATAGATTTTAAATTAACTGCTTCAATCAAGGTTGCACATTGTGTATGCCAAATTTCCATTGCATTATGCTCCACTCAACCAGATTTAGGAAAATATTGAGTAAATTCTTTTTGACTAGATGAAATAACTGAACCATTTTTATCATAGATAATTGTTCTACAGCTTGTTGTTCCTTGATCTAGTGAAATAATATATTTTTTGTTCATAAAATAATAGTTTGTTAGTTTTTTAAAGTAACTTTATTGAAATAAAAGGAATAGCCCACCAGTAACTGCAGCAGCGGATAATGGGGCAACGATCGGGATTCACGCATATTGTCAATCTGAACTTATTTTATTCTTGAAAGGAAACAATGCATAAACTATTCTTGGTCCAAGATCACGAACGGGGTTAATTGCATAACCTGTTGTTCCTCCAAGTGAATAACCAATCGCTACAACTGTCATACCAACAACCATTGGTCCAAAAATAGATGCAGCTTTAAAATTATTAATTTGGCCAGTACCTTGAAGTCTGGTCATACCGATTGTTAAAAAAACCGCTACTAATAAAATAATTGTTCCAATAAATTCTGAAAATCAATTGTGAACATATGATCTAATAGCAGGAGCTGTACAATGGGTAAATTTTATTAGTTCAGGGTCTTTTGTACATTGATAATGGTTTCAATAAATTAAAATAACTAATAATTGACCAGCGATTGCTCCTAGAAGTTGGAAAACAATGTAGATAAATAAATTAGCAATTGATATTTTCCCTGCAATTAAAAGCGTTAAAGAAACCGCAGGATTAAGATTTGCTCCAGAAAGACTTGATGCCGTAGCTCCGATAAAAACCGCTAATCCTCATGCTCATACTATTTCATTTCAACCTGAGGTTTGACCTCGATTACCTTTCGTTTTCGATAATAAAACATTTGCTACTATTCCATTTCCTAGTAATATCAGAATCATAGTACCAATAAATTCAGGAAGGGCAATTTTTAAAAACTCCATATTTTTTGTTTTTGATTTTAAGTAAAAATTTGTTAAATTACTACTTTAAATAATTTATGTTTTAAAAAGATCTAAAATAGTAATCTGATATTTTCATCATCAACTTTAAATAAATTTCCCTCTAAACCGATTGCTTAGAGGGAAATCATAAATATATAAGGTATTTTTTTTGTTCATTAATTTAATTAGAATAAAAATTTTCTATCAGGCGTAATTAATATTCTTTCAATATTAGTTACTAAATTGGTATTGTTATCAATTTTTAAAACAACACCACAAAACTGCGGGTCACCGTTTGACATAACAAATCTTTCTGCATATCCATATTTAAATTTTTCAATTACTTCTTTTGGCTCAACTCCAATAATACTATGATAACTACCTGTCATACCAATATCGGTTAAAAAAGCTGTTCCTTTCGGTAATATTCTTTCATCAGCAGTTTGAACATGAGTATGAGTTCCAAGGACAGCTGTTACTTTACCATCATAATTTCATGCAAAAGCGCATTTTTCACTAGTTGTTTCAGCGTGAAAATCAACAATATGAATATCTTCTTTTTCTTTTTTTATTTGAAGTAATAATTTATCAAATTCTATATATGGATTTTGGCAATTAAACGGCATGAAAGTAGTTCCTAGAATACTTGTTACCCGAATTTTTTTATTTTTAATTTTTAAGCAAATAGATCCACATCCTGGAGCATTATGGTAAAAATTTATTGGTCTTATCAATGACTTCATATTTTCTAGAAGTCAAAATGCATCTTTTCTAGAATATATATGATTACCCATTGTAATAACATTAATTCCTAAATCTTTTAAGAATAAATAGTCATTTTTGTTAATCGATTTACCTAAAGTTATATTCTCAGCATTTACAACTACAAAGTCAATAAAATACTTGTTTTTAACTAGTTTTAAATAGTTTATTAACGCTTTTTTTCCGCTATTTCCACTTACATCTCCGATGACTAAAACATTCATATCTTAATTATTGCGTTCTTATCTAAGTATTATTATATAGGAAAGTTAATGTTCGCTTTGATATAAAAATAATTATTAATTAGATAATTATTTTTGTCCTTTTTTAGGCTTTAAGCTTTTTTTAATTTCACCTTCTATTGATAGATATAAATCATTATTAGTTTCGTGAATAGCAAATATTTCTGCTTTTGAATTAGCGATTTTTATGTCGTTGTAATAGTAATTATGCCCTTTAATTTTTATAAAATTATTTTTTAATAGCATACTCAATAATTTCCAATTCTTTCATAAATCCAGAGTTAAAATAAATGGATATAAAATCGTAATTAAACGGCGGTGCTACTTTATTTTTGACAATTTTTATCTTGCTTTTAATACCAATATTTTGACCGTTGTTATCTTTGATATAACTTTCCCTTCTAACTTCAATTCGTAACGATGCAAAAAATTTTAATGCTCTTCCGCCTGTTGTTGTTTCCTTCGGACCAAATAAAATGCCAACTTTATCTCTTACTTGATTTAAAAAAATGATTGAGGTATCACTTTTAGATAAAGCGGAATTAATTTTTCTTAAACCTTGACTCATCATTCGTGCATGACTTGCTAGACCGTGCTCATTCACTCCATCAATTTCAGACTTTGGAACTAACGCTGCAACTGAATCAACAACTATTAAAGAAAATAAATTAGATAAAATCATTTGCTCTATTATGTTAATTGCATCATCTCCGCTTCCAGGTTGTGATAATATTAAGTCATCAACCGAAAGACCTATTTTTCTAGCATATTTAATATCTAAAGCATGCTCAGCATCGATAAAAACAACTTTTTTATCAAAATAATTTTGAGCAGATTTTATCGCCATTAAAGCAATTGTTGTTTTACCAGAGCCTTCTGGACCGAAAATTTCAATGATTTTATTGATTGGATAACCATCAACTCCAATTAATTTATCGATTATCAAAGAACCAGATGGAAAAACAGGAATATTATCAGTTTCCATCCCGTGCGAAAATAAAGTATTTTCACCATAACTTTTATTGATACTGTTTATCAATTGATTTAAACTTTGATCATATAAATTTTTATTTTGAGTTTTCATTAATTTATATATGTTTGTATTTTAAAATTTTGTTATTATAACTTTCTTTTTTATAACCATATATAGGCAAATAATAAAAAAAATAACCAACTAATGAAGAATTAGTTGGTTAAAAAAATAATAAATTTAAGAAATTTTTATTTTTCTTTTTCGACTAGAAAAAAATGTTTCATTTGTTTGAACACTGGATACAAATATATTAATCCAGAAAACAAAGAAACAAAAGCAGCGATTGCTCCGATTGAAATAGTAGCTGTTTGTAAATCCGTATCTCTAAAAAATAAATTAACTAAAGCAAAAATTATAAATAAACTTTGAAAAAATGTTTTTGCTTTGCCTCAAAAATTAGCATTTACAACAACATTTTTTTTAGCTAACAACATTCTGCCTCAATCAACTAAAAAATCGCGGAATAAAAATATAATTAAGACTCATCAAACTTGGTATAAAGAAGGATAAGCTAAAATAATAGCAAGAGTATAAAAATTAATTAATAATTTGTCAATTAATGGATCTGTTAATTTTCCAAAATTTGAGCTTATACCTAATTTTCTAGCTACGTATCCATCTAAAATATCAGTTAAAATTGCTAATAAAAAAATAACTAAAAAAATAATATTAAAGATATAAATATGAGGTGATGATAATGAATCGATATTTTTATTTCCTAATTTAATTTGGGTTGTTTCGTTTGAAAATAATGCATAAAAAACGATAAAAATAACTAAAAAAATAATGACTAAAACAAATCTTGAAAAGGTAATTATATTAGCAAAATTGAATGATGGTTTACGTTTATTAGAAACAGCATTAAAAGAATTGAATGTTTCAATTTTAATGTTCTTTAAGTCATCGGACTTGGAATTCGTTTTTAAGTTTGATTCTTTATCCACAATAGTAATTAGTTTTTTTCAATCTAATAAAGTAATTTTTTTTATAATCTCATCATTTTTTTAAAACTATCAGATTTTTCTTGACCACTAATAGCTTTAATAACGTTTAAACTAAAAGCAAAAACAGCTGCTGGATTCTGCCCAGTAATGACGTTTCTATCAATTGTACTCTTTTGATCGATAACTTCATTATTTTTAATTTGATCTTTAAACCCAGGGAAAACACTTATTTTATAATTTTCAATGATTTTTCAATTATCTAATACCATCGGAGCTGCACAAATAGCGGTTAAAAATTTTGGAGAATTTTTAAAAATCTTAACCAAATTTTTTAATTGATTCGATTTTAGATATTCTAGATAACCAGGTCCACCTGGTAGAAAAATTGCACCAAAATCATTTGGAACGCTTTTTAAATCTTGATATTTAGCTAAAAAATCATTTCATAGAATATCTGGGACAATGGAAATTCCATCTTTGCTTTTTATTCTTTCAGTTCCACATAGACTAACTATCTGACACTTATAACCAAATCTTGTTCATAAATCAAACGGAACGACTAATTCAGATTCTTCAAAGCCTTCAGCTGCAATTATTAAAATTTTAGGTTGATTATTAATCATGGTTTTTATATTTTGCTTGTTTTATTGTTATGAACGTGTTTTGTTTCTTTTAAAACGCGAATTTGACTTTCCACTTTTGATTTTAATTTCGTTATTAATTTATGAAGATCATGCCCTTTAATTTCAGAAAAAATGCTATTAATAGACTTTAAGTTTTTAACAAAAACTTTTATTTTGTATCTTGATGTTTTCTCATGATAATTAATTGATAAAATTAATAAAGTATCATCTGTTACTAAACTGTATTTTTTTAAAGATGAGAATTCATTTTCTACGAATTCTGAAAATACCGGGATTGGTTGATAATTTCGATAACTACATTCTATTCTCATAAAAATAAATATTTTTGGTTGTAAAAATATTGAATCAAATTTTATTTATTATATCTAAAAATTGTAAATTAAAATTAAAAAATCAGAAATTAATTATTCTTTTTACGATTATTAAATTTGTAAAATCTTGAAATCAAAAGTAACTTATTTAACTTTTTATTTGTTATAAAAAAATAGCATCCGATAAATAAATTGTAACAATAAACTAAAAACGATATTCCAAATAACCATTTATTAATATGAAAATCATTTATTATTAATGAATTGTTATAGAAAAAAGAAAAAATTGTTATAACAATCGATGCAATTGAAAAAATGATTAAAATGAAATGGTAGAACTTAGAATACTGAAATTGAAAATCATTTGTTTCATCAATTTTCCGATCTATTTTTTTCTCATTTTTATTTGAGATTTTTAAATAAGATGTAACATATTTTTTATTAATATATAGAAAATTTAAAAATTTTCAATTAAAAAATAAAATTATTAATAAAAAAATAAGGGCAACAATGTAAAAAACACTAATTGTAATGATTGATTGTTGATCAATATTAAAATTAACTAATGCATAAATAAATCAAAATGTTAAAAAAACCAAAAAGCTAAAAGATATTATTATTCCAAAATAAATTGCATATAAATTAATTCTAAAAGTTTTTTTTAATTTATTTAGATTCATTTCAATAAAAATGATAAAAGTTAACTAAAAGTTATAACTAATTTGACCTTTGATTTGATGAATAACCACTTTATGATTTGTATAGCTTTTGTTTATGATTTTTGGAACAGAAATAGATGTTAGATTTAAAACAAAACTACCGATATCTGATTGATCTAAGTCTGGGCGATTATAACGTGACTTAACAGCACCTAAATTAGTGTGATTGATTTCAACCCCTTTAAATTTATTATCTTTAAATTTAAATATTTTAACAATCATGCCATCTTTAACAGCAAATACATATTCAGCAACTTCAATTTTAAATTGTGACACTTTAGCAGCGACAATAACAGCTTTATAAATAGAATCTGTTTTTGCAGGGAATGAGCTAGAAATATCGATAAAAATTACTTTTTCTGTTATTTGATCAGGATAAACTAATTTCTTTTTGTTTCTAAAAAGGAATTTTCTTTTCAATTTTAAAAGAAAAGTAATTCATTTTGAAGACTGCGAAATAATTAAAGTACTTGAAAAAAATAAAAGCCCAACTGAACCAACAAGTCCAATTCCAATTACAATAACACTAATAATAGAATTTGATGTTTTTAAAGGATACGTAGAAATTAAATCATATAGATAATAGCCATAAAATGCAGTTTCAACTACTCCAAGAATAGATGAACAACCTAAAACTCATTGATCATAATACTGTAGTTTATAAACCCTTCAAATAATCGATAACCAAAAAACGGCTGCTATGATAGATAAAAATAAAAAAATAGAATTTATAATATTTATTGATGCATAAAATGAAACTGTAAAGAAAAGAATAATCGAAACTAATCATAAAACTGTCGAAATTAAAAGACCAAAAGCTAATTTTTTCATAAATTTTTAAATTTATTTAATACGTTTTATTTTTATTTATTAATGGGTTTATATATTATTTTAAATTATATTTAAAAATTTTGAAAATTATGTTGCAAAACATCTAAAAAAACTAATTTATAATTCATTTTTTGATAAGCCACATTCTGTTTAGTCATCATTTATCTCAATTCTAAATGAATTGCAATGTTAAAATTCATTTCTTTTAACATCGTGCCTTTACCAAATTTTAAGTTGCTTGTTTGCGGGGTTTACATCGTTCCACCCTTTAGTTTCCTAAAGGCTCGTCTCTGTTGCACTTTAATTTACCATAAACCATATTTTTTTTAAAACTTAGGTCTAAGGTATTGCCGTAAAAAGAATTTAACTTCTCATTCCGAAGGTTATTTTTTCCCTTCGCACAATTCTTATATTCATCGCAGAATATACAAGTGTGGACTTTCCTCAAGTTGTTAAACCTGTTGATGACTCAAAAAATGAATTATAAATTAGTTTTTTTTAGATGTTTAAATAACTTATCTACTTCAACTTCTAGGCGATTGATTCGATTTATTAAATCAAGATTATTATAAACTTTTTTGCTTGATTCCTGAATATTCATTTTCATACCTAGATTATCATCTTCAATTTTTTTTAACTTTAGGGTTAAAAATTGATTTTCTTTTTTATAAAATTCTATTAATTCGTTTAATTCTTCTAGTTGATTATTGTAATAACTATAATCAGAGATAACTTGATCTAAAAGGCTATCTACTTCCTTAATATCGTATCCTTTAAATGCTATATTAAATTCTTTGTTATAGATATACTCTGCTGATAAATAAGGTTTTGTTTGAGAATTTTCAAGGTCTTTTTTGTCCATGTTGTTTTTGATTGAATATTAGAAAAATAAAATTATATATTTCATCCGATACACTTGAGAATGAATGATATTAATAAGTTGATTATATTAATTTAAAATAAAAATAAAAACCACTTTAAGAAAATTAGAAAGTGGTTTTATATGGAAATAATTAAATTATTTAGTTGATTAACGTGATTGTGAAAAGAAATATAAAATTCACATTAACGCAACAGCAAGAGTTGAAATTAAGTTAGCAAGATATGTATATGAAGCAGCTTTTAATAGTTGTTCAGCAATATGATAATCTTCATTTTGAACAATTTTATTTTCTGCTAAATATTTTAAACCTCTTCTGCTTGCATCAACTTCAATTGGATATGTAACTAAAGCGAATAAGGCAAGAATTGAAAAAACAGCAGCACCTAAACCAACAAAAATATAACCGATCGTAAATTGATGAAATAACAAAATACTTAAAAATGCGATTATAAGAATTGGTCAAACCAAGTGGTTTGCGAAGGATGTAATTGGAACCAATGATGTTCTAAATTTCATTAATTTCATCTTTTTAGCGTATTGAATAACATGCCCTACTTCATGAGCAGCGATTGCTAATGCTCCAACAGATGATGAATTATAAACATCTTTTGATAATGTAACAGTTTTTGAAATAGGATTAAAATTATCGATTAATCTACCATTAGCTTGTGTTATTCCAACATCATATATACCATTATCTTTCAACATTCTTAAAGCTAATTGTGATGCTGTTATGTTCGAAGACTTGTTAACAGTTTTTAGAGCGATTGTAAATCGCTTCATAACTGCAAATTGCGCCCATATACCAAACAGCATAGCAAGGACCAGAACAACGATGATAATAAATGATCAATTCATAAATTTATTAAGTACCTTTTATTAAATAACCTTTAAAAAAATATTAGTTTATTATAACAGAATTTAGGACTTTATCAAGGATCGAATTAATTAGTCCGTATGATTTACTTTCACAATATTTTTTAGCTAATTTAACTGCTTCATTAATCGAAATTAAAAAATCGGTCTTTAAATAGATTGTTTCATAACATGCAAAAAGAAGGATTGATTGTTCAACTTTTCCTAACCGAACAAAAACTCAATTTTGCATATTGTTATTAATCATCTCAATAATTTTGTCTTTTTTAGTTAATAAACTTTTTAAAATTGGAAGGTAAAATTTTATTTCTTCATTATTAAGGGTTACATAGACCCAATCAAGAAATAGTTTATCATCATTGAAATTTATTAAAAGATAACGGTAAATTAAAAAAACTGTTCTTTTTCTTTGTAATCTCGAGATAACCAATTTATTCTGTTTTGACTCCTTATGTCTTTATTTTACTTTTAAATTACTTTAATAAAAGCCACAAAAAACAATATTTAAAACATATTCTTCAATTTGAAACTGATGAAGTAAAAAATTTCCAAGTTTTTTGTTAATTTCAATCTTCTTTTCGGTTAAATTTTCATTTTTTAAAATACAAATATTTAAAAAAATTAAAAGTTTATTTTCAAACACATCAAAAAAAAGTTTTTTATTTTTGATTTTAACCAATTTGATACCGTTAATGTTCACCGATAAAAAATCTTGGATTTTAGTCTTTAAATCAGAAACTTTTAATTCATATTTTTTTTGACTTGAAACAAAAAATAAAATATTTGGACTTGATAATCTTGTTATTTGTTTAAATTTCATTGTTTATTTTTTTGAAAAATACTTTCCTGTCGTCGTATTAACTAAAATAATATCATCAATTTTTATAAAATTAGGGACAGTAATTGCTAAATTAGTTTCAAGAACAGCTTGTTTAAAATTATTAACTATTGATGCGTTTTTAATTTCACTTGATGTTTCAATTACTTTTAATTCAACATGCTGCGGAAGAAGAATCGAAATAAAAACGCCATTACAAAAAACAACTTTGAACGTATCACCGTTTTTTAAATATTTTAAAATTTTTTCATTTTTATCGGGACCGATTTCAATTTCTTCAAAAGTTTTAGTATTTTGAGAAACACAATTTTGATTATTATCTAAATAAAGATATTGAAAATTTTCATGTTTTATTTCACCATATTCCAATTTAATGGTTGAAAAATAGGTCAAATTTATTACCGTTTCAGTGATAATATTTTTTACTTTAAAATGAACAATTGCCTGTGCTCTTGCTGTTTTTGATAAATAACTTGATAAAACTTGATAAAAATTACCTTTTTCGATCATAATATCGCCAATTTTAAATTCTTTTACTGGTTTTTTCATTAATTCTTGATAAAATTAATTTCTTTTGTTGCATTTTTAGTTAAAACAATTGGGCCATTTGGACCAACTAAAACATCATCTTCAATTCTTATTCCGCCAACCTCAGGAAGATAAATCCCAGGTTCAATCGTAACAACCATCCCTGGTTTTAAAATTGTGTTATCATAATCAGCGACGTTAGGCAGTTCATGAACTTCAATCCCAAGACCATGCCCTGTTCTGTGGATAAAATATTTGCCATAGCCTTTGCTTTCGATATGATTAAAAACTTGTTTATGAATTTCTGAAGTTCTAACACCAGGTTTGACTAAATCAACTCCGATTTGTTGGGCTTCTTTAACAATTTGATATATTTCAAAAATCTTTTGATCTATTTTTGTTTTATCGCCAACAAAAAATACCCTTGTCATATCAGAAGCAAATCCTTGGTAATAAACACCCATATCAACTAAAACGATTCCGTTTTCTTTAATTTTCTGATTTGATGATGGATGATAATGAGGATTAGCTGCATTTTTAGTTCATGCAACAATCGATGGAAAACTTAATCCATCGGCATTATATTTTTGACTTAAAAAAACGATATGATTAGCAACATCTGTTTCTGTTAATCCAGGTTTAATAAAAGCCTCTAATTCTTGATGGATGTTTGTGATAATATTGGCAGCCTTTTTTAGTTTTTCAATTTCGTGTTCAGACTTTATCATTCGCAACTGAATCGTTTTAAAAGGAACTAAATTTAGGTTTTTTATTTCAATCTTAGATTTTAAATTAATATAACTTTGATAGGTTAAATATTCACTTTCAAAACCTAAGTTTTTGATCTGTTCTTTGTTTAATAAATCTTTAAGTTCAGTGTAATAGTCAGTTGCTAATACGATTTTGGTTATATTCTTAGGAAAATTAGCTTTTAAACCGAAATAATAACGACCATCAATAATTAAAATTCTTTCACCACAGTTGGTACATAAAATTCATCCAGCAGTTGAATTTAATTCGCTTAGTCAATATCTTGAATATTCTGATGATATCAATAAAGCATCTAAATTAGCTTCTTTAATAGATTTTATTAAGTTGTTTAGTTTTTCCATTAGCGACAAAAGTTTTAAAATTTATCTTAATCCTATTTTTTTTCTTTATGTAATGTTCTCTTATTGCATTTTTTACAAAATTTTAAAATCTGAATTTTATCAGGCGTTGTTATTTTGTTTTTTGAAGAAATATACCCTTCAAAACCGCAAACAGTACATTTTAATGTAAATTCTTTTCTCATAGTTTTTTTTACAAATTTTATTTAATCTTATATTATAAGAATTATTCTTAAATTTTTAAATTTATATTTTAATTATAAAATAATAAAAATTATAGATCTATTAAATAAAAACAATCAAAATTATTTATTATTTTTTTCTTAGGGATATTTTTTAAAACAGCAACATAAACCTGATTAATAATTTTAGAATTAGCCATATTAACAAGATTATTAACCGCTTTAAAAGTAGCTCCAGTTGCACAAACATCATCTATAAAAATATATCTAGCATGTGCTTTAATCGTATCTTTTTTAACTGTTAACTTTGCTGATCCGTACTCATAGTCATATTCTGTTGAAAATAAATCACCGGGTAATTTATTTTCTTTACGTGCTAAAACAAGCGGTTTATTTAATTTGTATGCTAAAACCGATCCAATAATAAAACCCCTTGCTTCAGGAGCTATTAATCCATCAAAATCAAGATTTTTTAAGTAATCAAAAAAATAACTAATAATCGTACCAAATTTTTCTGGAGTATTTCAAAGTCTTGAAAAATCTTTAAATTGAATTCCTTTAATTGGAAAATCTGGATAATTTTGATAACAACTTCTAACGTATTGTGTAGTTTCGTTAATATTTTGATTTAAGTTTTTTTTCATATTTTTTTAGTAGAAATATTTATTCTACAGATTCATTAATTGATTTAAATTCTTGTTCGCTATCTTCTTGGAACGTTCTTGAATTTTTCTTATAAGTAATAAATCTGTTATGGAAGTATTTAAATGATGGAATTCATATCAATTGATATAAATAGTAGTGAAAAATAAACAAGACAATAAAGAATAAAATACTAATTGAAAATATTGAAGTAACAGAAAGAATTAAAGTAGAAAAACTAAAGTTAGTTGCAATAAAGAAAGCAATGATCATAAAAATTAAGAATGACAAAACAAAGAAACCTTCAAATCAATATAATCTTTTTAAAGTTAATTTTTTGTGTTTATTTCAGTGGTCTGTCAACATCTCAGTTGATAAATAAGTATTTTTAAACTTATAAATATTATCGAACATTCTCCGCATTGATATATTTGAATAAATTAAATTAATCAATAGGATAATTCCTCACCCAAAAATTAAAAATAATGAAACGATTGTAATTTGAAAGTGGAAAACAATATTTATCATCAAACAAGTCGATAAAAATCCAACAAAAATAAAAAGAATCGAAGGAATTGTTTTTAAGCCAAGAATTAAAGAAATAATAATAACACTAAAAACGATTAAAACTATAAAAGCAAATAGTAATTTTATAAAGATATCTTTTAATTGACCGAACGATGCAGGGGCATACAATATATATTTACTTGAATCAAAATCAATTTGAGAATTATATTCACTTGTATAAATGATTTTTGAAATCATTCTTGTAATATCTTGAACTATAGGATTTTTTAACAAAGTTTTAATATCTGAGCTTGCGTTATAACCGCTGTTAAAAACAACCATATAAGCATAATGAAGTTTTCCATCATCATAAAAAACGGTATTTTGAATGTTATTTTTGGCTGGATTTGAATTTAAAAAATTTAAATTATCATAATATTCAAGACCATAATTTGAAAGATATTTTTTAACTTTTCAAGATATATTGTCATTGATGTAACTAATAAATTTATATAACGAAGAAGTGTTACAAACTCCTTGTTTTGAATCTTCTTCAGTACATGGAGCAAACGGATTATTTTTTCCAGCATTAAATGATGTGTAATCTTCCCTATCAACAACATAAACCGTAGTTCTACCAGTAATATCTTCACTAAAATTAATTAATTTAGGATTTGAAGAATATAGCGAAAATAAAGTTATTGTTACAGAAAGGAGCCCTATTCAAATAAACAAGCAAAAAGCGATTAAAATTTTTCGAATACTACGTTTAGTCATTGTACAATTTTATTTTAAGTTTTTTGATTTTTTTGATTTTTTTTGAAAAAAACGACTTTTTGCTTTTTTCTTATTTTTTGAAAGAATCAGTTTTAATCTTTTATCTTCATCTTCTATTTTTAGTTTTAGATTAATTTTTGCTACATTTTTATCAAGTTTTAATTTTAAATGATGGAATTTTTCAGGATTTTTATGAACAGTTAAGATAATTGTAGAAAAGATAAATTTACAGAAAAAGAATAATAAAATAGTAGATATAAATCATCCAAACAATCAAACAATAATAACCCCTTGGAAAAAGTTATAAAAGAAATTATATCCTAGATAAACAACAATAAATGACATTAATAATGAAAGTGAATCGATGTAATATGATTTATGATATTTATTTCATGCCATTTTATCTAATTTATTGTGAGGTAATTGTAAAATACCTTTAATCATTCCGTATACTTTTTCAAGGTTTTTTAAACCAAAAATTAAAAAGATTACCAATGAAACCAAATAAATAATTAAAATAAATGGTTGTAAATTCGGTGATAAAAGAATTAAAAAGACTAAAAATAAAGTGTTATAAAAAATAAATGATAAAATTAACGGAATCGCCATCAAACCAAAACGAACAAAGAAATATGCGATGATAATTAATAAAAAGATCAGAAGCGCTACACCAATAATTCATAAGTTATTCATATTCATTATTGTTGGATCTTGGTCATATAATGCATAGATATTATTAACATATCCTTGTTGTGCATCTTCAAGCAATTGGTTATACATATTTTTAAATGTATCAGTTGTTGCGTTGATTGTTGAATCATCAATAAAATTAGCAAAATTATTTATGTTATTCGGGTACTGAGTCAACTTGTCAATATCATTTGTAAAAGAAACGTTTTTAATATCAAAATTATCAGTTGTGTATGGATTTTTAAATTTATCTAAATACGTATCACTTTTTGAATCTTTCCCAGGTCATTTATGTCATGCATAATAAGAAGGGTTCGTATAATGGTTAAATTTTCCTTTATCATTTAAAGATGAATATAGCTCAGATATATCTTGTTTTATTTCTGGTAAAGAAGATGAAATGTCATAAGCTCCCAGGAAGCAAAAAGCTAATTCAGAACCAGAAGGATTATTTTGAGATGAGATCCAATCGCTTTGGGTAATGCTTTTATCAGCAGATCCATTTAAACTTATATTAGCAGAAGGATTCATATAACTATTATCATAATACGGGGATGAATAATAGTATTTTGCAGAATTACTTTGACCATTACCAAAAATTAATGGTGAATATAAATAATTAATCTCTTTCCAGTCATTATTATTTTTTAAAAAATCATTCTTTGTATTATCTCCAGTTGTTTCTATTAATGGCGAATCAGAAGATGGAAATAACTGTCTTACTAAATCGTATGATAAAAATTCTGAAGGATTATTCTTAGGATCTCTCTTATGTCATGCCTTATAAGGACCAGTATAAGGATTGCTAGTATCTGATTTTCAATACATATTGTTCCAAGGATCACCTAATCAAAACATCAAAAAATTATGGTGTCCGTCCATATTAGGATCAAAAGGTTTAGAATGTGAAGGAGGGTTTCCTCAATCCGTAATTCAATTATTATTTTTATCCTTATAAAAATATCCTCAAGGATTTGTTGAACTGATTGGTTTTTGTGATAGCTTATAAATATCTGAAATTATCGTTTTAAAAATATCATTATCTGATGCTGCAAATGAAGTTTGTAGATGATTACCTAAATTTTCATCACCAGTTGCTGTAATCCCGCTTCCACTTGCTCGTGAAAAACTCATCTGTCCTAAAGATGGTCAACCTAAATGGTGGTTTAAGGCTTTATCATCTTTAATATAAAGATTAGCGAATGGAGTTGGATCTGTTGGAGAAATAGTTTTTGTAACCGGATTGTAACCTATTCCATTTCCTCATTGATCAGTTATTGTAATTGTTTGCGTTCCTGATAGAAAATTATGATATCTTTCAAGAAGATGAATTAAATCTAGGGGGCCAGAAATTGACACTAAATATTGCGTAACATATTTACCAGCCATAAATTCATTGTATGAACCCCCAACATTAATCGTTAAGTCATTTTGTGAATAACTACTAAAGGTATGAGCATAAATTGAAAATAGGGTTGAAATAGATTTAGAAATAGCATTTTTTACATCTTCTTGTTTAATCGGATTGGAAATATCTTTGTTAATGTATTTGATATACATTTTTCCAGAAGAATTAAAATAGGCATTAAAATGTGACTTTAATGGGTCAAGAAAAAATTTATTAGAAACTGGTGAAAAAAGAACTCCAATCCCTGCCAATGATCCTGAAACAACAAGTCCTAAAAGTGATCAACGAAACTTAATATTATGAATTAAATAAAAGCGGTGAATTTTTTTACACTGTTTTAAGAATGCTTTTGAAAAAGTTACAACTCAAAGAAAAAGAACTTTTAAAAAAGGATGCTCTTTTTTTTCTTTTTCAATTTTATCTTTTCGCAACGAAAAGATAGCTTTACTGCTTTTACTTTTTTTGATTAGATTAGATTTATTTTTTGATTTTTTTGTTCAAAACATAATAAAAGTTATGTAATTTTTACTTACCTAAAATTTTTGCTAAAGTCTCCAAATCAAATTTTGGACAAGCAATAGATTTAATAAGCACATAATTAAAAAGTTTTTGATTATCAATTGATTTTAATTCTAATATTAGATTTTTTAAAGAAATTATTTTTTTATGTTTAAATTTAAGACCTAAAATATATTCTTGAAAAAGATCAAAATCAACTCCTAAATTTGAGTACTTATAAAAATAATAATGATACTTAATAATTCTTTTAATTAATTGAGTTTGTTTTGAATCATTAATAGTCCCCATTTAAAGTAAAAAATATAATATAAAAGATATTCAATTTATAAATTATAAAATAATAATTAAAATTTTTTGATATATTAAAAAATCTATCGGTTAATTTGATGCGAAAATAAGCAAATCGCTGATATTTTTATATTTAAAATTTGGGTGAATTAATTTCACTTCTTTGTTTTTAGCCAAGATTTTGAAAATTTGTTCTATGCCATCATAACTTTTTTGATCAATTTGTTGATAAATGTTATGAATAAAAATATCTAATAGATAAATTACTTTAATATTTTTAAATTCATTTAATAAAATATTTAACTCATCCTGCTTAGAAAAGTTAAAAAAAATTTCTAGATAATTATCCTCTATCCCATAAAAATAATATTCTGTTATCCCAAAATCAATTAATTTTAACAAAAGATTATCTCTATCATCCCTTAAAACTTCATTTAAATCAAATAATCCATATCCCGAAGGTCTTATTAAACCATGAATAGAGTCAGTTCCTACTCATCTAATTTTAAAGCTTTTTAAAAGTTTTTTTAAGGATTGTAAAACTTCGGCTTTTTGTGAACTAAAATTAGAAATTACTAAAAATAAGAAATCATTAAAATAAAAAGCGTTATAAATATTTTCTGTTTTACTTGTTAATGATTCAGAATCAAAAGTTTTTAAAAGATTTTCAATTTTTTCTTTTTTCATTCCAGCTTTTTGAGCTGATTTAATAAGATTTTTAAGTAATGGATTAAATTGTAAATTACTTGAATTATACTTTTTACAAGCATTTCTTATTTGTTGTGCAAAATTGACAAAAAGTTCACTTTTTTTCTTATCTTGGATTGCTTTTTTATGTTTTATATTTGAAAATTTTGAATGACCAGACATATTTTTAATTTTGATTTAACATTATTTTAATTATTTGTAAATTCATTTAAATCTTGTGGAAAATTTAAATTCTTTTTGTGCTTATTTAGTTTGATTAAAGCTTTTATTTTGTTATAGCTTTCTATTTTAATCTCTTTTTGATTAAAATAATTTTCCAATTCTAAATAACTAAAACCTAAATCCTTTTCATCAGTTTGCCCACTGAAAAGTTCAGCTGTTGGTTCTCTTTCTAAGATGATTTTGGGAACATTATACTTTTTCGCTAGATATAATACTTGAACTTTACTTAAATGAATGATTGGAAACAAATCTGCAGCTCCATCTCCGTGTTTTGTAAAATATCCTAATTCTCATTCAGAACGATTTGAAGTTCCAACAACTAATAAATTTAATTCATTAGCAAGTGTATAAATATTTGTCATTCTGATTCTTGGAAAAATATTTAAAATAGTTTTTGTTTTGAAGTTAAAACCAGACTTTTTAAATTGATTAATAATAGTTTTTGAAATATTTTCAATCTCAATCGTGAATATTTTTTGCTTATTGTCGATTTTATCTTGTAACGCTTTAATTGACTCAGTTGTTAAATTGCTTATATTTTTTGATGGTTGATAAATAAAATAAGTTTGGTCTTTAAAATATTTGTTTAAAAATAAAGCAATAAAAGCTGAATCTACTCCTCCTGAAATTGATACGATAAACCCATTCATTTTCGATTGAATAAGATTTTTAGCTAAATAATCCTTTAGGTATAGCGAATATTTATCCAATTTGTTAATTTCTAAAGTAGATAAAGTTGTTAATTTATTTAATAGATTCTTCATAATAATTAAAAGAAAAATTATCAACTATGATCAAATCATTATTTTTAAATTTATAATTTTTGACTAAATTAGCACGATTAATAATATTGATTATTTTTTTTTCAAGCCTTAATCTATTTTCAGTACTTAAATTGTATGGTATTCGATCAACTCAATAATTTAATTTTTTTGAAGATAAGGATCATGTTGTATGATTAATTTTTTGAACGTTAATTCTATCAAAATAGGTATTAACATCTATAACTAGTTTTTGTTCTGGATCTCAGTGAAAAAATTTTAAATCTTTGATATTTATAAAAATATTTTGATATAAATCTTCAAGGTTAATGTTTTTAAGTCCTGAAATGAAGATTAACTCATTCTCTTTTTTGTTAATTAACTTTTGAAAAGTTTCTCTGATTTTAGCTTTTTTTTGATCACTTATAATGTCTATTTTTGAAATAGTAATCATTTTTTTTATAGATCTTAAACGGTTTGAGAATAAATTTAATTCTCTTTCTATTGTTTGGTATTGATGAATAATTTCATCAACTTCTAACTGACCATCTAATAACAAAATTAAATAATTTACCCTTTCAGCGTGTCTTAAAAAGGTGAAACCTAATCCTTTCCCAAGGTGGGCATCTTCAATGATTCCAGGAATATCAACAAAGAAAATTTTACGGTTATTTATAATTTTATAACTAATATTTGGCAAAAGAGTTGTGAATTTATAATCTCCAATCTTAACATTTGTATTTGTTATCGACTTAAATAAGGTACTTTTACCAGAATTAGGAAAACCAATTAATGCAACATCAGCTAATGATTTTAATTCAATTCTTAATTCTTTCGCTTCACCCTTTTCTCCGTTTTCGCATAAATAAGGAGCGTTATGTTTTTCTGTTTTAAAAAAAGCGTTACCGTGGCCACCAACACCGCCTGAAACAATTAAAAATTTTTCTTGATCATTAATAATATCACAAATAACTTCATTTGTTGTTTTATCAACTATTAAAGAACCGATTGGTAAATCTAAAATTAAATCTTTCCCGAATCTACCTTGACGATTGTTTGACGCACCATCGCGTCCATCTTCTGCTTTATATATTTTTTTTAAATTAATATCTAAAAGACTGTTAGTATTTATATTCCCTTTAACATAAATATTACCACCTTTACCGCCATTACCACCACATGGACCGCCATAGTAATTATTCGGGAAATGACTAAAAGCAATAACTCCATTTCCGCCTTTCCCTGATATGCAGGTTATTTCTACCAAATCTACATACTTCATAAAGAATTAAAAAAAGCGCTTTAAATTAACCTTTCCAGATGTTAAAATAAATATTTTAATTGTTAAGGATTTATAAAATTTTTTATATACAATTTTATCCAATAATTTAATTTGTTTTATTAAGTATTTATTGTAATTTATAAGTTCTTTTTTTGATTTAAAAGATTTTTTTAAACTTTGAAGATTTTTTAAAAAAATTAAAAAGAATTCTTTTAAATAATTAGCAAAAACTATTTTTTGTTCAATATTAAAAGAGATAAAATTAGTTTTTAGTAAAAAATAAATAAAAATTGAAAAAAAATTAATCATTTTTGAATTGGGCTTAATTAGTCGTTTTTGAGGTATATGATAAACAAAAACCTTATCAATAAAGAAAAATTTTTTTGATAATAAAAAGACAAATAAGGAAAGCTGATAATTCAAAAAATTATTATCTAATCACAATAATTCTCTTCATTTATCCTTAAATATTGAAAATTTAAATATCATGGTTTCTCAACAAATGAGATTAGCTGGTACTTTAGGAAATGTATCAAAAACCTGAACAGTTGATGAAAAACAATCATTTAATGTTATTTTTTTATAACTTAAATCATTTACTCTAACATAGTTATGAAAAAAAACATCTGAATCTACAGCACTTAAAGTAGATATGTATTGTGTTATTCCGTTTATTTGCAATCAATCTAATGGATCAATTATTTTTAAATAAACAGGGTTGTGAATTGAAATTTTTTTAACAATTAACTCTAAAATTTTATTTTTTTGAACGGTATTTTGATCAATTGCTCAACAACAGATTTTTTTTCGTTGTTTAGCAACAAACTCTTGAATTAAGAAATTTTGTAGTTTTTTAGGATCTTGAAGAAATGAAAAAACTACAATATTAATTTTATGTTTTAAAAAACAAGCAGATAATAAAGATTTAAAACAAACTTTTAATGTTTTAAAATCAGAAAATTCTTCCCCTAAAAAAACAATAAATGATAAAAATGTTCCTTGGCGCTCCATTATTTTTGGAATTAATTAACCATTTGAAAGTATATTGTTAAAATTATTCAGGATAAACTGATATTTTTTTTCTTTTTTTGGAAATATGTTCGTATTTCACTTTACCATCTATTAAAGCGAATAAAGTATGATCTTTTCCTAAACCAACGTTATTTCCGGGATGAAACTTTGTCCCTCTTTGACGATATAAAATATTACCGCAAACGACTTTTTGTGAATCACTTTTTTTAAATCCTAATCTTTTTGAATGAGAATCACGATTATTTTTTGATGAACCTAATCCTTTTTTTGAAGAAAAAAACTGAAGATCTAAAATATATAGGCTTTTATTAATATTTTCCATGTTTATTATTTCTTTATTGATTGTTTGTCTTTTAATTGAACGATTTTAATTAATTTCGGATAACGACTTTCCAAAGTTTTTAATTGAATTAATATACAATTGAAAAAAAAATTAACCTCATTAATTAAAGATAAATTATATTTTTCTTTTAATTTAAAACTAATTTCGATATTTTTATTAATTATTTCATAATCAATAGAACTTTGTAAATATCTTTCAACAACATTAACTGCTCCAAAAGCTATCGCACTAATTGCAGCGCAAACTAAACTTACTTCATTTGATTGTCTTGATTCAGCGTGTCCGACAATTAGAAGCTGGTTAATTTGGTTATTAGTTATTAAAACAGATACTTTAGTCACTATTAAACTGATTATATAATTTCGATTACTTTAATTCTTGTATATTGCTGGCGATGACCATACTTACGTTTATAGTTCTTTTTAGATTTGTGCTTAAAAACGATTATTTTTTTAAATTTTCCATGTTTTTCAACGATGGCTTTTATTTTAATATTATTAAGATATGGTGTTCCGATATTTTCATCAGCGATTAAAATTTTATCAAAAAAAATCTCGCTAGATTCAGGGGAATTAATTTTATCAATTAATATACTGTCATTTATTTTAGCAAAATATTGTTTACCAGATGTTTCGAAAATTGCAGATTTATACATAATTTTGGGTTTTGTTTATTTTATCCCTTTAATTATACTAAAATCTTTAAAAAGCGAATATTTAAAATAATAAATTATTCTAACCAATTTAAATACTTTAATTCATGATGATTTGATAAGTAATTAGTTAGTCATTCAGCGTTATTATATTCTTTGACTATATCCATTGCGTATTTATGATAATAGTATTCAGCTTTAGCAGCATCAAACTCAGGTCCTATATGAAAACTTCTTACAAGTTGATCCAAACCTATATGAACGATTTTAATTATTTCAGTAATCGGAATACCAGGCATGGAAAGATAGATTTGTTTAAATTTTTTTTCGTCTTGATTTAATAATTTCATAATAATTTTGATTCATTTTTCTTTTTAATTAATCTCTTTAAATAATAATAGGTAAAAAAAGAAAAAGAATCTAATACGCTCTACCTAAAATTACAAAACTATTAGCTGGTTTGTTTGTTAAGAAACAAGTTTTATTCAAAAATGTATCTTTTTCTAAAAGTACTCTGACCGTTATTTTATATTTATTCTTTAATAAAGTTTCATTTATGTCGTTTAAATCAAAATATGCTTTACATCCGTTTTTATTTTTAAAAGAAGCGAGCATTTCATCGACATTAGTAATTGTTTTGACGTTCATAGTTGCAAAATATTTACTTTTTGCCAACATTTTTTGATGAATATCTAACAATAAATTTAGAATATAAGTATTTGTAAATGATCCTAAATCGATTGAAATTTTTGCTAAATTATGTCTTATTAATAAAGTTATATTATTATTTATAACTTCATTTTTTCCTATTTCTAGAATAACAGGTACACCCTTAATAATATAGTTAATTTTAGTTCTAGATGGTGAGTTGTTCAAATTAGGTTTGTAAATAACACGATAATTGTTAATTTTTAATATGTTTAAAATCTTTGTAATATAGTCTAAAATTTCTTTATTTTTATCATCATATCCGACTATAGCAATTTGGAATGGTGCTATAAATGGAGGTAAAACTAGTCCATTATCATCGCCATGAACTGCAATGATTGCCCCGATTACTCGTGTTGAAAGTCCTCATGAAAAATTATATGGATGAAAATATTTATTATCTTTATCTTGAGCTCTTATATTAAATGCAACTGAAAAATTTTTATCTAAATTATGAACTGTTGCAACTTGTAAAAATTGGCCGTCTTCAAGAATAATTTCAAAACCATAAGTTTCTTTAGCACCACTAAATTTTTCAAGATTACTTTTATATCCAGCAAATGGATAGATAGCAAGTATATTTTGAAAAAAATTTTTATAGATATCCGTTATTTTAAAACAAAAGTCTTTCCCAGTTTCTTCATCGCGGTATAAAGCGTGACCTTCTTGTCAATAAAATTCATTATTTCTTAAAAAGGGCTTAGGATTTTTTTCATAACGATAAACATTTGCCCATTGGTTTAATTTTAAAGGCAACTGCGAATAATTAATCAAAACTTTTTTAAAATAAATACTAAATAAGATTTCACTTGTTGGTCTTAAAATACTTATTTCATCGCTTCAATTATCAGAATTATCTAATTTTTTAAAGTTAAAATTTGATTTTAAAACATTATAAACTTCAGGATTAAAACCTTTAAAATGATTTTTTTCTTTTAATAATAAAGATTTTGGAAAAATGGCAGGAAAAAGAACATTCTCTATTTCTAAATTTTTAAAATTATCATTCAATATTATTTGAACCTGTTCTCATAATTTTGTAGCCAAAGGAGATAAAAATAAAGTTCCTTTAATAGTTCCGTGAAAAGCGATTTCAGAAACTTTGATGACTTCATCGTATCATTCTAAAAAATTAACCTTTTTGTCTGTTTTAATAATATTTTTTTTAGCCATTAAAATCTTTTTTATAATTTTAGATTAAAAAATTACGTAGGTGTTTTTGTAACAATTTTTTTTACTATTATCATGATAAATAAATTTTGAAAAATTATTTCTCTAATTTGTTTAATATCAGATAAGATATATTGTTTTAAAGCATGTAATTCGCTTGTTACAAGATTATTTGTAGTAATTGATAAATTATAATTTAAACTTATTATATTTTCTAAACTGATTAATTTTTCTTCTAAACTAAAAATTCTTCTTTTATAGTGAATTACTTTTTGGATATTTGTAGCAGTTTTAATGAAATAATTTAACAAAAAATAACAAAAGTAAACAGAAAAAGCTACTAAAATAATTAATTTTACTCCTTTTAATGATTCATGAATTAAAAAAAGGAAAGTAATAAGAATAGCTAGAACAAAACAAGTAAAAACTATCCTGAAGACTAATTTTATAAAAATTCAAAGTCTAATTTTACTAATCAAAGCTAAATGAGAAAAATATTCAGATAGTTTTAGATTACTGCCCTTGCTTTCTATATTGTTATAAAAAGAATTAATTTCGCTATAAAATTTAGCTGATTGTGATTGCTTTATTTTTTTAAAACTATTTAAAATGTCATTATATTCTCAATCATTTAATGGGATATCAAATTTAATTTTTTCAAAATAAGTAATTAGATTCGATGGTTTTTGTTTAAAAAAGATTTTCTTGAATAATCAAAAACAAAAAATTACCGTAACATCACAAACAAAAAAAATAAAAAGAAACAATTGAAAATTATGATTATATTTTATTGCTAGTCCATAAAATATAAAAAAATATATTCATCTAAAAGGCGATTGTAAAGAAATTAGCAAACATTGTTTTTGCTGATAAGTATACCCATAATAATACAATTTTTTCAGCAAAGTCACTTTCGAAAGACTAATTTTATGATTTAGACTGTAGTTGGACATTTTCTAATATATAAAAAAATGGAAATTATCTTAATAATAGTATCTTAAGAAATTAATTGGAGTAATTCTTTTTTATTAAAAAATATTTCTGGGTTAGCTTCAAAATAAATAACAATTGAATCTACTCCGTTATAAACAGCAAATAAAATTGACATTGGTTTAACTTCAATCGTTGCGTTAGGAAAATATTTCTTAAGGGTATGAATACATGATTTAATTTTTACTTCATTAACGAAACAAACTAAAACAACGATACTTATATTAGCTGAATTTATTTTTTTTGATTCAAACTGTTCCCCTGCTCAGGAAAAAGTTTTAACAAATACTTTATTTAAATTATGAGCGATGACTAATTTTTCAGCTTTTTTTTCAAATAATAAAGAACATTTAATCCGAAACATAGCAACAATACTAGATGCAGCGACAGACATTCTTCCAGAACGTTTTAAGTATGAAAAATCATTTGGAATAACAATCCAAAAACGATATTTTTGATGAACTGATAAAAATTTTGAAAATTGTTTTAAATTAAAAGAATAATTTTTTAACTGGTTATTTAACAAATTAGAATATGAAAGCAAACCTGCAGAAATATTAACAGAATCAAATAAAATAACTTTATCCTTTCAATTATTTTTTTGAATTAGATTGCTTAAAGTATTATGAGTGCCTGAAATAAATTTAGAAAGAACAAAAATATATATTTTTTCATATTTTTCTAAAAGATCAATAATTTTATTTATAAAATCTGATGGACTGGGTTGGGCTGTTTTAAAATCACATTTAGTTTCATAAAGCTTTAAATAATTATTTTCATTAAAATTTTCATCTAAAACAATTGATTTTCAAACATCATTTTCTTGATAATGAAGATGTAAGTAAAAAAAATCTAAATTTAATTGTTTTACTAAAAGTTTAGATTTTTGATCATGTAATAACGCAGATGAATCTGTCAATATAATGTATGGTTTTTTAGCTGTCATTAGATTAAAATTGATGTAATTATTTTAAGAAGTGATCAAACTTCAATTTAAAAAATAATAAATTTTGCCTTTTTATTATCCTTAATTATAAATGGTTTTAATCTTATAAATATAGGACAATAATTTTTAAGATCATTTTGCATCGGACTTGGTATCAATCTCTTTTAAAAGACTGGTTATTTTTCCATTCATTTTTTTTATTGTTTGATTATTAACATGATCAAGGGCTAAAATTGAAAACATAAAAAGCAAAATAAAAATAAATCCAATGATTGATAAGACTAATGACCAAGATTTAAAAAAATTGCCAGTTGCCATTGAAGATTGTGACGTTTCAGGTGATACTAAAAATATTAAAATAATAAAAGAAAGAAAAACCAAAAAAACAATTGCTAATAAATTGTGTTGATATTTAGTTGATTTAATAACTTTAGAAGTCCATGAGTTTAAAAAAATATAAACAAAATAAACTAATAAATTAAAAATAACAGCAACTCAAAAAAACAATTCAATCGAAATATTACTGCCGTTCTTGGTTTCTTCGCTATTAAAGAGAAAAAGCGAGAAAATATAAATTAAAAAATAAGTAACATTGGCAAAAAAAAGAATATAGCTAGATAATATTTTTAATCTAACGACATATGAAAATAATACTACAGATTTTTTAAAATTTAGTATATTTTTAATATCTTGGAAAAAACCCGATTTTATAATTTTTAAAATTGGGTTTTTTACTTGATCTTCGATTTTTTTAGTGATTTTTTTATCTATTAATCTCAAAGAATATATCCTTTCACCTAAGTAAATAGAACTATATTATAGTAATACAATTATATGAATCTCGTTAAAGTAAATATTTTTTAACAATTAAATATTATTTTTGCACAGCAAAAATGATGATTAAAATAATCCCCAAGATAATTGCAATGACAACAACTAAAGAAAATATGATTCTTAATATTTTTCAGAATGCTTTCAATCTAAGAGTAATTCCTGTTAATTTTTATGATTTATTTTTATCCAAAATTAATACGATTAAAAATAATTATATTTTATTTTCTTAAATTTTAATTTTTTAGAAAAAGATTATTTTATACGATTATATTAAAAAAAGTTCGCTTTAATTATTTCTTCAATATGAAGAACGTGGTTTTTCTTTTCTTTCATATCCAGGCATTGCTCTTTTATAACGTCTGCTGTTAAAAAGCGGAGGCATTTGTGGAACACGATTTCTTGTATTCAAATTAGGCATATTTTTTTGTCTTCTTGAATTAGTTCTACTATGCTCTAATTCATAAGAATTTAAATTATAGAATGTAGAATAAAATCTTGCATTACTGATAAAAATAGTTTTTATGATAAATAAAACTAATCCAAAAAATAGTGGAATACAAATCAGAACAATGAATGGAACTGTTAATTTATTAATTATACTTATGTCGCATTTATTAGCAGGAAAAATTAACTTAACAATAAATTTATCAAAACATAAATTCAAAACTAGGATAAGAAAATAGATCAAAAGGAGAACAATTGCAGAATTAAAGATATTTTTTAGTTTATTAAAATTAAATAAGTATATATGGTAATGTTTAGTGTATGTGTCTGATGTTTTAATGAAAAAATGATGAAGACGTTCTCTTCTTCTAAAAATACACAAAGAACATATGAAATATATACATCCTAGCCCTAAAACCAAAGCTCCAGCTCAAAGGAATGCAAAATTAAGAAATCAATATTCTTTTATAACAAGATGTTTTGTTAAATATCAAATAAATAAACCATTTAAAATGAATAATGTTATAAAAGTAAAAATAGACAAAATATATGCTATATTATTTTTCTTTGTAATATGAAAGAAAATTCAATTTTTATTATCTAAATGAACCGCTCCCCCTGTTGATTTATCACGAATGGCGTTTTTATCCCTCATTTTATCTAAATCATCATATTCATCTAACGGATAATAATTATCGTTTGGGTATCCTCTTGGAGGTGGATCATCATATTCACCATCATCAGCATCAACTATATCATCTGGTAATTTTTTATTAAACCATTTTGGTTGTCTCTGATTAGTATCGTTTTTAAATGATACTATCGGTTTATTTAATTCTAAGTTTTGAGGATCTTCTAAATACCATGGTCTTGGAAGATTGGAGTGAACATTATTTGAAGGAGAATTAATATCTTCAAAATTATTCCCGCCTGAACCTGTTTCATCATAATATTTATGATGTTTTAAAGATTGTTTAAAAAAGTCGAATCTATTCATATATTATTTACTTTCTACTTCTCCATGTTTTTTTTAACATGATGAAGATGTTTTTTAAAATCTCTAACAAAATTATCATTGTCATCTGGAGTTGTATCATCGTTGAAACTATCATCACTTGCGGTTGAATCAGATAGTATCTCAAAATCACTATCGTTAGTAGTATTTCTTAAATCAACTGTTTCAAAATAATCTCTTTTAGGTGGACTTTTTGGTTTGATAAATTTTTTAGAAATATTTTCTTCAAAATTGGTTTGTGCCTTAGGATGTCTTTTTAAAGTCCTAAAAAACCTTTTTTCCAACCTATGATTTGGATTAACTGCTTTGCTTCGGTAATATTTACTAATAAATATAACAAAAAAGAAAGTAATTAAGAAAACTAGCAACAAAATAATGATAATTAGTAGTATCAAAATTATGTTATGGCTATCTGCGCTCATTAGAGGTGTTATTATTTTAAATAGATTCTATTTTAAAAAAAATAATATTTTTATATTTTTTTTATTAAATTAATTATAAAAAATAACTTAACAAAATAAAGATATATCTCTAAAAATGTTAGTGTTTTATATTTTTTAAAGTTGTTTTGATATCATTTGTTAAATAAAATCCTCAAGTTTTATGTTTTTTTTGACGAACACACTTAAAAATATTAATATTCTCTCCATATAAAATATTTTTTCTAGAAGTTTCATAACATGTAGATGTTGAACTTTGAAAATCTTTAATAGAAAACATTTTTTCTAACTCTAACTCGTTATTAATATTCAAGTTATTTAAAAAACAGATTAAAAAATCAGAAATTCCATTATATTTTTCTTTTAGAACTTGAAAAATATTTGTATTTGCTAAACGAGAATAACTTTTTTTAACATACTCTTTATACATTTTTCTAAAATTTGAAAAAATATCATTTATTAATTTTAATACTTTTAAAATTTGATCTGTAAGATCAAATATAATGTTTGATTCAATAATTTTCATTAAATAATTTTGGATTGGATTTTTATGAAAAAAAATGTTCAACAACGAAAAAAGAATGTATTTTTTGAAATGAATATTTGCTTTTGGTAAGAAAAAATAAAAAAAGGTAAAGAACCCAAAGATTATATTTGGAATAAAAATTCCTAATTGTTGAAACAATTTCGATGGATTTTTATTTTGAACTTCTGGGTTGTCATAACCAAAAAAGAAAGTTCTATTAACGATAATTAATGCAATAACAGGTTTTAAAATGACATAATCTGGTATTTCTTGATCTAATTTTTCATTGTTAAAATAGTCTGAAAATGAATTAAAATATTTTTTAATTTTTTCTTCTCCATTCGCAAATACTCAACTATCATATTTTTTATTTATAAATTTTCATTTTTCAGTTCTATACAAAGACGAATTATAAAAAATAAAAAAATTAAAATTTTCAATGTTATACCTAAAGTTCTTTTTTTGATAAGATGCAAAAAAATCATTAATCTTATCTTGAACTTTTTGTTTAAATGCTTCTAAAGTTAAAGATTTTTGATTTTTCTTATGTAAAAAAAGATTGTATTTATTACAATAATACTCAAAATAGAATTCATATTTTTTGCTAAAAAGGAGATTAAAAAATTGCTTTTCTTCATATTTAAATAACTTGAACATTAATTTAGAATCTCTTGGTTTATTAATGCTGTTGTAGAAATAAGTTAAATTATTAAAACAATTTTTAATCGTTGTATTAGATAAAAGAAGAACTTTTTCAATATCAAAATAAAAAATATTATTATTTTTATCGATATCTGACCGAACTTTAGTTTTATCATTGGTTTTAATTACTGGCAAATTGTTTAAATAACATTTAGTTCCGTTGATATCCATGATAGGTTTTTGAAAAAATATTTTAATGTTTTTGCTTAAAATGAGAAAAAATATTAATAAAAAAATCAGTTGATACTTCTATCTTACCAATTTTTTTCATTTTTTTCTTTCCTTTTGATTGTTTTTCTAAAAGTTTTTTCTTTCTAGTGACATCTCCACCGTATAAACCTGCTGTTACATCTTTCCGATAAGCCTTAATAGTTTCTCTTGCTAATATTTTAGAACCGATCGCTGCTTGAATTGCAATTTCAAAATTTTTCCTTGGTATGACATTTTTTAGTTTTAAGCACAACGATGCACCTTTTTCATATGCTTTTGATTTTGGACAAACAAAACTTAAAAAATCAACTGGATTTTTATTTAATAAAATATCAACTCTTGTCAAATTATTTTCTCTATAGTCTAATATTTCATAGTCCATTGTAGCATACCCTTCTGTCATTGACTTTAATTGATCATATAAATCAATAATAACATTTGCATAACTCAACTCAAAAGTAATTTCTTGATAATTTTCATCTAATAATTTATTTTTAATAAAAACAGCATCAAGTTTTTTGATTAAATAAGTTGTAATCGTTCCATAATACTGCAATGGTGTAATAATTTTTAATCTTACAAACGGTTCTTCGATTTTTAAAACTTTATTGGGAAAAATTTTAGAACAGTTTTCAATAAAATTAACTTCATTATTAGAATTGGTTATCTTATAAATAACATTTGGAAAAGAGGAAACAGTTGAAATATTTTCTTCTCTTTCTAATCTTTGTGTAATAATTTCAGCGTGTAATATCCCTAAAAAACCACAACGAAAACCATACCCTAAAATTTCTGATGATTCAGGCACATAGACAAAACTTGAATCATTTAAATTTAGTTTAGCTAAAGATTTTTTCAATTTATCATATTCATCAGCATTTAAAGGATAAATACCCATGAAAACCATTGGTTTTAATTTTCGATATGGTAGAAGTTCAGTTTTATCTTCTTGGTTGCTGTGAACGATTGTATCGCCAATTTCGATTGAATTTGTGTTTTTAATTCTTGTTTCAAGTCAACCAATCTCTCCTGCTGATAATTCTTTTTTCTTAACTTCTTTTGGAATTTTAATGCCTATATGCTTGACTAAAAAATTTAATTTCTTACCAACTAAATATAAATCATCTTTCTCTTTAATAACGCCGTTTTGAATATAAATTAAAAGAATTATACCTCGATGCTGATCATAATATGAATCAAAAACTAATGCTTTGAGATCTTTTTTATCATCAGCGTCAGGAGCAGGTAGTTTTTTGATGATTGTTTCTAATAATTCAGTGACACCTTGACCTGTTTTTGCTGAAATTTTAACTATTTCATTCCGATTAATTCCCAAAATTTTTTCAACTTGATCTTCAACGTGTTCGATATTAATATTCTGAATATCAATTTTATTTAAAACAGGGATTATTTTTAAATTATGTTTTTTTACCAAATTAAAGTTACTGATAGTTTGCGCTTGAATACCTTGTTTTACATCAATTAAAAGTAAAACCCCTTGTGATACAAAAAGACTTCTTTCAACTTCATAATTAAAATCAACATGACCGGGGGTATCTATCAATTGAAAAAAATATGTTTCATTTTCAAAAACATATTCAAGTTGAACCATATTCATTTTAATCGTAATCCCTCTTTCTTGTTCAAGGGATAACTCATCAAGAAGTTGATGTTTAGTAGCTAAAACTTTTTTTAAAGAAGGATTTGTTATTTCTAAAATTCTATCAGCTAAAGTACTTTTACCGTGATCAATGTGGGCAACTATACAGAAAGATCGTATTTTTGATTTATCTTTAATCATTTTTCATTAATTTTTATCGAAATATTGTTTTGGTTTAATCTACGGTCTGCGCTTTATCTAACTTAAAACCGTTTAAAAAATCAAGCAGTGGCAAACTTTTTCTTGTAGCTGCTTTAATCTGTTTAACATCTAAAACTAAATTATCAACTGAATTGTTCTTACATGTGATTAATAATTGCTTATTAGAAATTTTAATTAAAGTTCCCGGTTTATTATTATTTGGATGTTTAATGACTTCTGCTTTATAAATTAAATACTTTTTTTTCAAAAAATAAAAATAACAACCACGATATGAAAATGCTTTTATTTTAGCAATTATTTTATCAACCGCCATTTGTTTAAAATCAAGAAAAAAATCCTTTGAATAATATAGTCTGGTTAATGAAACTTTTTGAGATTCTTGTTTTAGTGGCTTGATTTGGTTAGTTGATAACTTTATTAAAACATCATAAATATTTTCATTTGTAACAGAAACAATTTTTTCAAATAAACTATCATAATCATCATCTTTTAAGATAGTGATCTTTTTTTGAAAAATTATTGGACCAGCATCTAATTCGTTAATCATTTCAATAAAAGTAACCGCTGTTTCTTTTTTTTCTAATAATAATGTCGTTTGAATAGGCGATGCCCCTCGTAACAATGGTAAAAGTGATGGATGAATATTAATCGTTTTAGTTAATGGATATGGATATAAGTTAAAAAATTTTAATGGTATTATTTTGCCAAAATCAATAACAATAAAATAATCAACTTTAGAATAAAGGTTTTTTAAAATGGAAACAAAGTCTAACTTCCTTTCTGTTTTTAGATTCAAAACATTGATATGATGATCTTGGGCTGTTTTGATAATTGAACAGTTTGAAAGTTTCACATAAGTAATAAAAGAAACGATTTCAAACTTCTCAGATTCGTGTAAAATATGTTCAAGTAACCTATGCCCAAAATTGCCAGAGGCTAATAAAACGATTTTTAATTTTTTAACCAAGGTACAAAAAGGTATGATAATGTCCTATTCATCTTCAGCAAGATATACAATAATAACAAAAACTACGACGGAAATAACAGCGCCTAAATGAACAAATAAAATATGCATATTGAATAAATTTTTAAACGAATAAGATTTACTTAAATTTTATTATATATAAATTAATAAACAATATTTATAATTTTAACGTTAAAATAATTTTAAAAAATTAACTTTTATTGATATTTTCTTGATTTAATTTTCAGAAAAATTGAAAAATAATTATCATAGCGAAAGTATCAAGTTCACAATACAAAACTAAATCAGATAAAATTTTCTTTTTAATAATGAAAGGAAAATTATCATCGTTCATGATTTTTAAATACGCAGAATTAGCTTCTACTCCGTTTTGAATATTTAGACTTTTATAAGAAAAATTACTATCAAGGGATGGAAGGACAGATTTAATGCTTAATTTTCCGTTAAATATTTTTCGATAAAAAGCGCCAATATTAAAAAAATCTTTTAAATCAATAATTGTATTTTTACCATTTTTTTCAGTGATAGATTTTAAAAATTTAATATCATCTTGATATTGCATTCTGTTATTGTTATTTATTAAATTTTTTCACATGACATAATTAAATTTTTAATTACTGATATTTCAAACGAAGCATGATAGGCAACAATCGTTCCATCGCCGTGTGATCTTAAATCTTGACTTAAATGAGATAAAAAATTTAATAATTGAAAATTATTCGGATCTTCTATATGAGTTTTATGAACTATTTTCTTTTTCAAAATTTGTTTGTTTTCTTCTTTTAAGCAATCAAAATCATTAATTATATGAATACTATATAAAAACGGAACTTGTTGGTATGACCCTGTAAAAAGTATTTTAGGAATAATAACTGCAAAAGTTTCAAAATCAAGCATATAAATAGGTCCTTTATATCTTTTTAATTCTTCGTTGATTAAAAAATGATCTACTATATCTCTATCTTCAACCGTTGCAAGATATTGTAATTCTCTAATTGTGTTAATTCTGTTGACTTTCTTTTGGACTCCTAATTCAATAAGAAGGTCTTTGAAAGTTGGATAATCTTGAAAATGATAAAAACCATCATTTAAAATTTTTATTTTTTTATCAAATTTTAAGTTATATAAATTGAGCAAACTATTTTCTCCGATATCAATATTATTAATATGCTTTGCACAAAATTTAAAATATTTACAATACTCTCCGTTTATGTAACACTTATTGTGTATTTTACGTGGTAAAGGTTCTTTTAGAACTGGATAAGCCATTTGTCTAATCTTAATTAATACATTACTAATATTCAATGATTGTTCAAAAACAGCATCCAATAATGAATAAATTTTACGATTAATACTTACTAAGTGAACAAACTTATAAATCTCATTGTAATTATTTAATCTTGTATAAAAAAAATTATCACTTAATAAAACTACCTTAACATTTTCAATTTTTATTTTTAGTTTTGTTATTAAGTAATATTGAAAAGCTAAATCAGAGATATCTCGGCTGTTATCAACTTTTTTACGTCCTTTTATTTCAATTAAAACAATTTCAGATTTATCAATAACTTCGATTAAATCAGGATTACAAATTAAATCGTTAAAAATAAATCAACCGTTTATGATATATTGAACATTTTTTTGATCAATCGCTTCCCTTGTTAATTTGGCTTTTTGAGAAAGGGATAAATCTTTATATTTTTCATCATTTAAATTAAGCGTTTCATACTTTTGACTAAAAAGTTGTTTAACTAAAATATCAAACTCGAGACCTTCCTTCATATAAGTATCATTAACTTCATCGCTAACCTCATATTCATCAAGTAATGAATGATATTTTTTTTTAGCAAATGTTGTTTTATTTGAATCATTAAAAAAATTAATATCTTCAACTTCTTGTTCTAATTGCCAAAAAAATTTACAAGTTATAAAATTTTTATAATCTTTTTTTGTAATGTATCTGAAATTATTTTCTTTCATCGATGGAAGGGATATCTAAAATAATAATTTTAAACTATTATAAGTTTAAACTAATTTAAACTAGTCGTATAAAAAAAAGCAGAACTATTTCTAGTTCTGCATTGTTCTAAATGATTAGAGCATTTACTTCGATACACTTTATACAAGATGTAAGGACTGTAATAAATCCTTAATATGCTCATACAATATACCTACAACCGTTGAATCATTAAATCCAAAGAAGACTATATTAATAACGGTTGAAGTTATCAAAACCCCCAATAATGGAATACTGAATGGTCTTAGTCTTATTGGAAACAAAAAGTTTAGAAAGGCTCATAGTACCATGAAAGCAAACAAACAATAATTTACCAAACTTAACCATAGTTGAACCTTGGAACCCATACCGATGTTTACTCCAAGAAAGAACAAATTAATAGAACTTTCAAAATACATCTCAACCCCCAATTGAATTATTCTATATACTATTCCCAATTAATGTAATTATAGTTAAAGAAACTATTATTTGATAATGATTAGATCATTTCTATTGACTTATAAAAATCAATATCTTATATGTGGAAAAAAAGAATATAGTCTACTGACAGATTTTCTATCAGTATCTGAAATTATCAAAGATATTGGGAAATAAAAAAATACTAAAGTTCCAAAATTTATTATTTTAAAGTATAATAAATCTTGAATTTTAAATATATGAAACCGATCAATAAAAAAAGAAAAAGAAAAGAATTAGCTAAAAAAATCCAAAATAAAGCTAAAATAAATCAAATAAAAACATATATCAAAAAATATAATCTTTCTGTTAACCCTCAAAATCGTGATTTAAAGGCTTCAGAAGATCTTTTTCTTTTAATCCAAAAAAAAGTAGATAAAGCTTCGAAAACGAATGTAATTCATCAAAACAAAGCGAATAAAATAAAAAGTAAATTAATCAAAAAAATAAATGATTTAAAAAAAACAGATACTCAAAAAATTTCAACATAAAATTTTTTATCTAATTTAAGTTATTTTAAAAAAACGCTAAGAATATTCTTAGCGTTTTTTTTAAATAAAAATGAAAAAAATAATTTTTTAAAACATCATACCAATTGGTATTTGGTAATTTTTCAAAGTTAAAATTTCGTGAATTCGTGATAATGATTCTGGCTTAGGACGTTTAACAAGTGCTGTTAATAATAAACAAGCTGAAGCAAAATAAGCCAAACTTGATAAACTTAAAAGTGTATAAAATATGGTTCTTTGAGATTTTGGAACTAAATGCGTTAGTTGATCAGAATGAAATTGGGATATTAGATTTATATTATTAAATAATAAGAAAGCAGCTAATATTATAGCTAAAATAGGTGTTATTAACGGAAGGTAATATTTTGCAGATTCAGTTTTTGGTAAAAATAAAAATCCTCAAAGTGCTCTAACCATATACAAACATCAATAAATTATAAAACCACCCAAAAAGCCGGGCACCATAGATTCAGTAATTTTACCATAAGATTTAAATTCTGTTTTAATGATATCAAATATAACATTTTTAATCGCTGGTTGAGATAAAGAATATCAAACAAAAGCGACTAGGAAACAAAACCCTAATAAAGCAAAAGAAGCCACCAATCTTTTAAGCAACAGGATAATTTTTGGCTTTGTTTGAAATGGATATACATCAGGGTAAGTTTTAACAATATATTTTATATATTTATTATTTGGATATATATGCCCTCCAAAAGGATCTTTTTTTTGATTACCAAATGGTTTTGTCGGATTAGGTGTTGTCTCAGGTGTTAAGTCTCTTCTCGTTGGAACTGGTAAATCTGTTTGGACATCTGCATCAGATGGTAAATTGGAAACAGATACATTCGTTTTAACAATCTCATCATCTTCAAGCAAAGGACTCTGTTTGAAATTTAATAAAATTTCATTTATTTCATCTGTTTTTAATAATTTATCAAAAACATCTTTATCTATATTTTTGTCAATTAAATTTAATAAAAATGTTTTGACAGTATTAACTTCTTCTTGCGCTAATTTACTTTCTACAGACTCAAAAGTATTGATTTCTAAATCTTTGTTTAAAATTTTTGAAAAAATTTGGGCAAGTTTGAAAAAAAATCTTTCATCTTCTTTAATATTTAGTTTTTCTTCAAAAAAATTTAAAAAACCTAATAATTCAGATATTTTATCTTGTAAAGTTGTGTTTTTAACTAAAAGATGGTAAAAAAGATTATTTTTAATAAAATTAGTTAAAAAACTTAATATATTAACATATGTTAAGTCATCTACAATGGAAATTTTGATTTTTTTCGGTGATTTTTTTGAATCATTATGACTTTTTGTACCTTTAACTGAAAGGGTTTTTTTGGTTGTTGTAGTTTTTACAATAGATGTTTTTTTAGATGTATTTTTTGCTTTTGAAAGTGCACTTTTGATTTTAGGCGCGGATGTTTTTTTTGAATTTTCCATAAAAAAAGATTAGAAATTATAAAAATTGAAGGGACAATTCATTATTTAAATTATAAATTAAAATAATGACTTGAATTATTAGTTTTTCAATAGTCGTTATTATTAGAGTTATCTAAATTTTGTTGTCTGTTTTCGTTAATGATTGAAATAATTTTTTTAACATCTACTCTTGGTCTTTTGTAAATTCCAATTAGTAAACAAATCATTAAAGCGATGTCAACAATTAATATTACTGTTGAAAAAGCGATTATCAAACTATTATTCGCTAGCGATAAACCAGAACTTGATAACATATTTAAAAAATTATACCAAAATTTATATAAGGCGAATAAAACGATCATACCTCAAACAATTGCTAAAAAACTAGAAATAATAGGAAAATTAAAACGTTGCGTTTCATGCTTTGGGATAAACAGAAATTTAAATAATGAGCGAGTATAAACTGGCAGTCAAACAATAAATAATATAACAACCATAATAAATATTGTTTCATTTGTACCAATTCCAGACCATACTTTATTTAGACATTTATTAGCATAAAGAATTATGTTTTCGTTTGATCCAAAATAAATTAAAAAAGCAACTGATCAAGCGATTGCAAATAAAGCTAAACATGCTATGGCTTGTTTTAAATGAATGATTAGTTTTGGTTTAGATGTAAAGGGATAAAATTTCGGATCGTTATTCAATTTATCAAAAATAAATTTTTTATCAGCCTTTGTCGTTGCTGGATGAGTTATTGGTTTGTAAGGATCGTTTATTTCTTGTGACTGCGTTGTTGGTTTATTTTCAATAAATGGTTTGTCTAAAGCAATATCTCGATCTAATGGTAAAGGTTGAGCTTGCGGTAATACTTCCATTTCTTCGGCTTTAACTACAATCGTATCATTACTATTTTCCAATTGTACAAACTTTTGAAAATCAAATTTATTGTCTGCAATTTCTTCTAAATCATGCGTTGATAAATCTAATTTTAATGCTTTTAAATCAACTGAAGATAAATTGGATAAAAATGTTTGAAGGGTTGAAATTTTTTGAAAAATGTAATTTTCAGATAAAACGCCATCAAAAACGCTAATTTCTAAATCTTTATGAAAAAAATTAGAAAACCACATTGAGACCTTCGTGAAAACTCGTTTCTTTGTCGTAATATTTAACAAATCTTCAAGATAATTTAAAATACTTAACAAAATTAATAAATCGCTATAAATGCCAGAATTTTTTTTTAAAACTTGATTTACTTTTGAATTGTAAAAAATAAAACATAACAAAGATACCAATTTCTGGTAAATTTTGGTGTTTTTATCAATTTTATCAATATTAATTTTGGTACAGGAACTGCTTTTGTTATCTAAATCTAATTTATCCAATGCTATCCAAATTTTAGTTAATTAATTAATGTTAATTTTTAATTATATTATAAAAATCTATTTTATCTAATTTATTTTTAATGTAATAACAAATCCCCCAGTTTTATTTAAAAAACTGAGGGATCTGTGTAAATTTTATATTTATTTATAATTATTCTAAGAAATTTTACTTATCGGAGCAGCTAAAATAAACTCTCCGTTACCAAAAACATAGAAATTATCAATTTCGTCTTTGGTTAAAATCAAACTGACTCCTTTTGTCAATAGATGATCATTGAATGTAATTTGGCCACTTATCATTGTCAAGACAAGAAAATAGTCAGAAAAACTATCAATTTTAATATCTTTTTTTGAATTTAATTGAACTTTTTTAGCAATAAAATAAATTGATTCAAAAAGTTTTCAAATTTTTAAAGGCATCGTATCTATTTCTAAAATTGGTTTATCAGGATGTTGAAAAAGCTGAGGATAATAAATATTATCAAGGGCCTGATCAATATGCAAAGCCCTTAATTGTTTGTTTTTATCTAACCTATCATAATCATATAAACGATAAGTTTCTAAACTAGGCTGCTGCAGTTCATATAAAACGGTTCCCGCTTTGATAGCATGAACTGTTCCTGGGACTAATAATAAACAATCATTTTTATCAATTCTAATTTCATTGATTAAATCGATTCAATTCTTATTTTTTATTAATTGCGTTAATTCATCTTTATCTTTAGCTTGATGACCATAAATTATTTTATTATCATTTGAAGATTCAAGAATAAATCACGCTTCTGTTTTAGGATCTGTATCATGCAATTTAGCATATTCTTCGGTTGGATGAACTTGAATCGAAAGATCTTGTTCAGCGCTGATTAACTTGATTAAAAGCGGAAAGTTATTTGATGGAAAATTATTAAATAGATTGGGAAAAACTTTTCAAACGAAACTTAAATTTAAGTCTTGAAAAACTCCCCTTTCAATTTTAGAATCTGCTTCCTCTGCGATTGCACCGCAAACTATAACTTCTCCAATACTATTATTTGGCAAAGAAAAATTATATTTTTTAAATTTTTCACCACCTCAAAGTTTTTCGATAAATATAGGATTTAGAAATAACATAAATTAAAATACTATCAATTTTATAATCTTGTGGCTTGAGACTCCATACTATAACTTAATGGACTTCCGATTGATGATTCTTTTTTGACTTTATTCCGTTTTAAATCTAGTGTAAAGAATAAAACTGAAAGCACTGAAGTAACACATGCACCAAGTAAAATAGATACAATATGTAATAGTCCATAAAGGAAGTTCGTTTGACCATTTTTACCGATTGCTCCTAATAGATAAACAATCATGCCACCATGGCCTGCTAAGTCGGTGATAGCGAAGACACCAGAAAAGGCACCTGCAACCATTCCCCCAACTACGTTAGCAATAATGAATTTAGGATATTTAACTGCAAAAGGAATCGCTCCTTCAGTTATACCCATAAATCCAAGTCCTAAAGCCGCTTTTCCTGCGACTGAATCGTCATCATCCATTTTTTTTCGTAAAATAACTCAGGTAATAAAAGCAGCAATTGGCGGAACAGCAATCGCAGATGCATCCATTCCCATAATAACACCCTTATTAGGAGCATTTGTACCAATGCCGTCAACTCCTAAAAAGAAGGCGATTTTATTGATAGGACCACCCATATCAATTGCAATCATAGCACCAAGAACAAGACCCATTAATAATAGTAAACTATGTTTCTGTAGAAGAGTAACTAAATCATGTAAACCTGTTTGGATGTAATAAACTGGTAATGCTAAAATAAAAGCAATAGCAACTCAACCAACTAAACTTGCAATAATTGGAACAAAACAAATAGGTACTAATGGAAGTAAAACATTCGGTCATTTTCATTTTTTCATTCATAAACATAAATAACCAATAAATAACCCAATAGCAATCGCTCCAAGATATCCTAGAGCTCCACCTTTTAATCCAAATGACAATCCTGGTCAATTGAATAAAAATTCGTTCATATTATCTCCATTTAATTGGTTTCCTAAAAACGAAATAATAGCAGCGGGTGCAAATGCAATTTTATCAGCAATAGCATAAGCAATAAATCCACCTAAAACTGGGATCATAAGTTGAAATGCTAAGCCTCCAAGGTCATTTAGCAGTTTCAATAAATGAAGGCCAAAACCATAATCTTTTGGAAGATCACTAACAAAAGGTGAAGAAATAGCTAATAAAATCCCCCCAGTAATCACGATTGGAATCATTCATCCAACCCCATACATAAGGTATCCCATTATTCCAGATTTTGATTTTTGTTTTCTACGTTCAAAATAACCAGCTTTACCGTTTTTAGGTGCTCCTTCTTGTTCATAAACACGGGCAGTTTCTACAGCATCTTTAACGATTTCTTTAGGTTTTTTAAGAACTTCGCCAAGTCTTGCTTCATATACTCTTTTGCCGACAAATCTGTCCATTGGAATTGTTTTACCAGCAGCGATAATAACAAGATCAGCTCTCATTATATCTTCAGACGTTAATCCATTAACAATTCCCTCTGCGGCTTGTTTTTCAATTTTAACATCGTAACCAAATGATTTTGCTGCTCTTTCAAGGGCGGTTGCAACCATATGAGTATGGGCGATACCAACCGGACAACTTGAAACTCCAACAATAAAAAGCTTTTTATCATCTGGAACTGCTTCAAATTTTTGAGGAAATTGAGGTTTTAAATCATCATCTTTTGAAGATAAATTTTGCTTTACGTTTATCTCTTGTTTAGTGTTTAAATTTGATTTTTCAGAAACTGAATTTTGGACTTCTTTTTCAATTTCTTTCAACATTTTCAATATTTTGGCTTTATTAAACTTGAACAGATTTTGTTTAAAATCATCATCTAATAGTTTTGAAGAAATCCTAGCTAAAATGGGTAAATGTAATTGAGTTGAAGAATCAGCAACAATCAAAAATATAGCAACTTTTACTTTATTTTCATCTTGTGAATTTCATTCGATGTCATTCACACAATTAACGATAACAACTGAAGTTTTTAAAATATTTTTACTTCTAGCATGTGGAATGGCTATACCTTCATTAAAGTTGGTACTTCCTTCGTTTTCTCGTTGCATTAACTCATCTACTAGTTTTTTTTCATCGGTAACAAAGCCTTTTTGCTTAAGAAGAAGTGCAACTTCTTCAAACAACTGACTGCGGGACTTATAAGTCCCTTTTAAAATTAAATCTTTGTATATCATGAAAAATTAATTTTTATAGTTTGTTTAAATATACTCCTTTCACAATTAATTATATTAATTAAACTTACCAAGATCCATAAAAATATATATTGTTCATAAAATCAAGAAAAAAAATATTAAAAATAAATAATTCAACTAAATATACTAAAACAATTTGATAATATTTTTTCTAAAAATAAATTAATAAAATTAATCCAATCAAAAGGAAAAAAGAAATTGCTTGTTAAAATTAATGGCCATAATAAAATATAAAAAACCATAATCAATGGCTCAATTAATAGGACTAAAAAAGGAGAAATTATATTTAAACTATTATTGACTGAAATAAAAACTGGTAAACAAACAATTAAAACCAAATAATTAATAAATATTTTTTTAATTCATGCTGAACTGATTTCTAATTTTAAAAAATAAATCATTGCTAACGGTATGATAAAACAAAAATAAAAAGATATATCAAATACAATTTTTGGATTATAAAAAACAAAAAAGAAAGCAGTAATGCTTCAAATTAATTTCATTTCATATTTTTGTAGTCTATTTATGACCTTAAAATTGAAAGAAAAAATATTCCTAAAAAATAAAAAAGCAAAACAAGCAGTTAAAAGTTCAGAAACTAATAATCTTGTCACTACAATACTAAAATTTGTTAAATAACAATAAAGAAGAAAGAAAATTAAAAAAAGAAAATTTACAATTATTTCTGGTGAAACTTTTTGAAAAAAGGTTAAGTAAAATTTTTTTCAAAGATTTAAATGATGCTTACTGATAATTATTAATTGCACAACATTGTAAAATATTGTCTCTTTATAAAATCCTCCTGTTAAATGATTATTAAAAATTAATGATTCTATCAAATGACAATCTTTAAAATAATGTTCTAAATTATTCCACCACCCTTTTAAAAAATTGGGGTGAATAATTGATTTTATTTGATATTTTGAAATTAAATATTTTATATTATTTGAAAATAAATAATTATTAAAAGTAAAAGAAAAAGATCGATCAAATTGATATTTTGATCGATCGGTAATTGAAATAAAAATAGTATCTCCTGTTGAAAACTTCAAGTTAGAATAATTACTTTTTTTAAGATAGCAAAAAAAATTAAATGATGATTTGATTAAATAATTTTTTTTAGATTCTTGAACAACTGTAAACTTTTGAATATTTTTAATTTCAAAATTAAAGTTAAATAAAAGAGCATGAAACAAAATAATAACAAAGGTAAAACCGATTGAAAAGAAAAATGTTCAGAAAAAAGAACTTTTAAGAATAAAAAATTGAACCAGTAATAAAGCGCCAAAAAAAAGATAATAATAAAACTTTCAATCAAAATAATAAAGAGTTAAAATAATAATTAAATTAACAACTGCGAAAAAAAAGATTGTACAAATTCTATCAACTTTATGAATCATCATAAATATTAATAGGAATTTTAAAGTTTAATATTTTAAATTTTAGATAATTTATTTAACTGATCGACTAAAACTTGTAGTTCTTCTTTTTGCTTATTTAAATCGCTTTTAAGCATTTCAATAAATTTTTTATCCGCTTTTGAAATTAACTTATCATTAGTTAATAATTGATTTTTTTTAGCAATTTTTTGTTGTAAAGCAAAAATTTTACTTTTTAAAGTTTCAGCGTTTAAGGATTCAGATTTTACTTTTTTTGAGATAGCAAAAATTTCTATATTAGTAGATTTAAAATAAAGCGATCAATTTGTATCAATTTCATTTAAAGTTTTATCTTTAATTGTTATTTTTTGAGAATGTAATAAAGAATAATTTTTAATCATTAAGGTTTGATCAGAGTCAGTCAAAATATTAATTAAAATTGTTTTGCAATTCTTATCTGCTAAAAGTAAATTAATTTTTCAAATTAATTCGAATGTAATCAGATCAGAAAAAATCGTTTTCAAACTTCTTTTTGTTTTAAAAGAACTAATTAAGGGAGATTTGCAAATATCCTTTGGACTTATATTAAATTCTTTATTTAACAAATAACTTCCAATTGACGGAATAAAAGGAAATAAAATAATTAAAAATAATTGAAAATATTCCTTTAAATCTGATTCATGAAATAAAAAAGGATTGTTTTTAATTTCTAAAATAATTTGATTAGCTAATATATCATAAGTAAAATTTTTAAGCGTTTCAACTAAAAGATGAAATTGAAACTTCTGATAATGATGATTAATTGTTTTGAAAAAAATAATAAATTGATTCTCAAACTTATTTAAAAACTCTTTCTTCCAAAAAAGTTGATCTTTTGATAAAACTAGATTATTTGAAAATTTACTTTTCATTGCTTCTCATCATTTAAAGATATTCATTATTTTTGAAAAAAAACGACTATTTAAACTGATTGCTTTCCGATCATATCTTAAATCGTTTCCTAAAGTTGAATGTTCAAGAAAATATAAACGTAAACTGTCAGTGCTGAAAATATTTAATTCTTGAATCGGATTAATACCATTGTTATTCGATTTAGACATTTTGATATTATTTTCATCTCTAACTAAACCGTGAAGATAGACATTTTTAAACGGTATTTTTTTTTCTAAAAATGTTGTTTGTAATATCATTCTAATAACTCAAAAAAATAAAATATCATAGCCTGTTACTAAAACAGATGATAAACTGTCCCCTACTTTTATATCATCATTTAAAAATAAAAGTGGCAAAAGTGAACTACTATATCATGTATCTAAAACATCATTTGATTTTTTACGATCACTTCCATCGTTAAGAAAAATATTATCATTTTTATCAAAATATAACGGAATCGGATGACCAATGAATAATTGACGTGAAATACATCAATCATGGCAATTATTTAATCAATTAAAGAAAACTTTTTCAAATTTTTTCGGATAAAAATTAATTTTTGTTTTTGGGTTATTTTGAAATTTTAAGGCGATATCAACCAGTTTTTCAATTTTAATAAAATATTGACTACTTAAATAAGGTTCAATAACTGCCCCTGATCTTGAACTAATCGAAATCATATTTTCATAATCTTCAATTTTAGTTAATAAATTGTGAAGATATTTTTTTTCAATTGCTATTCTTGCTTCTTTAATAGTCATATTTTGAAACTGAGCGCATAAATGATTAAGTTTAGCATCTTTGGTTAAACAAACTAATAAATCTAAATTATATTTTTTACCAATTTCAAAATCTACAAAATCATGCCCTGGGGTACATTTCATTACTCCAGTTCCAAACTCAATATCAACTGATTCATCTGCTAATAACGGAATTGGTTTTTTTGTAAAAGGATTTAAAAATTTTTGATTTAAATATTTAAAATATTTCTTATTATCAGGATGGCATACTAAAGCGGTATCAGCAAAAATAGTTTCTGGTCTTGTCGTTGCGATTTCTAAATAAAAATCTTTTTTCGTTTCATAATAATACTTAAAATAATATAATTTTGTCTTTTGTTTAACAAATTTTACTTCAAGATCGCTTATCGCTGTTTTAAGAATTGGATCCCAATGGATAATTTTTTTACTTCGATAAATGATACCTTCATTAAAATATTTTAAAAAGGTTTTTTTAACTATCTTCGAAATATCATCATTTAAAGTAAAATAAGTTTTATCAAAATTTAAACTTAACCCAAATTGTTTTAATTGATTTGTAATATTTTTAATCGTTTTTGTTTTATAACTTTCTTCTCCGTTATAACCTTTTAAAAATAATTTTTCAATTTTAGCTTTATTATTTTTTTGAATATTAAGTTTTTTTTCATCAATCATTCTTCAAAGAACTATTTGCGTTGCTATCCCTGCGTGATCAAAACCAGGTAGTCAATAAACATTTTTATGGTTTATGACTTTTTCCCATTTAATCAAAAAGTCTTGTAAAATAACATTTCAAACATGTCCTAAATGTAACAGACCTGTAATGTTAGGTGGGGGTAAAAGAATACAAAAATTTTGGGATGTATCTAAACTAAAGTTTTGATTTTGATAAATTTCAAAATTGAAAGTGTTGATTCAATCATGCTGTTTTGATTCAATTTCTTTCCATTCAGCTTGATTAAATGCTTCGTTATCCAATGATGTTAAGTTTTTTTGATTCGACATTTTTAAAAATTTCTTCAGCTAGTTGATTTTTATCAACATTACCTTCAATTTGATATATTTTTAAATTTTTATCATTAAAATAGATTAAATAAAAAGGTGAATAATTGGCAACATATTCATCTACTTCCGAAATGTATTTTGAATAAGCAATAATAGATCCTGTTTTTAAATTATTTCTTAAAAGGAATAAATTGCAACGTTGTGATAGGTCGGTTTTTAAAAATAAAATAATTAATTTTTTTTTAAGGTTGGCGATTAAGTAATAGGAAATAAGAATAAGATTGTCAAATGAATTTAACAGTTTTGAAGCTAAATTAAAAAGATTAGGGAAATTATCAGGATTTAAATATATTTTTCCGATCGTTTTTCAATCAATTATATGATTTGGGTTAAAAAGGAAATCATCATCAGTTAAAATTATCTCTTCTTGGTTAAAAAGGAAATTATTTTTACGGTTTAAAGAAATCATTTTAAGATATTTATCTCCTTCTTGTGGTTTTAGATGGGGATAGTTTTTTTTAATAAATTTTAAAAAACTTAAAACTAATAACTTTTCAGAAAAAAAACTTCATTTAAATTTATCCGCTAATTTTTCTGCTAAATAATGTTTATTAGATGCTGTTCATCCGCTAACAATAATAAAAAAAAGAATCATTCATTATATAGACTTAAAAACTTCAAGAACTTCTAAAAATAAATTATCATAATAATTATTTTTATCAAGGATTAGTTTTTCTGCTATCCCCTCTCATTTTGATTTTATACCTGATTTAAACTTTATAATTCTAAGATAACTATTAACTCAATAATTATCATCATTTGATTTATTAACTAATTCGGTTTCTTGAAAAATAAAACTCAAAAATTCAGTTAAAATTTGATCAAAATCTAAATAATTATCAAAATGATCTTTAATTTGAATAAATCTTGTCTTGTTTTTAGAAAAATTAAAGAAGTTGTCGTTTTTTAAAACTTCTAATTCTGAAGTATTGTCGCTAACTAATTTTTCATAACTTTTATAGACGCTAATGAATAATAAATAAATTCATAGTTTAATTTTGCTATACATTAATAATGAAAATAAATAAGATATTTTATGAAAATGATATCCATCATTTGATTTTTCTAAACATTTTTTATAAAAATTGATATCTTTGCTGTATATAGAACTAATATCAAAAAATATTTTAATAATATTTCGATCATAAAATAAATGTGGTGGGGTAAAAAAATCAAATATTAAATTACCTTTTTTGTTCAAGTCATTATCTTGGAAAAAATGATTTTTAGCATTTAGTTGATCTAAGATTTCAGCTTCATCAAATTGTGAATACAATTGTTGCGAATTAACAAAATCGGTTCCAAAATTATTAAGACTGTTAAAGACAAATTTAAAAGCATGATTAAAAAAAATTAAAATCTCTTTTTTAGGAATGTCTTTTAAGTTTATATTTAATAATTTATTCCAAACTGTTTTAAAAGCGAACGCTTTGATTTTAACAGTATAAACCCCCGAAAAAGGCGATGAAGAATTGGAAATAAAAAGTGTATAGTTTTCTGGACTTATTTCAAAATTGTTCATGATTTGATTTTATCCTTAAAATGCTAAATAAAGAATTAAAAAAATAACCAAAAGAATAAATAAACAAATAATAACGACAAAACCTAGTAAATGTAAAACTTGGTTAAAGAAAATTGCTCTTGATTCATATTTTAAATCATCTATACCATGACGAGCTTTGATACAAATGTTTTTATCTAAAGCATCTGCATTCTTTTGAAGATAAATGTTTAACTCTTTGATTAATATTCTTGCAGATTTATGGAATAAATACCCTTCTTTTAAAGAATAAGCTTTAAATCCAAAAAATTTTCTTAATTTACCTTTATAGTCAATGTTTTTCTGTTGAAACTCATTAAATTGTTCCTTTTTAGCTTCAAGTTCAGGTAAATACTCTTCAACCATAACTTTATTTTCAACCGATAATTGTTCAGTTTGTTGATCATTCAACTCAGCAATGATGTCAGTTAAAGACATATTAGAAGGTTTAGAACTAAATGCTGTTGCATTTTTTGATAAAGCTAATGTTTTTTTCTCATCGCTAATTTTGTTTAAATTGATCAAATTTTCTTCATTATTTTTTAATTGTTGGAGTTTATGTGAGAAATTGTCAATTTCTGAAGTTAAAAGTTGATTTAAATCTTCAGTATCCTTAGCTGCTTTAACTTCTTGTTGCTTTTGCTTGGTTTGTTTTTTATAATTTGTGCCATAAACTTCAAGGGTATTATTGAATTCATATTTTGATTGTGAATTAATGTCTTTTAAATTTAAATCCAAAGTCTGAAAAAAACTGCTTTCATCTTCAGTGTTTAAATTATCAATCTTATCAATCGTTGGATTTTCGATTGTATTATGAAGTTTTTCAAGTTTTTTTGTTCTTGAAAGAACAGAACCTTGTTCTTGATCTTTAACTTCTTTATTGTTGTTGTTATCGCTCATGTTTAATGTTTATAAATTTTAATATTTGTATATCAATTATAAAAAAATATAGAACAAAAAAGATAAGAACTAAACTCTATTTTAAAAATAAATAAAATTATTTACTGCTAAAATTATCCATTATAAATTTATTTGTGTCAGTTGCAATTTGTTCAAATTCTTCTTTTGATAAAAGATTACATCCATAAAAAAATAAATTTCTTTTATTTTCAATGGCAGCATAATTAAAGGCTAAAACCCATGGATGAATCAATGCTTCAATATTTGGAATTGTGTAATTATTAACGATATCATTTTTTTTAGAACCAACTGTTCCGATAAAAATAACTTCTTTACCTTGCAAAAGACCCATCCCAGCATTTGGTTTAACCGTTTTATAAGCGAAATCGACAACCATGACAAGTTCAAATCATATTTTGAAAATTCCAGGAATAGAATATCATCAAACTGGAAACTGGGCAATGATAATATCAGCTCATTTAACGTATTCTTGCGATAAACCGATTTTTTCTTTCAAAGAAGGATCAGAAAAAGAAGTTAAATCTAAATCAAAAATATTAAGAAATTTGATTGACTTAATTCCTAAATTTTGAAATGCCTTAAAAACTATTTCTTTGATTGCTTTATTTAAAGATGATCGATCAGGGGCGATGTAGAGATATAAGATATTTTTGTTCATTTACTTTAATCGTATTACAACTTCAATCTAAACCTTATCAGCTTTTTATTGAAGATATTTTTGAACCTTTTCTAAATTTCTTGAAATATTTAGTAAATCTTGATTAAAGTTTTTTAATATTTTTTCACCTTTTTTAAAAAGATGGTTGATTTGTTTAATCTTAATTTTAGAATATAAAGCTTTTTTATCTTCTAAAGTTTCAAGTGATGCGGTATTAGAAATCAATCAATTATCAAAATTATTATGGCTTTTAAATATTTTTCTTAAACTTTCTATTAATAATAAATAATTTTCAACTAATGATTTATAACCTTTTAATAAATTGATATTAACTTTTAAATCTTCGATATGCAAATTTATTAAATAACGGTTTAGTTTTTTTAAAAGTTTTTTTAAAGAAGATATTTCTTTATTAATTGCTTTAAAATTTAATTTTGTTTGTGATTCTAAAAACTTTCTAAATATTTTTAAAACGTTAATTCCATAAATAAATTGCGTTTTTATATAACTGACTAACTTATTCGTTTCTTCAATATTTAAAATTAAATTTTCATTAAAATTGAGATTATTCATAAAATTTATTTAATTTATTATATATTCAAAGTTTGTAACTGACTAATTTTGAAATTGTTAACATTTTCTTGTTTGATCTTTTTTAAACAAACTTTTTAAACCTACAATCATTTAAAAGTTCTGACGAAAATAATACCAAATAAAATAGTTATCCCAATTAAAACAGATGATCAGGTCAAAATTGTGACTGCTACACTATTATTAATAATGACTAAAGAAGAATATAAAGAAGATGATAAATTACCTCCGTACATTATAAAGATTAAAATTTGCGACATGTATCACGCTGGAGATATATAATTTAAGGATAAAGGAATGCTTGTTCCAGGGGTGAATGCTCCTGTTAAGTATAACATTAGCATATAAACTAAAACTCCAACTGATTGTACAGAACGTGGATCTTTAAACAATGAAGCTAAGCATGCTCCAATACAATAGCCTGGTATAGACATGACAAGAATTACTAAAATAGCAAAAAATAACCTTAAAACACTAACATCTGGTTGTCCATACGCTAATTTACCAACCAGTAAACTGACAACTGAAGCAAAAATACCAATAATCATAAGCAAGTTAGCTTGAATTGAAATAATAAAAGTAGGCGAATATCCACTTGAATAATACCTTAAATAAATTTTCCGTGATCGATTAATTGATAAAACGCTTGGAACAGAAACAAAAGCAGAAGATAAAACTGAAACAAGAAGCAAACGTGAAATTAAATTCGCTCAAATCATATTAGTTTCATCAGGAGGAAGACTAGTTTCATTACTAAGAGTTTGCCCTGTCGTATATAAAATAATCATTGGCATCAATAATGGAAAAATAAAAGCAAACGGATTTGTAAAAAAATTTTTAACATGAATCAAAAGAATATGAAAATATCTTTGAACTGGATTAAAATTCGTTTTAAAAATTTTTAAAGATAAATAATTAACTAAACGTCTTCTTTTCCGTCATGGCATCTGTTGAATTTTTTCTAATGTCAAACGATTTTTTTGATATTGAGCGAGCGGAACAGATTCTTTTTTTAAACCACTAAATTCTGTTTTTTGTTTGTCTTTAGCTTTTTCTTGATCTGAGGCAAAAAAATTATCTTCTAAATCAGTGGTGTTAAAGTTTTCTTGTGGTTTTTTGGTTTTGAAAAATCTAAATCGATGGGGTTTTTTTTGATGATTATTGGAAATTTGATCGTTTAATTGTTCAAGTTTAGCGATTGAATTTTCAGAAAGAGGTAGATTGCCCTTTTTAATATCTAGATTAATATTATCTTTAGGATTGCTTTTATCTGTAAACTTTTTCATAAATATCCTCTAAACTTGCATTTAAATCATCTGGAGAAAATGTTTGTCTTAGCTGTTCAAATGTTCCATCAAAGATTTTTTTCCCAGAATATAATAAAATAAAACGATTACATAAACGTGCTAATTCTTCAAGGTAATGACTGATAATAATTAAAACCTTACCATCATTTTGTTTTTGAATCAGTTTTTTTAAAATATCTTTTCTTGCTAATGGATCAACGTTTGAAGTTATTTCATCAAGAAACAAAATATCAGGATCATTCATTAAAGCAATAATTAAACCTATTTTTTGCTTTTCTCCTCCGCTTAAACCTTCTGCCATTGATGAAAGTTTGTGTAAAACGTTAAATTCTTGACATAGTTGTAGAACTATTTTCCAGTCAGTTTTAAAACGATAGGCAAACACTCTTAAAACGTCCCTTACTAACAAATTAGGAGTTAAAGACGTTTCTTGAAACTGAACACTAACGTGTTTAAAAAAATTTTTTCGCTTAATTCGTGGAAAATAGGCTTTCCCTGAAGTTGGTTTATAGACCTTAATAATTGTATTAATTAAAGTTGTTTTCCCTGAACCATTTGGTCCTATGATTCCGATTGATTCTGCTTTATTAACCCTAAAAGATATATTATCTAATCGAAATAAGGGAAATTGTTTAGTTAAATTTTCAACTACTAAAACGGTATCTTTATCGACATTTTCAATATTCATCATAAAAAAAATAAATTATTAAGTTTGATTTTTCATTTGTTCTAGTCCTTTGACAGAAAAAATACCACGTATTTTTTTCCAAATATGCGCTTTTGAAAATGAAAAAATTCCATAGTAATAAAATCTTTTCATTAAAAAAAATAACAGTATATTTGTAAGAGCACATAGTCCAATACTTAAAAAAATAGGTCATAAAACGTCAGGACCTAATTGTGATTTGTATATGACTAAATAAACTGGAAAATAACCATTAGAAAGGATTGGAATAATAGTAAAAATTGTATAAATAATATTTTTATTTTGACTAATATTTTTGGTGGCTAAATTATTATAAAGTAAATTAATTAAATTTTTAAATACTATCGGAACGATTAAAATTAAGATAACAAATAAAAAAATATCAAAAAATGATTCAGAAATAGCAGTAAGGCCAGTCGTTAATAAAATATATATTGCTCCATTTAAAAGAAGTAAAATGATCGTAAAACCAATAACTGTATTAAATGGTAGATAACAAAACTGTTCAGGGGTATATTGATATAAGAAATTATATGTTTCTAAAAAACTATGAAGTTTTAGTTGGGTTATGAATAAAAAGATTGAAAATGGAGAAAACTGACCAATAAAGATTGACATAATAATTCCTGCTAATAGAAAAAAAACTAACGAATAAAAAATTAAAAAAGAAAAACTAATAAACAAAATAATAATATAGTGGTATAACTTGCCTACTGAAGACACTACAATGTCAACTGTACTTGATTTTTTAAATTCATAAACATAACTAATGTTCATAATAATAACCAAGAAAATTAAAAGCATTAACGAAATTGGGAAGATGTTATTAAAAAATGAAGCAAAAAAATTATCAAAAATTTTAAAGTTATCAATATTGCTGCTTGTCGTTGGATTATAAAATTGATGAGTATATCAAAATGATGTTGACGGAATCGAAAAAAGAAGGACAACAAAACAAATAAAACCAATATTTAATCAATTGGCGAATGAAAAAAAATAAAACCGAAAAGATCAACGTAAATAATTAAATCTAAACATAATATTTATTTTTTTTCTTATTAATCCGGTGATTATGAATTCTCTGTTTAAAGTTAATAAACTTAATGAATTTATCTCAAACAGATAAAGATAAAAGTTTTGCAAAATAAACAGGATGAATAAGTACTCATAAAATAATAATTGAAAGGACTATAACAATGATCGGTATATAAACAAACGGAGTGATAAAATTATTACTAGCTCCTACTAAGATAAGGGTGTAAGGATAGTTAAAAGCAAACATGAAGGGAATAAAAGCTATATATTTTTGAATTGGAAGATTTAAAAATAATTCTACTAAATTGACACATGCTGGAATCAGAAAAAGAAAAATACCGATCATTAACCCATTTCTTAAGTTTTTAGTTAAACTTCCAATATACATCCCTAACAAAATATAAAATAAATTAATTAAAAGGGTACTTACAATGAGAATTGTTATAAACGCTTCTAAAGAAATCGGAAACATTTTAAAAAGCGAAGAATAATTAATTAATGCTGAATAAAATTGAGCAAATGACATAAACTTAGCCCCGCAAAAAAAATCAATCAGAAATCCGCCGTGAACGTTTTGAATATTCATGAAAAAAGCGATAAATTCAGAAAAAATAAATAAAAATAAATAAAACAAAACAACCCAAATTAAATTAATCAATATCTTAGTGAAAATGATTGTTTTTTTCGGAACTGAAGTTAAAATAAAAACAACGCTATTACTTCTCTTTTCTTCATGAGTTTCATAAATTTGAAAAATAACAATCAGAAAAAGAGGCAGAATTGTTAATACAGGAACTATTAAAGTAAAAAAAGTATGAACATAAGAATGAAGCGCTTGCGCTGAAGAAGCTTGATTAGGGAGTCATTCTCCAGCCTTTTGTCATCAAATTTGAGCTGCGATACCGATAAATAATAACAGTATCAACATAAATAAATAAAAGAATAAATTAACTTTATTTAAAATCCGTTGTTTTAAATTGTAATAAAAAAAATTGAAAGCAACCATAATCTATATTTCAAGTTGTGAAACAAGAAAAATTATTAAGTTATTATTCTAAAAACTGAAAAAATAAAAAATATAGCCATTTTTCGTAATTGAAAAATGACCTTTATGATTGATAAAAAATTATTAAAAAATAAATAAAATAATAATAAAATCTATGGTTTTGCTATTTTTGAACGTGGTTTTTTAACGATTGAAACTGTTTTTTTTCTAGTTGAAGATTTTATATTTTTTTTAGCAATTTTTTTAGAAACTGAAGTTGATTTTTTCTTTACTGGTTTTAATGGACTTGTTATAGAGTTTTTTTTAGGCTGTTCTTGATCACTTGATTTTGATTCATCTAATCCTACATTTTCTGAATTAACTTCTCTTTCATCACCAGATTCTTGATTAGATTCTTGATTTAAAATATGATTATTCTGTTGCTTATCTTGTTCTTGAGTTAAAGATTGATACTTTGGTTGTCCAGCTAAAGGTTGATTTTCTTGTTGCATATTTTCTTGATTAGCTAAAAAATTAATATCAACATTTTTTATATCATCTCGTTCACTTTTAATATGTGATAGTTTTTCAAGTGAAATATTTTGATCTTCATTTTTAGATGTTGAAAGTTTTGAAACAAAAATTTCATTTAATGATGGTAAAACGATATTAAATGAAGCAACATAGGATAAAAAATGTTTAAAGATATAAGCTTTAACTAAATCTTGATCTTTAGTTGATTCTGATTTAATTATCATCTTATTAGCAGACAATCTAATATCGATAATATTAACTGATTTTTTTAAAATATCAGCGATTTTATTTAGTTGAACAAATGATACATCACGGAATGTGATTTCAAGGATTGAAAATTTTTTAAATTCTTCTTTAATTTGATAAACTGATCCTTGATAAATAATTCCCCCCTCATCAATCATAATAATTGATTCACAGAATTTTTCGATATCTTCAATTAAATGTGATGAAAAAATTAAAATTTTATCTTTTTGTTTTAAAAGGTTAATTACCTTGCCGATTAATTCACGATTAATAACATCAAGACCTGAAAATGGTTCATCTAAAATAATTAATTTAGGGTCATGAATAATGCCACAAATTAATTGAACTTTTTGTTGATTTCCCTTTGATAGATTTTTGATTTTAGTTTTCGTATATTTTTTAAGATCTAAAATATCAGCATAAACATCTCATCTTTTTTCAAAATCAGCAGAATTTATTCCTTTAATTGAGGAAAAATATTTAACTTGTTGTTTAACTTTTAATTGCGGAATTAAACTTCTAACTTCAGGAACATAACCAACATTTAATAAATCACTAATAGTTATTTTTTTGTCATTTCAAGCAACTTTTCCGATATCTGGATCAATTAATCCCATGATAATTCGAAATAATGTTGTTTTTCCTGCTCCATTTTTACCAAGTAAAGCATATGTTTCGCCTGGTTTTATTTGAATAGTTACATCATTTAATGCTCTTATATTCCCGAAATATTTTGTAACGTTATTGATTGTAATCATATCTTATTTTATTGACATCATGTTTGTTAAAGTTATTAATTTTAATAATATATTTTTGAATTATATATTTAAATAGCGAAATATAAAATTTAAATTAAATATATAACTTAAATTATTAAATAGTTTTTTTCAAAAAAACTAAAAATGAATCATAAAGAAACTATATTTCTTCGATTAAAGAATCCTCTGCAATTTTGGCTGTATTTATATCTTCATATTGCGATTGAATAAATTCGAATAATTTAACAAACGATAAATTCAAATTTCGTTTTGCTAAATCGCGATAATATTTGATGTTTGAAAAATCTCGATCTTCAGATAATTTATCAGCTAGATAAACTATTTTAGTAACATCATCAATTGGTTTTGAAAAATCAGGAATGGTATGTTGAGCAATTGCATCTAATACTTTTTGGTTATTGATTAAAAATTTATTTTTAGCAATAACAGCTACAACATATTGATGCTGAACGCTAGGATGGGTATTAAGATGGTTTTCATCATAGACTTTTAAATATCAATTTAAAGTTGAAGCAGGGAGTTCTTTAGCGATATCGTGAAGAATAGCGGCACAATAACAATCATTAACTGAAACGTCATGCTGTTTTGCTAATTCAACAGCTAAACTTGCGACATTAAAACTATGTTCGATACGATGTGGAGATAAATAAGATTTAATTCTTTGATAAAAATATAAACCATTATTATTACAATACTCTAAGACTTTGGGATGAAGGTTTTGTAAATTTTGACCATTTTTAATTTCTGTACTTGAAATAACTCAAGGTGGGTTTTTTAAAACTTCAAATTTATCGACAAAATCTAAATTATTAATTAAGGGATGAAAAGTTAACGTTTCTGTTAAACCACGATTTAAGATATAAATTTTTTCACATTCATGAATAAATTTTTTGTAATTGGCTCAATCATTAAGTTTAATAAAAGTATCATCGCCCATTAAAAAACTATATTCATGGTTCGTATTTATTTTTTTTAACTCCTGGATTGTCTTAAGAGTAACGCTATCACCTTTACCAATTTCAAAAAGACAAACTTTTATTTTTTTTAAGTCTTGATCTTCAAAATCATGTAATAAAGCGATTTTTATCATTTCATAACGATATTTTCATCAAGATAGTTGTTTACCATCAACATTTTTAAAAGTTAACAATAACCAAATTTGATCAAAAACTAAATGCTTTAAACAATATTTAATCGTATTAGTATGACCGTTATGAATAGGATCAAAAGCCCCTCCATATAATAAAATTTTTTCTTTGCTACACATAATTTATAGTTTTTATCTTTTTAAAATAAAATGTTGCCCAACAATCGGTTTAAATGTTTTTATTATAATTTAAATTAATCTTTTTCATGTATGTTTCATCCATTCATGTTTTAATACTTATAACATTTTATCTACAGAACAGAATATACAAATTTTTAAAATAACAGCAAAATACTAGAAAAAATTGTTAAAAAAATGATAAAGAATTTTTGTCAAATTTTTATTATTGGTTATTAATATTTACGGTTATAACTTCTTTTATTATATATCTAATTAACTAATTTTAATAAATTATTTAAACTATAAAAAATTAGAATTTAAAGAAATAAGAAAGGAAAAATTTTTTATATTGATGCTCTTTTCAGACTGATAAATTATTTTTTAGAAAAGTTGAAAAATTAGTTTTCAAGTTTTTTGTTTCAAGGTAATCAGATGTTCCTAAATCATCTCCAACATTGATTCCACTAATATTTTTTGAATCAGTTAAAATTAAGTTAATATTAAACTTTTTAACTAATAAATGCGCTAAACTTCGTCCTACGTGGGCTCGTTTAGTTACAACAAGATCGTTCATCGGAATAATCGTTTTATGTTTTAACGTATTTGATATTAAAGAAACTTGAGCGTTTAAATGGGTTAAATTAACAGCAAATTGAACTTGTTGCTTGTCTTTTAGTTTTATTGCTGTCTGTCCTTTTGAAGCAAAACCTTGAACTGATAAATTGTGAATTGGAAAGAGGAGATATTTTTTATCATTTGTAATAATAAGGAGATTATCTTTGTAATAGTTTACTATATCACAATAAATAACTTCATCATCGCAATTGGTTAAGTTATCATCATCTTCAAGTTCATTTTTGTATAAATTGATAACTTTTTTAGCCAACATCTTTTTGATCAGAAAAATATTGTTTAAATCAATCAATTTTGCTTTACCTAATTTTGTAATTAACAAAAGATAGGTGTTATCTTGTATCATCGGTTTTTCATCTTCATGACTAAAAACAGCTAAGGTTGGAGAATTTGAAGGAAGGTTCTTAATAAAACTAGGAATAAATAATCCGCTTTCTTCGATTTTCGCTTTTTGGATTTTAGAAACAGCTAATAAAACTAGATAACCGCTTTTCGTTAATAATAAGATTTCTTGATTGTATTTAATCGTTTCTTTAAAAGCGACATAATCATTTGATTTGATCCTTGGTAATTTACCATTAAAATTATTTTTTTGATTAACTTCATTAATTCAAAGATAACTACTGCTTGAAATAATTAATTGTTGATCATTTTTGTTGATAAAAATCTCTTCATCTTCAGCTTGTTTGACTACTTGTTCTAAATTAGTAATTTCTGTTAAACGTTTATCTGTAAATTGATCTTTGATTTTGGCTAATTTTGAAATAATCTTAGAAGTTAAAAGTTTTTTACTACTTAAGAGTTTTTTGAGGTTTTCAATTTCTTCTTTATTTTTTTGATATTCCTCTTTTAAGGCTACGATGTCAGTTGAAGTTAAGCGATATAATTTTAATTCAACTATAGCAGTTGCTTGAATTTCTAAAAATTGGAACTTTAAAACAAGATTATTAATCGCATCTTTTCTGGTTTTAGAATGACGAATAGTTGCTATAACATCATCTAAAATTGATACCATTTTCATAAACCCAGATAAAATTAATTGTTTATCAGTTAAAACTTTTAAATAATGGCGATATTTAGTTTCATGAAAATTAAGAAGAAATTGAAAAAAATGTTTAAAATAATCTAAAATCCCGATTTCATGTGGTTTAGAATCAATAATAACAACAAAATTACATGAATATTGGATTTGAAGAAAGGTTTTTTTTAAAATTAAATTCTTTAATTGTTCAGCATGTGATAAATCTTTTATTTCAACAATGATTTTAATGCCATTTTTATCGGTTAAATCAATAATTTTAGTAATTAAATCGTAGGCTTGGTTGGCTCTGAATGTTTCAATTTGTTTAACAATAACACTTTTTGGAACATCGAAGGGAATTTCAGTAATTTCAAGAAAATGATGAAAATTTGAATTTGATTTGATGAATATCTTACCAGTAAGAACGATTTTACCTTTTCCAGTTTTATAAATTTGGAATAAATCTGATTGATTGATAATTATTCCAGCGGTTGGAAAATCAGGACCCTTAATAATTTGAACGATTTCATTTAAAGAAATATTTGGGTTTTTGATATAAGCAATGAACCCTTCCATAAATTCCCCTAAATTATGCGGAGGAATATTAGTTGAATAACCTGCAGCAATTCCTGAATTACCATTTAAAAAAAGGTTTGGTAAAAGACCAGGGAAATAAACTGGTTCTGACTCAGTGTCATCAAAATTATTAACAAAAGGAACAAGTTCTTTTTTGGTATCTTTAAATAATTCTTCAGCGTACCTACTTAATCTAACTTCAGTATAACGCATCGCTGCAGGAGGATCACCATCAATAGAACCATTATTACCATGAAAACTAATCAACGGATAACGCATCTTTCAAGACTGAGACATTCTAACCAAGGCAGCATAAACAGAAGTATCACCATGAGGGTGATATTTACCAATCACTTCCCCGACTATTCTTGCTGATTTTTTAAAATTACTTTTATGAGTTAATTTTAAACCATCGGCCATAGCATAAATAATACGACGATGAACTGGTTTTAAACCATCTTTAAAGTCGGGTAAAGCTCTGTTTTGGATAATATGTTTAGCATAAACTCCAAATGAAGAAGTTAAAATATTTGAAAATTCCTGTTCAAAATATTTTTCATTTTGAATGAATTTATTAATATTTGTTTTTAATTTTGAATTATTATTTGATTTCATTATTCGTTAAAATTGATATTTTCATCAATTCATTTTTTTCTGAAACTAACATTTTTACCCATTAAAATATCAGTATAATTATTAGCAGCTTTTTCATCATCTAATAAAACTTTAATAAGTTTTCGTTTTTCAGGATTCATAGTTGTTTCTCATAACTGATCAGCGTTCATCTCCCCTAAACCTTTGTAACGTTGTAATTGTCCTTTTAAATTAGAATTTTTGTTTAAAAAATCATTTAATTCAACAGATGAAAAAAAGTATTCGATTTTATTTTCATATTTAAAAGCAAATAAAGGAGGGGTTGCGATATAAAGATAGTTATGAGAAATTAACGGTTTTAATCAACGGCAGAAGAAAGTTAACAATAAACTTCTAATATGAGCTCCATCTTCATCGGCATCGGTCATAATAATTATCTTATGGTATCTTAAATGTTTTAAATTGATTTCTTTGCCGATTTTACGAATTCCTAAACTATTAATTAAAGCTAAAATTTCTTCATTTTTAACAACTTCAGATAAAACTGTTCTTTCTGTATTTAAAATTTTACCTTTTAAGGGCAAAATAGCTTGATATTTACTATTTCTTCCTAATTTAGCAGTTCCACCAGCAGATTCTCCTTCAACAATAAATAATTCTGACAATTCTGGTTTAGTTTCATAATTTGGAATTAGTTTACTAACATATTTATTTATTTCGGTTTTTTTCTGCTTTAAAGGGGTAAAATGATGAACATTTTTTAATCTTTGTTTATAGTTATACAAATCTTCAAAATATTTAATTAGTTTTGTAGATTCTTCATCGTTCTCTAAAAGATAATAAAGAAGGTTATCGTTTATTGCTTGATCAACTGCTTTTCTTGCTAATTTAGAAGTTAACTTACCTTTTGTTTGACCTTCAAATTCAATCGCTGATTCTTTTATTCTTAAATCAATAACAACAACTAGTCCCGTTCTTAAGTCATTGCTGTTCAATTTTAATAAATTTTTTAAATCTTTTTGTTCAAAAAAAGAAGTTAAGGTTTTAACTAAACTTAATTTAAACCCTACTTCATGACTTCCGCCGTTATAAGTTGGAATACAATTAGCGAAGGAATAATATTCATCATTTTGGATGGTTGGGGAGTAACTAAACAAAATTCGCGTTTTAATAAGATTGTTTTCAAAATTATTCTTAATCAAAATTGGATTTATTGCTAAATCTTCTTCATTAACAATATTTTTAAAATATGATTTTAATCCATCTTCATAACAATAAAATAAACTAACATCATTTATTTTATCTTCAAGGATAATTTTTAAGTTATCATTTAAAAAAGCTTTTTCTTGTCCTAATTTCTTTAAATCTTTAAAATCAAGAATATTGGTTTCAAAAATATTTTTATCAACTAAAAAACTAACTATAGTCCCTGACTTTTTTTTAAATTTATGATCTTTAATCTGAGTTAGTTTAGAAACTTTACTACCGCCGTTGGCAAAAGAAATCATATGACCTATATTATTAGTTCATGTCTTAACAACTAATTTTTCAGATAATGCGTTAACAACAGCGGCCCCAACACCATGAAGTCCTCCAGAAGCTAGATAAGCATCTTCTTTAAATTTAGCCCCTGCGTGAAGTTTTGTAAAAACTACTTCAAGGGTTGATTTATTCAATTGTTGATTTAAATCAACAGGAATACCCCTGCCGTTATCTTCAATTGAAATTCAACCATTTGCTTCAAGGGTTATCTTTATTTCTGTTCCAAACCCATTCATAACTTCATCAACAGCATTGTCAACAATTTCATGAACAAGATTTAAAAGACCTTGATAATCGGTTCCTCCGATATACATTCCTGGTCTTTTTCTAACAGCTTCTAATTCTTCAAGAACTAAAATACTTTCTGCTGTATATTTATTTACGACCACTCTAATAATTGGTTAGATTTTTAAAAATTAATTCTTCTTTTATTATATTAACGATTACTAATTTTAAAAATGATTGAATTTTGAAGATATTTTAATGTTTATACTTCAAAAATAATGCCTCAATGACCATTAGAAATAACATCTTTTTTTGCATCGTAATCATATGAATATGATAATTGAAGGTAATCCCTTAACATAGTGTTGATTAATATAGAAGAAATTGTTATTCCTGTTGGAAATTGAGTCCCTGTATCATCTCATATTTGTAAACCAAAATTAGTTGGTATTGGCAAGTTTATTAAATCTTTCACTTTTAAAGTTTTATTAGGTTGTGTAGACCATAAAGTATCATTGATAAAGTTTCCTATAGCACTAACGATATTATTAGATAAAACTTCTCCTGTTGGTTCAGAAACAGACTCAATTAAATTATTAAACCCTACTGTAATAGAATAATCCATTTTATAATCTCCGGCCTGTTTATGCTTTTCATAATTAGGCAATTTTGTAATATTTCAAGGATGATCTGAACCACTTCCTTCAGTTCCACCTAAACCATTTATCCAAAGATCTTGGATTAAAGAGTCTAATTTAGGTAATTGAAAGTACGGATTTAATTCCTTTTTTATACTTTGCGGAATAAAAGTGATAGTATCAAATTTTTTCTGTAATTTATCAAGTAGTGGCTGAATCGCCTCTCGTATAAACTTATTAAGGCTAGGAAATTTATTATAAGTACTGTCAATTACATCAATATAACTTCAAACTAAATCTGATAAACTTCATTTATTAGTAAAAAAAGTGTTATTAAATTTCGTTTGGTCATCGGTGCTTGTTGCCAATAATTGCAATCTATTCGGCTTAGTTAATAAATGCTCACTAGAAGAAAAGGAAAAGTGATGATTAATAATTGGAATTTGATAAATATCGGAAGCATAATATCATAAATATCATTCGAATAATTTGGGAGAAAAGGAATGCTTAATAAAATCATTGATCATTGTGCCAGTATCAACCCCATTTTGAAGATATTTTTCATAAAAGCTATCATTCTTAATCTCACTATTAAAAATTCATTTTGACTCAATGTTATTTTTATAATAATCCTGCGATTGTTTTACAAACTGCTTATTAGCTTTTTCAACGTTTGGAACCTGACTGTCTGGAAAACCACCACCATTACCTGCAACGCCGTTGAAGAAAAAGATAATATAAGTTGCAAAAGATACAATTAGAAAAATAACTAATGTACAAAAAACTAAAATTTTAAGATAAAGCTTTTGCATATATAAGAATTGTTTAATTAGAAAGCAATTTATTCTTACCTAATTATTTTTTATGACTTGTAGAAGTTGTTTGAAACTTCATAACTGAATTAATCATTTGTTTTATTTGTGCTTCTGTTGGTTTTCTGCCAACTTGTGCATAAAGTGAACGAATCATATTTTCATTAATAGGAGGATTAGCCTTTAATTGTTTTTCAAAATATTTTTTTGAAAAATAAAAACCAAAACCCATTCCAATTAATAGAACTAATATACAACTAATTAAAATTGCCCATCATGGAACCATTGTATACCCCTTTCTGTTTAAATAAATTTTATTGAGATTTATTTGTAATTTTATTATTATAAAATGTTAATAAAAAATATTTAAATTTTATTAAACGTCAAACTATATTTTAACTTACTAAAATCAATAGAGTCTTTATTAATATCATAGGTATATTGCATACCAAATGTTAACCATTTACTTATAATCTGTTTGTAGTCAATATGAATAGGAAACGGGAGATCTCCCCCTGATAATACAATATCCATATTAGGTAAAGGGAGTTTAAAATTATTTAAAATAATTAAACTACTATCTTGAATTGATTCAGTAAAAGAAGATCCATCTAATAAATTATTTAACAAACCATTTTTTAAATAATCAGCAAAATTGTTTTGTTGAACCGGAATATTGATTTCAAAAGAATAATTTTTATAGTTAGATAATACGGTTGGAAGATAACTTCATAATTCTTGAAATAAATCAGGAACCGTAATTTTGGATGTAATACTTGAAATAACGTTATTTAAAAAGTTTGGTAATGTTTTAGATAATAAAATACCAATCGGGGTATTGTCTAACTTATTATACAATAGAGAATCTGATGAATTTAACTTCATTAAATCAGTTAATTTACCAATATTTATTTGATGATTAAAAAGTTGAAGTCCATATTCATTTTTACCATAATTTACAAAAACATCCTTATCATTATCTCAACCTTCAATTTTTGTTATCTCATCATTATTTAATGTAAATTTGTTAGTATAAAAATCGTTGATATCTTTTTTATTATCTTCAACAACAACTTTTTTAATATGATTTAAAAATTCCTGATTACCCTTTTTAACATAATAATCAACTGACTTATGACTTTTAGAATGGTGAAATATATAGTAAAAAGCTACTCCACAACCAATTCCTACTCCAGTGGCTAAAATAACTGAAGCAATAGTTATCCAAGTTGTTTTTAAATTTTTGGTTTTCATCTTATTACTTAATTTATTTTTTAGAAGTAAATTATACATAATATATTATATTAAACCAAATTGAACTAAATAAAATCCTAATTTTACGTAATTTTAATCTTATAAATTATCTATAAAAATCTGGTAAAAACTTATGAATATATTAAATATTTTTGGTGCTAACATAACACTATTGATTATCGGTTATCTTGTCGGAAGCTTTTGCTTTGGAATTATTCTAAGCAAACTTATCTTTAAAAAAGATTTACGCCAATTTGGTTCAAAAAATAGTGGTGCAACAAATATGAACCGTGTTTTTGGTTTTAAATGAGCTGCCCTTGTTTGGTTTTTAGATTTTTCAAAAATCATAGTTGTTTCTATTATTAGTTTTTTTCTAATTCGCTATGTTACATGATTCCAAGGAAACGCAATTTATTTAATCGCTGCTTTTGGTGGATTAATCGGTCATAGTTTTCCTTTATATTTTAAATTTAAAGGTGGTAAAATTGTTTCCTCATTCATGGGACTTTTGGTTTCATTCTCGTTATTTTTATTTCTTTTAGGTCTTTTCTTTTTTACCCTGACTTGACTTTGATCAAAAAAAATCGGAAAAAGTTCAGTTATTTTTGCAATAGTTGTTCTTTTAACTTGTTGATTACCTTGATTTACGAAAAGTAGTTACTTTTGAATAAACTCATTATTTAACACAACTGATTATTATTTAAACTATCCAGGTTACTTTGCAAATACTACTTTAATTGCTTTAGGAAGTATTTTATTAATTATCTTACACCATCAAAATATAAAAAATGAATTTAAAACAATTCAAAAAATAATAAACCATCGAAAAGAATGCCGAAACATTAAATTAGAAACGATTAAAGCAAAAATAAATTCAGAAGATAATGTAATTAAAAAAGCAAAAAAAATAGCAAATGCTGAATCTGAAGAAAAAAATATCGAAAAGATACTTTAAAAATAGCGATCATATATTATAATTTACTTAGTAAATATAGAAAAAAGAAAACGATGAACTATGAAATTTTTTAAAAAAAATAAAAATAACGAAAACTGTCAAGAAAAAGAAAAAGATTCTAATCTAACCGATCAAGAAAGTGGTTGTTGTGGAGGTGGATGTCATACATCATCTGAATCTAAAATAGAAGAAGATGAATTTAAAGAATTATATTATCTTGATGACAACAAAGATGATGATAAAGAACATCATCACGATCACGACCATAAACCAGGTGATCCATGTTGTAAAGGTTTGCCAGCAGAAGAATGTTGCCAAAACCCTAAAAACAAAAAGAAATATGACAAAGATGAAAAAACTAGTTGCTGCGATTAATTAACATCTTCCACTAATTTTATTATCTTTCAATCAACCAACTATCAATTAGATTTCTTTGATAGTTGGTATTTTTTTACAACAGCTTTATAGATATCTTCTTTCGATAATTTGAAGCTTTTAACAACATCATCCCCTGTTCCTGATAGACCAAAAGAAGAAGGGCCAAAGTATAATGAATCCTTATCGCCGTATTTATATCATGAATCAACTAATCCCATTTCAATAAAGATTTTATTAGGGGTTGATGGAAGAATAGCATTTTGATAACTTTTTGTTTGTAAATCAAATAAGTTAGTTGAAACCATACTTACTACCCTAACATTTTTCTTAAAGTTCATTTTTAACTCTTCAGCAACATAAACTGCAGTTGCTAATTCACTTCCAGTTGCTACTATAACAAAATCAATTACAAGTCCTGCTTTTTCTTTAACAGCAATATACCCACCTGAAGCAACTTCATTTGCTTTAGTGCATGATAATTGTTCAACATTTTGTCTTGATGTTATGACAACAATTGGTTTTTTATATTTAAATTCTAAAATGCTTTTAAAAACACCGATAGATTCATTAATATCAGCAGGTCTAAATAAAATAATATTCGGAATAACCCTTAACTGAACAAATTGCTCTATTGGTTGATGAGTTGGCCCATCTTCACCTAAATAAAGCGAATCATGACTAAAAAATCATAATGAATTAAGGTTCATCAAAGCAGCTAATCTTATTCCTGCTAAACAATATTGACTAAAAGCAAAGAAATCAGCTCCAAAACCTAAATGAAAACGTGATAAATTGATCCCATTAACAAATGGTCCTAAACCAAAGTCCCTTGCTCCAAAATAAACATTTCGTCCTTTAAAATCAGCGCTTGAAAATCTTTCAGTATTAACAATAACTTTAGTGCTTCCGCTTAAATCAGAACTTCCACCAAAAAAGAGATTTTGATCATAATTATCTTTCGTTAAATAAGCAAGAATTTTACCTGTTGAAACCCTAGTTGCTTCAGGCTTAGTAGTTTTTAAACTTTTTTCTAATTTAGCTCAATCTACTTTGATGTTTCTTGAAAGTAAATTATCAAGTTCTTTAAATTGATCTGGAAACTGCTTTTTATATCTTTCAAACGTTTTTAATCATGTTTTATAATCTTGAATCTTACCGTCAACATAACTGTTAATTAGTTCTTTAACTTCAGGTAAAACAGTAAAAGCAGGATATTTTCATTTAAAGAATTCTTTTGTTTTCTGATAATCTTCGCTACTAAAGGCAGCGCCGTGTGATTTTGGTGAACCTTGAAGCGGTGATCCATAACCAATAACAGATTTTACTTCAATGATAGTTGGTTGATTATTATTAACATTCGTAGCTAATGTTAAAATATTTGAAATTTCTGATAAATTATTCGCATTTTCAATTCTGAAATAATTTCAATGCATCGCTTGAAATTGCAGTTTTATATCATTTGAAAAAGAATAATTGATTGGAGAATCTAATTGAATATTATTAGAATCATAAATTAAAATCAAATTATCTAATTTTAAATGGCCTGCTAAACTAGCAGATTCATAACTGATTCCTTCTTCTAAACATCCATCGCCTGCTAAAACATAAACTTTTTGATTAAAAATCTTTAACTCTTCTTTGTTATAAGTTGCAGCGATGTTCTTTAAACTCATTGCTAAACCAACAGCCATCCCTATTCCTTGTCCTAGCGGTCCTGTTGTCGCTTCTATCCCTAAATCTGGATTATATTCAGGATGCCCTGGAGTTTTAGAACCAGTAGAACGAAAACCTTTTATATCATTTTGTGAAATGTTGTAATTAAATAAAGACAAAATAGAGTATAAAAGCGCAGAACCATGCCCAGCTGATAATATAAAATAATCACGATTTATTCAATTCGGTTTTTCAGGGTTAAAAATCATAAATTTTGAAAACAGTTCATAAAGAACCGGAGCCATTCCTAAAACTATCCCTGGGTGTCCTGAATTGGCTTTTTGAATAGCATCACATCCTAAAAAACGGATATTGTTAATTGTTAAAAATTCTTTATCTTTAATTTCTTTTTTACTCATGTTATTTGATATAAATTAAAAAAATATTAATTTGATTCCTTTTCTAATATAAACTATTATAAAATTTAGTTCCTTTTTCTTTAGGTTTTTGATTTTAAATTATTTTATTTAAGTTTTCATTCTTTCAACAATTTGTCATTTAGTTTTAGGGGGTTATTAAATAAAATATCTGATCCCTTGCTTGTTTTTGGAAAAGGAATAATATCACGAATTGATTTACAATCGTTAATTAATCCATATAAACGGTCAAGGCCTAACGCAATCCCCCCATGCGGAGGGGCTCAATTTAAAGCGTGGATAAAAAATGAAAAGGATTCTTTAACTATTTTTTTACTTTCAGCATCTAAGTTGGATGAAATTTTAGCAAAGATTTTTTGCTGTAAAAGCTTATCATGACAACGTAATGAACCGCCCCCAATTTCTTCACCATTAATAACAATATCAAAAATATGGGAGAAATAAGCTTTTTTGTTATTAAAATTAATATTTTTATTAATTGTTTTTAAAATATTTTCTTTATTAACATTCTCAGGAAGAATTGGGAGAAAATATTTAGTAAAGGGGTGATGAAGAAAAACGGTTTGATCGGTTATTTCATCCTTTTTCAAAGTTGGTCAGTTAACAACTCAAACTCATTTAATTAATTTTTGTAAATCAGAATTATATTTAACTAAATAATTTAAATATATTTTTCTTAAAAAACCAAGGTTTGTGAAAAACTTATCATTTAAATCGGTTGCGATATCAAAAACAAGGGTGCAAGTTTTTAATCCATTATTGTTTGTCCTTTTTTCTAAAAATAAAATATCTTTGAAAAGATTTGGATTAAATTCCTCATAATTAATCGAAATGAGATGTTTTTTATGATTAAAAAAGTCAATTTGTTTGGTATGAGAATTTATTTCTAAATAGAAAAAATTTTTCATTTTATTTTGTTGTTGAAATAAAATGAATGAATCTAATAATTCTTCATTTTTAGATAATTGATCTTTAACAAAAAATCATGATAAAGTGTTAATGTTATTTTCTTTTCAAAATTTATTATTCTTTTTAAATAAAGAAAATAAATAATGTCCTAAAATAAAAACAAAACTAAAATGCGGTTGATGAATAACAAAATATTCTTTGTTTTTTAAAAGCGGATCAGTTTTTAAATCTTTATTGTCAATATGAAAAGGATAAAAAAAAGTGTGAATTAAATTTTGATCTTGAAAACGAAAATCTGGTTTGTCAGTTCCATAATTAATTAATGCGTCGTAATAGTCAATAATAGTAAGAGTATGATTTTCACTAATACTTAATCGTTCAGGGACAAATTCAGTTAAAAATTTAATTAAAAAGGAATCTATCAAATTTATAATAAAGGTTTTTGATTTTACAAAACTAAGTTCGATATCAAGTTGCGTAAATTCAAGTTGGCGGTTTTCTCTTAAATCTTCTGCTCTAAAACAACGTGCGATTTGAAAATAACGATCGACACCAGAAATCATAAGCATTTGTTTGTAAATCTGAGGAGATTGAGGCAATGCAAAAAATTGTCCTTTTAAGTTAAAGGATGGGACAATAAAACTTCTTGCTCCTTCAACGGTTGGAGATGTTAAAATCGGTGTTTCAACTTCAATAAAATCTTGCTTTAAAAAATATTGGCGAATAAATTGATTATATAAACTTCTTTTTTTTAAAAGTTGCTGGATTTTATTATTTCTTAATTCCAAATAACGATATTTAAGTTTTGTTGTTTCTAAAACATCATTGACATGTTCAGGAAGAAAAGGAATATTTTCAGAAGCTGGTTGATTATTTAATAGATTTAAAAAATGATTTAGTTGGTGGATTTCAATCGTATCAGCGTCAATTTCGATATCTCCATTAGGAATATTGATATTAGGAGAAAGTCTTTTTTTAACAATACCATGGGTAGCAATTGGAATTTCAAGACTTAAGTTTTTTAATCTTGAAAATAAATTATTATCTTGATCGTTTTTAATTAACGTAAATATATCTATTTTTTGAACACCAAAAAGATAGAAAATTGATTTTAGTCTTTCCTTTTTAAAAAAAACTTGCGTTAGTCCATAACTTGAATAAAGGTCAATAAAAACTAAATTTTTAAAAATTCTAATTTGCTTAATATATCCTTCAACTTTTAAATTTTTATCTAATAGTTTATTTGAAATCTCTCCTGCTTTAAATGAACTTGAATCTTTTAAGTTTTTCATAGTATTATTTGTTGTTAATTGTCTTCTTTTAATTTTTCTAAAAAATTATCAAGTTCAGAAAAACTAATCGCTTGAACTGGTGTTGATAAATTTAATAAATCCTTATAAAAAATAACTTTTTCTTTTCATGAATTATCCTTAAAAAAGAACAGTCATGAACAATTATGTTTGATAGCAACATTAATCTCTTGTTTTAATGATTTGCTAACCATATTATTAACAAATAAATAAACATTATGTTGTAAAAATAAATTGTATATTTGTCAATATTCTTTTTCTGGAAATGAATCTTGATCAACAAAAGATGTTAAACAAATTTTATTATCTAGTTTGTGATCTTTTTTTTGTGATTGTAAATAATCGATTAAACGATCCACTCCGACCCCAAAACCAAAACCTGTGATAGATTCTGGAATAGAAAATTTATTTAAAATTTTTTTATAGCATCCACCTCCAATCATGGTTAAATTTTTTTCAGGAAAACTATCATCGACCAATTTAATTTCAAAAACTATTCCTTGATAATAATCAAGTCCTCTGACTATCAGCGGATCGATTAGAATGCTGTTTTTTAAATTAAAATTATTCTTTAAAATTTCAACAACCATCTCTAAATCTTTTTGCGCTTTTGCTGATAGTTCAAGTCTTGGAGCATTAAGAATATAATCTTTGTTTGTTTCGTTTTTACAATCTAGTATTCTTAAGGGGTTTTGAGTTATTCTTGGAATACATAAATGACATAAAGAATCCTTAAAGTTAGCAAAATATTTTTTAAGAATTTCGTTATACTTTTTGACATCTTCTTCTGATCCTAAACTTGAAATATGAATTTTAAAATTGTTAATATTTAATCTTTTCAAAAAAGTAACAGCTAAAATAATCCCTTCAATAATAAAAAAATGATTATCATCATCTTTAGACAACACTTCAAAACTAGCTTGATAAAATTGTCTGTATCTTCCGAACTGTGGTCTTTCATAACGAAACATCGGTCCAATTAAAGAAAGTTTTAAGGGTAAATCATTAAAAAGTTTGTTTTGAGAGATTAATCTTAAAATACCAGTTGTCGCTTCAGGTCTTAAAACAAATTGACGATTCTTACGATCATAAAATTTATACATTTCATGTTGGACAATATCAGAATTTAAACCGATTGATTTATCAAAAATGTGGTTATATTCAAAAATAGGACTGTCTATATATTGATAGGAAAACTTTTTTGATAAATAAAAAAAATTTTGATAAATTTTTTCTAATAGTTTTGCATTTAAGGCGTAGTAATCCCTTGTTCCCCTTGGTTTTAGGAACGAAGATTCTGAAGAATTGTTCTGTTTTTGATTAATATCTATAGACTTCATAATTTGAAAATAGAAAATAAAACTTTATTTTATTTGATTATAAAATTAATTTGATTTGATTGTAAAATTAATTTGATGACTTTATTTTAAAATAACATAGGAAAAATAAATTTTAATTTACAATTCTTGTAATTGTATATATATCTTTTATTTTCGACATTAATCTTGATTTAATATCTTCAAATTCAGCATTATTTGACAGATTTAAAGTCAATTTAATAACAAAAACATTTTTTAAATATTTCTTTCCGAAAATATTTTCAATATTAATTTTGCTTTTTGACAAAATAACAACGATATCATTTAAAAGATTTGCCCTATCTAAACATTCAATTTTAATTTTGGTTGGAAATTTTTTTCCTATAACATTCGTTTTATCTCAATTAATTTGAATTATTTTATTATCTTCTTTAATTAATTCAGAAATGTTATGACAATCTTTATGATGAATAGCGACCCCGTGTTTGGCTGAAATAACCCCAATAATTTCATCAAATGGAATCGGTAAACAGCATTTTGCAATCGAATATTTTAGATTGTCAATATTTTTAAAATCAAAAAAACTTTTATTTTCAACTTCTTTTTTAACTTCAGGTTTATCTGCGCTTTTTATCCGTGGATTTAAAATGTCTTTAATGTCAGAAGATGGTGCTTGAAATTTTTTATAATCTGAAACCAATTCATTAAAGAAAGCAATATGGTTAACTGAACCAACTCCAACAGCATAATAAAATTTATCAAGCGTTCCAATGTGAGATAAATGAAGTTTTTGGTTAAAAAGTTTTTTATCATTAAAGGCTTTTTCAACTTCTGGATTTTTATGAAGATAAGCTAAGATTTTTTTCTTACCTTTGTTGGTTAAAAACTCATTTTCTGAAACTTTAATTAAATTTAAAGTTTTTTTGATTTTTGAAATAGCAGATGATGTTTTTACTTTTTTCAATCATTCTTCTACAGGTTTAACATGCGGTGATGTTTTAATCTCAACGATATCACCAGTTTTTAGTTGGTAATTTAAGGGACAATAAGAACCATTAACATAACCGCCCATTGCTGTATCGCCGATTTTAGAATGAATTCTGTATGCAAAATCTAAGACAGTAGCGCCTTTTGGAAAGGTAAAAGTGTCCCCCTTTGGGGTAATTGCATAAATAAAAGATTTTAAAACTTCGGTTTTAATTAATTTAATAACATCTTCAACCTCCATTTCATCTAAAAAACTAAAATCGATATATTTTTTAAAAAAACTTAACTTAATACTATCTTTTGCCTTTCCATCATCGCCTTCTTTATAAAGTCAATGGGCTGCGATTCCATATTCAGCGATTTCATCCATTTCTTTGGTTCTGATTTGAACTTCAATAATATTTTTATCGATCATGATAGAAGTATGTAATGATTGATACATATTTGGTTTTGGGGATGCGACAAAATCTTTAAAACGTGAAAAAATCGGAATATATTTTTCATGAATAGCGCCAAGAATTAAATAACAATCTTGTTTTGTGTAAGTGATAATTCTTAACGCATCTAAATCATAAATATTATTAAAGTTATGATATTTAGATTGCATTTTACAATAAATAGAATAAAATGTTTTAGGTCGACCAAAAATATCTAAATATTTAATCTTATTTTGATCTAAAAGTTTTTTAAAAATATCGATTAAATTTTCAATGTTTTTTTTTCGTGTTTCTAAAGTTTGAGCAACTAATTCTTTAACTTTATTGTATTCAACTGGATTTAAAACTTTAAAAATCAAATCTTTTAAAGTATCTGCTGTTTTTTGAAGTCCAATTCTAACTGCAATTGGAACATAAATTTCAAGGGTATTTTTAGCAATTCTTTCCTGTTTTTGACGACTTAAAAACTGAATAGTTTGCATGTTATGTAATCTATCAGCTAATTTAATAACAATAACCCTAAAGTCTTGGGCCATTCCTAAAATGATTTTATATAGATTAACATCTTCAACATCAATCGCTTTATTTTTTAACTCTTCTGGGTAAACATTAATTTTAGTAACAGTTTTAACCAAAAATGCAACTGTTGATCCGAATTTTTTTTCTATTTCGTTGATATCAACGTTAACATCTTCAACTAGATCATGAAATAAAGCTGCAATAATTGTTTTATACCCAAACCCTCATGAAGCAATGTAATAAGCTACCGTTAAGGGATGAAAATAATATGGTGTAACATTATCAGCCCTTAATTGATTTTTATGATGAAAAACACAAAACTCTCAAGCATCTTGAATTAATTTGAGATGCTTTTCATTAAAATTAAGACTTTTTTTATAAAGTCTTATTACTTCATCAATTGAAGCAATGTAAAGTCCTGTCCTATCAAATACACTGCTTTCTGTAGAATTATCCATGCTTTTTAAGTAATTATATTTCTTTTTATAAAGTTTATTTTGGATTTGAAATATTAAATATACTGGTAAATATTAAAAAGATTAAAAAAATAATTTACTCAAAAACTTTATTAATTGTTTCGTTATCTATTTTTTTTATCTGTCCCCTTTTAAGATTTAAATCTTTTAAATATAAATTACCAATCGCAATTCTTTTAATTAAAATAACTTGATAACCAAAATGCTCAAATAAACGATGAATATGGCGATTTTTACCCTCTTTAATAATAATTGAAAATTCAGTTTTTATCATTTTTCTAGAAGTTAAATAATTAATATTTTTGAAAGATGGATTAGAAAAAACTTCATTGTTAATGATTATTTTTTCTTTTGCTATTTTTTTAAAAATATTTTTAGGAATTTTATTTCTCGTTTTAACAAAATATTCCTTTGTTATTTCATTCCTTGGATGTGAAATCTTATTTGCTAATTCTCCATCATTAGTTAAAAGTAAAAGTCCAGTTGAGTTATAATCAAGTCTTCCAACATAAAAAACGTTTTCTTTAATTTTATTTGAAATTAAATAATCTTTTAAAGTAGTAAAAGTGTTGTTTTTTTCTAAAGTTATCAAACAACCTTTTGGTTTGTAAAAAGCGTAGTAGTATTTTTTATTCTCAACTGGAAAAATGAAAGTAAAAAATTGATCATTTATGTTAACTTTAACCTTATCATTTTTTTGTAAATGATAATAAGGTTGACGAACTATTTTATCGTTCACTTTAACATGACCGGTTAATACTAAATTATCGGCTTTCCTTCTACTTAAACTGGTGTTTTGGTTAACAAATTTATTTAATTTCATTAACTTATTTTACTAAAAAAGATCGTATAAAACGATCTTTTTCTTTTAAAATTTGGTGTCAATTAACAATTATTAGATATTATTTAATTGCAAGGTTTATCTATATCTAGAATTTCTCCATATATAAATAATACTAATTTAATTATTAATTATTTTAAAAAACTTTTAATCTGAAATTTCACTTAATCCACTAATTGAATATCCAAGGTATGATTTAGAGTCATTTATGTTAAATTTAACATCATTAATTTGAAAATTTGAATACCAAAAATATGGTGTTTTTGTAAAAATATAAGTATTTAGTGGTTTCGTAACCGTAACAAAAGAAGCGTATGCGTTGGTTAAAGGAACTCCTGGTTTAGTATAGGCCTTACCATAAATGAAAAGTTCCCCGAAAGATACATCTTTTGCATCTATACCATAAACTGTTTGTCCTTTAGATTGAGCATTACCTGACCTGAAACAATCTTTAATCCTGTAGTATTTCCAATCTTTAATAGAAGGTTTGGGTTAGATTGGATTGTTATGGCTACCTCACTAGGTAGATAAGTAGATAAGCAATGAATATATCAAAACTTTAGCGTCTGGATGACTGGTAACTTGCGAAAATATAGCGTTAGGAAGTGAAAAATACCCCCCCTGTGTGTTATCTTCGTTAGCAGATGTTCTTGTGTCTGTGAAAATATTATTTGTAGGAGCAGTTCCTTTAGCAAAGTTTTTATTTGATGTTGGATCAAATGCTTCGCCTTTGACATATTTATAATTTGAATTGACAAGTAATGGTCCTGTGTCTTTCCCTCCTGGAAGGTAATCAGAATCATCAATACTTGAAGTTGTGATCATATTACCATGTTCTTGATCAGAAAGCGGATCTTTTAAGTTACTTGAATTATTTATAGATACAACTGTGTCATTTGCGTCCACTGTATAATCAATATCAATAATAAATTTATTAGCAACATTTAATAAATCACTTAATGAAGAGTTTGAAAATGTGTCGTGGTTTGGATCTTTTACTGTGCTATCGTTCAGAAGTACTGAAGCTTGAACATCAGCTCCACCACCATATAATGATTCGAAAGTATCAGTTATTGTCTGAGCAACTGTGAAATGCGCATAAGCTGTTCCATTTGTAGCAAAAGCAGTTAAAGCTTCTTTAGCAGAACTAGAAACATTAAATAATGAATTAATTTGAATGTTATTTTTAGATTTACTTTTAATGCCTTTTTTAAAAGCGTTATTTAATTCATTTGTAACATTTACTTCAGTTTTTGGGCAAGGAATAACAACTGTAGGTGTTCAACTTGGATTTTTAATATCGGTTTCAGTGGTTCATGGGATTTTAACCTATTGTTTAACTCCACATCCTGCGAAACTAACTAACGTTAAAAGTGCAGCTGTTCCTGTTGAAAGGAGTGTTTTTAAAAATTTATTTTTGTTTATTGTTATTTTCATGATTTTTTAATATAAATATTTTGAATTTGTCTTGTAGTTTTTATTTCAAATAAAAGATATTGGAATTAAATTTAATCACCTATTTTATCTAAAACTCATCCGACTTGGTTTAGTGTTATATATAAGAATAAAATTAAAAAAAATTTAACTTTAACCCATATATTTTTGTTTTTGTTTTAATGTCTATAAAAATGTATTTAAATTCTAACTATTAATAAAATTCAAATTGTTTCAAAACTGATTTAAAAACTTATTCCTAGGTTTTGAATATAAAATAGAATTTAAAAATTTTTCTTAATTAATCTTATAGTTTATGTTTTAAACTAAACATATTGTAATTCAATTTTGATAACCTATTTTATCAAAACTTATCCGACTAAGTTTAGTATTATATGTACGAATAAAATTAAAAAAACATTAAATAATAATCTTTTTTTAAAAAAATAATATTATCATTTACCTATTTAAAAAAGAATATTTATAAAGTCTTAAAAAAATTATTTAAGACTTAATTTTAAAAAAAAGACTGCAGTTTTCTGCAGTCTTTTTAAATGAAAATAAAAAGTTTATTTTCTAATTTCTGTAAGTTATATTCGTTATTTAATTACACTAATACCATTTACAGAATATCCAAGATATGGATCTTTTGGATTACCTCCTAAAAATGTAAGATTATTAACATTGAAAGCTAAATCTTTATATTTAAAGTTTGATCAGAATCCGGTAGAATCAACAGAAATTATTGAAGCATATGTTCTACTACCAAAAGTTTTTTCTACAAATAATTTAGCAAAAGTCATTGAATCAGCCTTAATTCCATAAACAGGACTTTTCGTGTCACTAGTTGGATCTTGGTAATTAATAAATGATAAGTTTTTACTATATCCAAACTGTAATAAAAGAGATGAAACTTCTTTTATGAATTGTAGGGGGTCACTATATATAGTATGAATATCAGAACCTGTATTGTTATGTCCAAATGTAGATAATTCGTTAGGAAGTGAATAATAACTATCACGAGGTTCCTTGTTTTTTGATTGTATTCTTAAATCGTTGAAAAGAGCAGAATGTTTAGAATTAGTATTATCATTGGTTGGTTGTGATGGATCAAAGGCTTTAGGAGTCTTTTCAAAATTTTTGTTAACATTTATTTTATCCCCTTTGTTATTTAATGTTGTAACCATATTACCATATTCTTGACTAGCAAATGGATCATGTATTTTGCTTGAATCATTTATTGCTACAATTGTGTCGGTTGCATCAAGTGTATAGTCAATATCTATGATAAAATTATTGGCATAATTTTCTGCTCTTTGGTCTTTTTCTGATTGAGCAAAAGTTGATTGTGTTGGTGCTTTTATTGAATCATCATTAACAACTACTGAAGCTTGAACATCTGCTCCACCAGTTTTAAAGGCTTGAAAACTATCAGCTATTACATTAGCAACTGAAAAATGAGAATCAGCTGTTCCTTTCGTAGCTAAAGCATTTAAAGCATCTATATCAGCGCTAGAAACATTAAATAATGAATTAATTTGAATGTTACCTTTGGTTGTGGTGTTTTTAATACCTTTATCAAAAGCCTTATTTAATTCTTTTTTAGGATCTACTTTAACCATTACAGCAGGACCTACAGGTGTTCACGGTATATTATGTTTAGCTGGACCTATTGGTGTTCATGGTTTATTATGTTTATCTGGAGTTATCGGTTTTCATGGTATAGTATGTTTAGGAGAAGATCCGCATCCCCCAAAGCTAACTAATGTTAAAAGTGCAACTGTTCCTGTTGAAAGGAGTGATTTTAAAAATTTATTTTTGATTTTTATTGTTTTCATGATTTTTTAATATTAATGTTTTTAATTTGTCTTGTAGTTTTTATTTCAAATAAACATGTGTAATTAAAATTTAATCACCTATTTTATCTAAAACTCATCCGACTTGGTTTAGTATATATACGAATAAAATTAAAAAAAATCATTAAATAATAATTTTTTTTTAAAAAATAATATTATCATTTACCTATTTAAAAAAGAATATTTATAAAGGTTTTTAATAGATATTTAGGATTTAATTTTAAAAAAAAGACTGTAGAATTCTACAGTCTTTTTAAATTAAAATAAAAATCTATTTTTTAATTTTTACTATTTACTTGGTAGTGACTTAATATCTTTTATAAAATATCCAAGATATGGATCTGAAGTTCCATAAAATTTAAGTCCTTCGATTTTAAAGGCTAATGAATCAAACCTATACTTATTTTTAAAGCTAGGTTCATCAATGCAAGAAATTATTGGAGCTAAATCTTTACTTTGTCCGTCTTTAAAAATAAATCAGCAAAAGTCATTGAATCAGCCTGAATTCCATAAACAGAACCTTCTGCTCCGCTAGTTGGATCTTGGTAATTAACAAATGATAAGTTTTCACTATATCCAAACTTTAATACAAGATTAGAATGTTCAATTTTTTCCTTATTATCTGAGACTACGGTATGGAAATCCTTCTTTGTTGGACTATGCCCAAGTCTATATAATGCGTTAGGAAGTGAATAATAACCACCCTTAGGGCTATCTTTACTAGGATCAACGCCATGAATATTCCATGTCGATAATGATATTCTTGAATCATTAAAAAGAGCAAAAATCGGGTTGTTATTTGAAGAATCAGCTTTTTTGCTTGGATCGAAAAGTCCATTATTAGGCTGATCAAAAGCAAAGTGTTGGTTAGGTAGTATTGGTCCTCTCGTACTTCCTGTAATCGCCGCTTCTGTAATCATATCGCCGTAATATTGAGTAGAAAGAGGATCTTGTATTTTGGTTGAATCGTTTATTTTAATAATTTTACCTGATGAATCAATAGTATAGTCAATATCTATGATAAAATTATTGGCATAATCTTTGGATAGTTTTTATCAGATTCCTTAAAAGTTGATTGTGTTGGTGCTTTTATTGAATCATCATTAACAACTACTGAAGCTTGAACATCAACTTCACCATCGCCTATATTCTTGCTATTTATAAGTATTACATCGTTATCATTTTGAACACTAAAATTTGGAACACCACCACCTGATAATAATTTTTTCAAATTACCTGTTTCTTCATCAGAAAGATTAAATAATTTATTTACTTGAATACTACCGCTTTCTGATGCTTTAGCTCCGCCTTCTTGAAACAAATTATTTAATTCATGTGTAACGTTTCCTGCTGCTGGCTTTGGTGGTTTTTTATGCCCACATCCTGCAAAACTAACCAATGTTAGCAATGCTATTGTTCCTGTTGAAAGGAGTGTTTTTAAAAGTTTATTTTTTTTCATCTTTATATATAACTTTCATCTATTTTATTATTTTAATATCTATAAAATTGTATTTTTTTCAACTTGTCTTATGTTTATGTTTTAAGATAAACACATCGTAATTATATTTTGATAACCTATTTTATCAAAACTTATCCGACTTGGTTTAGTATATATACGAATAAAATTAAAAAAAATCATTAAATAATAACTTTTTTTAAAAATAAAAATCTATGTTCTAATTTCTATGATTTAGTTGTTAATGCTTTGATCTCATTTGCAAAATATCCAAGATATGGATCTGATGATGATGATCCATAAAATTTAAGTCCTTTGATTTTAAAGGCTAATGAATCAAACCTATACTCATTTTTAAAGATAGGTTCAGGAACCTTATAAGAAATTAGTGGAGCTGAATCTTTATTTTGTGTGTCTTGTAAAAATAAAGAGGCAAAAGTCATTGAAGCAGCATTAATCCCGTAAACAGTACCTTGCTTCTCACTAGTTGAATCTTGGTACGTAGTGAATGTTAAATTTTTGCTATATCCGAATTTTAATAAAAGATCAGAACTGCAAATTGTTTTTATAGGCTCTCGGACTACAGTCTCGTATTTATCGCTTGCTTCATGACCAAGTTTATATAATTCGTTAGGAAGTGAATAATAAGCACCTAGAGGGTCATCATGACCTTTTTGAGCAAATTCTATTCTTGAATCTTCAAAAAGAGCTAAATTTTCGCTATTGTCTTCATCAGCTTTTGATGCTGGATCAAAAGAAGCACCAGTGTGATCTTGATACTCAAACTGTTTGTTGGCTAATATTGGTCCTACATTTCCTTCAACCCTTGTTGTTGTAATCATATCGCCGTAATATTGAGTAGAAAGAGGATCTTTTATTTTTCTTGAATCGTTTATTTTAATAATTTTACCTGATGAATCAATAGTATAGTCAATATCTATGATAAAATTATTAGCATAATCTAATGGTTTTTTAGCTTTTCGTGAATCTTCAAAAGTTTTTGCTGTTGGTTTTGAGATTGTTTTTGAGTTATCATTAATAATTACAGATGCTTGAACGTCAACTCCTCCATCGTCTATATTCTTGCTATTTATAAGTATTACATCGTTATCATTTTGAACACTAAAATTTGGAACACCACCACCTGATAATAATGTATTAAAATTACCTTTTTCTTCATCATAAAGATTAAATAATTTATTTGCTTTAATACTACCGGTTGGTGATGCTTTAGCTCCGCCTTCTTGAAACAAATTATTTAATTCTTGTGTAACCTTTGCTGTTGTAATTTTAGGAGGTTTTTTATGCCCACATCCTGCAAAACTAACCAATGTTAGCAATGCTATTGTTCCTGTTGAAAGGATCGTTTTTAAAAGTTTATTATTTTTCATCTTTATATATAACTTTCATCTATTTTATTATTTTAATATCTATAAAATTGTATTTTTTTCAACTTGTCTTATAGTTTTGGTTTCAAATAAAATATATTGGAATTAAATTTAATGCCCTATTTTTTCAAAACCCCGTCTGACTTGGTTTAGTATATATACGAATAAAATTAAAAAAAACATTAAATGATAAATTTTTTTAAAAAAATATTCCTATTATTAACTGCTTCAAAAAGAATGTTTATAAAGGTTGTGAAAACTTAGGAAAAAATGTTTTATAGAAGAAAATAATGGTTCAAAAAACAAAAATATATAGTTGGAGATAAAATTAAAAGGATGTTTTAATCAAAAATAATGAGGAAAATAATAGTTCGACTAAGAAAGCATTTAATTGAATTGCCTAATTCATCTTATAAAATTAATTTAAATTAGATAATGAAATTTTAAAGAAATTAAAAGATAAAAATTTTATAAATAAATTATTAATGTTTTAGAATGTGTATAAAACTATTTGATTTCTACCACATTCTCTACTGAATATCCAAGAAATGAATCGTTCTTCAATGCATGAAATTTAAGTCCTAAAACTTTAAATGATAATGAAGAGTAAGGTTCGTCTTCTATAAACCCAGGGTTTTTACCAGCAGAAACTAATGAATCAAATGTAGGTCCTGATTGTTCAGCTAAAAATAAAGACGCAAAAGTCAATTCATCTGCATTGATAGCATAAATTGTTGACCCTTCAGATTGAGCTAGCCCTTTATAAGAAGAAACTTTTAAGTTAGAGGTATATCCAAGCTTAATTGGTAAAAGTACAGAACTACGAATCGTTGAATCTGATTGTTGAGATACAGTATGCATGTTAGGAACATCATCTGAATCAAGAACAAAGGTATATACTTCATTGGGAAGTGAATAATAACCTCCATTAGGAACATCTTTCTCCAAAGAAGTCCTTGTGTCAAGAAAAATAAAACCATTTTTTTCACCTGTATTAGATTTCGTTGGATCAGGCTTGTAATGCCCCTCGTACTGTTGGTTTGTCCTTAATGGTCCTGTTGGTAAACCGTCTGGGAATTGTGAGTTCTTATTAATACTTGATGTTGTGATCATGTTTCCATTCACTTGATCATACAAAGGATCTTTCATATAATCTGGAAATTTGTTAATTTTTGTAATGTTATCAGATCCGTTAGTTTGATAATCTATATCTATGATAAAATTATTAGCGTAATTTAGTGGATTTTGTTGGGTTTGCGAAGTATTAAAAGTTTTTTTTGTTGGTTCGTAAATTTTATGGTCAGTTAATAATACGGATGCCTGTTCATCAATAACATTATTCTCTAAAATAAAACTATTACTTCATATTACTTCTGTAGCTGATATATTCATATCCCCATTATTTACTTCCGCACCACTAGAAGCTAAAGATTCTAAAGCAGAAACATCTTTGCCATAAACATTAAATAATGGATTTATTTTTATTGATCCACCCTTTTGACCCTGTAATCCTTTGTTAAAAATGTTATTTAATTGGTTAATAATATCTTTATTTTTCGGAGGAGAAAGAGAATGGCTTGATCCACAACCTGCAAAACTAACTAATGTTAAAAGCAGAACCGTTCCTGAAGAAAGTAACATTTTTAAAAGTTTGTTTTTCTTTTTTATCATAATCTAAGTCTTTATTTTTTGATTAATTCTTTCTAATTTTGTTATCTTATGATGTCTCATGACCTATATTTAGCTCATTTTTAATATAAAAATAGAATGAACAACTATCAAAAAATTATTCATACATTTTCATCTACATATCTGAATTGAATTATATTAACGATAAAAATCAAAAAAAATTAAAAAATAAAAAATAGATAAAGATTAATTTTTAAATAAAACATTTAATCTTTTATCCCTATGCCCTAATCTACTAAGTATTTAAAATATAAAGATGATGATCAAAAAAATTCAATTTACTTTTCCTAAATTTTGAAAATCTTTAAAAGACTTAAAAATAAAAAATATTTAACATCCTTTATTGAAATAATAAAGAAAATTTCAGATTTGATTTACAATTTATTTTAATTTATGATAAACTTTAAAAGTTTTTAGATAAAATTCGAGCAAAAAGGACAATAAATAAAAAACTAAAAGTCGATATAACTGCAAATTGAATTAAATTAAAACCGAATAAATAACCAAAAAAACTACCTTTTCATTCAATTCCTCAAAGATACAGTAAAAAAAGATAATTAGCAAGAACCATTCAAAGAGAAGTAATTAGTGTGATTAAAGTAAAACTTATAATATCAAAAATCAAATTTTTAAGTTGTATAGTTGAAAATGATATAAATTTAATTCTTAAAAAAAACTCAAATAATAATTGATAAACAAAAAAAGCGCAAAACCAAGCTAAAACTCCGACCATTCCACCGATATGAAATGAAGAAAAAACACAACTTAAAATTATATAAGTTGCAAAAGACGGAATCCACAAAACAAATCCACAATAGTATTGAATTATTAAAAGTGCTACTAAAGAAAAATTCAAATTTAACGGAAAAGCATACGGAATATATGGTATTGTTATGAAATTAAAAACGACTGCTAAGGAAGTAAAAATACAAGCAAAAGCAAATTTAAATGTTTTAGAATAATTATTATTAAACTTGGGATTATTTAAATTAGATGATCGAGGAGACATTAAAGTTTTTTAAGTTATAAAAAATAAACTTACTATTTTTAGTTAAAAATTAAAAAATATTAACTAATAAATAAAGTAAATTTTTTAAATATCAAGTTAGATAATTATAAATTCTTTTAAAAAAAAACAAATTTTAAAAAATTATTTTAATTACCACTACATTAGATATGAAAGATAAATGTTTTAAAGATAGATATTGAAGAAATAGAAACCTACCGATAATTTTAACGAAAAGATTAGAATTAATCTCACCTTATTATTGAAAAAAAACAGCAAAACTGTTATTTATCAGTTCTCTTTTGCTCTTTTTAATGGTTTTTCTTTTAATAAGCAACGAAAGCATTGTATTAAGTTGATTTAATCATACGCAAATATTAAAAAATACGGACAGTATTTTTTTAAGTTATTTTGCATGATCTGAATGTATTTTACTTACTATTATTTTTTTTATAAATGTAGTAACTTGCGATGTTAGTAAAAAAATATGAAAAGAAAATAAAATATTTATGCGATTTTGAATTGTTTATTTTTTGATTGTTGGATTAATTTTAATTGATTTTCTTTCAACTGTTCAAAGTATTTCTGTTTTTAATAGTTTTTTTTATCAAAAAAATATTATCAATAATTTAAATAAAACCGATTGTCTTAAGACAAAAATATTAATTGGTCACTTTTCATATCTATATTTCTATTATTCGCTTATTACGGCATCAGCCGTTTTAACATCTATTTCAACCATATCATTCATAGTTCTTACGTTTGTTTTTATTTTTTTAGGAATAAAAATTACTAACTATCGTTCTACTATTATTTGATCATATATATCACCATTTTTCACTGTTGATTGAGAAAAAATTAAAAATGATTATCCTAATCTAAAATGAAGTGAAACTAAAAGAGATTTTAAAAGAAATAAACCTGCAAAAATCTCCAGAAGTTTTAAAAAAGCGACTAAATATCAAATGAATCTTAATCCTTAATTTTTAGTTTTTTTTAGATGTTTTTGGTTAAGGTTTACGGTTTTTCTTAATTGCTTGTTTTCTTTTAACTAAATCTTGAAGGGTCATCGATTTCTTATTTACCTTTTGAGTTGCTGAAGAACCGGTTTTACGTTTTAAAATCATATTATCAATTTTTGAAATTTTTGATTTATACAATAATTTGGTTCTTACCCTTTTTTGAAAAAATCAAAGTGATGGAACTGCTAATAAACCCCCTCCGATGCAACTTAATAAATATATCGCTCACGCTGGAAATTTAGAAGCAATATCATCGGGGATATCTGCTTTTAAAATATCTGGCAATAAAGAATTAATTTCTTCATAAGTTAATTTATCAAAAGGAATTTTATTATTTAAATTTGAAAATTGTAACAAGTCTAATGCTATCACATCTTGCTCAATAATCGGTTTATTCGGGTTTTGAGCAGAAACAATAATATTTAATATTTTTTCTCCAAGAATTTGTTGGTAAAAATGTGAATAAAAGGTTCTTGTGCTAGTATTATTAACTGATTTCAATTCTTTTAATGTTGGATTATTTAAAAATTGGATAGTGTAAATACTTCCCTCATTAAAGATTTTATTAGAAACATTTGACCCAAATGTATCATATACTTTTTGATTAACTGTTCTAGATTCATCACATCGGTTAGGAATAACTATCGAATTAACTTTATAATCGCTGTTAATGTCACGTTTACTATAAGCAATAAGGGCAGGATAAGGAACATCCATTATTCCGAAGGTTTGATGTTTAAAAAATAAATTCTTTAATTTAGAATCATTTTCAAAAGAATATAAACTTTTTATATCATCATGAAGTTGAAAACGATGAAAAGTTTTTAAATTATTAGCTTCAAATTCAAATTCAATAACTGTTTTGGACACTTTGAAATTTTGATTACTAATTTGTTTAACCCCAATTCTTGGGTCTCCTAAACTTGGTTTATACAATATACCATATTTAATGTTAATTGGAGTTAAACTATTGTTTTGTAAATATTGTTGAAATTGATTTGCAGTTAAGTTAGGACTTGTTTCAATAACAATCGCATACCCATAAAAATTTAATAATGAAAAAAAGACACGATTATTAACTTCAATTCGTTTAAATGACATAACATTTAACTTATCTCATTTATCACGATCAATATAATTGTCATAAGTGGTTGTCGTTTTGTTGTTGAAAACGGAGTTTTTGGATACTTTAGAGTTAATGTGTGGTGCTAATCTATCTAAACCAAAAATTCCTTCTTTTTTCTTGAAAAAAATATGTTGATAAGGAATATTATCTTTATTGATTAAATCAGATTGTTCGTTTTCAAAATCAGATTGATTTTTATAAAAAGCTGCTAAGAAATCATAAGCTAGAACATTTTTGCCGTTCAATAAAAGTTTATTTGAGTTTCTTAAACCATTTCAATTATCAATGAAAAATTTCATTTTATGAAAATCTAAAACTGGATATTTTAAAGTATCATCTTTAAATCTAAAAATACTATATCTTTTATTTTTTAAACAACTGTTATAAAAATTATTTAAATCAGCTAAAAAGACTTTTTTTTGTTCTAAGATAAAATTATTTAAAACTTCAAAAGGATCGAAAGAATTTCTTGATACATCGTATATGGTTGAAGCGGTGTTGTAAGCATGATTTAAATAATTTTTCCCAGTTAATACTCTGCTATTAGATTTATTTTTTAAAGATGGATAATCGCTAATAAAGTTATGTAATGTATTAAGAATATCGGTTGCATCAAAATTAAAGTTAAATTTAAAGTTTAATTCTTTTTTCTTATCATACCCTAAACCAAAATAAGCATTTTCTGAATCAATAAAATTTAATTTTATTTCATCAATATGTTCTTTTAATTTTTTGATTTGAAATTGAATAAAATTATTAAATTCTTGTTCATCTTGATCATAAATTTTTAAATCAGAATAAAAATTTTTTGATTTTATTTGATTAATTAAATTTCTTTGATTATAAGAATTATTAGGATCAAAATCATCATATCCTAATCCTTGGTAAATTCTTAAATTAACAGGATTAGCATTCCGTCCATCAGGAATAACATAATATTGACTTAAGCCACTAATATATTTATTCTTTGCTAAACCTTGAGTCTGGAGCATTTTCAGAAACAATGAATTTTTATTATTAAATTGATCAAATATTAGATACAATGATCCAACGGAGTATTTTTGATCTCCGATTGATTGCATCAATTGATGAATGTCTTGAATTATCGTTGATGCTTGGAAATTTGTATTTTTAAATAGTTCTATATATTCTGATTTTTTAAATTTATACCCATCAAGAACACGATCTTCATTCTTTAATTTTTTTAATAAGTTTTCGAATCTTTTTAAAATATCATCAATTTTTTTTGGTAAATATTGATCTCCAGTAAATCATCAGTTTTGGTTATTTCTTTTTAATTTTTGCGTAAATTGATCATCATAAAAGCCAAAATAATCTTGATTTTTGAATAATTCTTCTTCTTTTCAGGTATTTCTAATCTTAACTACATATTGATAGAAAGAATTAATTTTTTCAACCATCATTTTATTGTATTCTAAATTAAATTCAAGAAAGGTTCGTTTAAAATAGTTTTTAGATTCATCAAGGGTCGGATTTAGATATCTGATACGATCTTGAGGAGGTGAAGTAAAATATGGGTTTTGTTTGGTTGAAGTATGTTTATTAATCAAATCAGAGATGTTATTTCTAAGATTTATAAAAGCAAGACTATCTTTGGTATCGCTTTTAAAATGTAAAGTATCAACTATTTTTCAAAAATAAATATGAAGTTGATGTAATTTTATCTGTCAATCAGATAGAAACTTACTCAATTCATCTTTTGATGTAATCCCTGGGATTAATTTAAAAAATTCTTTAATTGGGTCAAAAGTTTGGTTTTTTGCAAAATCGGTTTTAAAGCGATCTAGACTATCTAGCATATAACCAATTGATGCTTCTTTTCCAGCAGATACTTTTTCGTATGTGTTTAATTTTTCAATAAAGAAAAGAAGTAAATCCTTATAGTAAAAATAATCATATCCTAGGAAATCTTTGCTGTAATAAAAATCCTGATAATATTTTTTAGTATGCTCGATAAATCTGTTTTTATATTCTGATTGAATAGAAAGAATTTTATCTACTTCATCTTTAAAATATTCATATTTAGAAACATTTAATACTTCTTTTGGTCCAAAACTGGTTAATTTCTGTAATTCATTTTTTGTCATTAACGAAAGAAAACTTAAAAACTTAACGTTATTATTACCTCACCTTCTAGGGAGGACAAATTTTTCTTTGATTGATGACTCAAATAAATTAACCATCACAGGATCAAATAATTCAATTATCCGATTATGAGGGTTGTATAAAAATTTATCATTACGGTTATTTAAATAATCATCTAATTTTGAAGAAGAAAAAATATCATCATAATCTTTATCTTGAAGTTGTTTGCTTATTCAATAATCATTAAATCAATTTTTTAACGGATCGTTTTTATCGCTGTAAAGCGTATCACTATATATAATTTGTTTTAAATAATCTAATATATATCTTAAACCTTTTTTAAAACCATTAAGATAAAAAAGTTTTAATGAAGTGTAGTTTGATCTATTTTTATCAAATAAAAGTAATTTATCAAAAGTTAAATTATTATCTTCGATGAAATTGAAAAACGATTTTATATCATTATTAAAACCAGAATAATTAGTAATCGTAAACCCGCCAACCCTTTTTAATCATATCTGTCATTGATTAATATTATCATCTAAATTTTCGTCTTTTTTATTTATTGTTGTGTTATAAAATAATCCAAAATAAATATTATCTTCTCACTCTGACTCTGAAAGATTAGGTTCAGTTCATCGATATAAGGTAAATAAATTTGCAAACATAGTTTTGTATGCAGTGAACCATTCTAAATAGAAAGTGTTAAATTTTTGAAGATAATACGGAAAATCAGTTGTAATAAAAGATTGAAGTTCAGAAAAATTAGAAAAAAGTTTTTTTTGATTGCTTAATCTTTTAATTTCATTTTTTTTGTTAGTTAAAGCTGTAATATTATTACTATTAACCTTTCTTAAAATAACATTATACTTACCGTCATTTAACGGTGTCCCTTGTGCTATAAGGATTTTTGCTGATGGTTCTAAAAGAAAATCGTTAGAAGTTAAAAGATTATCCCATCTTCTTTTTAAGTATTCTCCATTCTCTGAGTTTGAAGTAAACTCTGTTTTTAAAAATGTAGATAATTGAGAAAAACTAGAAATATTGTTGTCTAATGTAGCAGTCATTTTTTTCTTTATTTCTTCAAGCGATGAAAAGACAAAGTGGTATTTTGAATTTTGGTCAGGAAAAAAATTTGTATCTGCGCGTTGAAAAAAAGTAAAATTGGATAAATAATTTAACTGTCCTTTTAAAGTGGTATATAAAACTACTAATAATTCCAATAAATCAATCGTATACTGATTATGAATAGAAATTTTTTGTTCAATGTAACTTGATATAGATAATGCATTTAGAGGTTGTTTTTTTTCCAATTCCATAAATTCAAAATAACTATATACTGTATCGTAAAATTCTGCATATTCAACAAAAAACTTATCTAAGTTCTTTATAAAGGTATCTTGATTATTAACATCAGGAACTCAAGATGCATTTTTCAAAGAAGTTAAAAAAAACATTGTCTTCTCATATTCTTTATTAATAACAAAATTGATAGAATCTTTAAAAATACTAGAATATTTTTTTAATTGTGATAAATGAATAGGCGCTTTTCAATCATTAAAAATACTATTTGCTATTCTTTCTGGAATTTGCGCAATATGACTGTTTATAAATTGTAGTTTTGGAAGATTCTGAATAATTTTATCAAAGTTAATCATAATTTGCTGTTTCTTACTTGCATCTTCTGACAGATACAACATAACAAAACGTTGGACAGCTAAATCGAAAGAATTTAAATTACTTTTATAAAAATGCTGCAATAACCAAAAATACAATTTTTGATTATTATTTGGTAAATTACCAAAATATGATACAAAAATAAAATATTTTATCCAATTTAAATAAAATTGTTCATCTATAGTTTCCTTATAATCAGGCATTATTACATCTGAAATTCTTGGTTGCTTAGATTCATCATAATTATTTACAAATTGTTCCAAAACTTGAACAAATCATGGATCTTGCCCATTAACCATTGCTAGATAATCAGAATAATAATCACCATCATTATTAGCAGCTTTTAAAGGATTAAGATACTTGTTTAAAGCATTCCCTTTAATAACTGAATTAATTAAGGAATAAAAAAATTCCTTATAGTTATCTAGATGTGTGAAATAACGAACGACAAAATTATCTTGATTTGAATATTTTTTAAATTCTTCATAAAAATCATTATCTAAAATTATAAAAATTTGGTTTTCATTTGGTTTCTTTAAATAACGCTCAACATGACTATGGTTAGTGCCTTGTCTAACAATTATAGATGGAGTAAAATTTGGGTTTTTACTTTCTCCAGAACCATCAACTTCTCTTATATAATTTTGTTTTAGATATTCTAAAAAATCTTGTGTCCAATTGTAATAAGGAAAAATTTCCCTTGTATTCTGGCTATGAAATATATTAATATAAATCGGTTTTTTATCAGCAGTTTCTAAAATAGATGAAAGCTTTTTGTTTTGATTAAAATCTGAAGTTTTTTTGATATTGGTTTTGAAAAAAGTAATAATTTGTGACACTTCATCTTTATTCAATTTAGGTTTTAAAGAATCAAATAAATTATTAAATATTCTTGCATCAGATGATTTATATAAATCTGAAACCATATTTAAAAAGTGTAAAAACTGAGCAGTGCCCTGCCCACTATGTTCATTGTGCTGATCAAAATAATGATAAAGAAACTCTGCTCTTTGATGAGGATTTCCTTGCGCTTTTGTTTCGGTTATTTTTTGTTTTATTTCTTTGAATAATTTTTTAACATCATCGTTAACATTACGATCATCAATATTTTGATATTGATTAATTAATTGTTCAAAAAGTAAAAAAGGTTCGTCATCGATTAGGGTTTTTTTATTGATATCAAATTTTAAAAATAATTTAAAAAATAAATCTAATAAATTTTTTTTAATAATAGAAGTATTTATATTATTAAATTTATTGTTATATTCTACGATTCATGTATCATCGAAACCAGTTTGAATTTTTTTAGGCCTACGTGATATTTTACCCTGCTTAATCTTCTTTCTAGAATTTTTATTCCTTTGGTTTATAGATAATTTACTGTTGTTTGAGATTACTTGTTTAAATAATTTGGAAAATTCTTTTCTTAATTTTTTATTATCTAAGTTATCGATAAAAAATGTATTAAAGTCATTAAACTCTTCTTCGATAGGAAACAAATCTTCTGGATTTGATTTTAATTTTGATTCGTTATCGCTGAATTTGTTGATTTTTTCCTGAAGTTTGCTTAAACTTTTTAATGTCTCAAGAACGGATTCATCTAGCATACTAAGATCTTCTGATGTAAATGATGAATTTGTGCTAACTGAAGCTTTGATATCTTGAAGTTGAAGTACAAATAATTGTAAAATTAAAAATATTAATCCCTTTTGTTTCATATATATTTGATCAATTTATTTAGGTTTCTTGTTGTAGTTAGGTTTTTTAACTTTTTTTGTAAAAAGTTCACCTGTTCTTTCTTCTGGTTCTTTTAAATGTTTTTCATTTGGTAGATGTTTTTTAACTTCATCATCGATTTTTTTGATACTTCTTTTGTAAGATAATACATATCTTAATCTTCTTTGTAAAAATCAAAGGACTGGAATACCTAATAATGCGCCGCCGATAGCTGATACTAAATAAATAGCTCATACTGGAAATTGTGATGCTATTTTATCAATATCTACAACAAGATCACCAGGAATTAATTCTCTGATTTCATCTTTATTTAATTTTTGAATTGGAACTGTTTTATTATCAGGATCAACCCTTAAAAGATCAAAGGAAATAACATTTTCATCAACTATTCTATCTTTTGAAAATGTTGTTGCAATATCAATTATTCTATTACCAGCAATTTTCCGATAAAAGTGGCTGTTAAATGTTCTAAGAGTAGCGTTTTTTATGGCATGATCATCTAAACTGTTATAAATAAATTGGATCGTATAAACGGATGCTTCATCAAAAATCTTAGCATCTTTTGAACTAATTATTTGTTTTTTAGATTTAAATTCATCATATCTATTAGGAATAACTAAAAAGTTTAAACGTCATGACTCTTGATTTTTTGCATCTTTTTGTTTATCATAAAATAATAATGCAGGATATGGTAAAGTTAGAACGCCTTTATATTTGTTTTTATCAAAGAAAAGATCCAATTTTTCTCCATTAATATTCGTTTGTTTTAAAATATCATCAACTGTTGCTTTTAATTCTAAACGATAAGAACGTTTGCTAATTTTTTTACCTGGTAATCTTGAAATTAAATTAAAATCAACTTTTGTTTTTGATAAAAAGAAATCATCTGTATCAATGATAAAGACTTGGGTTCTAGTATCACCTAAACTTGGACGATAAAAAATTCCACCTTTAATTTTAAAGTTTGTTGGTGTATATGATTGTAAATATTTTCTAAATTCATCTGCTGATACACTTGGATCTGCTTCTAAAATAAGCGAATAACCATAAAAATCAAATAATGTGAAAAATACTCTTTTATTTCCACCTTTTTTTAATTCCACTCTTTTGAAAGATAAAACAGAAAATGGGTCCCAATTTCCTTTATTGACGTAATCATCATAAAGTGTAACCGTAGATCCATCGCCAAAGACTGAAACTTTTTCAACCAATGAATCCGTGTTAGGTAAAAGATCCTCAATAGAAAAGATTTCATCTTTTTTTTGAAAGAAAAAGTGTTTATAAGCGTTGTCTTCTATTTCAAGTAATTTGTTTTGTTCTTGTATAAAATCTTCTTGTCGAGAGTAAAATCAAACTAAATAATCATATCCTTTAACTTTTTGACCATCAATCAGCAATTTATCTTCAATATTTTCTCCTCACCAACTATCGATAATATTTTTTATATACCAATAATCAAGGATGGGATTGTCTAATTTTCGATTATCAAATCTAAATAAATTGTAACGTTTATTTTTTAGATTAAAGCGATAAAAAGAATTAAAATCTTCTAAAAATACTTGTCTTTGTTCATTTAAAAAACCGTTCAAAACATCACTATCAGGATCAATTTTAACATAAAAAGGTTGTTTAACTAATTTAGGGTTATATAATTTTTCTAAAAATTCGTTGACATATACAAATTTTTTATCTAAGAATTTTCTTAATGATGCGTGATTATTTATATAACTTGTAAGTTTATTTATTATGTTTTTAGGGTCAAATTTAAAATTAAATTTAAAGTTTAAATCTTTTGCACTATCATAACCTAAACCTATATATTCTGGAGTATTTTCAATAAATTTTTGTTTTAGAAGATTGATGTGTTCTGTTAAACTTTCAATTTCACTATCAAAGAATGGTTTATAATGGGCACCATCGATATCATATTCTTTTAATTGCTCATAAGTATTACTATTGTCTATTTCTTTTAAAATATTTTCATAACTTTTATATCCTAAACCTTGAAAAAAAATCCAAGATGCAGATTGAGATTTATCGTCAGTTGCTATAAAATAATATTTTTTTAGATATTTAACATATCAATCTCTTGTTTGATTTTGTCAATTTCATAGTAATTTGGATGTTTCATCAGAAGATAAAATTTCAACGATTTTTTTAAGACCAATATATTTATAATTAGGATTTATGACAGATATTAAATTATCCATTAAATTCTTGTATATATAAGGAGTTTGAGGTGAACCTTTTTTTAGTAAAAGTTGAATATAAATTATCTCAGCATCATCGGTTGTCCCGTTTGCTAAATATTCATCAAAAACAAAATTAACATGGTTATCTCAATTTTCAAATAGACTTTTTACATTTTGTCCAAAACCACTTGATTTATTAAAATTAGAATCTATAAAATTTCCTAATATTTTAGGTTCAAAACTATCTTTTAAACCACTACGTTTTAAAAAAATATCAATGTTTTTTCTAAAACTTTTATCCCAAAATCCAAGATATTTATCGTTTTTTTCTAAATTCTCTTTTGAATATTTAGCGATGATAACATCGAAAGAATTATCAAAATAAATTACATTTGCCTTAAGAAGTCTGTTATAGTGAGAATACATATCAGAAAATGTTTTACTTATAGTTGATTCCCCTTTTAGGGATTTTACTCTAGTAATTTCTGAATTAAAATCATTGATGGCTTTAATAACTTGAGGATCATTTATCTTATAGTCTTTCCCAAAACGATTGCATGTTCATTGTCAAAGATCTGTATGTGCTTTATGAAAGCTTGATTGTAAGTTTTGCAAATTATTTTTAATGATATCTTTATTTAAACTCACTTCATTAATCGTAGAATCAATTGAATTAAAATCAATCAACATATTGATTAATCTAGGTATAGAATTAATTTCTTCAATTTTGTTCAAACTTTCTTCTGTTATAAAACCTTTTATATGGTTAAAATCTGATTTTAATTTTTCAATAGAATCAATAACATAAGATATTGATAATTCTTTTGAAAGCTTATCTTTATATTTTGCTAAATAATCTTGAATAGATTTGAAATTAAAGATATTAATTGATTTATAATTTAATGTAACATTAGGTTCATTGTAATCATATCCTAAATAACCATCTTCGTTTTTAAAATTTCTATATAAAGAAAGTGCCTCATCTATAAACTTATTAATATATTCTTTTTGTCCTTCTAAAAAATTTTTTTTATAGTCAGAAATTTTATAACTTTGATTTGTTAAAAAATTGGTTATTCATCTTGTATTAGATTGGGTTTCTTTAAAATATTGTTTATTTTTTTCTGTATTAAAATCAAAAAAGAACAGAAAAATAAAATCATCAAAATCAAAATATTCATTGCGTTCTTGTTGCTCGAAATTATCTAGAATATCATCTCAATATTTTTTGTTTTTGTTGATTCAATAATTATTATCGGTAGGTTTAAAATTAACATTAAAAATTTTAAACAAAGGATCGTTTTCCTTCCCATAAAAATTTTTATTTTGAAAAAACTGTTCTAAAATATATTTTAATGTATTGATAAAACCTTCTTTGTAATAAGAACGTAATAAAATATATATTTCAGAAGATTCGCTAAAATTAGATAATACACTAAAATTTATTTCTGATTTTAAATATTTAGATTTTGAAAGAAAATCTAACTGTTCATCATTCATTTTCAAATCAATTTTACCTGAAAATTTATTATTTAAGTTTTCGATTAATTCAAGATATTTTTTTACATCTTTGTCTACATGGGTGTTAGGATCTTGTTTAACAAGAAAGACAATATTATCTGAATTATTTATATCGCCATCATAATATATTAAGATATTTTGAATTAAAGTTAAGTATGCTGATTGTAAATTATCAAATAAAGATCTTAGATAGTTTAGCTCTGTGCTTGTATTTTTTGGAAAAAAAGGAATAGTTAATAAAACGTTTTTAAAAAGAAGTAAATTTCTACTAACGGTTTTAAAAAAATTTTGAATATTATCACTATCATTAGCGTTTTGATTTTCTTTAAAAGAAGTAGTTATATAGATCTTTTGTAAAAAAATATTTATTCTATCATTTTTATATATATCTAATAATTTATTTGAAATTACAATATTAAAATCCTTATCTATAGAATTGATTGTGGCATCTTTAGTTATAAGTTCTAACTCTATATCGTCATATAAAAAGTTAATAGAACCAGCTTGAGCATCATTAAATAATTTTTGGATAGATTCAATCTTTATATCGTGTTCTAAAGAAGAAAATAATTTATTTCACTTCAATAAAGTTTCATGGTTTGTTGAAAAATTAAGTTCGTTCTTTAATTCATTTAATAATTTTTTTATTTGAGAAGAACCTTTTTTATTAGATAAAACGATCGAAGTATTTTCCAATTGTTTATATTCTTCATCTGCTAATAGATTGAAAAATTCTTTTAGAAAAAAATTAAATTTAATAGTATCATCGTTATATTTTTTAATATCACTTTTTATAGTAGATTTAATAGTTTCAAAAATATTTTTATCATTGGGTTGTTGGTTAGATAAATTACAAATATTTTCTAATTCTTTTGAATTTAATATGTTTTTTTCAAAATCATCAATTTTTGGAAAATTTGTTATAAAAATAATATACTGATCAGTCTTTGTTGTATCAAGGAAAATGGTTCTATCATTTGAATTGGTTATAAAATTATCAAAATTTTCTCAATCTATTTTAAAAAATTCATAAGAATATATCATTTCTACTAATTTTACATATTCTTTGGATATGTTTGTATTAAAAATTATATTTCTAGCACCTTTATGATTGTATATTTTTTTTAGGTATTGATATAAATCTATGAATTTTTGTTTAGCTTTCATCAGTTTTTGTAAGAGATTATATAAACCCAAATTGTTATATACCTTTTCAAAATCATAAATATCCTTAATCTCTTCATAACCATATGAAGTGAAAGTAGATCTTGAAAAATTATTAATTAATTTATCAAAATACTTACTAAATACTCCATTTTCTGAGTCGTTGATGTTATCATTAAAATTAAGGTTAAGTAAAACAAAAAAATTTAATCAATCTTTAAAAAATTTTTGTTTAAAAGTATTATGATAATCAGGGAGTATTTCATTAAAGGTAATAAATCCGGTTTTAATATTTTTACTATTAGCAGTTGTTTCTAAAATATCTAAAATATTAATAAATCATGGATACTTGATATCTCCTATACCTATGCTTAAAAAATCAAAGTTTATCAATTTATCCAATTCTGAAATATCTATATTTTCCCAATTTGATTCGGATATCAATTGGATAAGTTGGTCCAAATTGGTTTTGTTTTTGATAGTATTCATCAATACGTTCATTAATGAAAGAAAATAATCTTTAATATCTTTTTCTTGAGCAAATGTTAAGTTAATAAAATTCTGTTCAAAGTCTATATCGGTTTTGGTTAGATAATTGGCTGGAACAAAAGGTTCAGAGTCCCCTGATAAATTTATAAAAATTTTCTGAAAATTAGAGTTTGTATACTCTTGTGGTTCATTTTTATTTAGTTCATAAACTTCTATTAGGTTATAATTACGTTCATCATTAATCCCATAATTCTTTAATAACTTGTTGAATTTTTCTGCTAATCTTTTTTTATCTGATCCTACAAAAAAAATCTTAATTGTTCCTTTATATGCCCCTGATGGATTTTCTTTTAAAGTTGAAATATATTTCTTTAATTTTTTATTAGAAGGTAATTGATTAAGAACGTCGATCAGCTGTTTATATTTTTTAATTTGTTCCTTAATGCTTTCAATTTTGGCATTTATTCTAATATTAAATATTTCTTTATCATCGGTTTTTTGGACAATAGCTGCTAAAGTGTTAAAAAAATAAAAGATATATCTTCCTGCCTTCTTGTCTCCAGAAGCCGCTGTTTTAAGCGTATTAGCAATATGGTTATATAGCAAGTTTGCTCTAGCATTTATATCAACATTGGTTTTATTTTTTTCTATCTCCGCTGCAAAAACTTTAAATTGTTCTGTATCATCTGGTTTTTCTAAAATATTATTTTTATTATTAATAAATAATTCTTCAATTTTTAAAAATTTTTGTTTACCATCGTCGTTTTTAAATAAAAACTTACCAGAATCAATCTTTCCGTTCAAAACATGAATAAAAAAAATATCTAAAAATTTAGATTGAACAGATTTAGAATTTGTTATATCATTGTATACATCGCGTGAAATAATATTTGGAATTATTTTAGGTTCATCTTTAGACACATCATTTAAAACTGGAGGGTTTTTAGTATGAGGTGGATGAAATATTATATCTTTAACGTTTTCTAACGGAGATGAATCGTTTAACGTGCTGTCATTATTTAAAAAAGAAGTGAAATTTTTATGATGTGAGTTAAAGCTATTTTTTAAGTTAGTGTTTTGAATATTATTTATAAATAAATTTTTAAACTTATTAATATCGCTTTCAGTAATTTCATCATCATCGCTTCCAGATAATTCATCTTTAGCAGAAGATAAATTAATCTTTTTATGCATCTCTTTTATCATTTTCAATGTTTCAGATATAGAATTATCAAAAAGATCCATTTCATCTGAAGTAAAACTATCATTAATATTGCTATGAACTATCGTTTTAACATCCTGAAGTTGTGAAATAAACAGATCCAATATTAAAAAAATTAATCCTTTTTTTTTCATATATATTCAAGCGATTTATTATCTTATTAACTAACTTTATTTTTTTAAATTTTAATTTTTTAAATTAATTTTTTAATTTTAGTGTTGGAAATATCAATAAATTATAGAAACAATATAAAAAATAAAAAATAACCCCATTTTTTATTTTTTTTCAAAAAATAGGATTATTTTTATAATTGTTGGTTTTAGAATTAGTTTAAAAAACTAGTTGTAAAGTGCCTTATCTTTAATCAATTATTATCTGAAATTTATTCATATTTTTCAGGATCGTTATATTTATTGACTTTTTTTTCAAAAAGTTCACCTGATTGTTTTTTGCGTTTTTTTGGATGTTTTTTGCTTGGTAGATGTTTTTTAACTTCATCATCAATTTTTTTGATACTTCTTCTGTAAGATAATGCATATCTTAATCTTCTTTGTAAAAATCAAAGAGTTGGAAGACCAAATAATGCGCCGCCGATAGCTGATACTAAATAAATAGCTCATACTGGAAATTGCGCTACTATTTTATCAATATTTACAACAAGAACCCCTGGAATTAAATCTTTGATTTGTTGTTGGTTTAATTTTATATATGGAACTGTTTTATTATCAGGATCAACCCTTGAAAGATCAAAAGACATAACATTTTCATCAACTATTTTATCTTTTAAAAATTTATCTTTTGTAAATGTTGTTGTAATGTCAACTATTCTATTACCAGTAAGTTTTCGATAAAAATGGGTGTTGAATATTTTAAAAGTAGCATTTTTAATATCGTGATCATCTTTGTTATAAATAAATTGGATCGTAAAAACGGATGCTTCATCAAAAATCTTCGCGTTGCTTGAACTAATTAGTTGGTTCTTAGATCTAAATTCATCATATCTATTTGGAATAACTAAAAAGTTTAGACGTCATAAATCTTGATCGTTTCCATCTTTTCGTTTTTCATAAAATAATAATGCAGGATATGGTAGGGTTTGAACACCTTTATATTTATCTTTATCAAAGAAAAGATCCAATTGTTCTCCATTGACATTAACTTGTTTTAAAATATCATTAACTTCTGTTTTTAATTCTAAACGATAAGAACGTTTTATAGTTTTTTTACCAGGTAATATTGAAATTAAATTAAAATCAACTTTTGTTTTTGATAAAAAGAAATCATCTGTATCAATGTTAAAGACTTGGGTTCTAGTATCACCTAAACTTGGACGATAAAAAATTCCACCTTTAATTTTAAAGTTTGTTGGTGTATCTGATTCTAAATATTTTCTAAATTCATCTGCTGATACACTTGGATCTGCTTCTAAAATAAGAGAATAACCATAAAAATCAAATAATGTGAAAAATACCCTAGTATATTGACCTTGTTTTAATTCCACTCTTTTAAAAGATAAAACAGAAAATGGATCTCAATTTCCTTTATTGACATAATCATCATAAAGTGTAACCGTAGTACCATCGCCAAAGACTGAAACTTTTTCAACCAATGAATCAATATTAGGCAAAAGCTGATCAATAGAAAGAATTTCATCTTTTTTCTGAAAGAAAAAATGTTTGTAAGCTTTATCTTCTATTTCAAGTAATTTATTTTGTTCTTTAACAAAATCTTCTTGGCGAAAATAATATCAAACAAAATAATCATATCCTTGAGCTTTTTGACCATCAATCAGTAATTTATCTTCAATATTTTCTCCTCATCACTTATCGATAATATTTTTTATATACCAATAATCAAGAACGGGATTTTCTAATTTTCGATTATCAAATCTAAATAAGTTGTAACGTTTATTTTTGAGATTAATACGATAAAAAGTGTTTAAATCTTCTAAAAATGCTTGTCTTTGCTCATTTAAAAAACCATTTAAAACATCACTATCGCGATCAAATTTAACATCAAAGGGTTGTCTAACTAACTCAGAGTTATATGATTTTTCTAAAAATTCGTTGACATATACAAATTTTTTATCTGAGAATTTTCTTAATGATGCGTGATTATTTATATAACTTGTAAGTTTATTTATTACATCTTTAGGGTCAAACTTAAAATTAAATTTAAAGTTTAAATTTTTTGTTTTATCATAACCTAAACCAATATATTCAGAATTATTTGCAACAAATTTTTGTTTTAAAAGATTTATGTGTTCTGTTAAACTTTTAATTTGACTATCAAGGAATGGTTTATAATAAGCCCATCGATATCGTATTCTTTTAATTGATCATAAGTTGTAGCATTATCTATTGCTTTTAAGATGTTTTCATAACCTTTATAACCTAAACCTTGATAAAAAATCCAAGATGCTGATTGAGATTTATCACCAGTTGCTATAAAATAATATTTTTTTAGATATTTAACATATCAATCTCTTGTTTGCTTTTGTCATTTTCATAGTGCCTCTGATGTTTCATCAGATTCTAGAACTTCAACAATTTTTTTAAGACCAAGGTTTTTGTATTTAGGATTTATGACAGATATTAAATTATCCATTAAAGTTCGGTATCTATAAGGAGTCCCTCTATCGCCGTGTTTTAATAAAAGTTGAAGATAAATCGACTCAGCATTACTGCTTGTTCCTTTTATTAAATAATCATCAAAAACAAAATTAGCATTGGTACCTCAATACTTGAATAGACTTTTTACAGCTTGTCCGAAACCACTGAATTTATTAAAATAAGTTGGTATAAAATTTCCTAATATTTTAGCTTGAAACTTATCTTTTAAACCACTACGTTTTAAAAAAATATCAATATTTTTTCTAAAGTCCTTATTTCAAAACCCAAGATATTTGCCATTTTTTTCTAAATTATCTTTTGAATATTTAGTGATAATAGCATCAAAATGCTTATCAAAATAAATTAAATTTGCATTAAGAAGGGTGCTATAGTGAGAATACATATCAGAAAATGTTTTACTTATAGTTGATTTCCCTTTTAGGGATTTTGCTGTAGTAATTGCTGAATTAAAGTCATCAATAACTTTAGTAACTTGCGGATCGTTTATTCCATAATCTTTACCAAAAATATTACATATTCGTTGTCAAAATTCTAAATGCGCTTTATGAAAAATTGATTGTAAATTTTGTAAATTATTTTTAATGCTATCTTTAAAACCCTCTTCATTAATCGTAGAATCAATTGAATTAAAATCAATCAACATATTGATTAATTTAGGTATAAAGTTAATTTCTTCAATTTTGTTAAAACTTTCTTCTGTTATAGATCCTTTTTTATGGTTAAAATCTGATTTTAATTTTTTAATAGAATCAATAACATAAGATATTGATAATTCTTTTGAAAGCTTATCTTTATATTTTGCTAAATAATCTTGAATAGATTTGAAATTAAAAATATTATACTTTGATCTAACATTAGACTCATTGTAATCATAACCTAAATAATCTTTTTCATTTTTAAAATTTTGATATAAAGAAAGAACTTCATCTATAAACCTATTAATATATTCTTTTTGCTCTTTTAAAAAATTTTTTTTATAGTCAGAAATTTTATAACTTTGATTTGTTAAAAAATTGGTTATTCATCTTTTATTAGATTTAGTTTCTTTAAAATATTTTTCGTTTTTTTCTGATTTAAAATCAAAAAGGAACAGAAAAATAAACTCATCAAGTTTGAAATCATTGCTCCATTTGTCTGGATCTAGTTTAAATTTATCTAGAATATCATCTCAATATTTTTTAGTTTTATTAATTCAATAATTATTATCGGTAGGTTTAAAATTAACATCAAAAATTTTAAACAAAGGATCGTTTAATTTTCTGTAAAAATTGTTATTTTGATAAAACTGTTTTAAAATATGTCTTAGTGCGTTGATAAAACCTTCTTTGTAATAATAACGTAATAAATTATATATTTCAGCAGATTTACTAAAACTAGATAATTCGCTAAAATTTATTTCTAATTTTGAAAATTTAGAAAGAAAATCTAACTGTTCATCAGTCATTTTTGAACCAATTTTACCTGAAAAGTTATTATTTAAGTTTTCGATTAATTCAAGATATTTTTTTACATCTTTGCCTATTTGAGTGTTAGGAACTTGTTTAAAAAGAAAGACAATATTGTCTGGATTAGACATGTTGCCATCATAATATATTAAGATATTTTGAATTAAAGTTAAGTATGCTGATTGTAAATTATCAAATAAAGATCTTAGATAGTTTAGTTCTGCGCTTGTCTCTTTTGAAAAAAAAGGAATAATTAATAAAACGTTTTTGAAAAGAGATAAATTGTTATTAACGCTTTTAAAAAAATTTTGAATATTAACACTATCATTAGCCTTTTTAGCTTCTTTAAAGGAAGTGATTGAATATAGTTTTTGGAAAAAATCTTTTATTCTGTCGTTTTTATATAGATCTAATAATTTATTTGAAACTACGATACTCAAGTCCTTATCTATAGAATTGATTGTGGCGTCTTTGGTTATAAGTTCTATGTTTGTATCATCATATAAAAAATTAATAGAACCGACTTTAGCCTCATTAAATAATTTTTGGATAGATTCAATCTTTGTTTCATATCCTAAAAAATAAAATAAATTATTCCACTTCAATAAAGTTTCATGGTTTGTTGAAAAATTAAGTTCGATCTTTAATTGATTTAATAATTTTTTTAGTTGAGAAGAACCTTTTTTATCAAATAAAACGATCGAAGTATTTTCCAATTGTTTATATTCTTCATATGCTAATAGATTGAAAAATTCTTTTAGAAAAAAATTAAATTTAATAATACCATCGTTATATTTTTTAATATGACTTTTTATAGTAAATTCGATCGTATTGAAAATGTTTTTATATGATGGTTCTTGAACAGGTTGATTAAAAATATTTTCTAATTCTTTAGAATTTAATATGTTTTCTATAAAATCATTAATTTTTGGAAAATTTGTTAAAAAAAGAATAAACTGATCAATGTTTTTTCAATTAAGGGAAGTAGATCAATAAATTGAATTAGTTATAAAAATATCAAAGTCTTTCCAATCTATTTTAAAAAATTCATAAGAATCTATCATTTTTAATAATTTCAAATATTCTTTTGAAGTATTTGTATTAAAAATAATATCTCTAGCATCTTTGTGATGAAATATTTTTTCCAAGTATTGATGTAATTCTATGAATTTTTGTTTATCTCTCATCAGGGTTTTTAAGAGATTGTATAAACCAAAATTTTTATATACCCTTTCAAGATCATAAACATACTTAATATCATCATAGTTATATGAAGTGAAAATAATTCTTGAAAAATTATTAATTAATTTATCAAAATACTTATTAAATACTTCGTTTTCGGGATCACTAACACCATCCTTAAAGTTAAAGTTAAGTAAAACAAAAAAATTTAATCAATCATGAAAAAAATTTGAATTAAACCTTTCATTATAGTCAGGGAGTATTTCATTAAAGGTAATAAATCCAGTTTTAATATTTTTACTATTCGCAGCTTTTTCTAAAATTTCTAAAATATTAACAAATCACGGATTCTTAAGATCTCCAATTCCTATACTTAAAAAATCAAAGTTAATTAATTTATCCAACTCTGAAATATCTTTATTTTGTCAATTTGATTTGTCTATCAATTGAATAAGTTGATCAAAATTAGATTCTTTTTTGATAGTATTCATCAATACGTTCATTAATGAAAAAAAATAATCTTCGATATCTTTTTCTTTAGGAAATGTTAAATTAATAAAATTTTTTCAGGTATGTAGATCTAAATTACTTAAATAATCAGATGGAGAAAAAGGTTGAGGATCGTCTGATAAATTTATAAATATCTTATGATACTTACCATCATACTCTGATGATTGACCTTTGTTTAGTTCATAAACTTCTATTAGGTTATAATTAGCGCCATAATTAAGTCGATAATTGTCTAACAAATTCTTGAATTTCTGTGCTAATCTTTTTTTATCAGATCCTACAAAAAAAATCTTAATCGTTTTTTTGTATTCGCCCGATGGATTTCCTTTTAATTCTTTTATAAATTCTCATAATTTATCATTAGCGGGTAACTGTCTAATAACAGCAACAAGTCTTTTAAATTTTTTAATTTGTTTTTTAATGATTTCAATATTAGCATTTATTCTAATATTAAATATTTCTTTATCGCCAGTGTTTTTAACAAGAGTGGTTAAAACATTTAAAAAATAAAAGACATGTCTTCCATTTAGCATATCTTCAGAAGGAGCTTCTCTAACGGTATTGATAATATAACTGTATAGCAAATTTGCTCTAGCATTTGTATCCGCTCTAGTATTTGAAACATAAACATTTGATTTGTTTTTTTCTAACTCTGCTACAAAAGCTTTAAGTTGCTGTGGATCATCGTTTGTTTCGAATTTCATTTCTCTATTATTAATGAATAATTCTTCAATTTTTAAAAATTTTTGTATACCAACATCATCTTTAAATGAAAACTTACCAGACTCAATCCTTCCGTTCAAAACATGAACAAAGAAAATGTCTAAAAGTTTATATTGAACAGATTTAGAATTTGTTATATTATTGTGAGAAGCAATATGTGGAATTATTTTAGTTTCAGCTTTAGGCGCATTTTGTAAAACTGGGGGCGTTTTGGGATCGGTTGGATTAGGTGTTATATCTTTAGCAGTTTTTAATGGAAGTAATTCGTCTATCCTATCTTTGGCAGATTCTAATATTGGTGAATCATTTAAGATCTTTTCCTTATTAGATTCTAATACTGGTGAATCATTTAAGATCTTTTCCTTATTAGATTCTAATGGAGGTGAATCGCTCAACATGCTGTCATTATTTAAAAAGGAATTGAAATTTTTATGATGCGAGTTAAAGCTGTTTTTTAAGTCGGTGTTATGAATATTATTTATAAATAAATTTTTAAAGTTATTGACATCGCTTTCAGCAATTTCATCATCATCGCTTCCAGATAATTCATCTTTATCAGAAGATGAATTAAACTTTTTATACATTTCTTTTAACATTTTCAATGTTTCTGATATAGAATTGTCAAAAACATCCATTTCATCTGAAATAAAACCATCGTTAATATTGCTATGAACTATCGTTTTAACATCCTGAAGTTGTAAAACAAACAGTTCTAATATTAAAAAAATTAATCCTTTTTTTTTCATATTTATCAATAAATTTTTTTAGTTTTAGTGTTGGAAATATAAATAAATTATAGAAAAAATAGAAAAAATAAAAAAAAATCCCATTTTTTATTTTTTTTCAAAAAATAGGATTATTTTTATAATTGTTGGTTTTAGAATTAGTTTGAAAAACTAGTTGTAAAGTGCCTTATCTTTAATCGATTAATATCTGAAATTTATTTATCTTTATTAGGATCGTTAATTTTATGGACTTTTTCTTCAAAAAGTTTACCTGATTGTTTTATTTGTTCTTTTGAATGTTTTTCATTTGGTAGATGTTTTTTAACTTCATCATCGATTTTTTTGATACTTCTTCTGTAAGATAATACATATCTTAATCTTCTTTGTAAAAATCAAAGGGTTGGGAGACCAAATAATGCTCCACCGATAATTGATATTTATAAAGATTTTCTGAAATTATAGTTTTTATACTCTCGCGGTTCATCTTTGTTTAGTGCATAAACTTCTATTAAATTATATTTAGCACCATAATTAAGACCATAATTTTCTAATAACTGGTTAAATTTTTGTGCTAATCTCTTTTTGTCTGATCCAACAAAAAAAATCTTAATCGTTCTTTTAAATTCCCCAGTTTGATCTGCAACTAAAGATGAAATATATTTTCTTAATTTTTCATTAGCTGGTAATTGCTTAAGAACGTCAACTAGCAATTTAAATTTGTCAATTTGTTTTTTAATGCTTTCGATTTTGGCATTTATTCTAATGTTAAATATTACTTTATCATCTGTTTTTTTAACAAGGGGGCAGATAAAATATTTAAAAAATAAAAAACATGTCTTCCTGTCTTGGTATTGCTAGAAGACACGCTTTCCATGTTATTATTAATATAGTTATATAACAAATTTGCTCCAGCATTTATATCAGCAAAATTAACTAAATTGCTTTCTATCTCAGCTACAAAAACTTTAAGTTGATCTGTATCATCTTGTTTTTCTAAATTAATATTTTTATTTTTTATTTTTACTAATCTGATATTTGATTATAAAAAATAAGAATGAATAAAAAAAGAATTTTGGTTTATTGTAAAAATTAAAAATATGAAAAAATCTCGTAATTTTATTTTTAATCATCAATACTTAAAAATACAAATATCCCACCTTTTATAACGTTAACGATGAAATTATTACTTTTATCTATTTGATTGCTAATCGTAAATGTTGAATTGGAATCAATTTTTTTATTAGTCAAATTTCATTTTAAATTAGTAGTAGAAATGATTGATTGTTCAAGCGAAAAAAATGATATAAAAGCACTTTTTTGTGGAGTAAAAATTTGTTTTGTGTTGTTGGGAAGATAATAGATTGAATTAAAATTATCTAATAATTTAATTTTAATTTTTGGATAATCGTTGGTGTATTTTCTGATAATTAAAAGATTACAGAAAAAATGATCCTGTCTGTTCCCTGATTGAAAGATAACAATTTCTTGATAATCGTTCTTAATTGCTCAAATAATAGCTAATTCAATATCTGTTTCGTTTTTATTTGAATCTAAAAAAGCATATGCTTGAAAATGGTTTTGAATTAAAAGTTTATCATTTTCATTAATACTATCACAATCACTAACAAAATAAACTAAATTTTCAAACTTTTGATCAATTAAGTATTTTGCTCCTTTTTCAACTCCAATAAAATGGTAATCTTTAAAATTATTTTTAAAATTATCGTTTGGAACAGAACTGATTATGGCAACTTTTTTCAATAACATTAATTAATAAACAGATCTTAGATTATGAAATTTATCTACAATTAAATCAGCATCATTTAAGTTGTTGGTTAAATATGTTCCAACTACTAATATATCCACTCCGCTATTAACAGCTTCAGGAGCTGTTAAATTATTTACTCCACCGTCAACTGAAATTTCAAAATTTAGTTTTTTTAAAAGTCTCTGATTCCGAAGTTTTTTTAACTTAATATAGGTAGATTGAATAAATTTTTGTCCCCCAAAACCTGGTTCAACTGACATAACTAGAACTTGATCTAATAATGAAAGATATTCAAAAATCTGTTCAGGATTTGTTTTCGGCTTAATCGCTATTCCTACTCTAATATTTTGTTGACTTGCTTTGATAGTTCTTATTAAATTTTTAATTTCTGAATAATTTAATGCTTCAAAATGAAAAATAATCGTTCTTACTTGTGGAGATAAAAATAAATGAAATACCATTTCTGGATTAGTCACCATTAAATGAACATCAAATTTAAGCGAAGTTGCTCTAAACATATCTTTCATTATTTTAGGACCAAAAGAAATATTAGGTACAAATCGACCGTCCATAACATCATAATGAATTAAATCAACTTTATTTTTTTCATAGTTAATAAGATGATTTTTTAAATCAAGAAAATTAGATCCTAAAACTGAACAAGAAACTAATGGTTTAACTTTTTCCATAATAATTAAAAATTTCTAAATTATATTATTTTGATTTTATTTTATATTATAAATAAGAATTTTCTAATCTTAGCATAAGTTTAAAAAAATAATATAGTTGTTTTAATATTATTTTTTGAATTAAAATTATAATAACATATAAAAGAGACTTATTTATAGAATCATTTAAAAACTCCGTTAATATGAAAAAGATTGACTTAACCTTATTTCTAGAAGAACTGTACCCTGAAGAAAATGCTGAAAACTGGGACGTTGTTGGTTATCAATATGGAAAAGAAACCGATAAATTAAATGGAGTTGTTGTTGGGTTAGATTGTAGCATTAAATTAATTAATTTTGCGATTGAAAAAAAAGCTAATTTAATAATCACCCATCATCCGATTACTTGACCAAATTATTTAAAATCATTAGAATCAGATTATACGCTTCAAATTTATAAATTATTAGATAAACATAAAATAACAGTTTATTCGCTTCACACTAATTTAGATAATTCTGATAACGGGGTTCATGATTGAATTAGTGAAATGTTGGAATGAAAAGATTTTAAAAGAATCGAAAATTCGAAAACGATTAGATATGTAGATTTACCTAAACCTATATCTATTCAAGAGTTAACAGATCTTTTAAAAGATAAACTAAAAGTATCTTCGATTAAAGCTAATAATTCTGAAAAATTAATTTCAAGAATCGTTATCATTCCAGGTTCAGGGGCATCTTTAATTGAACAAATAAAAAGTACAGATGCTGATGCATTAATTACAGGTGATATTAAATGAAATTATTTCGTTCAAGCTCATGATTGAAATATCGTTTTAATTGATGTCGGGCATGAAATAGAAGAAATAGTAGTTGATAAACTATACCAAATCATTCACCAAAAATTCCCTAATTTACCTCTTTATTTTCTAAAAGATAAAGATAATATTATCAAATATTTTTAGTTAGATTTTTTCCAATGTTTTAATTTTAAAAGAATTTTAATCGGATGTCCTTCTATTTTAAAGAATATTTGAATCTTGTTTTTAATATATTTACCGTATTGAACGTTAAAACATAAACGATCATTGATTAATAAATTCAAAAAAAACTTATTATTATCAACTTTTAAACTAGCACTAAAAACTTTTAATTTTTTATTTTTAACTGGTTTTGGGGGATGAACAATGAGAAGTTTATTAATAAAATCTGTGATCGGTTTATTTTCAAATACTCTGCTAAAATTATGTTTAATAGTTTTTAAATGATTAAAAATATCAACAGGAATAACTTTATCTAAACAACTTGTCCAAACAATATAATTTGTTTTAAAAAAATCTAATTTAATTTCAAGCTCAGATTTAAGATTTGCTTTTTCTTGTTCAGAAAGAAGATCTATTTTGTTAATAACTAAAATAAAGGGGGTAAAGGTTTGAATTGCTTGGAAAATAATTTTTAAATCTTGTTTTGTAATTCCTTCTTTCCCGTCAATAACAATAAGCGCTACATCAACATTGGCAAGCGTTTTTAATGAAAGTAAAGAAATTAAATAATGCATTTTTTCAGAATATTTTCTTTTAAAAATAATTCCTCCTGTATCTGCTAAAAGATAACTTTCATTTTCGTATTGAAAAAGAACTTCATTAACATCCCTTGTTGTATGACTAATAGGACTAAGAATAGCTCTATCTTCGTTTATTAATAAATTGAATAATGAACTTTTACCAACATTAGGTCTTCCTAAAATAGCGAATTTTAAATTATCTTCTTCATTCTTATCTGGATTAACTAACTTTTCTTTATAGAAAAACTGATTAATATATTCTAAAATTTCATCAATATTGATTTTATGACTTGTTGAAATAAAAAGATAATCTTTAAAACCTAGTTTTAAATAATTAAATTTAAAATTATCTTTTTTATCCACTTTATTAATGAGCAAAAGAACCGGTTTTTTACTTTGTAATAATATTTTAGCAATGGTTAAATCATCATCGACAATATCACAAATAGAATCAACTACAAATAAAATTAAATCTGATATATAAATATTGTCTAATGATTTTTTAATAGCTAATTGATCGACCCCGATGCTGTCATGAAATTTTGTGAACTTATCTAATCCTGCATTATCAATAAAAAAGTATTGATAACCATCGATTTTTTTTAGCTTCGTGATATAATCGCGGGTTGTATGTTCATCCTTGGCTTCAATTGTTGATCTTGAACCAACAATAGCATTAAATAAAGTGCTTTTACCAACGTTTGGTCTTCCGACAATCGAAATTATTTTTGCAGAATTCATTTTAAATATTTGTTTTGATTAGGGTTGTTGTTTAAATTTTGTTTCAGTTTTTACTTTGAAAAACAATAAAAGTAAGATTTGAGTTATATAATTATAAAAGATAAAAAACTTATTGATCTTTTCTAAAATTAATATTCTAATTTTAAAATGATCAAAAAAATAAAGAAAAGAAAAAAGATTATTTTATGTCTCATAACTTAAATGTAACAGAAATATTTAACCACCAACTAAAAGGAAATGATGGTAAATTCCATACTTTAAAAGATTATCATGGAAAAAATATCATTGTGTATTTTTATCCTAAAGATGATACTCCTGGTTGTACAATACAAGGAAAAACTTATAGTGAATTATTAAGTGAATTTCAGCAATTAAATACAATTGTTTTTGGAGTTTCGAAAGATAGCGTTGAAAGCAAAATTAAATTTGCAGATAAATATGGATATAAACATATTCTTCTAGCAGATCCTGATTTACAATTCTGCGCTTTATTTGATGTCTTAAGTGAAAAAAAACTGTTTGGAAAAATAAGAAAATCAATAACTAGATCTTCATTTATTTTTGATGAAACTGGTAAACTTATTTCAGCAAATATAGGTGTTAGCGCTAAATCAGATGCTGAAGACAATCTTAACTTCTTAAAAAATAATAAATAGTTAAAAGTTTAAATCTTTTAAAAATCACTTAAAAAACAATCTTTGAATTTATTTTGAAGGTTGTTTTTTTGTTTTTAGAATTGGTTTTAATTTATGTTTTGAATTTTCGTCAAGTAAATAATAAAGTTTAGCTTTTCTAACCTTAGCTGAACCTTTAACTACGATTGTTTTAATGTGGGGGGAATGTAACGGAAAGATTCTAACTATATATGTTCCATAACTATTTTTTTTAACGGTAAAAGTTTTATTTAAACCTTCACCTTTCATAGCTACACATATACCAGTAAAGATCTGAATTCTTTCTTTATTACCTTCAAAAATTCTTACATGAACATCTAAAGTATCCCCGATTTTAATATTAGGAAGATCAGTTCGTAACTGTTTTTGTTCAAAATTTGAAACTAATTTATTTATCATGTTTTAATTTATCGTTTTCTTGTTCTTTTTTTATAAAATAATCAAACAAAATCTTTTTATCAGTTAAAGATAGTTTTTTTGATTTTAATAAATCTTTTCTATTTTCGTATGTTTTGATTAATGAGTTTTTATATCTTCACTCTTGAATTAATTTATGATTTCCGTTTACTAAAATATCAGCGACTTTAATGTCATTATAAATATAAGGTCTTGTATAATGGTCAAAATCTAAAAGATTATTGTCAAAAGATTCGGTTTTAAGATTTTTTGGGTTTATAACCCCAGGAATTTGTCTTAATAAACTATCAAGGACAACCAAACCTGCTATTTCACCGTTTGATAAAACAAAATCTCCGATTGAGACTACTTCATCTACATACTTAGTAAAACGTCAGTCATAATCTTCATAATGTCCTGTAATAAGAATGATTGCTTCATAATTATTATTTCATTCTTTTATTAAATTATGATTAAAAACAACCCCTTTCGGACTTAATAAAACTTTTAAAGTTTTCTTTTGTTTTTCTAAAGGTATTTCAGCAACTGCTGAATCAAGTCCTTCTTTTAAACAATCAACCCTTAAAACCATTCCTTCGCCACCGCCATATGAATAATCATCGACATGCTGTTTTTTAGCAAAATCAAAAAGATTTGTAAAAGATATAGCAAACAGATTATTTTTTAACGCTTTTTTGTAAATTAAGTTACTTAATAAGCCATTATAAAAGTTGGGAAATAAAGTAATAACTTTAAATTGCTTTATCATGGTTGGGGTAAAAAGAAAATAAAATTCTAATTTTTAAGTGCTAGCTTTTATATTTTTAGAATTTTGCGCTTTAACTTCTGCTTTTAAACTAAGTTTATATTCAGCAAACAATTGATTTATGTTATGCTTTGAAAAGATGTTTTTTACAACTGTTGTTGGTTGCGCTCCTTTTGATAGTCAAAGAAGAGCTACGTTTTTATTAACAGATGAACTACCATCTTTCGGACTATATGTACCTATATTTTCAATATAAGCACCATTAGCTTTATTTTTGATGTCTGTTACGATAATTCTGTAATGTGGAGATTTTTTTCTACCTATTCGATATAATCTAATTTTTGTCATATTTTTTCTGAATAATAAACCTAAAATTTTCTGATTTTTTGCAAGTAGGTTTATTGTCTTTTATATTATACAAAGTTGAATACAAAAATGAATATATTTTATTTTAATAAAGTATTAAACAAAGATGGGTTTTTAAAACCTTTTAATCTTTTTGAAACTTCTTTAATTTGTTCAAGTTGTTTCATTAAAAGATTAAACTCTTGTGGTTTTCTGCCAGAACCTTTAATAACCCTTATTTTTCTTGAAGGAGATTTTAAAAGTTTCGGATTCGCTCTTTCTTTTGTTGTCATACTATTTATTAAAGATTCTGCAACTTTTAGTTTTTCTTTAGCAGCTTCTTTTTGTTCATCAGTTAAATTATTTAATTGCTTCATTCCAGGCATAAAAGAAAAAAGTTTTGCTAATTTTCCTGGATTATTGAATTGATTCAATTGAATCAATAAATCATTAAAATTATAATTACCACTTAATAATCTTTGGGTTAATTTCTGACTTGATTTTTCATCAACGATTAAGTTAATTTTCTGATAAACATCCTTGAAATTGTACATTCCAAGCAAAGATTTAGAAAACTGTTCTGGAGTATAAATCGAATAATCATCAATCTGTTCTCCGGTTGTTACAAATTTAATCGCAATACTTAAACTAATAGCAATCGAAATAACAGCTCCTGCTTTTGCATTAGAATCACTTTTAGTTACCACCATCCCTGAAAGGTTTAAATGTTTATTAAACTCTTCAGCGATTGATAACATACTTTTAGATGCATAAGCATCTAAAACTAAGAGAATTTCTGATGGATGTAAAAAATCTTTTAATGTCACTAATTCATTAATTAAAGCTTTATTAGTTTCAAGTCTTCCTGCTGTATCATACAATACAACATCATAACTATTATTTATCGCAAACTCATTCGCAAGTTGAACGATTTTAAAAGGATCTTTTAAACTTTTAAAATCATATTCAAAAAACGGAATATCGTTATTTTTGGCAAGAATATGAAGCTGTTCATATGCAGCATATCGATAAACATCACAACAAACAACTAAAACTTTTTTTTTGGCTTCCTTGATTAAATGGTGAGCCATTTTAACAACACTTGAGGTTTTACCTGTCCCTTGAAGGCCAATAAACAAAAAGTTATTTAATTTTTTGTCAATCTTTAACTCAATATCATTGTTTTGGGGGGTTAAAAGTTCTGATAAAGTTTCATAAGTCGTTTTTAAAACATATTGATTTGAGTTTAACTTTATCTTGCTTTGATCATTAATATCGATTTTAGCTTCAAGTTTTTTAACAAATTCTTTTGCAATATTATGATGAACATCGGCAGTAATTAAGGTTTTGTATATATTCTTTACTAATTCATCAACCGTTTTGGCATTTAAAAGAACCGAGTTTTGCGACTTAGTTAAAGATTTAGAAAATTTTGATGTTAAAAAATTAAACATTGTCCCCTTCTGTTTTTATCCTGTAACAATTTGTGTATATGGACCATAGTATTGTCAAGAGACACTAGCAGAAGTATAATTTCCTTTGCTACTATCATATTTTAATTTTGATAAACTAATTCATACAATAGCTTTGTCAAAAAACGATTTTGGTGTATAACCTGTAGGAACAGTTTTCAAGATTGCTAAAAATCAAAAAGAACCACCAGAAACATATCATCGGTCTTTATCTTTTTTAATTTGAAAATCTTTAGAAGTGGTTAAAAAATAAGGAAAATCTGGTACTTTTTTTGCAACTTTTGGATCTAAATTCTCTGATGAACTAAGTGCTGCAAAAGGTTTCTCGCCTTTTCATTCTTTTTTATCAGAAACCTGATCATTAGCTAAGTTGATTAAGTGCTCATACTGACCATTAGGACCATTAGAAAAAACTGCGTTATCATTTCCAAATAAAACATTATTTTGTGAATCTCCTGGTAAAGAAACGTCAGTTGTGTGTTTGTTTGGATCTATTTTAAAATTAATAGTTGGATATAAATAGACTCCACCGATTGACATTTGAAGTGAAACCATATACGTTTTGCTTGAATCAATTGATACTACCCCTTTTGTAACATCGTCCATATTAGATCCATCAGTTGCTAATTCAAAATACGGTTGAATTGTATAATTTGTAGGCATTACGGGTTTATCTTGAGTTAAAGGACCCAACTCATCAGCTAAAGCTTTATAAGGATTGATACCATTGTTGTAGGCAACATAATTTGGGACTGGTTTCTCTTTTGTTGGAGGTTTAAAGGGGTTTGAGTTAACACTATAAATAGAATGAAAATTATTAAAATGTTTGCCTGTTAAACCATTTAACTGAGCTATGATATTAGTTCTTTCATCTTTATGAGTTTTACTATAACCGCTATCTTTGTTATTGAAAAGATCGTTAACATAAGTAAGAACAGCATCATTTTTTTTAGCACAACCAGCAAAAACAAATATAGATGAACATAATACAACGGTTGAAAAAGAAAATTTAACTAGTTTAGAAAATTTGTTATAAGTAGACATGAATTAGATTTATAAAATTAAGGTTTTGAAAATAAAATATAATTTCTTTACTTTTTGATTAATTTATTATTGAAATTTAAAAATTTTTTATTTTATTATATAGATATTAGTATCTATTTATATGAAACCTTATATCTTTTCTTTTTGAGCTATACAAAAAGCAACGCAATTATCGCCTTCTTCTGAAATCGAAAAACTGATATAAAAATTTTGAAAATTAACTTCAAATTGAAATTCTCCTAAATCATTAATAATCGAAAAATGAGCAAAATCAAATTTTAATTGCGTTGCTTTAAAAACAGATTCTTTAACTGCTCAACAACTAGCTAAAAATTGTCGCTTTAAAAAAGGGGTTGTTAACTTTTCTAGTTTTAATAACTCATTTTTGCTTAAAAATCTTTCGTTGAAACGATCGTTATCTGGGTTAAAACGTGAAATAAGGACAATATCACAACCAACTGTAATTTTCATTAAAAATTAAATTTATATATTTTACTTCTTTGAAAAAATAAAGTTATTTTGTTAAAGAATCACGAATTGTTTGTAAAATTTTTACAAAGACAGCATAACCATCAAGAGCTGAAAAATCAATAGTGTCAATAACCATAACCTTAATTTTTAATAAATTAGCTAGTTTTTTAAAAGATAGGTATTCATATCTAACTTTTGGAACTAGCAAAATAAGGTGGGTATTTTCGTTAATTTTATCTTTATCTGTTGGATTTAAATTATTGATTACTAAATTAAATTGATGATCTTTTGCAACTTTATTTACTTTAGAAATTAAAAGTTCCGTGTTTTCATCGCGAAAACTAATTAAAGCAATATTAACAGCAACACCTCTCATAATATATATTATACTATAAATAACTGTTGACATTTGTTAAAGATAAATTAAAATAACCTATAATTTAATAACAAATAAAAAAATATGTATTAATTTATATATTTTTAGATTTATAATATAATCATAAAGATTTTTTGTTTACCGTAAAAGTTAAAATTTAATTCTATCATTTATCAGAAATTTTTTTTATATTAAAACAACCGCCCTTTTATTCTTTAATGAAATGCTAACAAATAATGTTTCTTATTTTCATAATAAACATAAAAAATAGCGTTATTTGTTCTCTATTTTATTTTGATTAATTAATCCTATCAATAACCTTAACTCATTGAAAAGTGATATTTCATAATCACAAAAAAAGAAATATATTACTGTTTAAATTGTAATGTTCAAAAATAATAATACATACCCTATTAAAATAATAGTTGCTGAAAAAAGCAAAAAAAACAAACAGTTTTTACATAAAACATCTAAAAACGTTGATATCCCGTTATCTGTAAAAGATTTAGAAATTGTTGAACAATTAAAAAAATATTTACATGATGCTCAAAATCCTGAAATGATTCAAAATCATAAACTTAAAGAAGGAGTTGGTTTAAGTGCTGTTCAAATTGGTTACTTAAAAAATATTTTTTATATTTTATTAAAAATTGTTGATAAAAAAACAGAAGAAGAATTTCTTTATGAACGATGTTTTGCAAATGCAAAAATTATTGAACAAAATGCTATTAGTTTTTATCTTGAAACAGGAGAAGGATGTTTAAGTATCGAACAACCATGACAACATGTTTTAAGATCAAGTTGAATTAAAATAAAAGCTTATGATGTTTTAGAAAAAAAATATATAGAAGAAGAATTTGGCGATCTTTTAGCGGTCATAATTCAACATGAAATAGATCATGGTTTAGGGATTTTGTACACTGATAAAATAGCGAAAATAAACGGTGATATTCATCAAAAAATAGAAATTAATAAAAAATAAATTAATAAAAATAAAATACATAAAAATGGATAATTCAAATAACGATAATAACAATATTATCAAATCTCCTCAATCTGCTCAAAATTCGTATCCATTGAAAAAACATATTCAATATAAACCGAATCCAAAAAATAAAATTACAACTTTTTTTGCATTAGGTGGAATTCAAGAAGTAGGTAAAAATTGTTATTGTTTTGAACATGATAATGAAATATTGGTTATTGATATCGGCATTAAAATGGCTGATAAAAATATTCCAGGCGTTCAAGCGATTGCTCCTAATTTTAAATATCTTAACACCCCAGGAAAAAAAATAGTAGTTATTATCACCCATGGTCATGAAGACCATATTGGTGCTATTAATGTCTTTTTAAAAACAGTTAAAAATGTTCCAATTATATATGGTCCTAAATTTGCAATAGAGTTAATCAAAAGCAAGTTAAAATATGATTTTAATTCCTTTAAAGGTCAATTTGTTACGGTTCAAAAAAATAAAGTTTATCATACTAAAAACTTTTCTTTTGAATATTTTTCAGTTAACCACTCCATCCCTGATGCCTATGGTATTATTTTTAGAACCGTTAACGGTACAATAGTGACAACGGGCGATTTTAAATTTGATTTAACTCCTATTGCTGGTTTTGCTGACTATTATAATATAAGTAAAATTGGGCATGAAAAGGTTGATCTTTTAATTGCAGATTCAACTAATGCTTGTGTCCCTGGTTTTACTAAATCAGAAAAAGAAGTTGCGTTATCACTTGAAAAGTTATTAAAAGATGCAACGGGACGAATTATTATTAGTACATTTTCATCAAATGTTTGAAGATTTTATGAAATTATCAAAATAGCACAAAAATTAAATAAAAAGGTTTTTATTTTTGGTAAAAACTTTGAAAAAATGGTCCAAATTGCTAATAAAATTAAATATATATCATACCCTCCTGATAGTGTTTTACCAGCAAGTCGTTTGAAATATACACCAGAAAACAAAGTTATTGTTTTATGTACAGGAAGTCAAGGAGAACCTTTGGCTGCTTTAACAAAAATAGCAAACAATGATCATAAGTTTATTAAAATCCAGCCAAATGATACCATCATTTTTAGTAGTAATCCAATTCCTGGAAACTTTTTAAGTGTTCAAGAAACGATTGATAAGTTGTCAAAAATTGGCGCTAATATTGTAGCAAACGGAGAAATTTTAACAGAGGGGGTTCATCTTCATACAAGTGGACATGCTTCAGTTGAAGAACAAAAACTAATGCTTAATTTAATTCAACCACATCACTTTGCTCCAATTCATGGTGAGTATCATATGCTAGTTGCTCATAAAAAAACTGCTATTAAATGTGGCGTTAACCCTAAAAATATTTTTATTTTAAATAACGGTGATTGTTTAGCTTTAAAAAATAAAAAAGTTTACCAGGCTCATACTGTTTTTAGCGGAAATCTTTATTTATCTGAAAAATCAGCACGGGGGCGGATTCAAATTGCTCAAGAAAATGTTATTAATGATCAAATCATCATGGGAAATGATGGGGTTATCGTTATCTCTATGCTTTATGATTGTAAAAAAAATATCATAATACAAAATCCTCAAATTAAAATTTATGGTTCTAATTTAAATGAATCTAAAGTTATCGATAAACTAAAAAATATCGTTAAATTAAGCCCACAATCATTTACTGATAATATAAACCAAATGAATATAAATGAATATATAACAAACTTTAAAAATCATATTAACGGTTTAATAACATCTTATATTTTTAGTATTAGAGCAAAAAAACCATTAATCATCCCTATTTGTGTAACGGTTAATAAATAAGAAAATGTTTTTATTTATTAAATGTCAATAATAATTTTAAAATATTAAATAAATTAAATTGGTTATAAAAAACCAAAATAAAAAACCAAGAACCACGTTCTTGGTTCTAGTAATTAAAAAGAATTTATTAAAAATTCTTAACAATTATTATTAAAATATACCTAAATCGTATGCTCTATAACCTAATCATTTATTAGAACTAGTGTCTGAATATTGAAAGTCTACAGCCCCATAAAAACCAAGGTGTTTAATAACCTCTTCTGCTGAAGTAGGCGCAGTTAAAATTTGGGTTGAACTAACTATTGGTGCATATACGGTTGTTTGAGGTTGGTTTTCTTCTTTACTTACAAACTTTATATTAAACTCGGCGAATGTTAATTGTGAAGAGTTTATAGATCAGTTATAACCACTACATACTTTATTTACTAATACAGTTAAATCTTTTGTATAACCGATTGCAAAGTTAAATGTTTGAGAAATAGGAGATCCTTTTAGTGGGAGATTTTCCAAATAATCAAAAAATCCTATCTTATTTTGAAGTTTTGGATCTTTATTGTAATCTCTTACTGCAAGAAAAAAAGCATTACCAAGACTTAAAAGATGATTATGTCCGTTATCTGCATACTCTAGCGGATTGCCCATATTTCAATTTATTCTATTATCAAGTAAAGGAACCCCTTTTATATTTTTATTTATTTTTTTTGCATCAAATCCACTATATTTAACCCAATTAGGGTTAAATCCTATGGAATCGCTGTTTTGATTACTTGTAGTTAACCCATCACCATAAAATTCTAATGGTTTAAGTACATCATTATTAACGTGAGTAAAATCTATAACATTACCATTTTTATTAATAATATAAGCAATCGTATAAATAAAATTATTAGCAGGGTTTGTAAATTTATCAGTTGTAAAACTGTCTTTTGTTGGGACTGGTATATCTGCATCATTGATAACAACTGTTGCTTCAACAGTTGTTGTACCATCACCGTTTGCGATAATACTTTTTGAAATGACAGAACTAACACTTAAATTTCTCCCAGTGGGACTGTTGGTTTTTCTTCCAGTTAATACTAAATCATTAATAGCGTCATCATCATCTTTTAAAACATTAAAATTAGGATTTTTAACGGCTAAACCGTTGTAGTGGCCTTTTTTAATGCCCTTATTAAAAAGATCATCCAAAGTTTTTTTAATTATTGATTTGTCCAAACTTCAATCAGATTTTTCGCATCCACATCCAGCAAACATCCCCAAAGAAACTAATGTAAGCCCTCCGGTATTTAAAATGTACTTGATTGTTTTTTTAAAATTAATCATATTTTGGATTTTTATTTTGCGTTTTTATTTCCTTTTTTGATTTTCATGTGTTATCTATGATTTAAGTTATGGAAGTTTATACAAATAATTTTGAACAGCGCACTCTGTACAAAAACTATCATATTGTTGTTTATTATTTTCTTGGAGATAAATAATTTATAACAACGGATACGTACAAAGATCCGTTCACCAATGTCAAAGAATATATATAACTTAAATAACCGTAAAAATCTAAAGAACGTTAAGTACGTTAATTATGTGTTATTAAGTTATATTTGTATTATGAACTAAATTAGGTAAAACCAATTAATAATGACTAATATTCTGCGTTTATTAGAGTTTTTATTAAAATTTATATTAAATTAACTATAAAACTTAAAATAAAAAACCAAGAACTCAGTTCTTGATTTCAATTATTAAAAAGAATTTATTAAGTTTTTTAAGAATTATTATTAATATAAACCTAAATCTTTAACAATATATCCTACTCATTTAGCATTACCTTGAACTGAATATTGAAAATCTACATTGTCATGAAATGCTAGTTGTATCTGATCACCAGTATGCGATCATTCAGGGTTAGAGTCAGAACTAATTATTGGTGCATACACAAAAAGTATTTGCATTTTATAAACGACATTCTATATAGAACTGGTTAAATGATAATTCACTAGATTTTAGAGATCAATTATATCCATTTCCTAGTTTATTAATAGATACCTTTAAATCTTTGGTATAACCTATTTAAAGTTCAAAATTATCAGGTTCAGTACCATATCGTTTTTTAACATCGCTTAATAATCCAACTTTTTTATCTTTATGAGTTGTATCGTATTGTTCAACTGCATAATAAAAGGCATTACCAAGACTTAAAAGATAATCTGACCCATTATCTTTTACAGGTGAGATCTTTGTTTTTTTATTGATTCTATTATCAAGTAAAGGAACGTCATTTAGGTTTATATCAGGAATAGGATTTTTAGTTGGATTAAAGGAACCAGTACCATTATATTTATTGTTAAATTTTATAAGTTTACCCCTTTTATCGCTTTTAATTAAACCATCACCAAAAGATTCAAATTGACTAAGAAAAGTATTTCAAACATCGGTAAACCCTATAATATTTCCATTTTTATTGGCTAAATAACCAATGTTATAAATAAAGTTATTAGCGAAATTTTGGCCATAGTCAAAAGTATCTTTCGTTGGAACTGGTGCATCTTCATCATTAATAACAACTGTTGCTTCAACGATTTTAGATCCATCATCTAGGTCATTAATACTGTCTGAAATTACAGAACTAACTTTTAAATCTATTGTATGAGAATTGGTTTGTTTCCCTTCTGATGTTAAATTATTAATAGCATCAAAAGTATGAGGGTTAACATTAAAGTTGTTATCTAAAACTCACATAGCCTGAGATGTTGGGTTCTCAACCCCGTTATTAAAAGCATCATTTAAAGTTTTTATGATTAATGCTTTATCTTCTTTGCCACTTCCAGAACCACCTGAATTTCCACAACCAGCAAAAATACCTATAGAAGCTAATCCAAGTGCTCCAGTAGTTAAAATATACTTACTTGTTTTTTTTAACTTTATCATATTTTGGATTATTATTTTATGTATTTTTTACTGTTTTGTTTGTATATATGTTATAAATAATGATCTAGATGTTTATTTAAATAATTTTAACAATCATAAAAACTGTCTTGTTGTTTATAAATATTTATAACGACGGATATGTGCAAAAATCCGCTCATGAATGTAAAAAAATAAATATAACTTAATAACTATAAATGTTTAAAAAGATTGCTTAGATAAAAATATATTAAGTTTATATATTATGAACTTAATTAAAATGAAAAAAAAGTTAGTTGATAACTAACATTTGTTGGTCTTTCATATCGAATTTTTCATCTAATTTAGAAAATAATAATTTCTAAAACTATTGATTTTGTTTCTATATAATTTTTCAATTTATATATCAAACTATAAAAATTTTTATTCTAATAATATATAAATAAAGTTTATTTATTTTGAATAAATTGTAATAACTAGATATTATTTTAAAAATATATTAAACCATAATTTTTAAAATATAACCGGTCTAAAACTTATTAAGATTAAAGTGATTTATAAAATTTAATATTTCGTTTGGCAAAGAACAATAATTATTTTAAAATGTTAAATAAATTAAATTAGTTATAACAAAATAAAATAAAAAAACCAAGAACTAAGTTCTTGGTTTTGATTCTTAAAAAAGAATTTTGTTAAAAAATTGAGCGGTTGTTGTTATTTAAATAAACCTAAATTGCTAACTGAATATCCTATATAACTATTACCATTATTACCCTTTATAGAATATTGAAAATCTACCTTACCATAAAAACCAAGATTTACTGTTAGTGGTGGATTCTTTTCACCAGCTGGGATTGGGGTTGGGGTTTTAACTTGGGTAGTGCTAACTATTGGAGCAAAAGATAAAGGAGCGCCCTTGTTAAAGTATTCTATATCAAATTTAGAAAAAGATAATTGATTAGATGTTAGCGATCAATTATAACCATTGCCATTGTCCAGTTTATTTACTGATACATTTAAACCATCTGTATAACCGATTCCAAAAGAAAATTTATTAGTTATGTCATCACCTTTTGGTTTGTTTCCAATACTATCAGCTAATGTTCAAAGACCTGGGTTTGTTGAGGTTTTTACTGCAAGATAAAAAGCATTACCAAGACCTAAAAGACTACCTGGACCATTATCTATAACTGGTGGTTTTTTTACTACAAATCTATTATCAAATAAAGGAATGCTTTTCAGGTTTGTGTTTGTTTTTGATGGGTCAAAATCGCCACCAGTTGCATCAAAGTCATCGTTAAGAGTTATAGCTTCCCCTGATGGACCAGTTGTAGATAAACCATCACCAGCAAATTCAACTGTATGAAGAAAATCATTTCCAACTTGAGCAAAATCTGTAATATTACCGTCTTTATCGGTAAAATAACCAATAGTATAAATGAAATTATTAGCAGGATTATTATACGTATTCTCCTTACCAGCAGTACCTGGTTTAAAATCATCTGCTGTTGGGGCTTTTATATCTTCATCATGAATAAGAAGCGTTGCTTGAATAATGTTTGATCCATCATCTAATGCGACAACACTATCTGCAATTACAGATGTAACAGATAAGTTTATACTGTCGTTATTTGTTTTAGTTCCTTTAGTTACTAAAGCATTAATAGCATCACTATCATCTTTTTTAACATTAAAATTAGGATTTTTAACTGCTGATCCATTGTATTTGTCTTTAGGTTTCGCAATTCCATTCTTAAAAAGATCATTTACAGTCTTTTGGATTGATGCTTTGTCTACGCCACCTGAACTTCCGCATCCAGCAAAAATACCTAATGAAGCTAATGCAAGTCCTCCGGTAGTTAAAATGTACTTACTTGTTTTTTTGAAATTTATCATATCTTTTATATATTTTTTCTATTTATATTTTTTAAAGTTTTGTTAACTTTTATATTTTGTTTTTATATATTATGGATTATTTTGCAAGATTATATAAATCTTAGCAATATAATACCTAAAAACTTTTATTATTGTTTTTTTTGATTATTGTTTATATTATGGTTTATAACCAACACGGATTATGGATAAAAATACTTAATTTATATTAAAAGAAAATTAATATAGACTGTAATTGGTTATAAAACCGTAAGAACGTTAAAAACACTAATTAAAACGATATGTGTTTAAGTTCTGTCTATATTATAACTGAAAATAATCAATAACTATAACTGTTAATACATCAAAAAAATAAACTTTAAATAATATTTTGAAAGATATTAAACTATTGTATAGTAACAACTTATCAGGTTGTTGTCTTCAATTAATTTAACATTCAGTCATTGTAGTTATAAAATATTAAATGAATTACATTGACTGTAAAAATCAAAACAAAAACCAAGAAAAAGTTCTTGGTTTTAATATTTACAAAAAAATCTTAAATTTTTTTAACGTTTATTTTCTTTAAAATAAACCCAAATCACTTACTTTATAACCTACATAACCATTAGTTCCAGTTTTAGAATATTGAAAATCTACATTACCATAAAAGGCAAGATGTTGTGTAACCTTTGCTGACCCTTTAATTTCTGATCTAAGAACATCAGAACTAACTACTGGTATATAACCATTAGGGGTTTTACCTTTAAAATAATGGATATCAAACTTTGCAAAGGATAATTGATTAGCTGTTATCGATCAATTATAACCATTACCTATTTCATTTACTGCTACAGTTAAACTTTTTGTATAACCGATTATAAAATCAAAAATTCGTTGACCAGCAAAAGCTGGTAATAGAAAATCACCTAATAATCCAAGTGGTGCTGATAAATGTTTTGGATTGTAATCTTTAGATGCAAGAAAAAAAGCATTAGCAATACTTAAAATTCTATCAGGTCCGTTATCAGTCGGTCCTTTACTTTTATCTAAAGCTGCTCTATTGTCAAATAAAGGAAGACCGTTGACATTTTGATCTGGTTTAGTTGGGTCAAAAGGAATCTTTTTATCAAAATTTTTGTTATATGATATAAGGTCTCCTTTTATATTACTTATGGATAAACCATCGCCATAAAATTGAAATGGTAAAAGGGGGTTGTTTCTAGCATTAGCAAAACCTTTAACATTATTATCTTTATCAGTAATATAAGCAATCGTGTAAATAAAATTATTAGCAGGGTTTGTAAAATGAGGAGAATCAAATGATTCTTTAATTGGTCTTGGTATGTCTTTATCATTGATAAGAACTGTCGCTTCAACGATTTTTAAATTGTCATCAAGGGGAGTAATTCTATCTAAAATAACAGAACTAACACTTAAATCTACATTAGAAGTATCATCATTTGTTTGTTTTCCTGTAGTTACTAAATTATTAATAGCATTTATATCATCTTTTGAAACATTAAAATTAGGATTTTGAACTGCTAAACCATTGTAGTCCCCTATTTTAATTCCATTATTAAAAAGATCATCTAAAGTTTTTTTAATTGTTGATTTGTCCAAACTTCAATCAGATTTTGCGCATCCACATCCAGCAAACATACCTAAAGAAGCAATTAAAAGTGCTCCTGTAGTTAAAATGTACTTGCTTGTTTTTTTGCATAAATTTTTCATATTTGAAATTATTATTTGTTATATTTTTTACTTTTTTTTGGTTTTTATGTGTTATGTTAGAAAGGTTTGTATAAATGATTTTATTAACCCGTGCTGCCAAAAACCATCTGATAGTTGCTAAATAATTTATAACGACAGATATGTCCAAAGATCCTTTTAGAAATGTCAAAGAGAATAACGATAACTTAATAACTTAAATCTAAAGAAGATGAAAAGGATTAAAAAGATAGATTTATATCAAGTTATATTTATATTATGAACTTAATAGATAAAAGATTAATAATATTTATTAAAACTGCTAATTATAGTTATTAATATTGAAATTTATGTTAAATTTAGAAAATAATAATTTATAAAGTTGTTAATTTAATATTTCTGTTTTTTCAAATAACAAAAATTATTTTAAAATTGAATTGGTTTTAAAAAAGTAAAATAAAAAACCAAGAATTAATTAAAACTATTCAACAACTTCAAACTAATTTATTAACCACTTCAATACCTAAAAAAAGTGGTGAATGTTTTGAAAGAAAGACAACAATGGAAAACCAAGAATTAAAAAATAAAATTGATAATTTAAAAAAAGATGTTGATGAATTAGAGAAATTATGTACCCAAGGTGTAAATAATTTAACTGAAAGAATTAATAAAATTGATGATTTAGATAAAGATATAATAGATATAAAAAAATAGATGACTCAATTAAAATAAATAATGAAAAAGTTTTTGAATCTGATATAAATACCATTTTTGTTTTTGTTATGGTTGTTATATTTGTAGTATTACAAATTTATAAAATATAAAGAAGTGAGAGATATGGAAAATTGAGAATATAAAGATTTAAAAGATGAAAAATAACAAATAAAAAAAGTAGAGAAAATGGAAAATTTAAATAATGTTAATTACATTAAAAAAATAATTAAAAATAAAGTAACTGTTAAAAAACAAAAGAAAAAAAATGATATTAATGATTATTTAAATAATGTTTTTTATTGTGATTGTTTTAAAATATTAAAAAAAATGCCAAATAAAAGTATTGATTTGATTGTTATTGATCCACCTTATTATAAAAAGATGTTAAAAGATTGAAAAAATACAGAAATAAAATGAGATAATCAGTGAAATAATTTAAATGAATATATAAAATGATGTAAAAAATGATTAAAAGAATGTAAAAGAATTTTAAAAGATAATGGTAGTTTATATATTTTTTCAGATACCAAACAATCAGCATACACTCAAATTGAAGCAGATAAATTTTTTAAATTAAAAAATGTTTTGTTTTGAGTTAAACCAAATTCATTACAAAAAAAGAATTGAAGCAATAAAACATCTTATTCTTCAATAACAGAAAATATACTATTTTATTCAAATTCATATTTAACAAAAAAAGATAATTGAAAAATGTTTAAAATTTCAAAATATTTAAATGACTTTATTAAAAAAAATGGAATTAATAAAAAAGAAATAACAAAATTATTCCCAAGTAAAACTAATGGACTAACAGGTTGTTTATTTAATTGATTAATTGGAAATAACTTTATAACAAAAGATCAGTATATTAAAATTCAAAATTGAGCAATAGAAAATAAATATAAAGGTTTAGAAAAAAAATATGAATATTTTAAAACAAAATTTTTACCAAAAGAAGATTTTACTAACACATGAAACCATGAAATGACACAAACAAGAGAAAAAACATATAATCACCCAACACAAAAACCACTTAAACTTATTGAAAGAATTATTAAAGTTAGTTCTGATGAGAATGATGTTGTTTTAGACTTCTTTTTAGGGAGTGGAACCACAGCAGTAGCAGCTAAAAAAAATCAAAGAAAATATATAGGTATTGAAAAAGATAAAAACTATAAAGAAACAATAGAAACAAGATTAAAAAAGATAGTTTAATATAATGAATAAAAATAATTGATGTTGTAATATTTGTGGAATTTATAATAAAGATGAACAACCATCAGACACATGATTTAATGTTTGAAATAAAACAACAGAAATATTTAAAAATAGTGGTGTTAAAAATAACAATAATTTAAATGATTTTTTAAGTGATTATAAATTAATTGCTAATCAAAACATATTAAAGAAAATAAGAAATTTGTGTAATCCAGGAAAAACAGCAACAATAATTTTAAGTAATTTAGATTATATAAAACTACAAGAAATATATAAAGATAGTTTAGTTTGAGATGAAAATAAATTAACATACAGAATTACTTTATTTTATAAAGATAAAAATATAAAAAATTTAGTTTTTAAATGTATAAATATAAATACTTTAAATAGTGCTTTAAATTATTTTAAAAATAATGAAAATAATAACACTTTAAATTTTATTGTTAAAGATGTTATTAAAAAAATAGAAAAAAATTCATTTTGTAAAGGTGGAGATAGAAGGGTTAGATGAAAACTTGATAAAATACATTCTGAATATGGTGAATATGAACAATGTAATAAAATTGCATTGTTATTATTAAAACTTTTTTTATTAAGTTTTAAAGAAACTAACATATGAAACAAACATAAAGAAAAAATTAATGAAGTAATAAAAATAATTTATCAAAAATTAGAAAATGATAATTATGTATCTGATCCTATTTGTCCTTTATGTTTAGAAAGATACTCTTATTGAGATTTTATAAGAAATGCAAGAAGCGATCCTTTAAGTCTTGTTTTAGGACATGATAAACCAAGAAAAAATAGAACAGACAACAATCATAAAGTAGATAATGTTTTTTGAATTCATAGAAAATGTAATTTTATTCAAGGTGATAACACAATTACTAATACTTTATTTGAAATAAAAAACATATTAAAAAAACATAATATAAAATTTTTAAATAACATATAAATTTAATCTTTTCATTATATAAATAATAATACCTCCATCTGGTTTAATTCCTCTGTTAATGTTTTGTTCTGTGTATTTATAATTAAACTCTGTTCTTATATTAAAACTCTTTATATATTCAAACATTTCTATAAAAGATATATTTTGACTTTAACCTATTTTTAACTGTTTTTGATTCAAAATATCTTTATATTCATCATTTAAATAGTTAATCACACTTTTAACAGAATTTAATATTTTCTTATCTTGTTTTTTAGATTCTACATTTTTTACTATATGTTGATTTTTATTTTTTGATAATTGTCTTGAATTACTTATTTTGACCTAAAAAATAGTGTGGTTTAATATTTTTAATATTAAAAATTAATATTTCACTATGAAATAAAACACCTTCAAAAACATTTTTAGGTAATGAAACAATAGAACTAATTTGGGGGTATTCATTAATAAATTTAATTCATCTTTTAGAAGTCATAGTTAAATTTAATCTTAAACCATAAGGAGTAAATAAAACAATAGGTATATTTTTATCAAATAATTCTAATGTTTTCATTAATCAAACTTCAGGTAACAAAGGTTTTCTGCCATATTTTTTAGAAATGGTGCTTTTAATTTCATGATCAAGGTTAAAAGGTGGATTCATAATAACCAGACCTATATTTTTAGGTAAATCATTTTTTTCAACATCTAAATAATTTTTTATTAAAACATTTTTAAAATCTGTGTTAATAATATCAACACCATAACTTTTATAATTATTTTTAATTCAAGGGTTTAATAAAGAACCTTTCCCTACACAAGGATCAAAAATAACTTTATTTTTATCAATACTATTTTTTAAAATCTCATAAATAAAATTGCTTACAAAATCAGGGGTGTAAACTGTGGCATTTTTATTCTTTTCAAAAAAATTATTTCTATCTACTCTATACATATATTAACTTTCATTTTATTTTATAAATTGTAATATTAACAATACAACAAAAACAACAATCACTAAAATAAAAGTGGTGTCAATTCATTTAGTTAATCTTTTTATATCAGTCTTAAAAACTTCATTATACTTCATTATTTTTATATATGCTTTATAACTTAACATCATTATTGTTAGTCTTTTCAGGTTTAATCCTTCGATAAGAATGACTGATTTAGTTTATTTTTAACATATTTACTTAAAGTAAAAAACCAAGAACTAAACGCTTGGTTTTAAGTATTAAAAAAGAAATTTGTTAAAAAATAATAACGACTATTATGTTTAAGAAAATAAATGTAAATCACTAACTTTATAACCTACATAATGATTGCTCCCAGTTGTAGAATATTGAAAATCTACAGTACCATAAAAAGCAAGATGTTTAATCAGTTCTTTTTTCTGTTTTTCAGGAACTGGTTTCTTAAAATCGCCGTTAAAAACTATTGGTACGTATAAAGTAGTGTGTTCTTCGGTTTTATAATTCAGATCAAATTGCGCAAATGATAATTGCGAGGATTTTATAGATCAATTATAACCATTGCCCAATTTGTTTACTGATGCACTTAAATCTTTGCTATACCCAATTTTAAAATCAAATGTAGAAGAAGGCATATCTGAAATTGGAGAATTTAAAACATCATCAAAAACATCAACTGGAGATCCTGTATCTTTAGCTGTAAGGTAAAAGGCATTGCCGAGACTTAAAAGATAATCTGGACCATTATCATTTGATAACAAAGATATTCTATTATCAAACAAAGGGACAGCTTTTATATTTTGATTATCCTGCTTTTGTCCATTAAAAGGATGATTACCTTTAACTCATTTAGGGTTAAATACTATAATGTTCCCGTTGTTATCATACCTAGTTAATCCATCGCCAAAAAATTCAAGTTGGTTAGTATAACTATTAACAACTTTAGTAAAACTTATAACATTATTGTTTTTATCAATAATATAAGCAATCGTATAAATAAAATTATTAGCTAGGTTTGTAAAATTAGTAGTTACAAAACTTTTTTTGGTTGCGTTTGGAATATCTGCATCATTAATAACAACTGTTGCTTCAATCACTTTTGAACCATCATTATTTATGATAATACTATCTGAAATTACAGAAGTAACGGTTAGATTTACCTTTGTATCATCAGCATTGGTTTTTGCACCAGTTTTTACTAATTTATCTATAGCATTTTTATCATCGCTAGAAACATTAAAATTACTGTTTCCTTCTGCTGAACCGTTATAGTCCCCTATTTGAATCCCTTTATTAAAAAGATTATTTAAAGTTTGTTTGATGCTCGCTTTGTTTTCTCCACAATCTGAGTCTCCGCATCCTGCAAAAATGCCTAAAGAAACTAATGTAAATCCTCCAGTAGTTAAAATACACTTACTTATTTTTTTTAAATTCATCTTATTTTTATATTTTTTTGATCATTATTTTTAAAAATTGTTACTTTTTTCTTTAACTTTTATATATTATCTATTACTTTGTAATGTTATATAAAACTTAGAAACAATACTTTACATAAAAACTATTTTATTGTTGGATATAAATGATTTATAACGACGGATATATACAAAAATGCACTCTTCAATGTATAAACAATAAATATAACTTAATAACTATAGATGTTTAAAATCATTGATTAGATAAAAATATATTAAGTTTATATGTTTTAAATAAGTTGTAAAAAAGTAAAATAAATAAACCAAGAACTTTGTTCTTGGTTTTACTAATTTAAAAAATTGTTAAAATTTTTAACGGTTATTTTTTTGGAGGAAATAACCCTAAATTCCAAACTTTATATCCTATATAACCATTACTACCATATGAAGAATATTGAAAATCTACAGCACCATAAAAACCAAGATATTTAATTATGTCATCTCGATCTTTAATAACTTTATGAATTACTGATGAAGAAACTATTGGAGCGTATACCGTTTTTTTTATACCTTGTTCATCTGGACCGATATATTGTACATAAAAACTGGAAAATGATAACTGTGAAGATGTTATCGATCAATTATAACCATTGCCTATACCTAATTTATCTACTAATACCTTTAAATCTTTGGTATAACCGATGGTTAAATAAAATGAACTTTTATTAATCTTTGACGGAAGACCAGTTGTAACGTCATCTAAAAATCCAAGTTTATGATCTGTTTGATCTTTTGCTGCAAGATAAAAAGCATTACCAAGACTTAAAAGATGATCTGGGCCATTATCTATATATTGATTATTAGAAAAAACTACTCTGTTATCAAGCAAAGGAACGCCTTGTACTTTACCATCTGGAGTAGTGTTGTTTGTTTTTGGATCAAAAGATTGACCTGCTTTCCAATCAGTGTTATATGATATATCGCCTCTTAGGTTATTACTTCTAATTAAACCATCACCATCAGCTTCAACTTCGTTTAGCAAATAATATCCAAATGGAGCAAAACCTGTAACATCGCCATCTTGATTGGTATCATAAGCAATTGTATAAATAAAATTATTAGCAGGGTTTGTGTCACCGTTAGTAAATTGTTCTTGATGAGGGGCTGGTATATCTGCATCATTAATAAGAAGTGTTGCTTCAATAATTTTTGAACCATCATCTTGTTCGAAAACGCTATATGTAATTACAGAGCTAACACTTAAATCTACGTTAGAAGTATCATCATTTGTTTTTGTTCCATGAGTTACTAACTCCTTAATAGCAGAATCATCTCATAAGGCAACATTAAAAATACTATTTTTTAAATAAAATCCACCGTATTCTTGATATGTAATTCCGTGCTGAAAAAGATTATCCACAGTCTTTTTGATTGATTTTTTGTCTACTGCGCTTGAATCTGGACTACCTGAATTTCCACATCCAGCAAAAATACCTAAAGAAGCTAATGTAAGTCCTGCAGTAGTTAAAATGTACTTACTTCTTTTTTTGAAATTTATCATATTTTAAATTGTTGTTTTAGGTCTTATATTTCCTTTTTATAATATTCTATAACTGATTTTTTGAAATTTTATCGAAAGAGTTTTAGTGTAAATGTCTATTAAAACTATTTTGTTATTTTTTAATTATTAATGTATAAAAACTCATATCCACGGTTATGAATTTTAGTTTCTTATATTATGAATAATTTATAAAATAAAAAAAATGTGATAAAACCTATTAACTTATTTTTTATCTTTTCTTTTCAACGATAAGTTTTTTATTATCTGTTATCTGTTAAAGGTGGTAATTTGTATTATTATTAAACTTAAAATAAATTAAAATTTTTATTTAAAAAAAAGATGAAAAGTTAATCATTAGATAACTTTTCATCTTTTTTAAAATATATAAAATTAAAAAATTGCTTAGTTCTCAATTTCTAAACGTTTATAGATTTTATTAACATTTTTTAAGTAATGGTTAATATTAAAACATTCATCCAAATCTTCTTTAGAAAGAGGGATTTTGGCTTTAATTAATTCATCTTTAAAATTGCTATCTTCGTTTTTAATAACATTCAAAGCTACTTTTTGGACAAAGTCATAAGCTTCTTCACGAGACATTTTAACATTTTCAACTAATGCAAGCAATACCCTTTGTGAAAAAATAACCCCTCTATCATAATAAATATTTTTTAACATGTTTTCAGGGAAAACAGTTAAATTAGTTAATATATAGTTAATTCTTCTTAACATGTAGTGAATAAGGGTTGTTGCATCGGGGATAATAATTCTTTCAGATGATGAATGAGATATATCACGTTCATGTCATAAAACCATATTTTCTAAACCAACTTGAGCATATGCTCGAACCATTCTTGACAAACCACAAAGGTTTTCGCTTAAGATAGGGTTCATTTTATGAGGCATCGAACTTGAACCTTTTTGATGGGATGTAAAAGGTTCTCTTACTTCATTGATTTCAGTTCGTTGTAAATTTCTAATTTCAACTGAAATCTGTTCAATAGCAGATGCTATTAAAGCTAAAATAGAAAGGTATTCAGCGTGCCGATCTCGTTGTAAAATTTGAGTTGATATTTTAGAAGATCCAAGTTTTAAATGATCACAAACATAATCTTGAATAAATGGATCAATATTAGCATAGTTTCCAACTGCTCCTGAAATAACCCCTATTTCAATTCGATTTCTAGCTGCTAGAAATCGAATTAAATTACGCTGCATAATGTTGTATCAAACAGCAAATTTATAACCAAAAGTTGTTATTTCAGCATGAATGCCATGCGTTCTTCCGATGATAAAAGTTTCTTTATATTTAACCGCTAAATTTTTTAAGTTATTTAATAAATTATTTAATTCAATTTGAATAAAGTTATTAGCAGAAGCGATTAAAACCCCCCATGATGTATCAATAATATCAGAAGATGTTAAACCGTAATGAAATCATTTTTTTTCTGGACCTAAATTTTGACAAACATTTTGTGTAAAAGCTAACATGTCATGTTTGATTTCAGCTTCAATCTTTTCGATTTCTTTTAAATTAAATTTAGCATTTTTCTGAATTTTTGAAACTTCATCTTTTTGGATAATTCCAACAAAACTTAAAGCTTCTAAAACAAGAAGTTCAATTTTAAGTCAAGTTTTATATTTATTTTTATCAGATCAATTTTCTTTTAACTCTTTAGTTTGATATCTGTTAATCATATTATTTTGTTTTGTTGTTGTTTTTAAAGATTATGTTATTTTTTTTAGGACCATTAGAGATAACTTTAATCGGTACATTAATAAAATCTTCAATGAATTGAAGGTAATTTTTACAGTTTGACGGTAAATTATTATAATTCGTTATTTTTGTTATATCTTCATCTCAACCTTTAAAAACTTTATAAATTGGTTTAACTGTTTTTAAAATGTGACTGTTTAATGGAAAATAATCAATCTCTTCCCCGTTTAACTGATAACCAACACAAACTTTAATTTCTTTAAGTCCACTTAAAACATCGATTAAAGTTATGATTATTTCAGTAAAACTATTAACTTTAATTGAATATTTTAAAGCAAATAAATCTAATCACCCAATTCTTCTTGGTCTTTTCGTTACAGTACCATATTCATTCCCTTTTTCACGAAGATAAGTAGCGGTTTCATCGAACAGTTCAGTGACAAACGGACCTTCACCAACCCTTGTTGTGTATGCTTTAGAGACAGCAATAATCTTATTAATTTTTCTAAGACCAAGATTGGAATTTAAAAAAACCATACTACTTGTTGGTGATGATGAAGTTGTATAAGGATAGGTTCCTGTTTCATAACACAATAATGAACCTTGCGCTCCTTCAAATAATATTTTTTTATTTTCCTTGATAAAAGAATCAAGAAGCAGTTGCGGATTGATGATATATGGTTTTAAATCTTTTTTTACTTTTAAAAGATATTCAAAGATTTGATCTGCTGAAAATTGCGGCAAATTAAAATGTTTAAAAATGATGTTTTTAAAGAATAAAGTGTTCTTAATTTTATTGTAAAAAGCTTCTGTCTTTTCAATATCAACTAATCTAATTCCAACCCTTGCGATCTTATCTTGATAACATGGACCAATCCCTTTTTTGGTAGTTCCGATTTTATCACTTCCTTTGCTTTTTTCTGTCAGTTCATCTATTCTAAGATGATAAGGAAGAATAAGATGAACATTTTCAGAAATATATAATTTTCCATTAAAAAGACCTGATTTTTTTAAATTATCAACTTCCTGTAATAAAGCATCTGGGTTTAACGCGACCCCTGATGCTATTAAATTATTCGTATTTTTGGTTGTTATCCCTGAAGGTAGAAGCGAAAGTTTAATTTTGATATTTTTATAATAAATGGTATGTCCAGCATTATTACCGCCTTGATAACGAATAATTAAATCATTCCGTTGTGATAAATAATTAATTATTTTACCTTTTCCTTCATCCCCTCAAAAAGCCCCTAATAAAACTGTAATCATAAATGTATATTTTTTTGTAAATTATCCAATCAATATATCTTCTTCTGGATAAAATGTAGATTGTGAAATTATTTTTTTGTGATGGGTAACAGTTACTAATAAAACATTGCTAATTGTTAACTGACCGATAAACATCAAGATAATAATCGCTATTTTAGAAACAGAATCTAAATAATAAGAAAATCCTGTCGATAGTCCTGTTGTTCCAAACGCGGATGTATTTTCAAAAAATGAATCTAAAAAATTATAGTGGGAAACATTATCTAAGTTTGAATTTGAAATTGAAAATAAGCAGATGATAGAACTGATAAAAACTAAAATAATGGCGGTTACAAAAATAATAAAGGCTTGTTTAATCGTTTCATTTGGAACTTCTCGTGAAAAAACATTAATCTTTTCGCTTTTCCCTTGGATAATCCGAATAATAGTTAGAATAACAATAAACATAGTTGTTGATCTAATCCCACCACCTGTTGAACATGGACTTGAACCAATTCACATCATAAATGATAAAATTACCCGTGAAGAAAAAGCGAAACGTTGAATAGGAATCGTGCCAAATCCTGCATTTCTAGTTGAAGAAGCGTTAAAAACAATGTACATGAATTTTTGATAAAAAGAAAAATGGGGGTCATTAAAAATCGAAGGAGCAAAGTTTTTATCAACCGCGTTATCAAAAATCGAATTATTGACTTTAGGGTCAACATATTGGTGAATATGATAGGCTGAGTTTATATATTCAATTAAAAGAACTAAAAATATCCCTGCAAAGAAAACTATAAAATAAGAAAGAACAGCGACCTTAAAAAATAAAGAAAAATGCGGTTTATCAACTTTTCGATATCTGAAATGTTTTTGATAAAAATATTTACAACGTAAATAAAATTCATAAAAAATCGGAAACCCAATTCCACCAACAACAAATAAAATAATAACTAAAATTTGAAAGAAATAATCGGTTCCAAAATAAACAAAAGTATTTCCTCCAAAAATATCAAACCCAGCATTATTTAAAGCTGAAACAGAATGAAATAAACCATATCATCATGATAAAGTTCATGAATTATGTAATTGGTCAACTACATGGTTAAAACTTTTTCAATCAGCATCATTAGGATTAATAGCTAAATTTTTAGGATCACCAACATCCATTTGATGAAAATGAAACATAAAAATTAATGAAAAAACAGCCTCAAACAAGAAAATAGAAATAACTGAAACGCTTGTAATTGAAAAAGTTTGACCTAACTTATTAAATCCTTTTTCTTCATTAAAGGCGATTTTATCTAAAAACCCAAGTTTTTTACCAATTGTGAAAATGATAAAAAATTTAATAACTATTATCCCGATCCCCCCTAATTGGATTAACAACATCAAAAGAAATTGTCCAAAAAGATTAAATTGTGCTCAAACGTTAGTTGTTGTTAATCCTGTATCAGAAAAAGCACTAGCTGCGTTGAATAAAGCATCAATAAAACTAAATCTTTGATGCTTGTCAACAAAAAGCGGATTTTGATTATCAGGATTTTTTAATGCTCATTTAGATCATAATAATAATGCTATAACAAAAAGAATAATAACATATCCTAAAAATAATCTAAACTTAAAGGGTAATTTTTTATAAAATTTAAAAAAACTAAATCTTTGATTTGATTTTTTTTGATAAAAATTTTTCACAATGTAACAATATATAATAATATGAAAAGAATATAAAAGATTAAATTATATAAATTGTTCTATATTTTACTATTTAATTATATAAATATAAATATTTTAATCTTTTAAATAAAAAAACAAAAAATCTATAAATAATGAAAGATATTTGTGTCATCGGGGTTGGAAAATTCGGAAAACATTTAATCGAAACATTAAGTGAGTTGAATTGCAATATTTTAGCAATTGATATCGATCAAAAAAAAGTTAACGATATTGCTACTAAAGTAAGTAAAGCGATTGTTATTAATAATATTTCATCTGAAGTCTTTAATGATCTGGGTCTTCAAAACTTTGACAATGTTGTTATCTCGGTTGGAACTAATGTTGAAGCTAGTCTTTTAACAATTGCTTGTCTGCAAGAATTAGGGATTAAAAATATTACAGCAAAGGCGTCTAGTTTTCAACATTATAAAATTTTATCAGCGCTTGGAATTAAAGAAATTGTTTTCCCTGAAGCTGAATCAGGCAAAAATCTAGCCTACCGTCTAGTTTATTCAAAAAACTCAGAAATAACTATTTTAAATGAACAATATGTTTTTGCTAAAATAGCGGTTAATAATTTATCAATCGTTAATATACCGTTACAACAACTTGATTTAAGAAGAAAAAAACGAATTAATATCATAGCAGTTGATCGATATGATGAATTGATATTCCCTGAACCTTCAACTGAATTACAAATAGCAGATCAGCTTCTTTTGGTTCTTGAAGTTGGAGATATCGAAAAAATAACTAGCTGGTTAAACGGATGCAATAAATATTAAAAATTAATCTTTTTTAATCCTTTTATCAAGAACTGAAATAACTATTTCTTTGATTAATTTAGGGTTGGGTAATTTTTTAATAAAGGCGGGAACAGTTCTTCGCATATAAAAATTGTTAATCACTTTATCTTTTCTTTTTGGATCTAAATAATCATCGATAGTTTGAGGATTATTTTGAATCAGTTCTTGAACAAATTGTTTCAATTCAGGAATGACATCATCACTTGATTTTGAAGTATCAACTATTTGATTAACTATTTCTTGAAAGTTATCCCCTTCTATTTCATTAATTTGATTAATAAAAGATTTAACGATTTTTTTTAAAATAATAAATTCAAATTTTTGTCTTTGATTAAAAAGAAAAAAACAAAATTTATTAATTTTAGAAAAGTTTTTTATTAATTCTTGATCTTGATTAAGATAAGTTATAAATAGGTTAGAAAAAAAGACATAATATAAAACTCGATCATGGTTTTGGAGTTTTTTTAAAACGTTAAGCAATAAAGGGTTGTTGACGATAGCAATAGCATCTTTCTTTGAAAACTTTCATTCGTTAACGATGATATTGATTTTTTCTGAATAATTTGGTTTGATACTAATTTTAGATGTTTGTTCTTCAATCCAATTATTATCTAATTCAATCGGTAAAATATTACAGTCAGGGATATAACGATAATCAGCTAAAGTCGTTTTTTTACGCATTGAAAAATTATTTAACGTTTTCGGATTAAAACCTTTCGTTTCAGCATCGATTGGAATATTATTCAAACATTTATTACCGATCGTAATAATTTCATTAATAGTCGCTTTTTTAGCAAAATTAAAGGAACTTATATTTTTAATTTCAACTTTTTGACCGTATACTAAAGCATTTTTTTTCTTTAAAGAAACATTCACATCAAAGCGAAACTCGCCCCCTTCTAATCTTCCTTTTGTTATTTTATGATCTACTAATAAACTATGAAGGGTTGTTAAAAAGATTTGAACATCATCGCCTGTTTTTAAATCAATATGATCGGTAACTATTTCGATTAAAGGATTACCTGCTCTATTATAATCAATCAAAGTTCTGTTTTCTTTATGAAGTAATTTGGCGCTATCTTCTTCAATGTGAAGATGAATAAAACGAATTTTTTTTAATTTTCCCTGTGATGAAAAAATATTTAAATATCCGTTCTTACCGATCGGATTATAATATTGGGTTAATTGATAACCTTTCGGCAAATCAGGATAAAAATAGTTTTTCCGATCAAATGTTAAAACCTTGCTTATATCCATATTTAAAAGCAAACAAGTTTGTAATGCTTTGATGACAACTTCTTTATTTAAAAGCGGTTTAACTCCAGGATAACCTAATTCTCAATAACCGACCCCAACATTGGGTTTTGATTTAAAATCAACAACTGGAGTTGGAGAAAAAAGTTTTGTTTTGCTAATAACATTAACATGAATTTCTAATCCAATCGAAATTTCAAAAATCTCTAAAATTTCTTTTAAACTATATTCTTTAAGCTTTGCCATTTTTTAATAATAAATTTTCAAATTTAATGATACTTTCTAACTCTTGAGCAATCGATAAAAGTTTTTGATCTTCGTTTCGATCAGCGGTTAAAATTATTCCTGTTGGTAAACCATTAACAAGTTTAAACGGAATATTAATCGATGGACTTCCACAGAAATTAGAAATTAATAACTGATTTTCTAAAGAAGAATTTTCATGATCATAAAAAGGGTCATCAATTTTATATTTACTAATTAAAGGTGCTGGTTTAGATATAGTAGGGGCAATTAAACAATCGTAGGTTTTAAATAATTCTTCCATTTTATGAACTATTATTTTACGAATAATTTTTGCTTTTTTAAAATAAATGCCTTTTGTAGCAGAACTTAGAACAAAGGAACCAATCGCAAATCTTCTTTTAACCATGCTTCCTAAATAATTAGTTCGGTTCGCAAAAATTTGATCAAATCAACTTTGATATTTTTTATCAACATTTTCACCAAAAGTTGTCCCTAAAAGATTAGAATTACAACTTGAAGCTTCAGCATATGAAATGATTTCATAACAAACAGTAAGTGATGATAATAATAAAGATTTAAAAGAAACATATTCGATCGTATGCCCTTTTGCTTTTAAATTATTAACCAAATCATCAAAATGAAGTTTAATGTTATCTTTAAAATCATCATTGTCAGTTTCTTTAAAAATAAAAAATTTATATTTTTTATCTTTATTAGTTGAAAGTTTAATAGTTATATCTTTATTTTTTAAATGATAAGTTGTAAAATCTTTAGGATCGTAACCGATTAAGCAATTAGTTACTGTTACACAATCCTTAACAGAATTGGTAAATACTCCAACTGTATCCAATGATGGTGCATAATCGGCTAGTCCATAACGAGAAATCATTCCTCAACTTGGTTTAAAACCAACAACGCCACAATAAGCGGCTGGTTTTCGAACCGAATCTCCTGTATCAGTTCCGATAGCAAAACTAACTGCTCCACAAGCAACTAAAGCGGCTGAACCTGAAGAGGAACCGCCTGAAATATGTAATTTATTTCAAGGGTTTTTAACCGGTCCGTTTAAAGAAAAAATACCAGTTCCTGCCATTGATAGTTCATCAAGATTTGATTTGCAAATCATTTGTGCACCTTGGGTGTAAAGTTTTTCAAAAACGGTTGAATTGTAAAAAGGATAGAAATTTCTTAAAAACTGACAACCAATAGTCATCGGTAAATCTTTGGTTGCAAAATTATCTTTTAAAGCATAAGATAAACCATATAAGGTTTGCAGATTTATATCAGTTAAATTATCAATTTTTGGTTCAGATTTTCAATTGGTGCTGTTAATTAAAGAATAATTAAATGAAACATGGCCGTTAAGATCTAAATTATCTAAGATCGCTAAATAACTTTTTTGAATATTAGTAGAAGGCTTTAATTTTTGATATTTTGAAAAAAAATCCATAAAAATTATTCTTTATTAACTAATTTAGGAATAACAAAATAATTATCTTCCATTCTTGTATAAAACTTATTAGCAGAAATAAGTTCGCTTGCTGATGGTTGTGTTAAATCGACAACATCATCACGGAGTTGCATATAAGAAGGGGTTTTATGACAAAATGAATACTGTTCTGTTTCGTCATCGATTTGATAATCTTTAATTAAAGTTTGCATGATATCGAATTTAATAATCAAATCGTCAAATTCATCGATTAATGATTTAGTAAAAAGTTCATCAACCGCAAACATTAATCTTGAAGTAAAAAAGATAATTTGTGATTCTAAATCTTTAATTTTGGTGTTTTTATCTTTAAGTAGCATTGTTTATTAATTCTAAATATTGGCTGAAAGTTAAAATATTGACATTTGGTAAAGTTTTAGCAATTTCTAATTTTTTACCAGGTGATTCTCCAACAATTAAGTAATCAAGTTTATTATTTATATTATAAACAATATTAGCATTACAACTTTGTAAGTATTGATAAATAGCTTTTTTTCCGTGCGGGAATTTCCCAGTTAACAAAACGCTTTTATTAGTAAAGATTGAAACTTCTTTCTTTTGATTTAAATTATCTGATAGATTGAAATTATTATCTTTAAAAAATTGGATAAGGTTAAGGTTGCTTTCATTTTTGAAAAATTGAACAACTGAAAAAGCGGTTGTTTTGCCAATCCCTTTAATTTTTAAAAAATCTTCAATTTCAGCGTTAATTAAGTTATCAATGTTAGAAAAATGATCAATTAGTAATTTGATTGAACCTTTTCCTAAAAATCTAATACCAAGACTGAAAAGTAAGTTTTGAAACGGTCTTTTTTGAGAATGTCTGATTTCTATTATTAAATTGTTATATCTTTTAAGTTTAAAATTTAAATCTTTGTCATTGAAAAAGATTTCTTTATCAATCGTTTCCAATTTATAAATATCAATAATTGATTTGATAATACCCAGTTTATACAGTTTAACAATCGTTTTTGTTCCAAGTCCTGTAATATTCATCCCTTCTTGGGAACAAAAATGAATTAAAGAATGAATAACAATACCAGGACAGTTAATATTAAGACAATAAATATCAACTAAGTCTTGATATTTAACTAATTGTGATGAACAAAAAGGACAAATTTTAGGTTCTTCTATTTCTTTTGTATCTTTATCGATATGATGAACCTTGATAATTTTAGGAATAACAGAAGCAGATTTAATGACTTCAAGATTATCATGAATTTTGATTTGGTTATCTTTTATGAACTTATAGTTATATAAATGAACCCTAGAAATTAAAGAATTATCTAAATAGGTTGGTTTAATTTTAGCGACAAAAGTAATTTTACCACTTCTTCCGATACCGTATTCAACATCTAAAAGTTCACTAATAATCGATTCTGCTTTAAATTTATAAGCAATCGCTCATCGTGGTCAATTAATTGTTGCTCCTAGTTCTCCCCTATCTAAAAGATTATTTAATTTAATAACAACACCATCAACATTAAAATCTAAATCTTTCGCTTCTTTTTCTCATTTGTCAAAGTAATCAAACATATCTTGATCTGTTTCAATTAATTGACCGCCTTCAAAAACAGGGAAATGATTTCTTTTCAAAAAATGAAGCGTTTCTTGTTGTGTTTTTAAATTGAAATCTTTTCAATTAACAACATTGTATAAAAAGATATTTAATTTTCTTGCTTTAACAAGCTCTAATGATTTATGTTTAACAGTGCCTGAAGTTAAATTTCTCGGACTTAAAAATAAAGAAAGTGGTTTTTTATTGTCTTTAATTAATGCTTCGTTTTTAATTTCAATTTCTTTATTTATTTCTTTAAAAGTTGAATTAGATAATATCACTTCTCCGGTTACATTTAAAGATTTATATTTAATTTTCTTTGGCAGGTTTTCAATTGTTAAAATTCGATCTGTAACATCTTCTCCAATTAAACCATCACCACGTGTTATCGCTTTTTGAAGTTGATAATCTTCATAAATTAAATCAATGCTTAGTCCATCAAGTTTTAATTCAAGAAAAAAATGACATGAAGAGTCAGAAGATATCTTTTTTAAAATTGATTTCTTAAAGTTTAAAATATCATCGCGGTTATAGGCGTTGCTTAAAGATAACATTTGCGTTAAATGCTTTGCTTTAATTAAGTTTGATGCTGTTGGTTCATATCCTACTTTAATCGTTGGTGAATTAGGAGACTTAAATTGCGGATATTTTTGTTCAAGTAACTTTAATCTATCAAATAAAATATCGTATTCTTGATCAGTGATTTTTGGTTTTGATTTAACTCAATAATCTTCTCGTGCTTGATTAATTTCTTTAATTAAGTTTTCAATTTCAAGATTTATTTTGTTATTATCTTTTTCCATAAAATAAATAAACTTATCACAAAAGCATTATAAATGCTAACAGGTTATAAGATAAATGAATTGGAAATGTATAAGCGATGTTTTTTTTCAACATATAGACAGTTGAAAAAACGATAGCACCGCCTAAATAACCAGTAATTGATCCGATGTTATCCAATGAATCACCGTTCATAACATGCATATTAGAAAAAAATAAAATTGAAGAAATTCAAACAATAATCGAATTCTTTTTGGTTTTACTTAACGAAAAAATACCTTCTCGGCATGCTGACTCTTCAATTAAAGGCGCTAAACAAATACTTTGAATAAAAATAGATACCTTCCCAAACCATGAATAATTAAATATTTTATTAATTCCTGCCTGATTATCTGATTTTGCATCGAAGAAAAAATTTAAGAATGAAGCGTTTGATAAATTAGCAGACATAAAATTAAAAACTCAATTTAAGATAAAAACAGCGATAACACCAAAACCTGTTCAAATAAGAATATTATTGAAATTGGTTTTAAACTGAAATAAAAACGAAGCTTTTCAAAGATAAAATTTTCAAAAATAAAGTCCAATTAATAACATGTATGAGATTGATTGAACTGTGATAGCAATCATAGAATTAATTATTTCACGGTCAGCTTGGACAAAACTAGCGTTTTTAAACAGATTAATAACAACCCCTAAAATAATAGGTAAAAGCCCTCAAAATGAAATAGCTCAAATAAGAAAGAAAAAACCTGATAATCGTAATTTATCACGAAAATTTCATGATGTAACCCATAAAAAGATGCTTAATAAAATTAACAAAAAGGGATAAACTATTTGTGTAAAGACCCTTATGATATAAAGACCGTATGAAATGATTTGACCATTAAATGCAATTTTGGAAGATAAAAAACCATAATGTCTGAAAGAAAATAAAAAAAGCGAAAGAACAACCGGTAAAAGGATATAAGCAAGAAGAAAGATAGCAGAAACATGTTTATCGATGAAAGTATTTTTACCTTGAAGAATGGTTTTTGTGTCAGTTCTAAATGGTTGACGGTTTAAATAATTAATAACAAAAATCCGTGAACTTTGACTTGGAAAATAATGATTACCTTGATTAGTTGCAATGATAGTTTCAAAGTTATCAATAATAGAAGATTCAGGACAAACTTTTCTTAATGCTGAATGATAATATTTGAATTTAAGTTTAAGATATGAAAAAAGATTAATCATTTACATTTACTTTTCTAAAATCAATTTATTTAGGTTATTTTTAAAGTTATTTAAAACTTTTGTTTTATAAATTATAAATTGTTAAAAGTAATTTTGAATATTAATCTTAAATATTGCTAAAGCAACATACTAAGGGATGCTACAACGTTATTTAAAAAATGACCAGGTATTGTGTATAAAACCGATCTTTTGAAAAGATAAATAGCTGTAAAAACAAATGATCCAAATAAATAATATTTTATTCGTGGAAGTTGAGATATAACAAAACTTGTTTGAGTAGATTTGTATGTTATTGCATATCTTCCATCGACATGAACATAAGCAAATAATAAAGTTCCAAGAATTAAAAATAAAGTTTTATTTTTAACTAAACGATATAAACCTTCACGATAAGCAAGTTCTTCTATAACAGGAGCGCAAAAAACAGCGATAAATAAAACTGGAAGCGATGTATCATGACTATTAAAAAGTTTATTAGAAAAGTTGTCAGAAAAATAATTGTTAATGTGTAATGCTCTTCCGATAAGTAAAATTGCTCCTCCTGAAATTAAACCTCATAAAAGAATACTAAACCATTTAGTTCTTAATTCATAAAACAAAGTTATTGTGAAAACCTTCGCTTTAATAAAAATAAAAATGGTTGTAATAAAAAAAACAAGAAAAAAAAGAGTCTTGGACGGATCACTGCTTGTATTTGGGTTTATTCCGCTCTGAATGTTTATGATCTTTAATAGGACAAAATAAATAATAATATAGGTCATCACAAGATATAAAATAAAAAATAAACCTGAAAATTTCATGTCATTACGAAATGTTCATGAAAAAGTCCACATTAAAATAAAATAAAAAAAAGCTGTTAAAATCCAAATATTATTAAAAGTATCCAATCAATCTGTTTGGCTGAAAATTAATCTTCCTGTTGAAGGACTTCTAATAATTAAAATCTGAGGTTGAAAAATATAGACAAAAAAACCAATTAACATCGGCATAACCATGAAAACAAAAATAAAACCATATCTTCAAAGTGTGCTTGGAATGCTTTTATCATTTAAAAAATTAGGTAAAGGGGTTGGGTTAAAATGATGATTTTTAAATTGAATTAAAGTCTGTTTACTTTTTTTAGAAAAAAAATAATTATTAGTTAAATTATTATTTTCAATTTCTCTAATCAATGTTTCAGTAGAACGATCACCTTTTTGATAATGTTGATACGCTTTTTGAAAATATTTATTTGAGTTAAGTCAATTGTTGAATTTTTTAAAAGGATTAGAAAAAGAAAACTTCATGAAAAAAGTAAAAAATTAATTTGGAAATTTAAAAAAAATACTAAAAGAATATTAATATATAAAAAATGTAAAAGATATTATAGATATTTATTTAATAAAAAAAATGGAGGCTCCATGGCCTCCATTTAGATGAAAATAGTTTTAAATTAATCTATTCTTTTTTAAGAATATCATTTATTCTATTTGCAACATGTTCAACATCGGTACCGATAATAATTTGATAAGCTTTTTTACCAAGACGTTTAATTGCGTATGCTCCACCTCTTTGTTTAATTAAGGTATCATTTACAATTGAAGGAGAATTGTCTTTTAATTCAATTCTTAGTCTTGTAGCACAGTTTTCAACTTTAACGATGTTCCCTGGCCCTCCAACTCCGTCAACTATATTTCTAGCATAAACATAATATTTATCTGTTTCAACTTTTGGTAAAACCTTGGTTGCGTCGATATGATCGCTATCACCAAGGGCTCTTTCAACATGTTCGGCTTCGACCTCTTTTTCTTCAAGATGTGACATTTTCAAGACAACATCATGACGTCCAGGAGTCGCAACATCGAATCTTTTAATGATGTAGTAGAATGTTATGTAATAACATCCAAAACAAGCAGCAGCTAATGGGAATATAATCAATGGATTTGAGAATACTTTCGCCCCACCGCCAGTGAATGACATTGCGTGTTCCCATGACATTGGTAGGGAAATGATGTAGTCAATAAATCCTGCTGAGAATCCAAATCCGACTCTAATGTTTAACGCGACTGTTATGAACGAGAAGAACCCTGTTAAAAAGGCATGTATTCCCCATAACAATGGCGATACAAAAATAAATGAGAAAGCAAGGGGTTCATCAATACCTGTTAAAAAGGCAACCGCAGCTACCCCAGATAAGAATCCTAAAACTTGTTTCCGATTATCTTTTTTAGCGGTCATAACCATTGCTAACGCAGTGGCTGGTAATCCACCTAAAAACATAGGGAAATAACCTGTTTGGAATACACCAGCACCATTGACCCCAATCATAAAGGCATTAATGTCACCATAAATTGTAACACTTGAACCAGCATGATGGAGTGTTCCTGATTTATCCATTCATTCCACTAATAAATTACCATTAATTGGTAATTGGAATCATAGGAATGTATTTAGAATATGATGTAAACCAAATGGTTGCATCAATCTGTTAATAATTCCATAAACGAAAGCAAACCCACCAGCTTTTAAACTAGCTCCAGCGTTATAACTAAGTTTTGACCCACTAGCACCGCTAGAACCATTACCAATTCATTCTCCCATTGATAGAAGAGCGTATTGAAATCATGGTCATATAGCAGCAAATAAAACAGCAAAAGGAATAGATGCAGATAGCACTACCATTGGTAAAAATCTTCTTCCACTAAAGAAAGAAAGCGCAGGATGTAATTTGATTTCTTTAAATCTATTGTAAAAGAAAGCAGAAAAACAACCAAGGAAAATACCCCCAAATACTCCAATATCTAAAATATATTGAAAAGATCCTTTTGAAGCATCCTGTGGATCAGTATAAGTAACCCCATAAAGAAGTCTAGAATGACCTGATTTAAAAGGAAAACCACTCGGGAAATCCGATTGTTTTCAATCTAAGACGTGACTATAAAATCATGAAGCCATTCCGTTTTCACCAAGGAATGTAGTCATAATTATATATGCAAGACCACCCATAAGAGCAGCTTCACCACGAAGATCTTTGGCATATCCAAAAGCAAGAGCTATCGCAAAAATTAATCCTAAATTATTAAATACCGTTACACCGGGAAATTGAATAACTTGAAAGATATGCTGTAATCATGGAATAGAAACGGTGTATTGGATACCCAATTGACCAACCCGATTCAAAATCGCAGCAAATGGTAAAATTGCTATTGGATAAATTAAACACTTACCCAACCTTTGTAATTTTACTAGCATTTTATCAATTTTTGTTTGTTAAAATTCTATTATTTGTTTTTTTTAATAGGAACTATTTTTAAACAAAATGAACTAAATTTTTTCATCTTTAAAAATAATAACCCATTGATATTATATTTTGTTTAACTGGATCCTTTTGAAAAAACGATTAAATCGATAAATTTTTAGGTTTGATTTTTAAAGATAAAAAAAATATATCAGAAATATTTCTGATATATTTTAGGGTTTTAAATATCTTAAAAAAGCAATTTATAGGATATTAAAGATTAAAAATTTGAAGATATAAATTATCTTTATTAATCGATTTAGCGGCTTGTTCATCTACAAAAATATGAACATTTGGATGCAGTTGTAATATAGATGCAGGACAATCTAAAGATATATGATCTTGGGTTAGTTTCTTCAACGCATCTTCTTTGCTTTCTCCAAAAGCCAATAAAATAATGCATTTAGCGTTCATAATTGACTTAATACCCATCGTTATAGCTTTGGTTGGAACTTTTGAGATATCATTATCAAAAAACATTCTTGCGTGATCTTTTCTTGAAGATTCATGTAATTTAACAACATGGGTTAATGATGATATATCAGTTCCTGGTTCACAAAAACCAATATGTCCATTTCTGCCTAACCCTAATAATAAAAGATCGATTTGGTTGTGATCATGAATTTTCTTTTCATAATCTAAAATATTTTGATTAATATTCCCTATTCCGTTTGGGACATGCGTATTTTTGATATTGATATTAATATGATCAAAAAGATGATGATTCATAAAATAACGATAACTATACTCTTCGGACCCGTCAGCACCGACATATTCATCAAGATTAAAAGAAACAACATTCGCCCAGCAGGTGTTATTGTTTTTATGATCTTCGATAATTAGATTGTATAAATCGATCGGAGATGATCCAGTCGCAAAACAAATAACTGGTTTTTCTTTCTTTTTAACCAAATTTGTAAAGAACGGTAATGCTAGTTTTGATGCATTTTTGTTATCTTTTGAAATATATATAAACATAAATATATCCTTATTTTTAAAAATTTTTCATTTTTAATAATAATTATAAATTTTTACTTATATATAGTTAAAAAAATGGAGCAATCAGGGGGACTTGAACCCCCATCCACAATATGGCAAACTGTAGTTTTACCTGTTAAACTATGACTGCATAAAAAAACAACTATTGGTAGTTGTTTTAAAGAATTAAATAGGTTTAAGATTTTTTAACTATAGTAAAAATAGGATCTCCTGTTTTTACTTTTCCGTATTTGATATCGGTTATTTGAGCATTTTTTAAAGATTCATTTGTTACAATGATCGGAGAATCTAGAGATTTGGCTTTTTTCCCCAATTCATCAATATTTACTTCTACTAGTAAACTTCCTTGTTCTACTTCATCATCTTGCTCTACTTTTTTAGAAAAACATGATCCAGATACATTTACTGAATCAATTCCAATATGTAAAACCACTTCATAACCAGTGTCTGATGTTTTAATGCAATAATAATGTCCAAGCGGGAATACGTTAACTAATTTACCATTTACCATGGCATGAAATTCGCCAATTTCTGGAGTGATATAAACACCACGTCCTAAGACATTTTTTGAAAATACTTCATCTTCGATATTTGCGATGTCTTTAATTTCACCATCACATGGAGAATACACCACAACTGATGACGATTTCTTAAAAAAACTAATAATTTTTTTAATACACATATATAGATTTTTATCCTTTTTCCTTTATTAACTTCTAATAAGATAATAAGGTTCTATTCATTTTTTTATATAAATTATATAGAAAAAAGCAAAATTAAATAAAGAAAATCATTAATCTTGCTTTTCTTTTTAATCAATTTAAGGATCGTTTTTGACAAAATTTAAAAATTAAACTAAATAGATTAAATCGGTTCAATTAGATTTAAAATCAAAATTATTAGTTGCTAATGCAACAATAAAAGTGATTGTTATTAATAAAAATAAACAGGTTATAATACCATAAAATAAACTAAGTTGCTTTTTAAAAAAGCCCTCTTTTTTTCTTCATTTATGTTCAGGCGGGATTCTTCTTTCAAATTCATTTCTTTTTCAGGCAAGCCATAAAAAAACTAAACAAAGAATGAAGAATATAATCGTTGCAGGAATATAAATAGCTAATTGAACAGGATCAACTGTTCCTGAGAAAATAAAATTTATCATAACATTTGATTATATAATAAGTCCTTTAATTAAGTTAAGGATCTAAAATTGAATTAATTTTTTATCTTTGAAAAATTGTTCAACAATTTCAGCTATTTTTAAATGATCTACTTCATTTAAAACCGTTTCTAATAATTTATCACAATCTTTTTTAATTAAATTAGAAATTAAATAACGAATGTAGTTAACAGAACTAATTGAAACAGAATAATTTTGTAATCCCATCCCAATAAACAAAGGAACCGCTAAGGCATATCCTGCAGCATCTCCGCACATTCCAACTCATTTTTTCTTGCTGTTAGTTTTAGCAATAAGATTATTCATCGCTCAAATAACATTATGAATAAGTTTTAAAATACCTGGATGAAGCGGTTGATAAAGATGACTTAAATTAGAATTAGTTCTATCTGCAGCCATTGAGTATTGAATTAAATCATTTGTTCCGATTGAAAAGAAATCAACGTGTGGAGCAAATAAATTAGCAGCTACAGCGACAGCTGGAGTTTCAACCATAATTCCTAATTTATAGTCAAAACTGTTTAGATGTTCTTGTTCATGTAATTCTTTTTTCAATTCTTGAATTAAAAGTTTAACATCTTCAATTTCTTTAATAGTAGAAACCATTGGTAACATAATGTTAACGTTTTTATGTTGAGCACTTGTTCTTAATAGCGCTTTTAATTGATCTCTGAAAACGCTTTTATGAGCTAAAGAAAATCTAATTCCTCTTTTTCCAAGAAAGGGGTTATCTTCTTTTTCAAATTCATAATAAGGTAAAACTTTATCTGCTCCAATATCTAATGTTCGATATACAACATCAAAATCTTTGAATTTAGCAGCAATTTGAGCGTAAACGGTTGCTTGTTTTAAATAATTAGGTCAATTTGTAGCTGAAGTGAAAAAGAATTCTGTTCTAAACAGACCCACTCCATCAGCTCCTTCTTGACGTGCTTTTTCAGCGTCTTCAACGTTTCCGATATTAGCTTCAACTAAACATTCAAAGCCATCTAAAGTTACAGTTTTTTTAAAACCATAACTTTCAAGTGTTTTTTGGTAAGTTTCTCAAACTTTTTGTTTTTCTGCAAAAAAGGCTAATTCTTCTTTTTCTAAATTTAAATGAACATACCCTTTTTTAGCGTCGATAACAATCGTTTGATCATGAATATCTTTTTGGTTTTTTAATCCATGAACTGAAAATAAAACTGGTATTTTAAAGTTTTTTAAAAGGATAGCAATATGCGATGAAGCTGCCCCTTTATATAAAATAATTCCCTTTAAAAAAGGAGAAAAAATGGTTGAAATATCAACTGGTTCAAGTTCATTTGTAATTAAAATGAAATCTTCGCGATAACTTTCAAGAACATCAAAACAATTTTCTTTTACTTGATTGTTGATTCTTGAAATTAAATTGTTTTTAATTGAAATTAAATCTTCTGCTCTTTCAATAAAATATTGATCAGGTGAATCTTGAAAGATTTTAACATATTTATCAAGGACATCGTTAACAGCATAATCAGCTGCTACTTTTTCGTTTTTGATTAATGCTTCGATTTCTTCAATCATAATTCTATCTTGAAGAATGGTTAAAAATGATTGAAAGATTTCGCTATCTTCTTTTGAAAGTTTATCTTTTAATTTTAACTGCGTTTCTTGGTTTTCTTTAATTAAATATTCAATCGCTTTATTTAGTTTGCTTATTTCTGGAGCGATTTCGTTATCTTTAATCATCTTTTTAACAACTTTAGATGAAATAATTGTTTCTTTAATAATAACTTTTGCTTTTCCAAGGGCATAACCACTATTGATAACTATTCCTTTAAATTCAATATTATTTTTCATTATTATTTGTAAATTTTAAAATGATTATTCGACATTATTAATTACTTTTTCAAGAATCATCACTTTTTTAATCTCTTCAAGCGCATCTTTTTCATCTCGTCCATCCGCTACAATCTCAACATGACTGTTAGTTAAAATTCCCAATGCCATTAAATTCATAATTGATTTTAAATTTGCTGTTTTGCCATTGAAATTAATCGAAAGATTTGAACTAAAACGACTTGCTACTTGAACTATTTTCATTGCTGGACGGGCATGAATTCCGATCGGATCTATAATTGTAAAATTTGCTTTTAATGCCATATGTGTTTTAAAATTTTGTTAACTTTTTATTGATTTTACTTTTAAGTAAGAAAATTATAATTTTTTTTAGAGTTTAAAATAAAAATAAAGAACTTAATCTTTTCTTTGCTTATCGATATTATATTTAAAATTATGACAATTTTTAAAGAAGCGGTTCAAAAACTTTACAAAAAACTTTCATAAAATTAACGTAAATAAAGTTGTTGGGAAACTTAAATTTATCATTATTGTCTAGTTTAATCGGTTTACAAAAAGTTAAATCTTTCAAAAATTGTTTTTCAAACAGATCTGCTACTTTTTTAGAATAAAAAACACTTGAAAGTTCATAATTTAAAAAAATGGAACGATAATCTAAATTGGTTGATCCTAAAAATGTAATATCATCATCAATTAAAATCCCTTTTGCATGATAGAAAGCGTTTTGATATTCATAAATCTCGATATGATGAGGAATAAGTTTTTGATAATTTAATCTTGTCATAAAATGAACTGTTTTCTTATCAGCAACAGCAGGGGTAATAATTTTAACATCAACTTCAGAGTTGGCCATAATCTTTAAAATATCAATTAATTCATCAGATAAAACAAGATAAGGGGTTTGAATTCAAATTCTTTTTTTAGCTGAAGCGAATAATTTAACAATTAATTGATAATGGAGAGAATCGACATAACTTGGACTGTTTTCAACGGTGTGAATTCATTCATTAGATGAAGATTCTTGATGAGATAGTAAGTGATTATTTAAAACAGGAGATTGGTAGTTTAAATATTCAGCTTTATTTTTAATATATTTTTGAGTAATAAATTCTCAATCTTGAAGAAAATTTAATTCAAAAATATTAGCGGCTGCTCCTTTGATTAGAATATGATTATCACGTCAATAACCGAATTTATTAGTTACGCCGATATATTCATTCCCGATATTAATCCCGCCAAAATAAACAACTTTACCATCAATAATAATTGCTTTTCGATGATTTCTGTAATTGGTTGAAGTTCCAAGGTTTGATCACGGAGGAGAAAAACAGTGAATTTTAATGTTATGTTTTCTTAATTGTTTAATATAACCAATTCCTAAATCCATTAATGAACCAACACCGTCATAAATGATTCTAACATCAAGACCTTCTTGACTTTTTTGTTCTAACAACTTTAAAAATAAACTTAAAATAAATCCATCAGAAATAATAAAATATTCAACATGAATATATTTTTTAGCTTTTAAAATATCTTTATAAACAGATTCCATTTTTTCAACCCCATCAATAAAAAATTGAAAATGATTGAAATGAGAAATCGGTTTATAACTAATATTTTTAATAAATTTATATAAACTTAAGCGTTGATGATTATCTTTATTTGCTTTTAGAAAATCATTTTCCAAACTTCAATCATCTAATTTATAAAAATCTTTTGTTCGGTTAATAAAACGATGATATTTTTTATAGTAATAAGTTCGACCAAATAATAAGTAAAAACAAATACCAAAAAAAGGAATTGCAAAAATAACAAATATTCAAGAAGTTTTTGAAGCTGCTAATCTTTTTGAAGACATAAAGATAACAAACGAACTAACTCAAGCTAAAGTTAAAACAAAAAAACCATAAATGTAAAAAAAAGACAATTTAAAAACGGCAATTAAAACAATAAAAAGGACGAATAAAAATATCATCAACGAAAGAAAAAAGGCAAAAATAACAATTTTAGAATAGAATATCTTCATATACGTTTCAACTTTTATTCTTCTTATATCTTTTTAGTATACAAGATATCGAACAATAAAAATGGCGAAGCGGGTGGGACTCGAACCCACACGTCGGTATTAACCAACCTACTTTCTTAGCAGGAAAGCCTCTTTGTCCATTTGAGTACCACTTCAGAAAAAAGACTTTATTCCTTTGTAATTATACAAATTTAAAATATATTTTTAATCACTATAAAAGTATTGATAGTCATTTATGATCAATTATTCTTAAAAATTTATTAAAGAATCTTGAAAACTTTTTTTAAAAATTTTAACTTTTAATATCTTTTATTTTTTGAGCTTTTAAACTCATTTTTTCAGATTTATTAATATTTTTATAAAGGATAAAATTGTAAATATCATAAGGATCTTCAATAAAAATAAGATCTTTTTTATAAGCACAGGCAATATCACCATTCGTTTCAGAAACAACAATTACAATTGCATCGCTTATTTCGCTAATCCCTAAAGCAGCACGATGTCTGCTTCCAAATTCTGGTTTTAAGCGTTGTGTGCTTGTTGGCAGATAACAACAAACAGAAACAATTTTATCACCGCGAATAATCATAGCGCCATCGTGTAATGGTGATTTTTTATTAAAAATAAGTTGGATTAACTCAGGTGATACATCAGCATTAATTCTATATCCTCTTTTAGCGTATTCTTCAAGAGATCCATGTTGTTCAAGGACAATTAAAGCTCCTAAACGTTGCGAAGATAAATGTCTTACAGTGTCTATTAACTTGCTTGTAAGCATTTTTTTCTTTGAAAGCTGCAATTTTTTTAAACTATTTTCTGAAATTCAACGCGAACGGTTGTTTTTGAAAATAACTTTAAATAAGAATATCAAACAAGTGATAGTTATTAATACCGCGATATATACTACTAAACCAAAAAGATCAGCGCTTACCATTAAATTGAGTTAAATGCTTTGTACTTTGTATTTATTTTAGTTTATTATATTCATTTTGTTTAAAAATAAAATAACTGCATATCCATCCAGGTAATAAAACACTCCCCCATAACAAGAAAATAATTTGATTTATTATTTGTTGTGGAGGAGATGGTGAGAATCGAACTCACGTCCATTTATTTCTAATTAATTGTTTTCGACAGTTTAAAATTTTTGTTAGTTAAAATACAGATTGAATCGATTGTGTATGATCTGATTTAAAAAAAGACCGAATGATTCAGCATCTACTATTTTATTGAAACACAATAAACTTTATTTTAGACTTTTATAAATCTGAAAATAAATTTTAAAGAGAATAACTATTTTTACTTTTCTAAGTAAAAATTGTCGAATTGACAAAATAAAAACTGAGAAAGAAACTTAAAAACCGAATTTTACTTAGAAGAATAGTTGAACATCGTATATTAAATATAATTCATCCCAAAAACTATAAAATAGAAAAAATGTTGTATACAGAAACACTTTTTTTTAAACTAACCGATTAAGATAAATACTAAATAGCTAGTTGTGCACTTACATTTTGAGATGCAAGCAGATTAAATGGAACTGAAATTTCTTCAGATTTTTCAGTTACAGTATTTTTTTGGTTTGCGTTTATTAAACCTCGTGGTCTTATGGTCTACCACACCACTGCAACAAAAAACAGAAAATAAATGTCGAGGCCTTAACATCCCCATGAATAATTATAAAACTTTTTTGATAAAGATCAAACCCTTTATCAAAAAAGTTTTAGTAATTTTTGAGGTTTTTTAAAGCTTCTTTATTTTTTTCAGTTTGCCGTTTTTCATAAAGTTTTAAACCTTTTGCTAAACCAATTTCAATTTTAACTAAATTATTTTCTCAAAAAAGTTTAATCGGAATGATCGTTGCAGCTTCTTTTTTGAGAAGGATATTTAGTTTTAAAATTTCATGTTTATGCAGAAGTACGTCCCTTGTTCTTTCAGGGTCTAATTTAAAAAAAGTTTGATATTGATAATTTTTAATATGCATCCCGATGATTTGGGCAATATTATTCCTATTAATAACAACATAAGCGTTATCAATGACAACATCATTATTTCTAATCGATTTAACCTCTGAACCTTTTAAAACAAGTCCAGCATTTAAGGTTTTTAAAATTTTATACTTATATAAATTTTTATTTTTTTGGATTATTTTTATAGGTTTCATAATAGTAATATCTTTATTTCTAATCATCAAAAAATAAAAATGGGACGAAAATAAACTTTTTACATATGATTACATATCAGAAAGATTAAAAATTATTTGTCCCCTATTTTTATTAACTTCTATTACTTCAACAAGAATTTCTTGTCCAATCTTTAAATTTTTATGATGGTCATGCTTATTGACAACAATATTTTTGATTGAGTCGTGTTTATAGTGATTTGGTAGACTTTTAAGGGGGATAAGTCCTTGAATTGTATTTGGTAAGGTTACAAAAATACCAAATTTAGTGATTGATAAAACTAAACCGAACATTTTATGGCCAACTTGATCAGAAAAAAACTCAGCTTTTTTAATGTCTTCTATTTTATATTCAATGTTTGTCGCTTGAACTTCGGTTTCAGAAATATGATCAGCGATTTCTTCAAGATTTTTTAAATGAAAAAAATTATCTTTCAATTTATCGTTTTGATGTAATAAATAATAGTTTAAAGATCTATGAACTACTAAATCAGCATAACGACGAATTGGTGATGTGAAATGTAAGTATTCATGAATACCTAAACCAAAATGGCCAACGTTTTGAGGACTATATCTTGCTTTAGCCATCGCTTGTAAAACTAAAGGATATAAACAAATATTATTTTCCTTATCTTTTAAAGCGTTGAGAACTTTTTTAAAAGTTGATGCATCGTACTTTTCAGTTTTTAAGTTTATTTTGAGATTTGCTAAAAATTGAAGACGCGTAAACATATCTTTAGCGACTAATCTATTTGGAGATGGATGAATCCGATAAATGCCTGGAAGTTTATTTTTAAGAAGGAATCTTGCAACTTCTTGGTTGGCTAAAACCATAAATTCTTCAATTAATTTTTCAGCATCTAAGTTATGTCTTTGCTCGATAGCAATTAATTTATTTGGAGAATCAGGATCAAAAATAAATTTAGATTCAGTTAACTCAAACGACAAAGCGCCTTGGTTTTGTTTAACCTTATTCACTTTTTTATAAAGCTGAAACGCTAAAAGAAGCATGTCTTTAAGGTTGTTATCTGCTATTTTTGCTGAAACCTTGTGATCATAAAAAAGATCATTTAATTCAGTATAGGTTAAACGGCCGTGATTTTTAATAAATGAACGATAAACTTTTGATGAAATGGTATTACCGTTTTGATCAAGATGGATTTGACATGTTAAAGTCAGTTTTAAACCAGACTCATTTAAAGAACAAAGATCGTTTGAAATTTCAAAAGGAAGCATCGGGATAACTTTATTTAGATAATAAATACTATTACCACGATTCATCGCTTCTTGATCTAAAGCTTTTCCTTCCTGAACGTAATGGGATACATCTGCGATTGAAACATACAAAATATAACCGTTATCTGTTTTTTCAACACAAATGGTGTCATCTAAATCTTTCGCTGTTTCTGAATCAACTGAAACAATTGTTTTTGAAGTTAAATCAGTTCGGTTTTTAAAATCGTCTTTTAGTTTAACAACGTCGTATGATTCATTGATAACTTCTTTTGAAAATTCAACATCAACCCCATATTGATAAAAAATAACACGCTGGTTAATGTCTTCGTTTTCAAAATGACCAAAATCTTTGTCAATTTTAACCAATAAACGGTTGTCTTGGACAAAGCGAATTGCTTGGAGTGAACATTTATGATTTTGATATTTTTTATCAATTGGATCTTGAAATAAAAGATCATAAAAAAAACTATAATCATCAAAAACAATTTTTGGTGAGCTGTTTTCATCAAAAAGAAAAGTACCGATAATTTTAGCGTTTTTTCTTTCTAAAATTTTAATAATCTTTACTTCTTGTAAAAATTTAGGATTTTGTGGTCCTTTAAGTTTGACAGCTTTAAAAAGAACTTTATCGCCATTTAAAGCGTTTTTGAAATTATTGTAGAAAACAATATATTTATTTGTTGAGTTTTCTTCAATAATAATTCCTGAATAATTTCTTGAAAACTTAAAGATCCCAACTAAAGTTTGGTGATTATCAATCATTTATTTAAAATTTAAAAACTTATAATTTGAAAATGTAAAAGAATAACAAATACTAAACAAATAATCAAGAACGAGGCAATTAACAAAGAAGTGATTCTTTTAAATTTTTTATCTGATTCTTTTTGTTTTATTTCACGAAACAAATTAGAGTCAGTGGCCCCTGTTAAAGTTGACCCTAATCCTTGCGTTTTCCCGCCTTGGAGAAGAACAAGAATAATTAAAATAATTGCAAGAAGAATAATGATAACAAACATAGTTATTCCAACCCCTTGTTTAACAGATGAAAGTAATGGAAAAATGTTATTTAACATAGATATTTTTTATTCTTTTTAAATTATAAAGTATTAATTTTAAATGCCTATTTTTAGGACTAATCTTTATCGCTTAGATTGTCTAAATATTTTATAACTTCTTGGGCAGCGATTGCTCCATCGCTGGCTGCGTTGACAATCTGATGCAATGTTTTATTATTAATGATATCACCAACAGCATAAATGCCAACGTGATTGGTTTCCATTTTTTGATTAACTTGAATAAAATTATTTTTAAGATCTAAATCGATGTTAGAGTTTTTTAAAAATGAAGAATTAGGTTCAAGGCCAATAAAAGGAAAAACAGCGCTTACATTTAAAAGTTCTTCTTCGTTAGTTTTAATGTTTTTAACTAAAATTGAATTTATTTTCATATTATTTAAATTACCGTTAATTGCTAATGGGATAAAAGAAAGTTTTTCTTCAATAACATCTTGGTGATGATTTAAGCGTGTTACTAAAATTTTAGCTGCACGATATTGATCACGACGATGAATGAGATATATTTTGGGGTTATATTTTGTTAAATACATTGCTTCTTCTAAAGCAGTATTCCCCCCTCCGATAACAGCTACAGGTTCATTTTTAAAGAAAACAGCATCACAAACAGCGCAGTATGAAACACCATGACCATAAAATTCATCTTCACCAGGAATGCCAATTTTCTTTTCATTTAAACCGGTTGCTATGATAATTGTTTTGGTGTGAATTTCTTTTTTTTCAAGATCGTTTTTATAGTAAACAACTTTATGTAACGTAGAAATATTTTTAATTTTATAAACTGTTCCTGTTAAAAGAGGGATATTTAATTTTAAAACTTGTTCATAAAATTTTCATGCCAAATCAGGGCCGTCAATTTCAACAAAACCGGGATAGTTTTCAATTTTACCAGTTCGAACTATCTTCCCTCCTGGAGAATCTTTTTCAATAATAGCAAGATCTAGATTACCACGTTTACCGTATAAAGCAGCGGTTAGCCCAGCTGGACCAGCACCGACAATGACACAGTCATAAATTTTATAATCTGGTTCGTTTTCTTGAATGTCTTTCATGTATTTATGATTTTACTTTAGATTTTAAAGAATTTAAATTCGGAATATCTTGAAAACAATTTAATTTTTTAACATCAACTTGAAGGGTATTTTCTTTGATTCAATCAAATTTTCAAGTCACAGCATTTCTTAAGAAATTTTTTCTAAATTTAGAATTAAGATTAAAAGTTAAAAATTGATGCGTTTTATAAATGATTATTCCGACTCCAACTCCAATAAAGATAATACTTGTTAAAACCGATAAGCGGATTCACTTGACCCCAAAAAAGGTCATGATATATTTTTCATAACGGAAGTTTTCAAGAATTGCTCTTAAAACACCATATCCAATTAAATAACTAGCTCCTGCGTAGCCATCTATTTTTAATCAATTAAGTTTTGGAAGGACAAAAAAGATAAACATTAAAATTCAAAAATTAAAGAAACCTTCAATTAAGAATAATGGGGTTCTGACAACACTTGAAGATTCGCTAACTAGATGAAGATGATCACGAATAAAAGGTGGCAGTCAATTTCACAGATTAGAAGGATAACCTAAAACTTCTTGGTTAAAGAAATTACCCCATCTGCCAAGAATTTGTCCAAATAAAATATTGGGAAGAATAACATCAAAATATTGAATAACGCGCATGTTATACTTCGGTGCTTGTCATCTAAATCAGAAATAACCTGCTAAAATTGAACCCATTAAAGCGCCTTCAATTGCAATTCCACCTTTTCTTAAATCAAACAAAGATCAAAAAGTATCAAACTGACCAATATCACCGACTATATATCAAATTCGTGCTCCAACTATAGCAGCAGGAATAACAATGAATAAAACATTTTCAAGCGGTTTAGTTGATACTTTTTTTAATTTAGCAGTATACCAAGTTCCAATTGAAGAAATAATGATACCTAAAAAAATAAAAATAGCATATCAATAAATCGGAAAGTTGCCTATATAAAAGGCGACCCTAAAATCACTAGAATCAAGAAGGTTCATATCTTAGTTTATTCTTTTTCATCTTTCTTTACAAAATCTAAAAATCTGTTTTCTAAATCCTCTAAAAAGTTGATACCTTTTTTCTGGATTTTTAAATTAATAACAGCAGCTTCAATTAGTTGAGAGATAGATCTTCCAGGTAAAACTGAAAGCGATATCATCGGAATTTTAATTCCTAAAAGATCAACTAGTTTATATTTTTCATTTAACCGTAACGGTTCGCTGAAACCTGGTTGGTTTTTAGGATAAAGTTTAATGATACATGAAATTTTAATTTCATCTAAAACTTTATAAACTCCAAAAACTTTCTCAACATCAAATAATCCAATCCCCCTTATTTCAATTAAATTTTTAATTAAAGGGGCGGATGCACCATAAAGTTCATCGCTGGTACGATAAATAATTATACGGTCATCACCAACAAAAAAATGATTTCTAGATAACAAAGTCATACAGATTTCACTTTTACCAATCCCACTTGGACCTTCAATTAAAACCCCTTCTCCATAAACACTCATTAAAGAACAATGTCTTTCAATCGTTTTTGAAAGTTTTTTAGAAATCCATGGAACTAAATCAAGAAAAAATTCAGTTGAGGATAAAGAAGTTTCAAGAAGCGGGAAATCGGCTTTTTTGCAAATATTAGTCAATTCTTTTTTAAACTGAAACTTTGAGGTCATAACTAAAACTGATGATAAACTGTTAACTAAATTGGTTAATCTTTCAATTCGAAGCGCTGGTTTTAAAGAAGCTAGAAAAGAAGATTCTTTACCACCGATTAAACAAACCCTTTTATTTCTGCCAGAAGCAAAATAATCTGCTAATTCCAAACCAGGTCGATTAATACCAAAACTTGAAATTTTATTCATCATTTTATCATGACCTGATAAAATTGTTAACTTAAAGTTGTCAACCAAATCTTGGAGATGGAAGAATTTACGTAATTTTTTTGAATCTTGTTTATTCATGTCAATTGATCTTAAGCTTAAATAATTTTATCAACTTTAAGTTTTCATTTTAAAAATTTACCCGTATGTGAAGTTGGATGCTGACTAACTTGAATCGGATTACCTTGAACAATGATTTTTCCACCCCTATCTCCTGCTTCAGGACCTAAATCGATAATATGATCAGCGGATTTAATAATTTCTAAATTATGCTCGATGATTATAACTGAATCACCGTTTTCAACAATTAAGCGAAAAATGTCGATAATTTTTTGAACATCATGAAAATGTAAACCAACCGATGGTTCATCAAAAATGTATACTGTTTTGCCAGTTGGTCTTTTTTGGAGATATTTTGATAATTTAATTCTTTGGCTTTCACCACCTGAAAGATGAGGGGCTTGTTGACCTAGTTTAATATAACCTAAACCAACATCTTTTAAGTATTTTAATTTCCGAAAAATAGCGGGTTGAGCATTGAAAAACTCGATTGCCTCATCAACTGTCATATTTAACACATCACTTATATTTTTATCATTATAAAGAATTTTCAAAATCTCAGGGTTATATCGCTTCCCCTTACAAGCATCGCAAACAACATATAAATCGGATAGAAAATGCATTGAAATTTTAATGATACCATCACCTTTACATTTATCACATCTTCCACCTGGAAGATTAAAGGAGAATTTACTTTTACTATACCCCCTTACTTTAGAAATAGGTAATTGCGCATATAAATCTCTAATATCATCAAAAACAGATGTATAAGTAGCAGGATTACTTCGTGGCGTTTTACCGATTGGATCTTGGGCTACAAAAATAACTTTATCGATGTTTTGAATCCCTTCCATTTTTTTATAATTTTGTGGATATTTATTGTCATGAGGATTAATTTCATTTAAAAGTCCTTGATAAATAACTTCATGAACTAAACTTGATTTACCTGAACCTGAAACTCCTGTAATAACAACAAAATTATTTAAAGGAATCGTAACATCTAAATCTTTAATGTTATTAATGTTCGCTTTTTGAATTTTTAAAAACTTATTTGTTTTTTTAAATTTTTCAGGAAATCTAATAAAAAGTTGTCTTGATAAATATTTAGCGGTTAATGAATTTTGAAGTTTGTCATTGTTTGGAATCAAATATTCTTCAGGAGATGCTTCTCCAACAACATGACCACCTTTCGTTCCTGCTAATGGTCCGATATCAATTAAATGATCAGATGAAAGTAACATTTCTTCATCATGTTCAACGACAACTAAAGTATTGCCGATTTCAACCATATTTTTTAATGATTTGATTAAACGGTTATTATCGCGGGGATGAAGACCGATTGATGGTTCATCTAAAACATATAAAATACCAGTTAATTTAGTTCCTAACTGCGATGCTAGTTTAATTCTTTGACTTTCGCCCCCTGATAATGTTTTAGCAGTTCTTTCTAAAGTTAAATATTCTAATCCAACTTCTTTTAAAAAACGAAGACGATCAATAATTTGTTTTAAAACTAAATCAGCGATTTTTTGTTTAAAGGGGGTTAATTTTAAGTTGATTAAAAAATCATAACATTCTTCAATTGTTAAGCGACAGAATTGCGCAATGTTTTTTTTATTAATAAAAACTGTTAAAGATTGTTGTGATAAACGGTCTCCATGACAGGTAGGACAGATTTTTTCTGATAAATATTGATGATAAAAAATATGAGATGCATCAGAATCAGTTGCTAGATATAAACGTTGAATTTTATTACCAATTCCTTCGTAATGTTTTAAGCTGTGTTTTGATAGTAAAGATTCACTTGTACCTTCAAAAATAATTTTAATTTCTTTTTTAGTTAAGTTTTTAAAAGCTTTATAAATATCGATGTCATAATCTTGACAAACTTTGACAAGGTTGTTATATTCTTTATTAAAAAAATCTGATTTAAAATAAACAATTGCTCCTTCAGCGATGGTTAGATTTTTATTAGGAACTAATTTATCAATATCATATCTCAATTTATAACCTAGTCCATGACAATCAGGACAAGCCCCTGCTGGTGAATTAAAAGAAAAATGCTTTGGTTCAAGATTAGGGACATGGAAACCACAAACTTTGCACATATAATTTTTCGAATATAAATGCTCGGTGTTGTCTGTAAAATTTTCAATCAGAATAAAACCAAATGAAAGATCAGCTGCTTGTTCTAAACCTTCAATAATTCGATGCTGTGAATCTTCATCATCTTTAACAATTACTCGATCAATGATAACGTTAACGTTATGTTTAATGTTGGGGTCGATTTTAATTTTATCAAGTTCAATTTGAAGATTGTACATTTTTTTATCAACTTCAACCCGAATATAACCATCATTTTTTAATTTTTCAAAAAAAATTTTTTGAATCTGCATTTCATCTCTTGCAACAGGAGATTTAACAAAAATTTGTTTCCCCAAACTATTTTTTAATAAAGTTTCTAAAATTTTATTACAATCAGTGCTTTCAATTAAGCCATGACCATGAGGACAGTAAACATCACCGATTCTTGAATACAAAAGTCTTAAATAATCATGAATTTCAGTTAAAGTAGCAACCGTACTTCGTGGGTTATGGGAATTTTTTTTCTGATCAATTGAAATAGAAGGTGATAAACCTTCGATTAAATCAACAGCAGGTTTCTTTAAATTACCAAGGAACTGGCGTGAATAAGCACTTAATGATTGAATATAACGATTATGACCTTCAGCGTAAAGGGTATGAAAGGCAAGCGATGATTTACCTGAACCACTTAAACCAGAAATAACAACTAGTTTATTTTTGGGAATATTAATATTAATATTTTTAAGATTATGTTCGCGTGCGCCTTTAATGATAATTTCTTGGTACATATAAATTATTTGGTTTAAAGATTTTTATTTTCAGTTTCCTTTTTTTTGAAACGTTGTAAAAAGTTTGTTTTCGCTGTTTTGATTTTGTTCGGATATGAATATGATTTTAAAATAAAGATGTAATTAATAAAAGCGGCTAGTATAAGCGGAATAAAAATAAAGATAAATAAATATAAAATATTGATTACTGCTAAGTTGAAATAAGTAATTTGTCACTTTTTACTTAAATTGCTTAACGCATTAACTAAAATAATTGATGGAACTGCAAAAATAAAAAGAAATAAAATAGCAAAGAAAAGCGAATAACCACCTAAAAGTTTATGGAAACGATCTTTAAGAAAACCTCAATAACAAATCGAGTAGATACAAATAAGAACCATAATGACCAAAATAAATGAAAGAATTCAAACTTCAGCGATGTTTGGTAATGAATTGATAAAATCTTTATTTGGAACCATATAGACAACATCTAAAATAATAGCGATTAAATTTTGTAAAAAGATCAAAGCAAACAAAGTTGGAATAACATATTTAATAATTTTCTGATAAAAATTTGTAAATTTAAACTGACTATGTAATTCTGCATATTGAAAAATTTCCCCCCCTGCTTTTGAAGCTCAGAATAGTAAACCGATTTCAATAAAGACTAAAAATCACCAAATCATATCAATACAGAAAAAATAAATAATTTCAATAATATATAAACCGTTTAAGAAAATAAATAAACCACATCCTAATAATAAAAGAAAAAAATAAAGGCAAGGGAAAAGAATTGATCGATTAGAATAAATATAACGAATGTTATTAATTAAGACCCTTGTTAATAAAACAACAATGACAAATAAGTCGATGACTAAAAAAATCGTGAAGAAATAGTTAAACAATTGATAATTATCTAAATGGGCAAAAAGTTCAAAAATTAAAAATAACGACCCTAAAAAATAACTAAAATATCCATAACTTCCGCTTTTAACTTTATTGCTAATAAATTGATCAACTGGAGTATTAGACAATGACGCTTCATAACCTACTAATGAATAAACAATAATACAAATAATAAACGTAACAATGATATTAAAAAGAATAACAGCAAAAACAGAAACATTACTGTCTAATTTTGATCTTGAAAAACGAAGATTATAGGAAACAAGCCCAGTTGATAAAAATAAGGTAAAGAAAACTAAAATCGATGAATCAAGTCAAATCGATGGGTTTTCAAAATTCTTACCATTATTAAAATTGAAGAATTGATCTACCCCGTCTGCTGCTCCTTTGAAAGTTAAAGCATAACAGACAATAACAATGATAATGATTAATAATCCAAATTTAGCAATATTTAATCAATAAAGGTTATGCGTTTTTAAAAATCTTTGAGCAAGGACCAAAAGGATAAATAAAGCAACCAAAATAAAAATCAAACCAAAATAATAACTAAAATCAGATCCATGGTTAATGATTGACCCCTGACTGTAACGATAAGAAAGATCAAAGTTAGTAAAAATTTCCAACAAACCAAAGATTAAATAAAATAAATAAATAAATGCTAATAAAATCGAAAATAAAATTTGAATAACCCCAAATAAAGAAAACTTATTATTTAACAATCTTCAAAATTTTCAAGCAGGTTGCTTATATTTTTTAGCAATATGAATCTCAAGAATTAAAATGGGAATTCCAACAACTAAAAGAAAAACAAGATAACAAATAAAAAACGATATTCCCCCATCAACAAATAAACGTTGTGGAAGAAAAAGAAGATTTAAAACCCCTGTAAAAAGGGTTATAAAAACAAGTCAAAGTTTAAGGCTTTTTATTTCTTGGTTCTTTCTAAATGTAATTATCATATCTATATTATTTAATATTTAGCTCAAGCTCAAAAATAATATCCCTTAATTTTGCAGCTTTTTCAAAATCAAGTTTTTTCGCAGCTTTCATCATTTCAGAACGAATCGATCTGATCGCTTTTAAAGTATCAGTTTTGTTTAATTTTTTTAAAGCAACTGATTTTGCAGTTTTTTTACCATAAAACTGTTCAGAAATAGATAAAAATGACTCATCAATTGGTTTTATGATTGTTTGGGGAATAATATTGTTTTTTTGATTATATTCAATTTGAATATTTCTTCTCCGATTAGTTTCATAAATAGCAGCAGACATTGACTTTGTATACTTATCAGCATACATAATTACTTTACCATCAACGTTTCTAGCGGCTCGACCAATAATTTGAATTAAACTTCTTTTATCACGCAGAAATCCTTCTTTATCAGCATCAAGAATTAAGATTCTTGAAATTTCAGGAATATCTAAACCCTCCCTTAAAAGATTAATCCCAACAACGCAGTCATAAATCCCCTTTCTTAATTTTAATAAGATATCGGTTCTTTCAAGCGTTTTTATCTTATTATGAAGATAAACACTTTTGATTTTTTTCTTAACTAAGAAATCACTTACTTCTTCGGCTGATCTAATTGTTAAAGTAACAACAAAAATACGTTGTTTTCTTTTAACAGTTTCTTTGATTTCGCTTAAAAGATTATCCAATTGATTTAAACGCGGTCTAACTTCTATTAAAGGATCAACAAGACCAGTTGGTCTTATGATCTGTTCTACTATTTCGTTGTTAGCTTTTTCAAGTTCAAAATCACCTGGGGTGGCTGATAAATATATCGCATTTCTAATTTTACTTTCAAATTCTTGATAATTTAAAGGTCTATTATCTAAACAACTAGGTAAACGAAAACCATATTCTACTAACGTAGATTTACGACTAATATCAGTATTATACATACCTTTAATTTGGGAATAGTCATATGCGATTCATCAATAATTAATAATCAATCATTTAAATTAAAGAAATCAATTAAAGTAAAAGGAGCAGATCCAGGTGGTCTGTTTTCAAGATGTCTTCCATAGTTTTCAATTCCATGACAAATATTAAAATTTAAAAGATCTTCAACATCTTTATTTGTTCTTGCTTGAATTCGTTCGCTTTCAGCTAGTTTTTGTTGATTAGTAAAAAACGTAATTCTTTCTTTTAATTCTTCTTTAATTTTGATACAAGCTAGTTTAGTTCGATCAATGTTATATAAATAATCATCTGCAGGAAAAATGACATAACGTTTATATTCATGTAAAATATTATGATTGTAAGGACTAAAAGTTACAATTTTTTCAATTGTATCCCCATATAACTCAATTCGAATATTAAAATCTGATGTTCATCCAGGTGAAATTTCAATAACATCTCCCCTTGCGTAGAAAAAACCATTTTTTTCAATAGTTAACTGATTTCTTAAATATCCTATTTCAATTAATCTTTTTAAGATCTGCATCTTTGGAAAAACATCATTAACCTTTATTTCTAAAAATAAAGTTTTATATTCATTTGGATCGATAGTGCCATAAATAGATGCAACCGATGCAATAACGACAACATCCTTATGTTGAGTTACCCCATTTAAAGTGCTTAAACGAAGCATTTTGATTAAGTCGTTTATTTTTGATGTTTTATCAATGTAAGTTCCTGAACTTGGTAAATAAGCTTCTGGTTGATAAAAATCAAAGTAACTGATGTAATACTCAACACAATTATCTTTAAATAAAGCTTTATACTCGCCATAAAGTTGCGCAGCTAAAGTTTTATTGTGAGCGATAATTAAAGTTGGCAAATTTAGTTTTTGAATAACATTAGCAATAGTAAAGGTTTTACCTGTACCTGTTGCGCCTAGTAAAACATTATGTTTTTTCTTTTTTGATTTAATATTATTAACTAAATTTTCAACTGCATTAATTTGATCAGCTTTTAAATCATAAGAAGAATTTATTTTAAACATTAAATAATTATATATACCCGGTTGAAAATAAGATAGAAAAGAAATAAAAAAATAATTAGTTTTATAATAAAAATAAAGAAGAAGATATAGGTAAATATCTTTATAAAAAGTGAATAAATTTTAAATTAAATTGTTTAAAAAAAATAATAAACTTAGAAAGTTTTATTATTTTTTCATATTTTGTAAAGTTCTGGATTACTTATTTTTCATCGTTCTATAATTTCATTAGTCCTTTTTTCTTGTATCTCTGGACAACTTAATTCAATTTTACGTATTGTATATCCTAGAACCTTAATTTGTTTTTTTAATTGGGTGTATCTATCATTTTCTGTTTCATAAATGGTTTTAAGAGTTTTTTTGGTGTCTTCATAAAGACTATCAAATCCTGGATAGTTCTTGATAAGATCTTCTAGATTTTTTTGAACAAAGGATTTATTAAATTCAAGAATTTTTATATGTTTTTGATGAAACTTATCTATATCATTTTTAATTTCTTGCTCTGGTCTATTTTCAATGTGTCTTAACCATAATTCTCTAACCAATACTTTTAATCCTGTCGTTACTCCACCATATCTATATAAGTAGCTATGAGAATATTTTTTACCCATTAAATATACATAACCTTTTTCTCCGTTTTCATCAAAATTAACTATTAATATAAAATGGCGCCCATTTAAATTTAAGTTATATATACCAGATATATATGCTACATCTAAATTTATTTTTTTGAGTATTTCTGATTTATTAGATATAGCTATATTTTTCATATTTTTTGATATATTGCGTTATTTTAAAATGTTTTATATTGTTTTTCCAAAAATTTATTAATTGCTACATTCAACTTTTAATAATTTTTTTTACTATCAATTATCATTTTTGCCAACTCTGGATTACTTATTTTAAATTGTTCAATGGCATCATTGGATATTTTATTTTTTATTTCTGGACAGTTATATTCCATTTGTTGCTTTAAATCAACTAAGATCTTCATCTGCTTAATTAATAAGATGTATCTGTCTTTTTCGGTTTTTTGTATCGCTTCAAGACTTTTTTTAGCGTCTTTATAAAATTTGGAAAATTGTGGGTAATGATTGATAATTTTTTTGATATTTTCTTCAAAAGATGTTTTGTTAAATTCAAGGATTTTTATCGTTTTTTGGTGATAACTTTTTTTTGCATTTAAAAGTTCTGCTTCAGATATATGTTCTATATGTCTTGATCACAACTCTCAAACTAGTACTTTTAATCCTGTTGTCCATCCACCGTATCTATATAAATAATCAGCGGAATATTTTTTACCCATTAAAGAAATATAATCGTTTTGATTTTCTTCAAAATTAACTACTAAAAGAAAATTTAATCCATTTAAAATTAAATTATAAGTACCAGATTTATATGCTATTTCTAAGTTTATTTTTTCGTTTATTTCAGTTTTTTTATTTATAACTATATTTATCATTTAAAATTTTTATAAATTGATTTCTTTATTGATGCTTTAAAATATTGTTTTAAATTATTTTGATATCTTATGAATAATACAAAATTTTATTAATAATTTTTTCTAATGTTTTTTCTTCAGGGGGGTTATTTAAATGTCGATAAAGTTTTTCATCTTTACAATGGATTTCATCGATATCATATCGGATTTTATTAACAGATAAAACTGTAAAAAATAAATTTTTTTCATCGATTCCTTTATTAAAATAATCTGCCATTGCACTTTTTAAAGTTTCGGTTTTTAAGGGGTCGATATCTTTTTTGTTTTTAACTTCTATAAGTAAAAATTTATTTTTTATTTTTAAAATAAAATCAGTAAAAGCTTTTTTAATCGTACTTTCTTTATCTAAATATTCAAAAAATAAATGATTATCAACTATTTTTCCTGGATTTTTCCCTCAATTAATAAAATCAACATCGTTGTGGTTTTTTAAAATATCTTTAATTTCATCAAAAATAATTCGTTCAGAATTTGAATCAAATAATATTTTCTTTTTAGATGGTATCTTTGTATCTGGGTAATAAAATAATTGTTTAAGGCTTGGGTTATAATTTTCGAATGGTTTTTTTTCAGATGGATCATTTGATTCAATAAATGATGATGGCAAAGCTGTTTTTTTTAATTCGTAAGTTACTGAATTTTTTATAACTGTTTTGCTGGTGTTGTAAATCGTAAATATTTCATCACGAATTTCGTATTTATCAGAAAATAATACGAAATAATAATGGTATTTTGTTATTTTAGGATTCTTGATTTTAAAATTTTCAAATTGTTCTATTATTAGATCGCTTAGTGTCTTAAAAAGATTATTATATTTCTGACATAAATTTAAGACATATTCTTTAAATTGAAAACAATTAGTAATATAATAAACTCTTTTCAAGTTATTAACATTTGAAATTTCAATTGCTAAACGTTTCTTTTTCAAAAAATCATTATGATAAATTTCAACTATTCTACCCTGTTTTTTAATTAAAAGGTCTTTTGTTTTAGTTAAAAGTTCTTCAGGAGTGATTATTACATGTTGAGGGTTTTTAATTCTTATTTGCGGAAATTCTTTTTTATCTTTATATTTAGGATTAATGACGTATCTGATAAAATTATCCCTTGATTCAGGTACTCTTGAGTAGATATAATATTTTAAAGCTGTTGCGTTATATTCTAGCGTTCTGATTGGGTTTCGTTTTATTCTTCCTAAAGTTTGAATGTTTAAAGCAGATGATGATAAGTCTCTTAACTGAATTAACATACATGCTCTTGGAATATTTCACCCTTTTGCTAAGGCAACTTTAAAAACAACACAATCATATAAAGAATCATTTTTTGAAAGCGCTCGTTCATCGCAATCTTCTTTTATGTTTAAAGAATATTTTTCTTCTCCAAAATAAACAGCTGTCGCTAACTCATTTTTTAAATAAGCTGTAACTTTAGCAAATTCTGTTTCTCATGTTTCTTTTTTTCCTGGATTAGCAGATGAATTATCAACTTGAATTAAAACACAAGGACGGATATCTTTTAATGCTGGATCTTTTTTATAAGCTGGTTGAACTTTCTTTTTAAAGTATTGAATCGCTTGTTTAAAATATTCAAAGTCTTCTATTTCCTTAATATCTTTGGAAATCCCTCTATCTAATTTTGAATCTGTTTTAATTAGAAACTTACCATCACTAGGTTTTATCAACTTATTTAAATTGATTTCAATTAAATGTTCACTGCTAGTTTTAGGGGTTGCTGTCATTAAAATAACAAAATCAGCATTTTCTTGTAATATACTTTCAAAATGTTGATTAATAAATAAATTTTCTTTTGGAAGTTTATTCCCCCCTAAGTGAGCTTCATCTCTAATGTAAATTAATTTTCAATTAGCAATTTTTATTTTATCAACTAATTGTTTAATAACATCCCTTTCAGTAAAAATTCGATCTTTCCCAAATGATGATTTTCCAAAAATCAAAACCCCGTTTTCAATAGGATCCACTCTTACATCAGCATCATTTTTAGATTTATTAGCATTACTGATACTAGGACTTACATAATGTTTAATTTCAAAAAGATTTCCGATTGTTCGATCTAAATAGATTTGATAATCACGAAAATTTTCCTCCATTTGTCTTGGTAAACCAGCATCAGTGATGGTTGCACAAATACAAAGAAATTTATCGCCATTGTCGGTTATTATTTTTGATAATCTCGAGATAACATTTGCAATCATAAATGTTTTCCCAGACGCAGTGGGTGCTTTAAAAGAAATTTCTTTTAAATTATTTCTATACCTATTTACTATATCACTAACCGCTCATTCTTGGGCTTCTGTAAGAATCATATTAAAATTTATTTAAATCCTTTATTTCATTTTTATTTAGCTTTGACTTATCATAGGGAAAAAGTGATGACAAATCTCGATTTAATCTTAAATCTTCAAACTTGACATCTTCATTTAGTTTTTTTAATTCAGAGATGACCAGTTTTTTAAGTTTTTCTGGATCTTTATCGATCGTACATAAATAATGATTTATTTCAAAAATATCAACTTGATTGTTGTTTAATCATTTTTTAATGTTGATATTTGTTATTTCTGGATTATTAAAAGCTTTGTTGTTAATAAGACGATAAAGTCTTTCATAAGTAATATCTTTAGCAATATTGTTTTCGTTGTTGGTTACAAGAATAAATCTGCGGTTTCCGCCATCTTCTTCATTTAATTCCATAACCGCTTGTCCAGTCGTTCCTGAACCTGCAAAAAAATCTAAAACAAGACTTGATTTTTTTGTAGAAATGGATAAAAGATATTTTATTAATTTAACTGGTTTTGGAGTATCAAATGAGATATAAAGTTTTTTTAAATCATTTTTAGCGGTTGTTAAAGTTCCACCGATATCACTTGAAATGATTGAAGATGGGGTTTTATTTTGAATATATTCTGATTTATAAACTTTAATTCTAGGAACATTATTACCTTTAAAATACAAATTAACTGAACCGTTTTCATACTCTTCTTTTGTAAACCCTCATCTTCTTACAACAACTGAACCATTTGGTAATGTTATAGGAAACTCTTCTTTACCAATTCCAGGGGCTGCGTTTGCACTAAACCATGGTCCTTTCGGATCATTATCTATATTAAAAAAATCCATTGATCCTTTTAGTTTATTAAAAGCGGTTTTGGTTATATCTTTGCTATAAACTAAAATATATTCATGATCTTTTCTAATATTTTTACCAGGTTTTAAAACGGTATTACTTGAATGTCATGTTAGACAAGAAATAAAATTATCTTCATGGAATATTTCATCGCATAACACTTTTAAATAAGCACATTCACTGTCATCAATAGAAATAAAAATAACTCCATCTTCAGTTAAAAGATCTTTAGCTAATCTTAATCTTTCGTCCATCATGTTTAATCAACCAGTTCTTTTATATTTATCACGATAAATAAACTTACCAGAAGAAGATACTTCTTCTTTATAATCGTTTCCTTCATCTTTTGATCTTTGAGTATTATAAGGAGGATCGATATATATAACATCAATTAAACCTATTCTTTCCCCTGAATCTAATTTAGAAAAAACTAATCTAAGATTTTTTAAAACTTCATAATTTTCACCAATAATTAAATTATGGCAAGGTCCGTTTGTCCCTATTTTTCGATAATTTTTAGATTCTTGAATAACAGCGATGTTATCTTGATCTACTTCTGGGGCTTTATCGAAAACAAAACCGGTTTTGATAATAGGTAAAATGAATTGGAGTATTTTGTCATCTACTTCACCATTTTTACATGAATTTTTTAATATGGTTTTAGCTAAAGATTTTTGTTCTGTATTTAATAATTGTTTTGCTATATTATCTATTTTTGTGATAGCTTTTTTAAGATCCATTGAATTATTTAGAACTTATTTATCTTGGTTTAACATGGGGGGTGGATCCCCGTATTTTATGTTATTATATACCAAATTAACTAAAGAAAAATATATTTTACCAATAGTAAAACCGAAAAAATAAGCGTAAAATGACTAAAATTGTGCATAAAATGACAAAAAATAGCGTAAAATATGTACAAAGAATTTTAATGCATAACAAAATATACATCCCCAAAATTAATACCAATTTTTACTTCAAATATACGTAAAATATACTTTTAATATACGTAAAATATACTTCAACACGACAAATACACTTAAAATGAGTGAAAATTAAGCGATAAATGAATAAAAAATGACCAAAAAATCAATCAAAACAGATAAAAAATTTATAAAAGTAACTAAATAGTAGTAATAAAAAATATAGTATAGATGGTTGTAAATTTTATAAATATTAATATTTTCTTATTATCGACTTTATAAAAATGATATTAATTTTATCTATTTTTGGTGATTAACTTTGGTTATTTATTTCTAAAATTTCATCAATGATATAATCCAAATTACTTATAAATTTATAAGCATATTTTTTAAATGTATCACTAAGTTTTTCGTCTTTACAATAAATATTTTTTATCGTATATTCAGTATCCTTAACATTTACAATTGCTAAAAATAAATTTGTTTTATTTACCCCTTTTTTAAAGTATGAATTCATTGCTTCTTCGATGTTTGCTGTTTTATTGATATCAATATCATTTTGATCTTTAACTTCTAAAAATAATAGACTATTTTCTATTTTTACAATAAAATCAAAAAAAGCTTTTTTAATAGTATTGTCATCATCTAAATACTCAAAAGAAACATTATTCCCAGAGATTTTACCAGGATTTTTACCTCAATAAATTAAATGAACATTTTCACGATTCTCTACTATTCTTTTAAGTTTTTTAAAAATTAAAGCTTCTGGGATTGAATCTAATATTATTGTTTTATCATCTTCAGAATTTGTATCAGGGTAATAAATAAAGTAGTCCTTTTGAACTATCTTTAATATCTTCTTTAATAACTTTTTCGTTAGGATCGTTGAATTCAGAAAATTCATATGGTAATTTTACTTTTAAGCATTAATGATAACAAAATTACATAAAAAAATTAATAGTATTTGTTTTTTTCTATTTTATTTTTATTTTTATATATTTTTGTAAAATGTTAGTGAAAAATGTCGAAATATTGTTATAAAAGTTAGTAAATATTAAAAAATGTATCAATTTTAGAAAATGTTAGATTTTTGAAATCTCTCTTTTAGTTATATCCTTTGTTGTAAATTTCAACAAAAACACCTTAAAGGTGTTTTTTGTGCTTAATGCTATTAAATCTTTTTGATGTGTCAAAATTAAAAAACGACTAAATAAGTTATTATATTATGTTTATCAAATATATTTTGCAAGATGGTATTTTACAACTACATCCTCAGAACAGTCTCCGTATTTATTATTTCTTATTAAATTAAATAAAGATGAAATATCTCTAACTAAACTAAGTTTATGAAGTATTTTTGCTTCTCTTATATCCACATATTAAGTTTTTTTTCTAATTTTTTACGGTGATAAATAAGTCTTTGTTTGAACATGATACTTGCAAAATAATTTTTATTAATTTCATTTCAATGAACTTTTTCAAAGAAGGATAACAAGTCATGTGTGGTTTTTTTTCTAAATATCTTTCAAAAAATTTTACAATTAATATGAGGTTCATGTAAGCGGTCATAATAGTGGTCTTCTAAAATATCTTTAATTTATTTTTCTCTTTTTTTCATTTAATAATTATTGATCATGATTTAAAAAAATATTTTTATTCATTAGATAAATAATTTAACAAATAATAAGCACACAAATTATTTGTACAACAAAAAAAATATAATTAAATATTTAAAACATTTTTTGTCATTCACTAGGTTCTCCGTATTTAAAAGTTGTGTCTTTTTTAATATTAATTTTATTAATTTATTGTTTTAATTCGGTAATCTCTTTTTTTAGTTTTTTATTTTTTAAATTATTGTTTTCCGTCTTTGTCCTTCATTTACATCAAAACTTTTATCACTACTTTTTTTAAATTGTTGTTCGTCATCAACAAAAATTGGTGTTTCGTTATTAAAATAACAAAAAATATCATTAATTAATTTATATGGAATAGAACTGGTTATACCACCTTCATTTATCTGTTCATTTGTTAATTTATTTTTAATTGATATTTTTTTTGTATCATTTAAAGAAATAAAATCCATTCCAGCCATACCAGATTTTACTTTTCTAGCCTTGATAATTGTTTTTAATGAAGAAATTCCAATAATTCTACTTTGCATTTTATATTTAATTCTTTCATTATCTTTTAATATGTATCACTTTTGACCATTTTCATCAATTTTAGTAAAGTAAGGTGGTGGTATTTTACCTTTTAATAAATCCATTTTTATATTACTCATAAAAATAGTAGGTTTTGTTATAAAATATCCATATTTACCATAACTCGCTTCATTTAAAAAAAATTATTTAAATCTCAAAAATCTTTTTTATTCAAGGTTATATATTTTCAAATTAAAGAATTTTTAGGATTTTCTATATATCAAAATTTAGGTTTGTATTTCTTAATAAGTTCAATGGTATTATTAATACATTTTTGTCCTAATTTTGCTAAAAATAGTTGTGTTTCTGCTTTTAAACGTCTTGTAAAACCACTTTTTAGTTTTTCAAACTCCTCCACACTTCTTAAAACTATCTTATTTAATTCTTTATCATATTTTCAAAATGTAGTACCACCACCCTTCATATTCAAAACACAACTAAAAGATTGACATAATGGAGAAGCTACAATAATATCGGGTGCTGGAAAATTTTTAAATATTTCTACTATATTATCTTGTGATAAATCGATTTTATAGTGATGTTTTCTGGTTGGTTTGGTAATATCAAAAGTATATACTTCATACATAGATAAAAGATTATACTTTTTCAATGAATTATAAACACTGTTTTGTCCACCACCAAATAAATCTCAAATTATTTTTTTCATTTTTTACCTTTTTAAATATAAAAATTTATTAATGTATTTAAATTATAAATTGTATTTTTTTCAACATAATTTTTTAATTCATTTAATTTATTAATGTGTTTATATGCTCCAATTATTTCTTTATATTTTTTAATAACTAAACTTTTATTATTTTTTTTATGTATTGAAGAATGACATAAATTGCACAAAGGTATTAAATTTATAGGATCATGAATAATATTTCAATTTAATAAACCTTTTTTACTTTTAAAATATTTTTTTTGGAACAAAATGATGAATTTCATAGCATTTTCTACCTATTTTTTTATATTCTTCTCAATTTATATTGCTTTTACAATATTCATGACCGTTTGTATCATAAAGTGAACAAATTTCATTAAAAAGTGTTGCTACATATTCTTTAGTTTTTTCTGGAATATTTGGATCTAATTTACTATTTTTTAAATTATATGGGTCGAATTTAGTGCTATTAATTAAATCTCAAAAAGTTATAAATTTATCTTTATCAAAATTATTATCAATTGAAGTATAAAAATAATATTTAGTTTTTTCTCTTACATTTTTTGTTTGTATAATATCATTTTCATAAGAACCTAAATTTATTAATTCAGAGTAATTAAAATTTATAAAACTATTACCAACATCATTTTTAAAATTATAACCATAAAAACTTTTACCAAAAAAAATTAAATATAATATTTTATTTTCAATTTTTATAGCAGAAAGAATACAACAGTTTGAATTATTTTTAACATGTGTTAAAAAATTATCATTTCTAATTCTTAATTGTTCTGGATTTTTTTCAAGACACATTGAAGTTATATTTACAATTCAAAAATTAGTTTTTTCAACAAATCCAATACTAATTAATTTTTTATATATTTTGGAATTTTTTATAACATCATCATTAACTTTATTATTTTTTAAAAAGATTTGGAATATATAATATAACTTTTTTTCATTAAATTTTTTTATCATACTATTTTTTACTTTCCATATCTCTCGCCTATTTACCTCAAAATTTTCACCACTTTTTTTTCTGAGTTCAATATCTCTTTGGTAAAATTATTGACTTTTTCAGTGATATTTCTAATTTCATAAAAAATTATAACAATGTTTTATGTTTTGTTATATTAATCTTTGATTTCTATTTTGTTTTGTTTACAAGGAACGATGTTGATAATTGATTATTAAGAACACGATCATTAAATTTAAATTTTGGATTTAGTTTAATTAATTCAGATTTAACTAAATCTAAAAGATAATCTGGATCTTGATCAATCCTAAAATCATGATAATTTATTTCAAAAATATTTACAGTGTTATTTACAAATGGTTCAAATAACTCGCCATTACTGAAATATTTTTTAGAATTATCTTGATTATTATTCTCAATGAGTCTTAATAAATCATTATAAAAAGTTTTGTTTAAATTTGGATCTTTATTGTTTGAAATAAAAAGACATTTTCTTATGTAATTATCTTCTTGATTTAATTCCATAACTGCTTGTGCTAGAAAGGTCGTATCTGTTTTAAAATCAAGGATAAAAATACTTTTTTTAATTTTTTTTGGATCAAAAGAGCGAATTATTTTTTTTAATAATTGAATTAATTTTAAGCGATTAAAATTATCAAGACCCAATGACTTGAATTTATGATTATTTTCTGCATCTTTGGGAGACTCGATGATACTTCTTAACTTTCATAACTTATGAACGGGGTTACCTTTAACATCTATAAACTGATAACTTTTTCTTGCAGCAGATCATCGTTTTTGTTTGTTTTGACGAAAGACTATCGAGCCATCTTTGAAATAGTCATCATATGTCGATTTGCTAATCATTCAACGTCAATCATTCCGCGGTTTTTTGTTTGCTTTTCTTTTAAGATGTTCCTCTTTAGATACGTGTCCAGGATAAATTAAAGTTCCATCAGGAGCTTGAATTGGATAATCAAGCGATGGAGTGTAATCTAAACTACCTGCCTCAAAATGTTCTAAATTATATTTTCCCCGTTCTTGATAATGTTCATCTTTATACTTAAAAGCTTCTTCTGGTTTAAGAGACCCTTCTAATAAAGATTTTTTTTTGTTTTTACCATAACAAGCTATATATTCATGATCGACTGATAAAGCTTCATATTCTTTGTTTAAAGATGGACGAACCAAAGTAGCAATGAAGTTATCTTCGCCAAATATCTCATCACATAAAACCTTTAAATAAGCATATTCACTTTCATCTATTGAAATAAAAATAACCCCTTCATCGGTTAAAAGATTTTTGGTTATTTTTAATTTTTCCTTTAATTGATTTAATCAACCGTTTGCTTTGAACTTATTTAAATGAAATGTGAATAAATTCTTATTTTTAAAATTTTGTTTTTCATCTTGTTTTTTATTGACAGAAGAAAGGTTAGTATAAATAATGTCAATTAATCCGGGTCTGCCTATTTTTGGTTGAAATGCTAATTGAAGATTTTTTAAAACTTCAAGATTGTTGCCAAAAATCAAACTATGATCAATAGATCCAGAACCTATTTTTCGATAATTTTTAGACTCTTGAATAACAGGGATGTTATCTTGTTCAACTTGAGGAACTTTATCAAAAACAAAACCGGTTTGAATAATTAAAGTTAGATGCTGGATAATTTTATCATCTACTTCATTATTTTTACTAACTTTTTCTAAGATGTATTTTATTAATTTTTTTTGCTCAGCGGTTAATGATTGTCGTGCAAAATTATTAATTTTTCTACATGCTGTTTTTAAATCCATCGAATCTTTTTTTTGATCTTTTAATTTTTAAACCTTTTTTTTATTGATTTTTATTTAAATATTTATGATAAGGATAAAGTGAAGATAAATCAGAAGTTAAATCTATATCTTTAAATTTTGGATTTGGATTTAGTTTTCTTAACTGCTCTTTAACTTCTTCTAGGATTTTATCTCGATCTTTATCAATTGTGTTTTGATCAATATGGTTTATTTCAAAGATATTTACAGTGTTATTAGTTAAAGATTGTTTAGATGATGTATATTTTCATTTAATTTTTTGATTCTTAGTACCTTTCCCATTTATAACACGATAAAGTCGTTCATAAGTTATGTCTTTGGCTATATTGTTTTCGTTGTTAGTAACAAGAATAAATTTTCTGTTACCTCCATCTTCTTCATTTAATTCCATAACAGCTTGTCCAGTTGTTCCTGATCCTGCAAAAAAATCTAAAATGATAGAATCTTTCTTAGAAAAAACGCTAATTAATTCTTTGATTAAATTAACTGGTTTTGGATAGGGAAATAAATTAATTCCAAGATCTTTTAAATTTTTATTACCAGTGCTTGTCGTTACGGTAGCTAAAGTTTTTAATAAATTCTTAGATCTTAATAAGTTTTGGCACTTTTTAATAAAATCTAAATTATTTCTTTTTTGTTGTAATGATGAGGTTTCTTGACAATTGGAGTAACAAATTATATATTCATGATCAACAGCAACAAGTTTAACATCATTACCTCCCCCACGTCGTGCATGTCAAACTAAAGATGAAATAAAATTGTCAGCGCCAAATATGTCATCACATATTATCTTTAAATAACAAAATTCACTATCATCAATCGAAATAAAAATAAGGCCATCCTTTTTTAAAAGCGATTTAGCTAATCTTAGTCTTTCATCCATCATGTTTAATCAACCGGTTCTTTTGTATTTATCACGATAAATAAAATTACCAAATGATGGTTTTTTAGATGTTTTCTTGTTGTTTAGTTTTAAAAAATCCTCAGAATATGTTTCTTGATCTTCCTTATAATCATTACCATCTTCTTTTGTTTTTTGAGTATTGTAAGGAGGATCGATATAAATAAAATCGATTAAACCACTCTTGTTATCATTTTCTGAATTTGAAAAAATTAATTTAAGATTTTTTAAAGCTTCGTAGTTTTCACCAATAATTAAACTATGACAAGGTCCATTTGTTCCTATTTTTGGATAATTTTTAGATTCTTGAATAACCGCAATATTATCTTGATCAACTTCAGGGGCTTTATCAAAAATAAATCCGATTTTAACAATTGGTAAAATAAGACGAAATATTTTTTCATCTACATCGCCGTTGTCTTTGAGTGTTAAGGTTAAAATATCATTTACTAATTGTTTTTTTTCAGGAGTTAATAAATCTATAGAAATATTATTGATTGTTTTTAAAGCTTTTTTTAAGTCCATAGAATTATTTAGAACTTATGTTTTTACATTAACACCGGTGATAACCAGTATTTATGCTATTATAACAGGGTAAAAAATATTAAAAACTTCAATATATGATAATATTTATCCTTTTTTATATATTATGTATAATTTTTAACCAACGGGTTTTATGAAATTAAGATTAATTTTATAAGTTAATATTGATTAATCTTATTAAGACCAATTGTTTTAAACGGCATTGACAGTCTTATCCAAAAAATGAATGGGGACATTTTTTATTAATTTATTTCTAAAATTTTTAAAGATCTGTTTTTATTAAAATATCAAAATGTGCAATAAATTCTACTGTTAATTTTACTTTTGAGTGCTGATGATTTAAATATACAAATTTAAAATGAATAATTATTAAATATAAAAATAACCATTATCATCCGTATTTTATCGCTTCTAAGCGTTAAATTAAATCCGAAATCTTACTTATCTTTGATGTTTTTGTTTTGATTTAATTTTAATCACGTTTTAAATGACAAAACTAATTAAAACGATCAAGTATTGAATCTTTAATTAATTTACTAATTTTAGAGTATGTAATTATTTTTAAATGATCATTCCCATTTGAAAAGAATGAGAATGGAATTTCTGATTTTATATATCTAAAAAAAATATTAAAAAAACATTTTTTATGAGTTGGAAAATAATATAGCAAATATTCTTTTTTGATAATAACAATATGTAATTGATTGGTAGAGCCTTCTTCTATGGAAAAAATTTGACTAATATTATCTGTTGTTAAATGGGAGCCAAAAAATGGAATTAAACCAAAAAATCAATTTTTTAAATTATTATCATTAAAGCGATCATTCAAAAAATAATCAAGCTTAAAAGGCGTATAGTTTATTCTATCGATGGTTATATAAGGATCATCAGTGTTTCGACCTTTAGTAATTAAAGATTTAATTGATGTTTCCAGTGGAAACTTATCTGTATCTAATATAGCTTTCTTCCTGTATTGAACAATAATATTATTTATAAAAAGATGTAAAAAATTTGATTTTAATAAATGACTGTCTGTTAACTTTATTAGTTCTTTATACTCTTTATTATCCTCGTACTTTAAATAATAACAATAAAAGATTATCAATTCTAAGTAATCTTTTTGTATGCTGATAATTTCTGCTTCTTTTGAATTTGATTTATATTCTTTAAAAAGAACCTCAAATTCATTCTTGTTTTTTAATGAGTTAAATAAATTATTTACCTGAATAATTAATTTAATGTTCAATTTTAATGAAGAAATATTAACTTTGTTACAAAACTCCTTTATATATTTATTGTCAGTAAAATTGTCTATAAATATCTCTGGATATATATTATCTAAATCCAATTGAATAGGGAATATTTTATCTGTATACTTTTCATTGTATGTTAATTTCAAAAGGTTTATATCTAAATTACCATTTATATGTTGATTGATCAATTTATTATTAGAAACAACTATTCAAAATATATTTGTTACTTTTCAAAAAATATTTTTAATAATGGATAAAATTTTTATTTGGTTCTCTGGAGTACATCTTTCCAATTCATCAAATATAAACACAATGGATTTGTTTTTTGTATTATTGTTTAATTCTTCTATATAACCATTTATGAGTTCGTCTATCCTTGGGGGATGTTTTATACGACTATTTTCTTTTACCTTTTCATAAGTATACGATCCAGAAAGGTGGTACCAAAAACTTTTCAACACCAAAATACCTTTTTTGGTTATTTTTTCTCCGCTGGTTGTGCTTATTTTATCTTTTTCATCGTATACAGAAGTGTCTATGAAATTTATAATATCAAGAATAACTCGTGCCGGATCAACATACAATTCACATTCTCATAAATTTAGTATTTTAAAATTTATATCATCGCTTGGATAAGATTTTTTATAATATGTTGTTAAGTTTTGAATAATAGTTGTTTTGCCTGAACCTCAACCGCCATTAATATTAAAAACATTATGAAAAGGTTTGCTGTTAGGTGCGTTTTTATTTTTAAAAAAATCATGAATATATTCGTTAATAGGGCGAATAACATAATCAATCATCGATATTTTGTCATTGTGTTTAGACAAGTTATCTATCGGATTTATTGATAGTATGTTGTTATTTTCAGTAGCCATATGTTGTTTTTCCGTTTCTTCTCTACGTTTGAACTTATTAATTAAATTGATTATAAAATATTGATTTAAAAAAATAATAATTAAGATGTTTCTAAATCTTTGATTTCTGTTTTATTTAGTTTTGATTTATCATAAGGAAAAAGGGATGATAAATCGCGATTTAATCGAAGATAATTAAATTTTGCATCTGGATTCAATTTAATTAATTCCGATTTAACTAACTCTTGAAGAATATCAGGATCTTCTTTGTTGCTACATGGATAATGATTGATTTCAAAGATATTTACAGTATTGTTAGTTAAAGATGGTTTAGTAGATGAATATTTCCATAGAATTTCTTGATTCTTAGAACCCTTTCCGTTAATAGCACGATAAAGCCGTTCATAAGTAATGTCTTTAGCAATGTTATTTTCGTTGTTAGTAACAAGAATAAATTTTCTGTTTCCCCCATCTTCTTCATTTAATTCCATAACAGCTTGTCCAGTCGTTCCTGAACCTGCAAAAAAATCTAAAATGATAGCGTTTTCGTTATTCACTTTTAATTTAATTAATTCTTTAATTAAAGATAGTGGTTTTGGAAAAGTAAATCATTTATCTGATGAATAATCAGAAAACATTTTTTTCATTTCTGAAGAACCTTCTAAATTAGCAAATTTATTTAACATGAAATCGCCTGTATGAAAGATAAAGTTCTTAGGTTTATCAACCATTTGATTTTTATAAGGTCCTTTAAATTCAAAAGTTGTATCTAAATACTTTTGAACCCTTAACTGATTTTTGGAAACAACTAAAATACCAAGTTTAGCTGCTACTTCCATTCTTTCTTTATTTCATAACCAAGTATTTTTTTTACCATAAGAATCGATAGGTTTATATATTTTGCCTTGATATTCAAAATCATAATCTCCACCTTTTGAATATCCTTGTGATTTGCTTGCTAAGATTGGAGATGTATCGCCTTTAATATATTTACCGTTTTTATCTTCTAGTATTTCGATACCTTTAAATGATCTTTTTTTGATTTTGTTAAACCTATTATCAAAAGAATAAACAAGAATATAATCATGCCCTTTACATAAATCTTTATCAACTCCTCCCCCTCTTCCGATTCTGGTTAATCTCGGGATTGCTGTAACAAATTTATCTTCTCCAAAAATTTCATCGCATAATACTATTAAATAACCCAATTCACTATCATCAATCGAAATAAAAATAACCCCATCATCTTTTAAAAGATCCTTGGCTATTTTTAATCTTTCGTGCATCATATTTAATCAACCGGTTTGTTTATATTTATCACGATAAATAAAATTACCAGAAGATTTTATATCTTCTTTGTAATCGTTTCCTTCTTCTTTAGATTTATAAGTATTATAAGGAGGATCGATATAGATGATATCAATTAATCCTGTTCTTTTTCCGTTTTCTAATTTAGAAAAAGCTAATTTAAGATTTTTTAAAGCTTCATAATTTTCGCCAATGATTAAACTATGATTAACTCCGTTTGTTCCGATTCTTTTAAAATTTTTGGATTCTTGAGTAATAGCAATATTGTTTTGATCTACTTCAGGAGCTTTATCAAAAACAAAACCTGTTTTGATAATAGGTAAAATAAATTGAAATATTTTATCATCTATTTCACCGTTATCAGATGTCTTTCTTAAAATAATTTCTGCTAATTTTTTTTGTTCACTATTAAAAGATTGTTTTGCAATATTTTGAATTTTTTCTATTGCTTTTTTTAAATTCATAAAAAAATTATAACAGACCATTATATTATGCTTTTTACATTTACAACATAAAACAAAAGATTTTCTTTACAAATAAAAAATAAATTGATCTATGATTTTTAATCCGTTTGTTTTATTTGTTTATTTTTAAAATTTTTTGTATATTATCTCGCGTTACTATATACCTAAATAAAATAAAAAACCAAAAAAATTATTCTGGTTTTTTAAAATTGAATTTATAAAAAGTGTAAATTTTATTTTATTGGAATTTTAATATTTAAAAGATACCATGCTATTTTTTACACCAAAATTACTTGGGTTATTTTTGTATTGTTGTCTTTTTGAAAATGCTCCATGTTTTTCTAAAGAGTCAATCATATTTTTAATTCAATTAGGGTTAGTTTCATAATCACTTCGAAGAAAGTAAATGTATCCTTTTTGATACCCCACATTATTAATTCAACAAGATATCATAATGCTATTAAAAAAATCTAAAAAAACTTCTGCCTTTCTTTCTTTGTTAAATTCTTTTTTTACTATATAACATTCATCAATAATATATTTTTTTTCATCTATATTATCTATGTTAGTAACAACTCTAAAATCTTTTAAGTTATCTGTTATTTCTATTCGATAATTTTTTTTTATAAAAAATATAATTCCTAATCCTAAAACTGGAAAAATAAAAAATAAATCTCCATCGTTATAAATAGGGGGGTCGCAAACAAAACGACAAAAAGTATGATTCTTTAGCGAAAAAAAGCAAGAATTATATTTTGAAAAATCTAAAGTTTTTTTGAACTCTTCGAATTTATCATTAAAACTACCTTCTTCGGACAAAAAACAATCGTTTTTTAAACTTGACGCATCAGCGAAGTGAGTAGTAACAGATTGATCTCTGCTAATTATTTCGATTTTAGAAATAGGTCTATACATACAAGATCTAAAAAGATTCAATCAAATAAAATTACACATAGTTTTACTATATTTTGTGAGGATAACGCTCTTGAAGAAATTAGTTAATCATTTAACCGATCTTTCTTGTTTTAGATTTTTATCGATTTGATCGTATATTTTGTTTACAAAATCGCTTTCAATATTGGCCCACTGTTTTTCATCCTTTGATATATATTTTTCGCTTTGTTGAAAGGAACATAAACTACTCTTTTTTAGATATTTTTTGATTTTTAAATCGGAATCTAAAATTTCTTCTTCTATTTTATTTTTGTCGTTTAAGTTAATTTTGTAAATCTTTAGTTTATTATTCCCTTCTAACAAACACTTACGCAATCATCTTTCTAAGATGGATTTAGGATAAATATGCGATTGAACAAATTTTCATTCTTCTTTATGTTTTAAATAAACTGATTTATTTTTGTTTGTCGGTTGAAACATATTAATTTTTTAATTGTTATACATAAAAATTAGAACAAAGATATTAAAACTTTTCTAAATCTTTGATTTCTGTTTTATTTAATTTAGACTTATCATACGGATTAAGAGATGATAAATCACGATTTAATTGAATATCATTAAATTTTACATCAGGATTTATTTTAATTAATTCCGATTTAACTAAATTTTGAAGATAATCAGGATTTTCATTAATTCCGCAAGGATAATGATTAATTTCAAAAATATTTACTGTGTTATTAGTTAAAGAAGGTTTAGTAGATGAGTATTTTCATTTAATTTCCTGATTATTAGAACCTTTTCCGTTTATAACACGATAAAGTCTTTCATAAGTAATATCTTTAGCGATGTTATTTTCGTTGTTAGTTACAAGAATACATCTTCTGCTTCCGCTGTCTTCTTCGTTAAGTTCCATAACCGCTTCTCCGGTTGTTCCTGAACCTGCAAAAAAATCTAAAATAATAGCGTTTTTGTTATTCACTTTTAATTTAATTAATTGTTTGATTAACGCCAAAGGTTTTGGAAAATTAAATAATTTTTCGTGCGCATAGTCAGGAAAAATTTTTTTTACTTCTGCTGTGCCTTTATCATTAGTGTATTGATTATCAATTTTTAGCAAATTTTTTATAGAAGAGTTTTTCTCTGTTTCTGAAAAATTTTTGTCTATAACAGGTTTATTTAAGAAAAAATCCATACTATTAAATTTTCAGTTTTCATGTTTACGAACCATTGTATTTTTGTTAGGACCTTTAGATTCAAACTTTCAATGTATATATGTCCGTTGCCTTAACTGTTCTCCGACAGGAACTAATATACCAAGATTTGCGGCTGCTTCCATTCTTGTTTTATTTCATAACCATCTATTCCTGTTTCCGCTTTTATCATTTGGAGAATATATTTTACCTTGATATTCAAAATCATAATCTCCGCCTTTTGAATATCCTTGCGATTTACCAGCTACAATCGGAGAAGAGTCCCCTTTGAAATATTCTCTTCCGTATTCATCTTTTAAAATGTCTGTCCCTAGCATTAATTTTTCTGTTATGTAATTAAAATCAACATCAAAAGAATAAACAAGAACATAATCATGAGCTTTACACAAATACTTTTCCTGACCACCTCTTCCAGTTCTGGTAAGGCGTGGAATCGATGTAACAAAATTTTCTTCTCCAAAAATTTCATCACATAATACCTTTAAATATGAACATTCACTGTCATCAATAGAAATAAAAATAACGCCATCATCGGTTAAAAGATCTTTAGCTAATCTTAATCTTTCGTCCATCATGTTTAGTCAACCGGTTCTTTTATACTTATCACGATAAATAAAATCACCAAAAGATTTTATTTCTTCTTTATAATCGTTTCCTTCTTCTTTTGATTTTTGGGTATTATAAGGGGGATCGATATAAATAATATCAATAAAACCAACTATATTACCTCGTTCTGATCTAGAAAAAACTAATTTAAGATTTTTTAAAGCTTCATAATTTTCACCAATGATTAAACTATGACAAGGACCGCTTGTTCCAATTTTTTTGTAGTTTTTCGATTCTTCAACAATAGCGATATTATCTTGATCTACTTCTGGAGCTTTATCAAAAACAAAACCGGTTTTGATGATAGGAATAATAAATTGTAGCACTTTATCATCGACATCTCCGTTTTCATTACATGAATTTTTTAGTATGGATTCTGCTATTTTTTTTTGCTCAGCATTTAATGTTTCTTTTGCAAAATTTTTAATTTTTTTTAATGCTATATTTAGATCCATAATAAAAATGACTGCCGGTTAAATAGTATAATTTTTAATTATTAATTTTATATAAATAATGTTAATTATTAAATAAAAAAATAAAAAAGATGAAATATATTTATATAAAATTATGCTTTTAACAATTATATAAATTATTCAATCTAATAAGATAAAAAAACGGTAGAAAGTAGAAATTCTAAACTTATAAATAAGTTAATAACCTGTAGTTTCTTTTTTTAAATTTTTCTTAATAAAATTTAAAATATCGTTGTATGTTTGGTCTCTTTTAACGTTTCATTTAAATTTCCTACTTTGTCTAAACAACCTTTTCGTTCATAATTTAAAAATTGCTTTTTTAATAACAAGAGAAATATGAATAAAATAAAATTATTTAATTTTACATTTTTACTCCAAGTTTTTTTAATTCTTTAAAAATCTTTTCATTGTTTTTTGGATCTCAAAAGTTTCAATTGAAAGTATATGATGTTAATAACGGATGAGGAAAACCCAAATTAACTAACCTTTTTATACATTTGAAATAATCTTCTTTTAAAGGTAATACTACTTCAATAACTTTTTCTTTTCATTTGGCTTTTGAGTTTTTATATGAAATACCAGAGTAAATGTCATTTAGCTCGGGGACTATAAAATTATATACTCCGCCAACTCCTACCGCCTCATTTTTATTTTGAAATTTACTAGGATTCTCTCATATTTTTATATGCAAAACTAAATGCTCTAAAAGATTACAATATATCAATCTATCAGCTTTTTGATAATCGAATGGATTTAGTCTTGCATATATTGGTTGCGATAATTGAATCGCTTTATCCTCGTCAATATGATGTATATATAAACCTTCTTTCCCTCTTGTGATTGCTGTGTTTTTTTTCCGACATTCTTTATCTAAAAAATAATCTCCTTTTGGTTGTCCATATTTATTTATAAAGTGATTACAGCATTCATCATACGTGCACTCTAATAATTTTTCTATTTCAGTCATAAATGTTAAATTTCTAAATAAATTAATTAAGCGAGTCTTTTTTTAAATTCTTCTCAATAAAATTTAAAATATCGTTGTATACTTGGTCTTTGATTGTTTCATTTAAAATTTCATGTCTAGCGTTTGGATAAATTTTACTTTCAACGTTTTTCTTACATGTTTCATAAAGATTAACCGTTTGTTTAACCGCTTTACCAAACTTACCGACTGGATCATCGCTTCCTGCAATAACAAGAATTGGGAGATGATCTGGAGTTTTTTGAACATTCTTTTTCTTAGCAATGAATAATAAACCAGAGAAAAGATCTTTAAAACCGCTTGTCGATAAAACATGCCCTGCTAATTTATCATTTTTATATCTTATTTGAATTTCTTTATTAGTTGATAATCATTCTGTGCCAAAACTGTTTTTATTTTGAAAACGCTTGTTAAGTTTTTTAAAAGTTAAGTTATGGATAAAGTGATCGGTTGCTTTTGGGCCTTTTACCATTTGTCTTAATTTAGCAAGACAAATTAAATAAATTAATAAAAGTTCGTTGTAATTTGAGGTTCCACAAAGAATCATCCCACTAATATTTTTACCATAAACAATCCCATAATTACGAGTCATAAATGAACCCATCGATGCACCAAACATAAAGATTGGTTTTTTTGAAAAGGTGTTTTTAATGTACTTTGTGACATGATTTAAATCATTGATAATGGCTTCTCAACCATGTTTTTCTTTAAAAAAACCTAAATCATCTTGCTTTTGAGCGGTTTTGCCATGCCCTCTATGGTCTTCAGCGACAACAGCATAATTCTTGCTAACTAAAAATTTAGCAAAATCATCATAACGAAGGGCATATTCAGCACATCCGTGAACTATTTGAACAACCGCTTTAACATCGTCGTTATCAGGTGCCCATTGATAACAATGTAAAATTGTTCCATCATCTAGTTGATCTTCTCATTCTTTGAATTTCATAAGTTAAATTTGTGATAAAATACTCTCAATTAATCTAATTTTAAAAAAATAGATACTTATTTGTATTATAAAAAAAATAAATATAAAAAAAATAAGTCCTTCTTTTTTGAAGAAAGACTTATTAATTTTTAAAGAAAATAAAAGTAAAATAACTAACTTATTTTGGCTTCAAATTTTGAATCTTGAGGGGTTAAAATAAAGTTTTGATGTTCTTCTTTATGATTGAAGATGATTTGAAGAATGTTTTTAGCAATTGTATCCCTTAACCCTTCAAAGATTTTTGAAGATTCTTCAATAAATTGTTGTAAAGGATTTTTTTGAGCATAACTTCTAAAATGAATGCCGTGTTTTAATCTTTCAATTGTTGTTAAATGTTTAATCCAGTTTTGATCCATAACTTGAAGAACCAATTGTTTTTCAAAACCATCAACTTGAGCTGGATTAACTTCTGAACGAATAAGATAATATTTTTTATAAACTACTTCATGAATTTTTTCTAAAAGTTTTTCAGGAAGTGAAATAAGTGGTTTTAATAAATTAAAATCAAGATATTGATTATTTTCAAGATCAATTCCTAATCTAGCTAAGATAAGTTCTTTTAAAGTATTAAGATTAATAAAGACACCTTCTGGTTTTGTTTCAGCAGATTCATCGATATATAACTTAACCAAATGTTTAATCATATCATCAATGATTTGAGCGGTGTTAGTAGCAATTAAAAATTTGTCCCTTTGTGAATAAATTAATTCACGTTGTTGTGATAGAATATTATCATATTCAAGAAGATTTTTTCTTGTATCATAGTTTAAACCTTCAATTTTTTTCTGAGCATTAGTTAACGCTTTGGTTAATAATTTACTTGAAATAGCTTCATCACCAAACTTTTTAAAAATAGTTCTGATTTTATCACCAGCAAAACGAACCATTAAATCATCATCAATTGAAAGATAAAATCTTGAAATCCCAGGGTCTCCCTGTCTTCCGCTTCTTCCTCGTAATTGGTTATCAATTCTTCTTGATTCATGTCTTTCTGTTCCCATAACATATAAACCACCTAATTTGACAACTTCATCTGAAATTTTAATGTCGGTTCCTCTTCCTGCCATATTAGTTGATAAAGTGATAGCACTTTTAGTTCCAGCGGCTGCAATGATTTCAGCTTCCCTAGTATGGTTTTTAGCGTTTAAAACATTATGCGGAAGTTCTTCTTTTGTCAATATTTCAGAAATCTCTTCAGAAATATTAACGCTAGTTGTTCCGATTAAAATCGGAACTCCTTTGCTGTGGAGTTCTTTAATTTTTTTGGTTATATATTTAAATTTCGCTTGCTTTGAACTAAAGATTAAATCTTTTTGATCTTTTCTAATAATTGGTTTATTGGTGTTAACAACAATAACCCGCATATTAAAGATTTTTCTAAATTCATCTTCTTCTGTTTTAGCGGTTCCTGTCATACCTGAAATCTTTTCATATAAACGGAAGAAGTTTTGATAAGTAATAGTAGCAACGATTTGATTTTCAGGTTCAATCTCAACTTTTTCTTTTGCTTGAATGGCTTGTTGTAAGCCATCGCTGTATGATCTATTTTCCATGATTCTTCCAGTAAATAAATCAATTAACATAATCTTATTATCACGAACTATGTATTCTATACCGTTTTTAAAAACATAGTTAGCCCTTAAAGCGTTTTGAATTAAGTGAATTAATTCACTTGATTCAAATGAATAAATGTTTGGGATTTTATATCACTTAGCTAAACTGTTTTGCCCTGCTTCAGTTAGAAAAACGGTTTTATGTTCTTCATCAACTTGATAATGATGACGTTTTAATGATTTAGCAAAAGAATCAGCTCCAATGTATAAATCACTATCTTTTGCAGTTCCTCCTGAAATGATCAACGGCGTTCTTGCTTCATCAATTAAAATAGAATCGACCTCATCAATAATAGCAAAGTTTAACGATCTAACTTTCTTATCATCGATATTATAAACCATGTTATCACGTAAATAATCAAACCCAAGTTCATGGTTGGTTGTATAAGTTACATCAGCTGCATAAGCTTTTTTCTTTATTTCAGGAGATATAGTTGCAGAATTTAAGCCAACGGTTAAACCAAGAAATTCAAGAACTTTTCTAGCGTAGTTATAATCACGTTCTGATAAATATTCATTAACAGTAATAATATGAACCCCTTTTTTTGTTAGTCCATTTAAATAAGCAGGAAGAATAGCAGTTAGGGTTTTTCCTTCACCGGTTTTCATTTCAGCGATATCACCGAATTGTAAAACAACCGCCCCCATTAATTGAACAAAATATGGATACTCACCTAATTTTCGCCCACACGCTTCACGTGCTACCGCGTATGCTTCGATTAAAATATCATCTAAAGATAATTTATCTTTAAATATTTTATCTCTTAGATAATCTGTTTTAGCTGCAAGTTGCTCATCAGATAGTTTAGCCATCTCATCTTTTAAACTATCGATTTTAAACGCTACTTGTTTAATTTCCTTTAAGATTTTTTTATCATTGTTAAGATAAGCTTTTAGAAATGAATACATTGTTTTTGATAATATTTGTAATAAATAAATTAAAAAAAATTTACTAAGATTAATTATTCGTATGCGTGCGTTGAATAATAAAGTTTTATATATTATAAACCCATAACAATTTAAAATAATTAAACTTAATTTTATTTAATTAAAATTCTTTCATTTGATTATTCTTTAACAGCTTCAGCTGGAACAAAGGTTTTATTTATTTTTCATGCTATCAATTTGTTAACATAGTAAATTACTAATAACAAAATAAAACCAACAATTAAAACCCATCATTGAAATGAAAAAGGGATATATAAATTCTTGCTTGCAAAGAAAACATAGAATAAATATTGAGATAGGAATATGGTTAGAAAGCAAGATAAGACAAAAGCGATAATAACTAAGAAAATATAATAACCGGCGCTGGTTTTTAAAATTTCTTTATCATTGTAACCAAAAGCTTTTAAAAGAACAATTTGTTTTCTTGATTCAATCATAATGCTATTTGTAGTTATCGCCATAATAATTAACCCTAAAAACAACGAAATAACAACAATTAAAATAATTAAATAAATAATAGAAGTTATAACTTTCCAGAATGAATTATGAACTATATCTCAAGAAAATAAACTTGAAATAATCGATTTACCATTTTGAGTAAAATTAACAATTTTTTTATTTCCAAATTGAACTTTTCCACCATTTAATCCAAACTGAGAATAGTCATTGTATGGTTGGTTAACATTATAAGTTGATAAATCATTTGGGGATGTATCAGTAGTTAATTTAGCGTTATAGTATGATGAATATGGTTTATAAGCATAATTACTGTTATTCGCTTTCGTAGGATAATATCCAAAAAAACTCATAAAATAATCTTTATCAATTTGATTTTTTGCTAAATTAAGAATATTTTCTTTATTTCCGAATAATAAAGCTGTAGCAAATTGTGATGTTGTATAAAAACGAGGAAATCCAACATCAGGGGATATTGCAACTACGCTATATTTAACATTTTGGTTAATTTCTTGAATTCTCATATTACCTTCGTGAACCATTTTAACAACGGATTGACCCTTATATCAGTAGGTTGACTGATAGGTAGCATATGGATTGAAACATGTTCAAGGATCTCCTGGTTTGTTTGGAGGTGTACAAATATTCCGGTTGCTGTTTTTATATTTGCTTTAAATTGTGATGGTTCTGCTGGATCTCATTTATTATCACCGTTTTTAACTTGGATTTGATAATATGAATAGTTGAATCTTTTAAGATCACCGGTTTTTAAATTTAAAAGTTTGGCAGCAGCTTTATTGATAACAACAGGCAGATTATTGGTAAAAACACTTGTTGAATTTTCAGCAAATCTATCATAATTTGCAGTTTGATCATTAATTCAATCTGAATTTAATGTATTTTTAATGGTAGAGTTTAATCTTGTCGTTTGAGAATTAACACCTCAAAGACTAACATTTAATTTATTTAAATAAAAAGGAATATTTACAATATGTTCGTCGCTTTTTTTATCAAAAGGGGTTAAACCAAACGTTAAAGCAAAATTTTTATTGTTCATTTTTTGCCTAACAAAATAAGGAGCATTACTTGTAATAACATGTTTAATACATGCACCGACTCCTTTTTTAATATCATCAGGATTATTATCCCCCATCATATTACAAACAATAGGAACCAATAGCGGGTCTTTTATATTATTAAGTTGATCTATGTAGTTATTATTAATCGCTAATCCGCTTAAATAAGCAAAATAAGATGCAACAGCTAGGGAACTATCATTTATTGGATTACGATTTTTAAAACTGGTTTCATCATTCGGGTTATATCATCCATAAGTTGAATATCTTTTAGATGGAGAGGTTAACGGATCAGGAACTTTGTCTTCACCATCTTCACCTCCATAATTAAAAGTTGGTGAATTTCAGGGGTTGGTGTCATAGTCAACATATGATTTATATGGATTTAACTCATTTAACATTCCTGATGAATATTGTTGTAAAGAAGAAGGAATTAGAAGCGAAAATAAAATCAAAACACTTGAAATAAAAATAAGAAAAGCGGTTAAAAAGATTTTAAATTTACTTTTGATAATAAAGGAGTTCCTGATTTTTCTTAAAATATGGTATTTTTTCATATCTATACTCCTTTACGTATTTTTCTTAAAGTTAAACTAGTTGATACAAAAGCGACTAAGATAAAAATGATCGTTATCAAAGCAATGTTAACAATAAAGGATATATAACTAAAACTAATAGTTATCAATGGAATTGTAAACATCGATATAAAAATTTTATAAATTAAACTTTGAAACCCATAACTGATAAATAAAGCGATTAAAAAACAAAATAAACTAAAGATCAATGGGTAAATAGAATAAATAAAGTTAACTCAACTTTTTTTATAACCTAACGCTTTAAAAATCAAGATATTATCTTGATCTGCCTCAATCCGTTTTCTTGTAACAGCTGCAACAACAAAACAAGTAACAATGATAATTAAATAACTTAAAAAATGAGTTGCTATTACTTCAAATTTCATAAAACTATGATATGAATTTATTCGTTCTTGAAAAAATGCATTGTTATAATAATCTGATCTTATTCCATAATACTTTGTATCTGAAGGTGCTATAAACTCTTCACTATTGCTATATATATCTTTTAAAACATCTTTAACCTTATTAAGGTTGGTTTCAGTGTAATTAGATGGGTCATGGAATCTGACTAAAAGTAATTGTTGACGATCAGCTGATGATGAAACATTTAATCTTGCTTCAGAGGGATTAACGTTATATAAAGCTTCAGGGGAAACAAAAATAATTCCATTGCTTGAAGTTGAAGCAACCATATTAATGGGACTTAGCAAAGGATAAGAAAAATCAAAAGAAGTAGCATGCCCTACAACTTTATAGATTGATTTTTCACCAAAAAGATTCGTTAATTGATTATTAATATCTCAATTATTTGCACTTGAAAAATTACCTTCAGTTAAAATCTGATCTTTTTTTAAATTAGAAAAATCTTGATTTTCGCTAGTGTGAATAATAGTATCAACTGCGTTATTATCTCCTCAAGAAAAATGATAACCAGGGGCATAACCAATTGCTAATAGTAATGATTCATGATAAGGAAATAAACGTTCATCACGATAAGATAAATCAATTTTAAGATTTTCTTTTTTAAGATCGGATGTTAATTGTTTAGTAAAATGTTCAACATTATCTATATTGTTGGGCGGTGATTTAAAAAAAGTAACCGAACTGTTTAAATCTATCGAAAACTGTGATGGATTAGATTGAGTTTTAAATTTATCAAAAGATTGATTAAGACCTGAATTGGCACTTAAAACTCCCCAACTAACGCTTAAAGAGGCAATGATTAAAAGAAATAAAGAAAAAAAATGAACTTTATTGCTTCAAATCGCCTTCCATGTATTTTTAAATATATATCACATCTGAAATTTTTTTATTAAATCAAATATAAATTATTTGTTATTTCCTTGTAGAATGTTTTAAATAAAACAAAAATGATAATTTTATAATTTTTAAATTCAATATTTTGTAAAAGTAAACGATAACAGGTCTTGATAGTATTACCTGATGTTCAAATATCATCAAAAATAATAATTCTATTTGTTGTATATTTATTAAATTTAATCCTTTTTAAAATATTGTGTTTTATATCTATTTCTTTGCAAATTAAAGATTTGTTTTTTGCATACGCTTGTTTGTATTTATAGTTTATTTTATCAAAAAGTATAAAATATGGAATATTTGGGAAAGAAACTTGTAAAAGATTTAAGAGCGGATTAGCGTTTAAAATACATAGAATTGAGCGATTAAATTGTTTTTTTAGGTATTTTTGATAACTTTTTAGATAAATATCTAAAGGAAATGGGTTTTTTTTAATCTTTAATTGATGAATTAAAACTTTTGCAACTGGATTATAATCTTCCAGATACCAGATTTCTAATTGCTTATTTATTTTTATTTTTTGCATCATTTTACGTTTAATTTTTAACTTTAAAGTTGTAAAAATTAATACGCAAATAATTATTTTTTTCTTAAAAAATAAAAATAGAAAAACGCCTAAATCTTTATCTTTAGCGAATTGAAAATAAAGTTAAAAGAAACATTGATGATAAATAACCAACCGCTAAAGAAAAGAAAAGATAAATTAAAAGTAAAACATATTTATTTTTAACTTTTACTTTTTGTTCAAGATCAAGTTGATAGACAAGATAAAAACTAAGTGCAAAACAAATAAGCATTACAATAACTGTGATAATATATTTAGTTGAGGGATCAAGCATCATAGTTTAAATATCTTTTTTATCTCTAGCTCCATGAGCTAAATTGATAGCTTTCTTTAAACTTGTTTGAACTTTAATAATTTCCTGTTTTGTTTTAGCAGTTTCAAGTTCTTGTTTGTATAAATTGATCATTCTTTCAACTTCTTTTAAGTTAACATCTTCTTGGAAAGAAACAAATTCACTTAAAATGGTTGCTTGATTATTATAAAAACGGAAGATACCGCCATTAACAGCAATAAGACGTTCTTTTTTATTGCTATCAATTATTTTTAATCAACTGATTTCAATCAAGGCAACAACTTTAGAATGATTGGCATAAACTCCAAAATTACCATTAGCAGTTCTAATTAACAGAAAGTTAATCGCTTTATTAAAAAAAACGCCTTCAGGAGTTATTATTTTAAGATTGAAATTCATTGTTATGCTTTATCCTTTTTTAGGATAATCTTTAAAATAAGCATCTTCTACTTCTTGAAATGAACCTTTATATAAAAAGTATTTTTCAGGAATGTTATCACAATCGCCGTTAATAATTTTTGAAAAACCCCGTAATGATTGATCAATCGTTACAAATTTGCCTTTAATTCCTGAGAACTTCTCAGCTACAAAAAACGGTTGTGATAGATAGTTTCTAATTTTTCTTGCCCTTTGAATTGTGATTTGATCTTCTTCTGATAACTCATCAACCCCTAAAATAGCAATAATATCTTGTAATTCCTTAAATCTTTGTAATGTTTCAATTACTTTCTGCGCTGTATTGTAATGAACAATACCAACATATTCAGGGTCAAGCAATCTTGAACTTGATTCTAATGGATCGATGGCAGGATAAATCCCTAAGGCAGCGATATTTCGGTCAAGAACTGTTTTAGCATCAAGATGGGAAAAAGTTGTAGCAGGGGCAGGATCGGTTAAATCATCAGCAGGAACATAAATGGCTTGAACAGATGTTATTGAACCAGTTTTAGTTGAAGTAATCCGTTCTTGAAGTTGCCCCATCTCAGTTGACAAAGTAGGTTGATATCCAACCGCTGATGGCATTCGACCTAATAAAGCAGATACTTCAGCGCCTGCTTGAGTGAATCTAAAAATATTATCAATAAATAAAAGAACATCTTTGTTTTCTTGATCACGGAAATGTTCAGCAATCGTTAAAGCAGATAACACAACCCTCATTCTAGCTCCAGGAGGTTCATTCATTTGCCCAAAAACTAAAGCTGTTTTATCAATAACACCACCAGCAATCATTTCATAATATAAATCATTACCTTCCCTTGTTCTTTCACCAACTCCAGCAAAAACTGAAATACCACCATGTTGTGATGCAACGTTGTGAATTAACTCTTGAACTAAAACCGTTTTACCAACTCCAGCACCACCAAATAAACCAACTTTCCCTCCTTTAACATAAGGACATAATAAATCAATAATTTTAACTCCGGTTATTAAAATTTCAGTTGTATTTGATTGATCTTCAAAACTAGGGGCTTTTTTGTGAATCGATTGATATTGAATATTTTTTGGTAATGGTCCTTTATTGTCAATCGGATCGCCTAAAATATTAAATATTCTTCCTAAAGTAGCTTCACCAACTGGAACAGAAATAGGATGACCTAAATCAAGAACTTTCATGTTTCTAAAAACACCATTTGTTGGCCCAATTGAAATACATCTAACAACATCATCTCCAATATGTTGTGCAACTTCAAGAATTAAATGTTGATTAAAATCTAAAACTTGTAAAGCATTTAATATTTTTGGAAGATGATTGTCAGAAAATTTAACATCAATAACAGACCCTAAAACTTGAATAATTCTTCCGTAATTATTTGGATCTTTATTAATGTTTTTTGGTGGTTTTGAAGATTTATTTTTTTGAGTATTTGTTGTAATCATAGCGTGGGGTTTGTAAAAATAAGGTAAATTAGATTATAAACTAGCGTTTGCTCCTTCAATAATTTCAGAAATTTCAGAAGTAATTTTGTTTTGCCGTAATTTATTAGCGGTGATGGTTAGTTCATCAATTAAATCATTCGCATTTTGATTGGCGTTTTCCATCGTGTTTCTTCGAATTGCTTGTTCTGATATTTTCGATTCGATTAAAAATCCCATAATCATGGTTGATAAATATTGTGAAACAATATTTTTAAGAATATCAAGAACCGATGGGTCATATAGAGCTACTTGCTGTTTAACTGATTCTTTTAAATTGGAGAATTCTTCTTTAATAAAATCAGATTGAGTAAACGGTAACAGACGCGTAACAGTTGGTTTAAAAGTTAATGAATTAACGTATTTTGTGTAAACAATATTTAAATAACCGATATTATCAGCATGACATTTTTCTAAAGCGGTAATCGCTATTTCATTAGCAAGATTTATATTAATCGCTTCATGAAAACCAATAAAAGAAGCGGTTGGGGTGATATTATAACGTTTTAAAATATCAATACCGTTTTTGCCCAATAAAATAACATGATCAATCGGCCCTTCTTGTTCTAATAAAAGATTGATGATTTGATGATTAAAGGAACCACAAAACGACATATCAGAACAAATAACAATATATAAACTTTTTGGTTTAGTTGGAAAAAATGATTGAAAATGTTGATTTTCGATGTATTTACTTTTAATTTCACGAACATTATTATTTTTTTCACTGAAAATTAAAGAAATAATTTGATATGTAGCATCACAATAAGGTTGATAAACCTTAAGAATTTTTTGAATTTTTTGCAGTTTAGAAGTCGCAATTAACTCCATGGCATGGGTTATTTTGTTAATTGTTTTAACAGAGGCGATTCTTTTTTTTAAAGCGGTTAATGATGCACTCATTTTAGAAAACTATTTTTTTGAAGTTGAATTTGATGATGGTTTGACTAAATTGTTATCTTGATAAAATTGATTATAAAAATTGCTAAATTGATCTAATTTAGTTTGCGGATAATTATGAATTAATTTTAAGTAAGTATTTAAATGATCAAGAATCGCTTTTTTTGTTCCAAGCAAAATCTCTGGTGTGAATTCTGCTTCTTTCGTTAATTTTTGATGAATATTTTGATAGTGATTATGAACATAGTCAAGAAGTTTATGCTTGTAATCTTCAACATCATCAATATTAACTCAACTAATAAATTTTTCTTTTAAAGTTAAAAGTAAAATCGCTTGATCAGTTTGACTGTATGGCGTGTATAGTTGTTGTTTTAAAATCTTTAAAATTTTTTGACCATGTTCTAAAATAACCTGTGTTGAAGCGTCAACATCTGAACCAAATTGAGTAAAAGCTTGAAGTTCAAAATATTGAGCAAGTTCAAGTTTTAAACTTGAAGCGACAAATTTCATCGCTTTATTCTGAGCAGCTGAACCAACCCTTGAAACTGATAATCCAGATGAAATAGCTGGTCTTTGACCAGAATTAAATAAATCCATCATTAAGAAAATTTGACCATCGGTAATAGAAATAACGTTGGTTGGAATATATGCAGAAATATCACCAGCTTGCGTTTCAATAATTGGTAATGCAGTAATTGAACCACCACCGTATTCTTTATTTAATTTAGCGCTTCTTTCAAGTAATCTTGAATGAAGATAGAAAACATCACCAGGATACGCTTCACGCCCTGGAGGTCTTCTTAAAAGTAAAGAAAGGGAACGATACGCAACAGCGTGTTTTGAAAGATCATCAAAGATGATGATCACATCTTTACCGTTTTCCATTCATTCTTCAGCGATTGTTATTCCTGTATATGGCGCTAGATATTGCATTGAGGTTGAATCTGATGCTGTTGATGAAAGAACAACCGTATAATCCATCGCATCATGTTCTTTTAGTTTTTTAACTATTTGGGTAACGGTTGAATTTTTTTGAGCAATCGCTACATAAATACAATAAACATCTTTTCCTTTTTGATTAATGATAATGTCAACAGCAATCGAAGTTTTTCCTGTTTGTCTATCACCAATAATCAACTCACGTTGCCCTTTTCCGATTGGGATCATTGAATCAATGAAAAGAATCCCTGTTTCTAAAGTATCTTTAACCGATTCTCTTGTCATAACCCCAGGAGCTACCCTTTCGATTTGACGGAATTTTTTCGATTTAATATCACCTAAACCATCAATCGGTTGTCCTAAACTGTTAATAACCCTGCCTAAAAATTGATCACCAACCCCAACTTGAACAATATCGCTTGTTCTTGTTACAATATCACCTTCTTTAACAGATTCTTCACTTCCTAACAAAACAACCCCAACTAAAAATTCTTCAAGATTAAAAACAATCCCAAAATTATTGTTTGGAAATTTAATTAACTCGCCCATCATAGCTGATGTTAAACCATAAACCAAGGCGATACCATCACCAAGCGAGATAACTTTACCCTGTTCTTTGATTTCGGTTTTTAAATTAAAAGTTTTTAATTGTTCTTTTATTAAGGAAGTAATTTCTTCTGGTTTAAAACTCATAGATTTATTTTTGTTATTTAATTTGATTTTAAATGGGTAACTGCTTTATTTAAAGAAAATAAAATAGTGTTATCAATTAATGAATTACCGACTTGGATTTTAAAGCCACCAAGTAGTTGTTTATTAACTGATGATGTTATAGTGATTAATTTTTGTTGAAATAGTGGTTTTAAGTTTGGAAAATATTCAAAAATATATTTTTCGATCTTTTTATCATCCATTTTGTAATAGCTTTCAAAAAAGACAGTTTGTTTATTTAAACTAACTTGATTAATGACAAGAATATTATCTAAAATTCTTTTAAAAAAACTTTCACAACCAAGTTTAATGATTAAAGTAAAAAAATAAACAAGATCAGGACTTATTTTTTTATCAAAAATATTTTTAATTATTTTGATTTTTTCATCCCTTGAAATTAATAAATCATCTAAAAATTTTTGGAAATTTTGTCCATTATTTGTCGATAAAATATTATTCAATTCTTTAATATCACTAATTAAAGAAGCAGTTTTATTAATCGATTCAAAATGACCAAAAACTGCTTCAGATAAACTTCTAATGTAATTGCTATTTAAAAGCATTAAAGTGTAATATGTTTAAAAAATAAGATTTATTTTTGTTTATCTATTTTTTTAGTATTTTTTGATTGAGATAAATTTTCTTCTGATTTTTGAGCAAGCAGTTTAGCAATAAATTTCTTATCTGCTTCTTCTGAGTTATTTGTTTTAATAAACTCTTTTGATATTTGATAAGCAGAATCAACAATAAAATCTTTTTGCTGTTTTAAAAATTTATTTTTTACCTGCTCCATTTCATTTTTAAAATTTTCTCTTTCGATTTCAATCTCTTTTTTAGCTTTATTAATAATCAATTCCTTGACTTTATAAGCTTCAAGTTTTGAAGATTCAATAATTTGATCAGCTTGAATGCTGGTTTTATCTAAATTTTCTTTAGATTTTTGGACATTTTCAAGTGATAAAAATAATTTTTGTTCTGAAGATTTAATGTTATCTTGAATATAATCATGTCTTGCTTTAACAAACTTTTTAAACGGCTTTCAAGCAAAACGGTAGATAATGAAAAGTAACACAAATAAGGCAATTAAGTGCGCTATCAAAGTCGAAATATTTGGAAATAAATCTCCTTTAATATCTGGAGTTCTGTCATAAAAATTGAAACTAAAAAAATTACCCATTATTGTCTATTATTTTTTTTATTTGTTGTGTTATTGAACAGCAAAGATTAAAATTAAAGCGATTAAAAGTGAATAAATCGCACCTGATTCAGCGATCGCTGCTCCGATAATCATGATTGTTCTTACTTTGTTAATTGCATCTGGGTTTCTTCCGATTGATTCACATGCTTTACCAGCTGAAAACCCTTGTCCAATCCCAGCACCAAGACATCCTGTTGTAGCCATCCCGGCCCCTAGAAGGGCTAGTCCTCTATCAGAAATGTTAACTGTTAAAAAATTACCAAAACTAATATAGTAGGGGGCTAAAAAGTTAAGGACATCAGAAAAATTTTGATGTAAAAAGAAATATTTCATAAATAAATATTTGTCTAGTTTTGTTGTTTTGTTGATTGTATTTTTAAATTACTTTTTTTAAATATTATAAAGATTATTGATAAGTAGTAATAAAACTTATTGATTCTAATTGAACGCCCTATCTTACTCGATATGTCGCACAATATCAACGTTTTTATCCTCGTAGTATGAACCAAGTTTTGCTTTAGCGTTTGATTTTTTAGATTTTTTAATAACTTTTGTTTCTTCTTCATGAATTGCTTCCATACCAATATATGAAAGGGTTAAAAGAACAAAAATAAAAGTTTGAATTATTCCATCAAAAATATCAAAATAAAAATGAAAAGGAGGGGCAATAAAGCCAGCTAGAAAATTAATTTCGATGTTTGCTCCTAACTTAATTGCATAGATATTTCCTGTCATTAAATAGATAAGATAAAGAATCATCGTCCCTGCAATTAAGTTTCCAAAAATCCGAAAAGTTAATGAAATAAAAGGAGCAAATTGATTTAAAATTTCAAGCGGATTATAAATGAATTTTAAAATGTATTTTAAACGTTGAAAGAAAATACCAGTTAAAATCATACCAGCTAAAGTAACAATCCCTAAAGCAAAAATGACTGTATAAGATGTGCTGATAGCTGAAAGGCCAATTAAAGATAATAAATTACCAATTCCTAAATATAGAAGTAAAAAAATTATATAAGGAGTTAATCATCTAAATTTAGGACTTGTAATATCGATAACAGTATCTTCTACTCACCCAATAAAACGTTCACAAAGCAAAACATACCCTTTTGGAGCTTCTTTATATGATAGTTTTCGTAACTTTCATCAATAAAGAAAGACCCCAACTAAAATTATCACCGTTGTAATAATGATGGTAAAAAGTTGCGGTTGAAGATTTCAACTAAATATACTACTCTTAGAAGATGCTAAATTCATACAATTAAAAAAACTAATCCAGCAACCAAACTGGATGAACAAATCAAGTACTTTTTTTTATTACTATAGATTTGATTTTATCAAAAATAAATTATTTTTTAAAAAACTAACTATAAAGTTATTTTTTTATTTTGATCTTTTTTTAAAACTGACGGAGTTTTATGTTTATTTTCTTCTTCTAAGTCTTTTAAAAGTTTTTGATATTCAAGATCATAATCAACTGCTGTTTCTTTTATGTCATTTGGTGTATCATTTTCAATTTCATCTTGTGCTATAACGTATTTAATAATAATCAAAATAATACCTAAAATTAAACAAACTGCTATTCCAGAGGCTAGACCAATTAAACGAAAATATTGGCGAAAAATAATAAAAACGATTAAAAAAGCGATTAAAAGAACATATCTTCCTAAAAGACTTAAGAGATAAGTTTTTTTAGCGGTTACAACCGATTTCCGAGCAAGCTTTAAAACTTTATTAGCGCTTGCTTCGATTAATGAAAGAAAAGCTAAAAATAAAAAATAACCAGCACTAAAACCAAGGAGCTGGAACATATTATCGTTTTTGTTATATAAAAAATAAATAACAAAAAAGGCAATCAATAAACCTAAAAGGAAAAAAATAAAAAAAAGAATGTAATTAAAGACCCCTTTTTTATTTCATAAAATGGTAAGAACTTTTTTCATTAAATTAAATATTTAAAATTCAAGATCTTTATAGATCGGAAAATCATTTAAAAGATTTTTCACTTTTAAAGAAAAGGTCGGAATTAACTTTTCTCAATCATTACTTCTTCAAATCTGATCAATTCAATCAACTAATAATGTAACTTCTTTTTCTTTAAAACCCCTGCTTGTTATTCATGGCGTACCAATTCTTACGCCACTTGTTACGGTTGCTTTTAAAGTATCATATGGAAGAAAGTTTTTATTAACAATAATCCCAACTCTATTTAATCTGTTGGCAGCTTCTTTTCCAGTTAAATTAACACTTTTTAAAGCATCAATTAAAAGTAAATGGTTATCAGAACCACCAGTTAACAAATGATATCCTTTTTTTAAAAATTGATCACAAAAAGTTTGACAATTTGCTAAAACTTGTTTTTGATAATCAACAAAGTCAGAAGATAAAGCCTCAATAAATGCTTGTGCTTTGGCAGCTATGATGTGGACCAATGGACCGCCTTGAATGCCTGGAAAAACAGCAGAATTTAATTTTTTAGCATGTTCTTTTTTAGCTAAAATAATTCCAGAACGGGGTCCTTTTAAAGTTTTATGGGTCGTTGAAGTAATAACATCAGCATAAGGAACGGGTGAAGGATGGACTTTAGCAGCGATTAAACCAGCAATATGCGCCATATCAACCATTAAATATGCTCCAACTTCATCACATATTTCTCTAAACTTAGCAAAATCTATAACCCTTGGATAGGCTGAATAACCCGTTAAAATTAATTTTGGTTTGATTTGTAAAGCTAATTTTCTGATTTCTTCATAATTTAAACGATAGGTTGATGGATCAACATGATAATGCGTAAAATGATAAGTTATCCCTGAAAAATTAATATTAAAGCCGTGACTTAAATGCCCGCCATCGCTTAATCCTAACGCTAAAACCTTATCATTAGGTTTTAAAAAAGCCAAATAAGCAGCAGCATTCGCCTGCGATCCTGAGTGAGGTTGAACATTAACATATTCAGCTTCAAACAAGGTTTTTAATTTTTCAATCGCTAAATTTTCAACTTCATCAGCATATTGACATCCTTCATAATAACGATAATCAGGATATCCTTCAGCATATTTATTTGTTAAAGTTGATTGAGCAATTTTTAAAACTGCTTCAGAAACTAAATTTTCACTTGCAATTAAAGAAATCGTATTCTGTTGCCGTTTTAATTCTTTTTTAAGAATTTCTAATAAATCTTTATCTATTTTATCTTTTAACATATTCAATCCCTAAATTGTCTAGTCTTTCTATGATTTGATTATAATTCTTGCCTATTCTTTTAAATTTATAAGGTCTTTTTGAAACATCAATAATTGTTGATGGAACCTGTTCTTCTGATGTTAAATCATCGCTTGATGTATTAACTAAAAATAAATTATTGTCGGTTGCAAACTCCAATATTTTAAAATGTTCCGTAATAAATGGTTCATCTTCGTAATTACAGCTTGTTGAAAACAAAGGTCCAGTTACATCGACAACCGATTGTAAAAGTGAATGTTGATTTGAAATTAAACGGACCGCTATCTTATCATTGAAAGAAACTATTTTCGTTTCTGGTAATTTATCAATGATAAAAGTTAACGATAGATCTTGAAATGTTTCAAGAAGGTTTAAATCTTTTTCTGAAATATCAACATATTGTTTAATTTGTTCTTTAGAAGCGAAAATCGTTATAAATGATCTTTTTTTTTGAACTTGTTTTATTTCATTAAGCTTATTAGCAGCCTTTAGTGATGTTGCGTTTCCTAATATACCAAAAATAGTTTCAGTTGGTAAAATGACAATTTCATCATTCTTAATTTTTTCTTGAATATCAGCAATAATTTGATTGTTAGTCATAGTTGTAATTTTATTTGTTATTGACCTTAATTTATATATAAATCATTATTTGAATCGGTCGGAACGATTATTTCTTTCAATTCATTTAAATTTTTGATCTTAAATAAATCAAAAAATTTATCGGTTACTTTGTAGCAATTAAAAAAAGGGCTTGTTGTTGTTCGATGTGATTCAATTAAACCGACTGAAAGCAATAAATTCAATGAAGATTCTGAACTTACACCGCGATATTGTTCAATTAATTTTTTGGTTACTTTTTTATTGTAAGCAATTATAGCTAAAACTTCAAGCGCAGGTTGTGATAATTTAACTTTTGTTGTAATTGAATCTTTAAAAAATTTTTGTAAATCTTCATAGACTGAGGGTTTGGTGATGAGTTTAATTCGGTTGTTGTAAAACAATAAATTTAACCCTGATGAGTTATCAGCTTCAAGTTGATTTTGATACTGATTTAAAAAATCCATTAATGCTTTTTTTGAACATGAATAATGTTTTTTTAAATCATCAATATCAACGCCATTTTCACCATTAACAAATAATAACGCATTAAGAAATGATAATTCTAATTTTTTAGCCATGTAAAATAATTTTTAAATCATTAAAATTTAATTGATTGACAAACTCAATTTTAGCGTCATTTGCAAAAAAAAGCAAAACAAAAAAAGAAAGCGCTAAATGATCGGTTGTTATCATATTATGCTCTTTTAAATGTTTTTTTAGAAAAAAGGTTTTTTCTTTCGTTGTTTTAAAAAAGGAAGCAAAATGATTTTCAACGTCATTTATATCAATAAAATTAACATTATCTTTAACTAAAGGTTGTTTTAGTTCAAACCTTTTTTTAATCTTTAGATAAACCTTTTCTAGTTTTTCTAGATCCAATGGTTGTAATTGAGCAATTGGTTTTAAAAACTTATAGTCAGCTTGTTTATCAAACGATAATTGCCTGTCATATTTATTGTGATTAAAATATTTAATTAATTCTAAAATTAAACGATGTTCTTTTAAATTAATTAAAATATCTTTTTGATCTTTTATAAATTCTTCAGGAATTTCAATTTTAGTTTGTTCATTAATAACAACTTTTAGTTTTAAATCAATCAAATTACTTAAAAGTAAAAGAAAGTAACTTGATGAATACAAAAGATCATATTTATTAGCGAACTCTTTATAAATTGTGATCTTTTCAATTAAAGTGTTAATAATATTTAAAAAAGAAACCTTACTTAATAATGTTTTATTCGTTTTTAAAAGACGGGTAAAATCATTAATTAAACCGTTATAAAAATCAACTTTAATTGTTAATATTTCTTGATTAATTTCTTTATGTTTTTTGTGAATCATAATATTCATCTAATTCATCTTGAATTAATTTTTGAATATTTTTTGTAACAATTTTTAAATCTTTACTTAAAAACTTATTAGGATGAACGAAATCTAATACTTTTACATCTATTTTTGGCGCTTTAAATAAATGAAATCTAAATTTCTTTTTAACTTGAGCAGAATTGTATATAACAATCGGAACAATAGGAGCCATTGTCGCTTTTGAAATTAATGATAAACCATCAAAAAAAGGTAAAAGTTTTTGAGGATTTTTATTTCTTGTTCCTTCTGGGAAAATAACTAAATCTAAATTTTGATCTAAAATTTTTGTTTTTGATTCGCTTACAGTATTTAATTTTGATTTTAAATCGCTTCTGTTAACAAAAATTGGATCAAAAACTTTCACAAATCTGCTTAGTGGCCCTTTTGCAAGTTCTATTTTAACAATTGCAGAAAAGGGACGATCTTTTAAAATATCTGGTAAAACAAAAATATCAAATCAAGATTGATGATTAAAAACAATAACCGATGTTCGTTCAGGAAGTTTATCTTTATCAATAATATTAATTTTTACTTTATGTAAAAAACGTAATGCTTTTAACATTCTTAAAAGTCACTTTTCACAATATTCTTCAGTATATTTTTTATGTTCTAAACGTTTTTTAACGATTCGTTTTGCTTTAATATACGAACCAATAAAATAAAAAAAATAAATTGGGATAAATCAAATTCTCATATTTTACTTTGATATTTTTTCTTTTGCTATGGTTTTAAATTTATAGCAGATATTCTCTTTCATATTTGAAATCTAAAATCAGGATGAACTTCTTCAATACATAATTCAAAATCATTTAAATCTAGTTCTGGAAAAAAAGTATCTCCTTCGTAATCTTTATTAATTCTGCTTATATAAAGATATTTACAATATGGTAAAAAAAGTTCATAAACTTCTCTTCCACCACCTACAAAGATTATATCTTTAACAAGGGCAAATTTTTTGATAATTTTTTTATAATCATGAACAATTTTTAATGGGTTAATCATTTTATATGGTAATTTATACCCTTTTTGACTTGTTAAAAGAAAAACTGACCTTGATGGTAAAGATTTACCAATCGATTCTACGGTTTTTCTTCCAAAAATAATTTTGTGATCATGGGTTAAATATTTAAAATTTTGAAGTTCTTCTGGATAACTTCACGGAAGTTTTCCGTTTTTACCTATGACATTCTTGTCTGTCATGGCTACTATAATTGCTAGCATAATGTCTTAAACACTCACTTTCCCTTTAATTAATTTATGATGTTGATATCCTATTATTTCAAAATCTTCAAACTTAACATCGTTTATAGTTTTTCAATTAGCGTTAATTTTCAGGATCGGAAACTGATAAGGTTTTCTTGTAATTTGTTCTTTTATCTGAGGAATGTGGTTTGTATAAATATGTGCATCACCGATTGTATGAACAAATTCTAAAGGTTCTAAATTGGTTAATTTAGCTAAGATGTAAGTAAGTAGTGAATAGGATGCAATATTAAACGGAACCCCAAGAAAAAGATCTGCGCTCCTTTGATATAACTGACATGATAAATACTTATTATCAGTTACATAAAACTGAAACAACAGATGACAAGGAGGTAGTAACATATCCTTGATTTGAACAGGATTTCAAGCTGTAACTATCAGTCTTCTAGAATTAGGGTTCGTTTTAATCATTTCAATAACATCTTTTAATTGATCGCAACGTTGCCCATTAAAATTCCTTCATTGAAATCCATAAACTGGGCCAAGTTCTCCTCATTGTTTAGCAAAATTATTATCGCTTTTTATTTTTTGAATAAACTCTTTGATTGTTTCGTTTTGATAATCTAATGATTGTCGATACTTTTGAAAAGGTCATTCATTTCAAATATTAACGTCATTATCAACTAAATATTTGATATTGGTTGATCCTTTTATAAATCAAATAAGCTCATGACAAATGGCTTTAAAAAAAACTTTTTTAGTTGTTAAAAGCGGAAAAGATTTGTTAATATTAAATCTTAATTGTCTACCAAAAACACTTTTAGTTCCAGTTTGAGTTCTATCATCTTTGAAAAAACCATTATCCAGAACATCTTTACAAAGGTTTAAATAATCTATTTCCATGTCTTTTATTATAAATTTTAATTTAGATGAAATTGATAATTTAAACTTTTATATTATATTTTATCGGTAAAATATTAAAAAAAAAGTAATTATTAAAAAAACTTTTTAACTTTTAAAGTTTAGATTATCAAAATATATAACGATCTAATTAAAAAAAATATTTTAATCTAAACAACGATTAAATCTTCGACATCGATTATCTGCTGATCTTGATTGGCAACTAGTTTTCCTTTTATTAAAAGTTTATTACCTTCGCGTAGTAAATTTTTAAAAATTAGATAATGTTTATGTCAGATTTGACATTTTAAAAAATAATCATTATCTATACCTGAATAATGATTTTTAACTACTATTTGAAAAAAAAGAAAATCCTTTGCTTCTGTATGGTTCTGATTTAAAAATTGGTTAATTTCTCCCAAAATTACTATTTGATTGATCATATATTTTAAAAAATTAAATTTATAAAATTAGTAAATTTTATTATTTAAAATAATTCTAATTCATTTTTAGCATCTAAATTGTAAGTTTGTGTTTACAGTTTTTATCTTAGTTTAAAAGATTAAGATCATCTTTAAAATAAGATAAAGAAAGAGAAGAAATAATTAAAAAAACTGTTTCATTCGTTACTTTAGAATTTAAAAAATATCAATGTTCCATTCATCGATATTTTTTTCTTTCTTTTTTTAAAAGGTCACTGAATTTTGAATTAATTTCAAAAGCAAATAAAAAAGGTTTAAAAACTAAATGTTTTGCTTGATCAAGTTCTTTAAAAATTTTTTTATAAATTGCAATTTTTTTAGTATATAAAGCGCTTTTAGGCTCGTGTTTAACTGATTGATTTAACGTTTCGCTAACATCTATATATGGAGGATTTGAAACAAGGATGTTAAACGATTGCTTCTTTTGAATAAGGTAAGATAAAAGATTTGATTTATAAATATTAACATCAAGATTTAATGTTTCTTTATTTTTTAAAGAAGCATTAATTGGTAAATTGTTTTTTTCAAGACAAATAACATTAAAATTATGAAAGTGTTTTTTAAAATAAAAACCAAGCGCTCCTGAACCTGAACAAAGATCAACTAAGACTGCGTTGCTAAAAACTGCTTCTTTTTGAATAATTTCTTGAACTAAAGATGCTAATTCTAATGTAATCGAACGCGGAATGAAAGTTTTTTTATTTAAAAAAATTTTCATTTTATCAAAATAAGTAAAACCCAAAAGATAAGGAATCGGCAATTTTGTTTTTCTTAAATAGGTTAATGTTTTTTTTGTTTCTTTGATAACAAAAGGAGAAATATCGTGATCAGAAACTAAATAATCAAATTGCGAAAGTTCAGGATTAAAGTAGTAACAAATATCAGAAAGATAAGTCGTTTGATCAAATTTATAAATTTTGAACAGTTCTTCTTTAAGTCATCTTTTATATTGTATAAAGTTCATTTTTATAAATTCTTAAACTTGAAACGATGTCGTTAAAATTGCCGTTCATAATATCTTCAAGATTAGATCAAGATTTTCCACATCGATGATCGGTAACACGGTTTTGGGGATAATTATAAGTTCTTATTTTTTCAGCACGCATTCCCCTTCCGATTTGTTGATTACGTTGCGACATTATTTTATCAACTTGAATATCAAAATTATGTTTATATAATTTAGCCCTTAAAGCTTTCATAGCAAGATTTTTATTTTCATGCTGACTTCTTTCGTTTTGACTTGTTACAACTATATTGGTTGGTAAATGCGTAATTCGAACCGCTGAATCGGTCATATTAACATGTTGGCCACCCGCTCCAGAAGCGCGATAGGTATCAATTTTTAAATCTTTTGGATCAATTTTTACTTCGATATCATCAACAGTTGGTAAAACAGCTACTGAAATAGTAGAAGTATGAACCCTGCCTTTAACTTCTGTTTTTGGAACCCTTTGAACACGATGAACACCTGATTCAAATTGAAAGTATTGATAAACGTTAACCCCTTTAACTTCAATGCTAACAAAACTATAACCTGCTCCCGTGCTTGACTCAGAAAGTTCTAAAATTTGATATTTTCATTTAAAACTTTCAATAAATTTTAAATAGGCAGAAAATAAATCTTTAACAAAAATAGCAGCCTCTTCACCGCCTGTTGCAGCACGCATTTCAAGAATAATATTTTTATTTTGAAGATGGGCATCAAGTTGATTTTCTTCTTGAATGAATTGAATTATTTCTTTTAAAGTTTCAGCTTGCTGATTTTTTAAAATATCTATCTCATCAGAAATAAGTTTTATAAGATCCTTATCTTCTTCTTTAGTTAACGAATTGTTTTTCTGCGATTTCTTGCTTTATTTTTTGATATTTAAGATATAAATCACAAATTGGGGTTATTTTTTTAAGTTCAATTTGAAGCTTTTTTAGTTCGTCATTAAAATTTTGATCATTAACCATCTTTAAAATTTGATCATTCATTTTATGATATTGATCTAATTTTAACTGAAGCGTTTTTTGTAACTTTTCATCCATAAACTAACAATTATTTAATAATTTGAAGAACATCTTCAAGACATCTTCAATCAGCGGGTTTTTTAAGCAATGCTTCTTGGATTGGAATTTCAATAATTCTTAAATCTTTGTAAGCTAAACAAATCTTTGATTTATTATTAAGAACTGCTAAAATAGCATGATAACCAAACATCGTTGCCAAAATACGATCAAAACCACAAGGTGAACCACCCCTTTGAACATGACCTAGAACGGTTGCCCTTGTTATTACTTTAGATTTTTTGGTAATATCTATCTCAAGTTGTTTCATGTCATACATATTTTCAGTTACAACAATTAAACAATGATTTTTACCGTCTTCTTTAGCGTGTTTAATCGCTTCGACAAATTGATCAACATTTTTTTTGTTATCAGGGGTTGAAATAACTTCAGCGCCGGTTGTTATTCCTGCTATATAGGTTAAATATCCACTATATTGACCCATCACTTCAACGATTGAACAACGATGATGGGATGAAGAAGTATCTCTTAGTTTATCAATGGCTTCAATAATAGTTTGTAATGCAGTTCAAAATCCAATTGTAAATTCAGAAGAAGCGATGTTATTATCAATTGTTGCAGGAATTGTTATACAATTAATTCCTTCATCAGATAAACGACTAGCACCCATATAAGTCCCATCGCCACCGATGCAAATTAAATAATCTATACCTCTGTCTTGGAGATTCTTAATTCCTTTTGCTCTAACTGCTTTTTCTTTAAACTCAGGCAGTCTAGCTGTTCCAATAACTGTTCCACCTTTATTTAAGATATTCCCAACACTTTTATAATCAGCTTCAACTATATTATTGTTAACTAAACCAAGATAACCATCATAAACTAAATAAGGGATAATATTTTTTTTTAAGGCTGTTCTTACAATGGCACGAAGACAAGTATTCATCCCTGGAGCATCACCCCCAGATGTTAAAATCGCTACTTTTTTTTGTTTCATAAAGATGGGTTTTTTTCTAAAAGAATATTACCAGTCATTTCTGCTGGCGGATTTTCTCCTCAATAACTAATAATTGTTGGTGCAATATCACCAAGTTTACCGATTTTTTTAATAAATTTATATTTTTGATCGGTTACAAGGAAAGGAACTAAGGCAAAAGTATGAGAAGTGACAGGTTCGCCGTTTTCATCATACATTTTATCAGCATTACCATGATCGGCGGTTAAAAAAATTCGTTCCTTTTAGTTTTTTAAAGTTTTGATATAAAATACCAATACATTTGTCAACTTCTTCAACCGCTTTAATAGCAGGTTCAAGTTTTCCAGTATGACCAACCATATCGCAATTTGCAAAATTTAAAACAATTAACTTATATGGATTATGATTTTCGATTTCTTTTAAAAGTTGCTCAGTAATTGCTGATGCGGACATTTCAGGTTTTAAATCATAAGTTGCAACTTTTGGAGATGGAATTAGAATTCGTTTTTCATTGTTATAGGTAACATCAACACCACCGTTAAAGAAAAAAGTTACATGGGCGTATTTTTCTGTTTCAGCGATTCTTAATTGTTTTCAACCTTTATTTGCAACTCATTCGCCAAAAGTGTTTTTAATAACTTGATCTTTGTAGGCAACTAAACCTTTCACAGAGTCAGCAAAATGAGTCATTGAAATAAAATTAATGTTTGAAATAACTTGTTTTGGTCTTCAAATATACTCCTTGTTAGTAATAGAACTTGCTAATTCAATTGCTCTATCTTTTCTAAAGTTAAAAAGAAAAACCGAATCATTAGCTTTAAACTTAGAACCTTCTATTTTGCTGTTATATGCTGGAACTATGAATTCATCATATATTTTTTTGCTATAACTTTCTTCTAGATATTTACAAGGATCTGTAAAGCTTTTACCTTCCCTTAAAACGATAGCATTGTAAGCTAAAGAAATTCTTTCTCAACGCTTATCACGATCCATTGAATAATAACGGCCTGAAATAGAAGCTAGATAAACATTTTTATATTCTTTTAAAAGTTTTAAAAGTTCTGTTAAATCTTCTAAAGCAGAATTATATTTAACATCCCTTCCATCAAAAATTAAATGAAGGTAAACTTCTTTTATTTTAAAATGTTTTTTTAAATTAAGAACTCCGATAAAATGTTCAATTGATGAATGAACCCCACCTTTTGAATACAACCCAATAATATGTAATCTTTGATTTTTAGAATTTTCAAGTTTTTCAGCAAATTCTTTAATTGCAGGCTTCTTGTAAAACTCACCACTTTCAATTTCGTTGTTGATTAGGCATAAAGTTTGATGAACAACTCTCCCTGAACCAATATTCATATGCCCAACTTCAGAATTACCAAACTGATCATCTGGTAATCCAACGAATTTTCCAGAAGCATGTAATTTAATATTTGGATAATTTTTGTACAAAAAATCTAAGTTTGGGGTAGATGCAGATGATATCGCATTTCAAGCGCCTGGTTTATCTAACCCATACCCATCCATAATACATAATAATGTCGGTTTAATTTTCATAATAAGCGTTTTCTAGTTTAATTTTAAATAAATCAAAACAAAAATAGTAAAATTTTTGTTTGAAATTGTCTGCTAACTTTCTTGTAAACTTATTTTATTATATTTTATAGATAAAAAAATATATCTTTATCTATTCAATAAAATAGAAAGATTTAAAAAAATATGCTTTTATTTTTGAAATTATATCTTTTTAGTTTTTTGAAGTAACACTGTTATTTGTCGCTTTTATAAGTTGAAAAAAAGATTCTGCTTTTAATGATGCTCCGCCAACTAAAAAACCATTGATATTAGGAATTTTATTCAATTCAACAATATTATTTGGATTAACAGATCCCCCATAAAGAATTACCGCTTTTTTAGCGGTTTTATCAGAAAATAATTCTTTAATAACTTGACGAATATAAGCAACCGTTTTTTCAATTATTTCGTTGCTTGCAACTTTACCAGTTCCGATTGCTCAAATCGGTTCATAGGCGAAAATAATATTTTTGCCATTGAAATTAATATTAGTTAAATCTTCTTTTAACTGGTTGTGTAAAATATAATTTGTTTGCTGATTTTCAAATTGTTGTAATGTTTCTCCGATACATAAAATAGGTGTTAAATCATTTAAAATTAAAAATTCGATTTTTTTATTAATTTCATAATCTTTTTCACCAAAAAGATATCTTCTTTCGCTGTGACCAACTAGTGAATAAGCTACTTTGTAATCTTTTAATTGATTAATTGAAACTTCACCAGTAAATGCTCCTTCGTTATGAAAATAACAATTTTGAGCAATTAAAGAAACTCCTTTACTAATTTCTTTTGCAACTACTGGAATCAGTAGTGGTGATGGCGCTATACCACATTTAACATTAAATTTTTCTGCTTTAAGAAATTGATTAAATTCTTTAAAAAAATCTTTTGTTGTTTTTTTATTTTTATTTAGTTTCCAATTGCCTAAAACAAGTTTTTTATTTAAATCCATTTTTTAATTTATCTTTTTTGAATATTACTTATTCCTTTTAATTCTTTTCCTTCAAGAAATGTCAAACAAACTCCTCCACCAGTAGATATGAAAGATACTTTTTTCTCTAAACCAAATTTAGCGCAAGCAGCAGCGGTATCCCCACCGCCAATAAATGAATAAATTTGCGGATTATTTGCTAAAAGTTCTAGCAATGATTTTGTTCCTTCTTTGAAATGATCCATTTCAAAAACACCAACAGGGCCGTTTCATATAATTGATTTTGATTTTAAAATAATGTCAGAAAAAGCTTTGATTGAATAAGGACCAATATCCATTCCCATTTCATTTGCCTTAAATTGATTTATATTTCTAATAACTCCTGGTTGATCTTTAAACTCTGTGCTTAAAACATTATCAATCGGTAAAATAATTTTGCCTGAATGTTTTTCAAGTAAAGTTTTTAAAGTTGCTAAATAATCATTTTCAACTAATGATGTTCCAATTTCATGACCTAAAGCTTTATAAAAACTAAAAGCTAATCCCCCAGCTATGATCAAATGATCAGCAAAGTTTAAAATATTTTTTATGACTTTAATTTTATCGCTTACTTTTGCTCCACCAATAATAACAGTTAAAGGTCTTTTTGGATGTTTAGTTATTATTTCAAGGGTTAATAATTCTTTTTCAACTAAAAAGCCAAGACAACTTTCTTTCATAAAAAGCGGAATTCCTGCCCCTGATGTAGAATCACGATGAGCAACTCCTCAACCATCAAAAACAAAGACATCGCCTAAATTAGCTCATTCTTGGGCTAATTTTTTATTTAATGTTGATTCTAGATTATCATTTATATCCAAAAATCTTGTATTTTCAACAAGCGCAACAAGTGTCTGTTTACTTTTCTTATGCTTACTTAAATGTTGGCTAATTTGATTTGGGCTTGGATCTTGGATGAAAGTCAAATCACAATCATGATTTTCAAGATATTTTTCAAGTTTTGAAAAGACTGGAAATAATGAAAATCTTTTTTTATCAGTTACTAATTTAGGACGTCCTAAATGCGATAAAATAATAATTTCAGATGGTTTTTGCTTTAAAATATATTCTAATGTTGGAATTGACTCTTCAATCCTTTTATCATCGGTTATCGTATATTCGTTATCAATTAATGCTAAAGGAACATTGTAATCAACCCTAATAATAACTTTTTTATTTTTAAAATTGATGTCTTTTAAACTTTTTAAATCCATATTAAAAACTTTCTTAAATAGTTAAAAAATGTAATACAGATCTTACTAATTGAGAAACATATGAACTTTCATTATCATATCAAGATAATAATTTAACTAATTGTCCGCCGTCTTCAAGATTTAAAACTTTCGTAAATTGACTATCAAATACAGAACCATAGTGAGTTCCGATGATATCAGTAGAAACAATGTAATCTTCACAATATCCTAATGTTTCATTAGCAGCTTTTTTAATTGCTTGATTAATTTCTGTAACTGAAACTTTACTGTTAAGATGACATGTTAAGTCAACAACTGAACCAACTACAACAGGAACTCTCATTGCTATCCCATCTAGTTTTCCATTTAAATGTGGAAGAACATATCCAACTGCAACTGCAGCACCTGTTGTGGTTGGTATTATATTATTCATAGCTGATCTTGCTCTTCTTAAATCAGAGTGTGGTAAATCTAAAATTCTTTGATCATTGGTTACAGCATGAACGGTAGTCATTAGTCCGTATTTTAGACCGAAAGCTTTATCTATAGCGTTTACAACTGGAGCTAAACAATTGGTTGTACATGATGCTCCTGAAATAATTTTGTCATCGCTTGTTAAAGTTTTATGGTTAACATTGTATACAATTGTTTTAATGTCTTTTTCTTTAACAGGTGCAGATAGAACTACTTTTTTAGCTCCTGCTTCAAGATGAAGTGATGCTTTTTCTTTTGTAAGGAAAAAACCTGTAGATTCAACCACTAAATCAATTCCTAGATCTTTTCAAGGAAGATCTTTTGGATTGCGTTCTGATAAAATTAATATTTCTTTACCATTTACAATTAAATATTTATCCTTGTAACTAACCTTAAAGTTTTCAAGTTTTTTCTGACTTGAGTCATGTGATAATAAATATGCAAGTGTTTTTGCATCTGTTAAATCGTTTATAACTACTATTTCAATATTGCTTTTTGAATATAAATATTTAAATGTTAATCTTCCGATTCTACCAAATCCATTGATGGCAATTTTGTATTTTTTCATGTGATAATAATTTTTAAGTTTTTAATAATTTGTATTATTGTGATTTAAAATTTTAAATTTTAGTTCATTGTAAAAATTATAAAATAAACCATTTTAAATTAGAAAAGTTTAACAAATCTTTATTTAAGGTTAAGTGTGATAGATAAAACAATAATTACTGCAATTACTGCCACAACACAATAAATAATCCCAATAATTGTCTGGTTTTTTTGTTTTCGTTTCTTATCTTCAATCACTTTTTGTCTTTGATTGATTATTTCTAATTGTTGTTGTATTTGTTCAAATTCTTTACGTTGACCAAGTTCTTTGTCCAATCATTTTGATGCACTTTTTGAAGTGTCTTGTTCTTTTTCGCTTAAAGACAGCGATAAATTTAATTTATATAACATCGTTTTTATTTCCAATAACGCACCTTTGCCAAGAGACTCTAATTCTAATAAATCCTCGGGTGTAAAATAAATAATTTCAGAAAGGGATGTAATATCATTTTTTTTAAGAGTATTCGCGGTTCTTCTTGATAAATAACCTAAAAGACAAAGTTTTTCAACATCATAATCTTTAAAAGTATTATTTTCAATCATTTTTTCTACTTCATCAAGGGAAAGAATTTTATGTTCTTTTGCTGCATCATTAGTAGTTGTTAAAGCATATTCGTCGTTTTCTAACATCTTATAAAAAAACTTTTTTTGAAAAAATATTTAAATTTTATTAAATATTATACTAAGATACATTTTTAATGTTAACCATTAATCTAATTGAATAAGTTTATTTATTTTTAGTCAAGCTAGATAACCAATCATTCCAGCGTTATCACTACAATATTTATTTAGGGGAAAATAAAAATTAATATTCATATTTTGCAGTTCTTTTTTAATAAAATTTTGAAAATATTTATTTTGAGTGACCCCTCCTCCAATAAATAAATTGACTGGTTTATACTTTAAAATAACTTTTTTTAAATTTAAAATAACTTGAAGGAAAGCATAATGTTGAAAACTGTATGCTAAATTTACTTTTTCATTTTCATCAATCGTTTTAATCTGCTTTAAAAATTCTGTTTTTAAACCACTATAAGAAAAATTAAAATCAATATTTTTGGGTAAAGAAAAGGTAAATTTTAATGATCCATTCGTTGTAAATTTTTCAAAATTTTCTCCTCATGGATAATTTAAACCTAAAACAACCGCTAATTTATCAAAACACTCCCAATTGCATCATCTAAAGTTTCTCCGATAATTTTTAATTTATTTTCTTTTCAAAGATAAATATTTGTGTGACCGCCTGATAAAATAAGACCTAAATTCGTTTGTTCGATAAATAACTGCGGTTTATTATTATCAATTAAACTAGAAAAAAGATGGGCTGATAAATGATTGATTGGAATAAGGGGAATGTTTAGAATAAAACTTAAAGATTTGGCGATTGATTTACAAATATGTAAACACGCCGGTAATCCTGGTTTTTCGCTATATGCAATAAAATTAAGATCAAAAAAACTTATTTTAGCTTCTTGTAAAGCTTGAAGAAGAAATTGATCATAATCTTTAAAATGATAGCGGGCAGCTAATTCTGGAATGATTCCATTATAGTTTTGATGAATGGCTTGGACTTTTTTAGTTAAACTAATAACTTTATGATCTTTCAAAACAGCAAAACTTGTATCATCGCAAGTTGCTTCAATAGCTAGAATTATCATGTTGAAGTTAAATAAATGGGGTCTATCTTTTGAATATTTTTAATTAATTTTCCATATTTTTTACAATTTCTTGTAAAAGAATCAATAAAATGAACACTTTGAAAATCAATTACTTTTTCTGAATCTTTGTTTTCTAAAAGTTTATAGACCGTTAAAATATCACATTTTTGAATCTCATCTATCGCTTTAAAATGAAGAAAAGTTTGAAAATAATTAACTGAATTTGATACCATTAATAAACTGATTGTTTTATGTTTTGTTTCAACCTGGGCTAGTAATGAATTGATTGTAAAAACTTTAATTTTAGGATAAATCATTTTTAACATTTTAACAAAAACTAAAACGATTCTTACTCCAACATATGAACCTGGTCCAATTGTTGTATAAACATTATCTAGATCGTTAATTTTAAAATTATGTTTTTTTAAAATATCATTAAAAACTGTTTCAATATAATTTTCAGAATGTTTTTGAAAATTATTTTGATTAATTTTAGCTAAAATGAGATTATCTTTTTCAAGAATAATAATCATATATTTTGTTGAAGCATCTAAATATAAATTAAGCATATTAATGATTATCGTTGATTTGACATATTCTAGTTTTTAAAGGATCGTTATCTTTAAAACTGATTGTAATTTTTATGGCGTTTTTTAAAATAAAATCAGAATAATTTTTAAACTTATCTGCTCATTCTATAACAATAATATTATTATTGGTTGTAAAATATTCAAAGATTTCACTTACTAAATGTTGATTGGATGATTCTAGTTTATAGAAATCAGCATGAATAAAAAGATTGTTATTTAAAAGCGAATAAATATTATAAAAATTAAAACTAGCGCTTGTTATTGTTTCTTTTATATTTAAAGATTTTGCTAAATATTTAACAAAGGTTGTTTTTCCGACCCCAAAATTACCATTTAAAAAAAAAATTAATGATCCTGTTTGATTAATAAAATACTTTTTTTTTAAATAGATACAGATTGCTTGAAAATCTTTTGGATGATTGATGTTAAATATCATTATTAAAGTTAAAAATGTAAAAAAATGGGGCGAACGATGGGATTTGAACCCATGAATGTCAGTTCCACAAACTGCTGCGTTAACCACTTCGCCACGCCCGCCATAAAAATTACATCAAATTTTATTTTGATGTAATTGGTTTTAGTTTATCTGAATTATTATATCTATATAACAAATAAAATGTTTTCTTTTTTAAAAATTAAGAAGTAATTGAAATTAATGCATGAACGAAAATCTCAACCGCTTTTAATAAATGTTTAATAACAACTCTTTCATTTGGTTGGTGTTCTGTTTCTTCATCTCAAGGGAATAGCATTCCGAACGCTACACAATTTGGAATAGATTTAGCATAAGTACCCCCGCCAATTGCAAAAGGTTTATTTTTATCATCGTTTGCGATTGTTTTATAAACATGACAAAGTTTTTTAATATAAGGATTTTCAAGTGAATATCTAATCCCTGGGGTTAAGTTAACGTTAAAAGATGCATAGTTGTCAAAGTATTTATCAACAATATATTTAAAACGTTCTAAAATTTCATTAATTTTAGCAGTATTAGGAATTCTTAAATCAAAATATATTTTGAACTTATTATCGTCATATTCAACAATGTTAGGAGAAATAGTTAAACGTTTTTCAACTGCATCAAAATATGAAATTTCTAATTTTTCACCAAAAGTAGATTTATGAAAATAATTATTTATAAAACCAACTAATCTATCTTCAAAATAAAGACTTAAAAAATTAGCAAGATATGTCGCTGCATTTAAACCTTTTTCAGGGGTTGAACCATGAGCTGATTTACCTTCTAAATCAAGCATAACTTCTGTTTTTGAAAGTTGTTTGATTTTTCCTTTAATGTTATTTTCTTTTAAGTAATCAGCAAAATTTTCTGTAAGGTTTGCATAACTTCCAATAACAACCGCTTTTGCTCTACTTGGGACAGCATTATGAGCTTGATTGGCAAAGAAATATTTAACATCATTAGTAATTAAAGAAGGATTTATTTTCCCTGTAATTAAAACAGGAGCGAGGGCTTTTTCAGCAAAAGTTAGCGGAAAGTAACTATCAGGAGTAAAAGCAAAAACAGGTTTTTCGGTCTTTTCATTTTCAAAAAAATGTTTAGCACAAGTTGAACCATTTTCTTCATTACCACCGATAAAAAGTTGAATTCGTTTATTAACAGGAACACCTAAATCGCGAATAATTTTTAAAGCGTAATAAATAGCAACCAACGGTCCTTTATCATCTTGTGTTCCACGACCATAAATTTTACCATCACTAATAGTACCACTTAATGGCGGATATTCTCATTCAGAAGCAAGGTATGGAACTGTGTCAATATGAACAGCTGCCATTACCATGTCGCTTAATTCTTTAGACCCATGTTCAATAATAATAGCATAACCATCATCATCTTTTATTGCAAATTTATCTTTTTTAGCTTTATCTAAAAAATAATCCATTCCTTGTCTTATTTTTTTACCAAAAGGGGCATTATCTGATATAGAATCTCCGTCAAATAAGGTGTCAATTTGAACTATTTTTTGAACATCTTTAATGATATCGTTTGAATATTTATCAATTAATTGTTGAATTTTTTGATCGATCATATGTTTTAACAATTGTTGTTTTTAGGATAAAAAAAATACATAAATATAAATGTTATATTTATTTTTTTTAATTATAAAAGAAAATATAACAAAAGTTAAAGGATAGGAATGGAGTTTTAAAAATAATTTATTTTAGATCAACAAATTCTTGGATTTTATCGCCATTTATTGGTTCTGATCATTTGTCTTTATGACGAATACAACTACCGATATGTAAACGTTTTAGATTATTTTTCAAAAGAAAAACTTTATTCGTAAAATTTACTCCTCCGCCAATTAAAAATTGAACTTTTTTTGAAGGTAATGACTTGATTTTAGAAATTTCTTCAACCGTAATCGCAGAATATAAAATTTCTTTTACCCCCATTTTTTCTAATTCAACAATCGCTTTATCTTTGTTAATAACTTTTTCAAAACAACGATGACAAACTAATTGGTATGGTAAAACTAATTGAACCATTTCTTTCATCGCGTCAATATTTAATTTTTTATCGTTATTAATCGCTCCAAAAACAAAACCATTAAAAGCTTTTAAGTGGGCAAAGTTTTGTTTTATGTATTTAACTATTCCTTTTAATTCATCCAATTCAGAATCTTTTAAAGTAAAATGTTTAGTTGTTCTAAGCATTATGTTAATTGGTATTTTTGAAATTTTAAGACAATCTTCAACTAATTCCATAGTTGGGGTAAATCCACCTTTTTTTAAATTAACGCATAGTTCAATTCTGTCTATGATCTTGGCCTGCTCATTTAATGTTAAACAATCATCGACTGATGTAGCTATAACTTCTAAAAACATAATAAAGTTTGATAAATTTTTTTAATTGATTAATCTATTTTTAATAATTATAATTATTCTTTTAATTGTTATTATTATATGATTCATTTGCTAATACTCAATCACGATGAGGGGTGGTTACGTCTATGCTATCACCTGGATCTGAAGCTGTCTCAAAGTATTGATTTGTAATTAGACCATTGTTGATGTTAAAATGAATCGCAATAAACAAAGGAACATATACATAATAATAGTCCATAGATTTAGTATCTCATATTTTATATGTAATAATCTGCTGATATCATAAACTGATGCTTAAAAATTTCATGTGAACTTGGTCATTAGAATCAACTGTTCAAGCGATACTTGGATCAACTGATTTAATGAAACCAGAATAACCATTATATTGGTATTCACTTTCAGGGACATCTACCCTTTGAATAGAATTTTCATCAGGTAAAGGTGGTTGTGGTAATTTTTGGCTTGTAACTTGGGCTTGAATATTTTGATAAATTCCTGTAAAATTCTTTGAAGTTAATTTATTAATCGGATTGTCTGATTGTCTAAACCACTGATTAAGAACGGTGTTTGCGTTGTAACTGTTTTGATCATAAGACATATTTTTAATGTTGAACTGTAGCCAGAATAAAAGTTGATTATCTTGTGATACAGCTGGACTTTCAGAAGTAGGGTTCGGTTGATCTAATTCAATTAAGGCATTATAAACGTTAGGGGCAACTTTATCTCCAAGTTTAATGACATCAAAATTATAGTTTCTCCCCACCCCTTCAGCATCAAAAATAGATCATGTCTGAGTTTTAGCTTGTCCATTCGCTAAGTAATCAGGATCGTATGCTGCAATATATGGTGTATCATCTTTTGGCAGTCGATCATCATCATTAAAACCATCATATATAGATCAAATTTTTCTTCCTTGCATTGAATTGTAAAGAACCATCGCCTGAAATGGTTTTGTATTATCATACTGCTCAAGAATTGTATTTATTTTATCAATTATCTCGCTATCGCTGTAATTAATATCAAAACACCCTGCGAACATCATCATCCCTGATGATGTTAAAAATAAACTAGATAATTTAATAATATTTTTTTTGAACTTTTTCATGATTTATCTAAAAAAATAATTTATTTTATTGATTAATAGTACTTTCTTATCTTGATCTTCATAATTGAAATGTATACCTTTATTATCAATGTTTACTAATGTTTCAAATTGAGCAGTATGAGCATAATCCTCATAACTAAAATTAACAGAAAATTCCAAAATGGTATTCATTTTATTAATTTTAATCCCAATATTTTCAATTGAATCACTATTCTTAAAATCGAATCCATCATTTAAAATATTAAAAAATTTAATATTTTCTCCAGCTGTATCAGTATTTACTTTTGCACCTTTATAATTTCTTCGAATTCTATCTGTTGAAAATTTGGTTATATAATTGTTGATTTCAGGCAATGTACTTCCTTTAGAAAGACTTTGCGGGAACTTAAAAAATGATCCCATATCGTATAGAAATGTTTTTGAAATATTAACTTCTTGGGTTTGTTGATCAATATATGAAATTAACATGATATCACCACCGGTTGTTAAATTTTGATAAATAACCAAAACTTTAAAAAAAGTGTCATTGCTAATATTCCCTACATTTGTATATTTGCCAAGATAATATGATTCACTTAAATTTAATAAATTGGCAGGCGAACAAAGATTATTTGCATAAATGGAATGATTATCTAAAGCTTCATATTCAAATGCATTAGATTGTGCAAATATTTTTTGTTTAAAATCTAAATTGTTTTCTAAATTTTGATAGTTTTCTTTAATAAATTGATTTATTTGTTCTTTGCTTCAATTAAAATTATCTGAAACGCCACAACCAGCGAATAACGCTGATAAAATTGGAATAAAAAGAGTTAATTTAAAAATTGATTTCTTTGTTTTCATAATTTTAATTTGAATAATCTATAAGTTGATATCTTAAAAATTTATAAGATAAAGGAGCGTTTTTGTGATAATAAAATCTTCAAGTAACTTTTATTTTTAAGTTTTGGTTGTTTATCGTATCATCTTTATCAATTAAGAAAAAATTAATATCTACCCATCCATTCAAAGAAGAAAAATTATTTGAATAATAAAAACTATCAGAAATCGCATCAATGAAACCGAATTCTTGATCTGTAACTTCTGTTATATTACGATCAGCGGGATTTAATTGTTGACACATTTTGAAAGTATTTTCATAATGTGTTTTTTCAATTGCACAAATAATATTAGAAGATGTTGAAATTATGTTGTCAGTAAAAGTTGCGTATTTAGATTGGATAAATGACCAATAAAAATATTTAAAAACATTATCAAGATCAGAATCTGCTTTTGTTTCATTGAAATCGATTATTGAATAGTTTGCAATAGCTTTATCAACAAAAACTAATTCTGGGCTTGATATTCGATCATTAAAATTATCTCTTGTGTTTACTAAAACATAATATCCGTCGCTATCTGTTTTTATAATTTTTGAATTTGTTAATGTTTGTCCGTGATCGAATGGTGTTTTGGTTTTACCTCATTTATAGTCATGAAAATGAACATTATCTGTATATGCAAAATTAAAAAAATTCAAAGCACCAAAGTATTTATTTTTATTTTGATTTAAGTTAGGGTTATTGGTAACACTATTACTAACATCCCTCATCCCTTCTTCTCATTCTTTTGAATTTGTTTTATTGCTTAAAAAATGCCTAATATCATCATTCAAAATATTTTCAGACTTTCCGCAACCAGCAAAAGAAAGTAATGCGGTGGTTAATAATGTACAAACTATTAACGGTTTTTTTGATTCTTTAAGAATGGTAATTTTGTTAAACATAAAGTAAATAGTAACAGAATCTCTTTGTATTACTACGTCCTTTATAAATATAAAATATTCTAAAAAATAAAAAAATTAAAAATTTTGAAAAAAATAATCCTTAATAATTTTTATTTTTTGATTTTTTTTTTATTTTTTGTGATTTATAAAATTGTATATAAAACTTTTGTAAAATATTGTATTTATGTACCCATTGTTAAAATACTTTCTGAATGTAACTACTCTAAGGTCAAAAAAAATATCAAAAATGAACACAAATAAAATTAAAATTTCTATCTGCATTGCAATAACATCTATTGGTTTAGTTCTTGGTTTCCTTTTAACATCGAATAATCCGTTTAATTCATCATCAAAAGATCTTCAAAAAACTTTGAAGGATTCATCATCAAATAACGGTATCCCAGATCCTTCATCTATAAATCATAATTGTGATTACGGTACCTATTGTATTCAGAAAGATACCGGTTCGCTATACTACAACGGAGAAATGTCTGGATTTAAAGAAGAAACTGCAGGAATATATAATCAAATAAAATTTTATATGCCAACTTATTTATGAACCGCTGTTATTTCCTTTGTTAACGCTGGTGGTACATTAACTTTATCTACTTTTGCAAAAATACAATTCCAAGTTAATATATTCACTCCATGTTTTCACGGAGGCCATTCTGCTAAAGACGCATATGATCATTGAATGACACCATATGAATGATACGATACAACTAGACCGGATGAAAAAGAAACACTTGGTAACGCATTACTTGGAAATTTAACGACATGGTTGAAAGCTTTGAAAATAAACCCTTATGGTATTGATAATTTTTGAGTACAATACTATAACGGTGGCTCACCAACTGGAGAAATATTTTTCGATAGTGGTTTTACGCCAAAATAATAAAAACTAATTAAAAAATAAAATAAATAAAATCTAAATTGCGCAATGTTCGCACTCTTCTATTTCGCTAAGAACGTTGTTAATCTTTGTTCTTGTGTAATAAAGAGATTTTAAGCCGATTTTTTGACCATAAACATATAACTTAATTAAGTTGTTAATTGAAGTATCTTGTTTTACATGTAAAACTGTACTTATTCCTTGATCAACATGAGTTTGAATAACCTTAATTAAATCTAAAACCTTTTTCTGATCCATATCATAGGCAGAAACATAATATTTACTTGTTTCTTTAGAAAGGAAAGGCATTGGATAACAAAGTTCCATGCTGTCATATTTTCGAATTTCTACTTTATCAACGATAGGCATAACAGATGAAGTTGAATTGTTAATATAAGAAATAGATTGAGTTGGAGCGATTGAAAGACGATAAGCGTTATATAAACCAGTATGTTTAATCTGATCTCTTAGTTTTAATCAATCTTCTTTGGTTGGAATAAAGAATCCTTTGAATAATTTTTTTACAACATCTGTTTGTGGAGTTAATTTAATTTTACTTAAATAATTATCATAATACTTGTCATGCATATATTCACTTTGTTCAAAACCAGCAAAAGTTTCATTATGAATTTTAGCTAAATTACAAGATTCAGATAAAGAATAATAATTCATTAACATAAAGAAAATATTACAGAAATCTTTCGCTTCTTCAGAATCATAATAGATTTTGTTTTTAGCAAAAAAACCATGTAAATTCATGGCTCCAAGTCCAACCGCTTTCATTTCATTAATCGCTTTTTGAACTCCAGGAGCATTATGAATCCGTGAAATTTGAATTACCATGCTTAATGCTTTTATTCCAGCACGAACTGATCCTTCAATATCTTTATTTTGCATAACATTAACAATATTAAGTGACCCTAAAACACAAACAACATCTAAATTAAATTCATGTTGTTTATCTCAGTCATTAATTAATGAAGTTTCTTGAACTTGCATTATTTCAGTGCATAAATTTGTTATTTTAATTCTACCCAATTGTTTTAAAGGGTTGGCTTTATTTGCGTTAGTTATATAAAATAGATAAGGATAACCACTTTCTTTTTGAATCATGGCTATTTTAGCTAAAACTTCACGAGCAGATAGATTTAATTTTTTCTTTCTTATTTCTGGATTTTTAACTAAATCATCATAATCTTTATCAAAATCTAAAGTATCAATAAATTTTCCAGTTACTTTGAAAATTGAATATGGATCAAAAACATACATTATTTGATTTTCTTTAGCAAGTTCAAAAAATTTCAATGGAACAATTACTCCAATTGATAATGTTTTTAAACGTATTTTTTCATCAACGTTTATTTTTTTAGTATCTAGGAATAACTCAATATCTCAGTGAAAAACATTTAAATAAGCAGCTCCAGCTCCTGGACGTTGTCCTAATTGATTGGCGTACCCAAATGTATCTTCTAATAATTTAGCAACAGGTAATACTCCACTTGACTGATTTTCAAAACCTTTAATAGGAGCACCATGACCACGTAATCTACTCAAATCAAGAGCAACCCCACCACCAATTTTAGATAATTGAGCAGAAACTCCAAGATTATAATTTATTGAATTTAAAGAATCATCGATTGAAAGTAAATAACAAGAGTATAACTCACCTCTTCTTTTTCTTCCAGCATTCATAAAAGTTGGAGTTGCTGGTTGATAGTTTTGTAAAATTATTTGTTTGAGAAGATTTTTAGCTTCTTCAATTTTACCTTGAGCTAAATATAAACTAGTAATCAATGCTCTTTCGTGAAAGTATTCAAGAATCTGCTTACCATCGTTTGTTTTTAAAGCATATCCGCCATCATAAAAACGATAAGCTGCAAGAAATGATGAAAATTGAAAATTATAAGAACACGCAGTAGTATATAAATTTAAAACTGCTTCAATTTCATAGTATGAAAAAAAGTCTTCATAGTAATTGTTTTCGATCATCCATTTTATTTTTTCTTTGAATGAAGGAAACTTTTTATATCTTGCGTCAATTGATTGAATATATAGCTTTAAGGCTAGTTTATCATTTTCTAATAAATGCATAAGATCATCGTTATCTTTAGCTTTTATTATTTTGTTGTTTAATTCAATAAAATTTTGAGTGTGTTGGTTCATGTTCATAAATAAAAACTTATCTACTTAATAGTTTGTTGGGGTTTATAAAATAACCCTAATTATTTAATTGGTTTTAGCTAAAACCTTAATTGGATTTTTAATTTTTCTTATATTTTTATATCATATATGGCTATAAAAAAAAGAAAAAATACATTGGTAAATTTAAATTTTAGTATGAAATTTTATAAAAGATTCAAAAGATTTAATTTCATCTTCTCATTTTATGTTAGATCATTTTATATCTAAGTATCTAACAAGTTCATAGCATAAATCGTTTTTATATTTAGCGTCTGATTGATAATCAAAAATTAAAGTTTTAGAACGTTTTTTGTGATCAATAAATCATACTTTTCTAACTTCTGAAATGCTATCAATTAATAATATTCCTTTTTCACCGATTATTTCGTTTTGTAAAACATTGTCTTGAGTTTTGCTCATATTAACAGAACCGATTAAATCATTAGAAAATTGAATAATATAACTTCCATAAATATCTACCCCTTTTAAATTATAGGTAAATTTTTCAATTTTTTCAGGTTCACCAAATAATTGATATAAAAATTCAAAACAATAGATACCAATTGAATAAATAGTTCCTCCATCAAGATTTTTATTAAAAACATTTGGTAGTTTATTTAAATCCTTAATTGGTCAATCCCTGCTTTTTGTATTAAAAGAGATATTAAATTGAAAAACTTTTCCTAATTTATTTTTAAGATAATCTTCTATTATCTGAAAACCAGGATTATATTTAGTACGATAGGCCTCAAACAAAATGATATTGTTTTGTTTAACAATTGATTTTAATTCTTGATATTGATCTTTTTTGCAAACTAAAGGTTTTTCAATAAATAAATTTATTTTATGATTTGCAAAAAATTTAGCTTGTTCAAAATGAGCACCGTTTGGAGATGCTATATAAACTAAATGGATCTTATGATCTTTTATTAATTGAGCAAAATCATTACCATAGCCTTCAGCATTATGTTTTTTAGCAAAGTTATGTGCTTTATCCATATCTCTTGAATAAACAACCAAACCACCTTGTGGTAATAATGTTTTTCAAGCATCTATAAACTTATCTACTATTCATCCAGTTCCTATAGTTAATACTCTCATATTTTAACGTTTTTATGTTGTATTTAATTAATCTATTTTATTATCTATTTATCTATGATTTATCTTAATTCCACCATTGAGCAGGCTTTGGGATGTCGGGAAAACCATTAATTCATTCGTAATTAGTAGAATTATAAACGGGAGGATTAGGATTTGAATAGGGATAGTAAACGGTTGTTAGCGACAAACTATTAGATGAAGAAGAAGTTATACTTGAAAAATTAACCTGAAAATATGCAAATATATAGTTCTTTATATGAGAAGATGTATCCTTAAATCAAGCTGTAAAATTTATACAATTTTTATTCATATCAAGTGACAGTCATCCGAAATACGGTATAAAACTATCATCATCGCTATTAGTTGAATTTGTGGGAAATTTTTGAACAACTAAAAAGTCTGAATTAAATGAACCACTTCCAAATGTTCCAGGTAGCGGATTGTTTCAATAAGGACTCTTAGACGGTGGAGGTCCATTTGGATACTTAGTATTTGCGAATTGTGTAAACGCATACATAACATTCCCTGGCGTTAAATTTTTATTAATTCAGTTACCTAGATGTTTTAAGTCGTTGGGATTTTCATATTTATTACAACCAGCGAAAACTAACGGAAAAGAAATAAAAGAAAAAAATAACTTAATAAATATTTTTTTGAAATTCATTAGTAATAAATAGGAATCTTCTTTAAATAATGTATTGTTATTATAAACCGACCAACTATTTTTTGCATTAAGCAGATGGAGGATTTATGTTTAATTTTTTAATACTTCATGCCGTTTGAATATCAGGATAAGTTAAAAATGAATAAGTTGGGATCTTTCCCGATGGTTTTTGTAAGTCGTTTGTTACTTTAAATTTAACATATCAATAACTATTGCTATTATCTTGTAATATAAAAGAAACATAATTTAAAGAATTATTATATGAAGTTGGTGGATCTATATTAGGGGTGTCACTATATGAAGAGGATGTTGGCGCTGTTTTGTTATATTCAAAATTATAAAAAAGAATTTTGTTAACACTTCAATTGTCTGGAAGTTTATATTCCGTTTTAATTTCATTTTTAAAATTATCAACAAAATCATTTTCACCTAACTTTGAACCTGAATCTGACTTAATATATTTAGGTAGAGTAAAAGTTTTACTCCCTCAAGTTTTATCATCGCCTTTGAATGATAGACCTCCATTTTTTATCAAAACCGTCATTAATATAAGATTCGTTTGTAATACTATCGATTTTAAAATCTGAAATATTATTACTATCATCTCAAGTTGCATGGAATGTTACGTCATACTTAGCATTTGGGATCTCAAAAGATTTAGATGTAGGATTATTACTGCCTGATCATGTTGTATAAAAAGTAAAGCTTTTATCCTCTATGTTAAAAACAAAATAATCAGAAAGAGGATTAGAAGATTTTTGTCCATGGGCCATCGGAAATCATCCATCTCAAGTGATACTATCAGGGGTAATATCTCCTGATTGATAAGGAATTGAGCCGTTAATTATAAAAGGAAGTAATTTTAATGTATCAGTGTGTTGTTTGGTTGTATCCCCAGATTTACCATCATCAAGTATTTGAAATTGCTTATCAAAAGAATTATCTGTTAAATAACTACTTAATAATGAAGTTATGTTTGATGAATCGCAAGTATACAAATAATTATCTCCGCAAATCTTTTTATGAGCTTGATATATAAGTTTCCCAAAAAGTTTATTAGGATTGATATTGTCGCCACTCCCGCAACTTGCAAACAAAGTTAAAGGAAGCAAAGATAAAGAAAAAAATAAAGAATATTTGTTTAATTTTTTATTTTTAAAAAATTTCATTAATGATGTTTAAAGATTGGGTTTTAAATAAATAAGTATTGCTTTTAACTAAAAGTAAAAATCAAACGTTTTTATAAATATATATTTTGCAATTTAAAATATTATATTAAAAAATAAAAAATTCTAATTTTTAAAAAATTTATTTAATTTTTAAAAAATTAGAATATTAATCTTTAAATCATAATGCTTTAACTTGAATAAACTCCTGAATAGATTGCCCCGTAATTATATGTATCCTTTTTATATCCTCAAGTTCATTTAGTAGAACTATCTGTTTGAAAAACTAAATCAGGGAATGTTATTACGATATATTCTTTATTAGAAGATCCATCGCTATTCGGAATAATTCATGAATATTGAAGTCATCCGCCTAACATAGGAAGACTATATGTATTATTTTCTTTTGAATAAGATAAATCCGTTGACCCTAAAAAAAGTCCAGATTCTCAATTTTTAAGACTATTCCAAAGATCGACTCTGTTAGAAATAGTATTCAATTGAACGCACTCATTGTTATTTGTACAATGTTTTAGTAATTTTTTTGATAACAAAGTAGACATACTGTCTTTACTTTTGGAATTAAATAAATTTTGTACTAACGGTTCTGTTTTTGTCTTTGTGTTAAAATCAAAATCTGCCCACGGTTGATTTTTATTAAAACGGGGTTGATAATCCATTATAGATAATTGATGAGGTTGATTTGTAAAAAAATCACTTTCTTGTAATTTAAAATCTTTATCAGAAACAAACCGCAAAAAAGTGAAGAATTTAATGTATATGGATTTGATTTTACAGTACCATCTATAATATTTAAAGTGCCAGCATACACATAGTCTCCGTCTGAATCAATAGCATACCCGCTTATATAGGTAATATAAACACTGAAAAGGTTTGATTCGTTTTTATCATCTTTATGCTTTATTAAAGTTTCTAAAATTAAAGGAGAATAAAATTTTGAATTTTTGCTATTTTGATCTTCTAACTGAGCAATTAACTGCGTAATAGTATCATGGAAATTATCGTTAATATATATATTAACAGCATCTGTTAATTTAGTTATTGTTGATTTTGGATCTAAATTAGCAGAAGAAAAATTATTACAACCAGCAAATAAAAACAACGGCAAAGTTAGCAGTGATAAGAATGGTAATTTAAAAATCTTTGATTTATTTAATTTCATAAAAATTTGAATAGAAAAAATGAATGTAAAATGTAAAACAGACTATGCTTTAAAAAATAATACTTTTAAATATTATATTAGACTAGTTTTATAAAAAAAACAAACGGTTAAATAATTTTCTTTTAAAAATTAATTTTTAATCGAAATTAAATTAAAGATCAGGGATACTCTGATTTATAAATCTATTATCATCTTTTAAAAAACTAATTTTACTAAATGGATCTTTACCATTCTCAAAATCTTTACCCTTTCACTGAAAGTGTAGATAAATTGAGTTTTGCTTTAAATAATCAATTGGTTTATAAAATGTTACAGTTACAAAAAAACTAAAGTCTACTCAATCTGGGATAGGATTACCATCTTTATCTTTGGTGGTTTTTGATGAGAAATTAACAGATACGTTAGGCAAGGGATAAGTTCCGCTGATCTTATAATCATCATTGTCCTTTTGATACATAAAATTTTTTGGCGGAGCGGGTTTGTTTGGTTCCACTATAGTTAAAACACCTAAATCTAATCCTGACTTTGTAGTATTAGGGTCACTATTAAGAATGTCTTTAACAGCTGTTGGATGTTTAAACTTATCGTTGTCTTTATTTTGTTGAGTAAAAGTTTTATTCATTCAAGTGGTAAAATCAGACAATAGTTTATTATAGTCCACTGCAGAATCATTAGATCCGCAACCAGCGAAAACACTAAGAGATAAAGTCGCTAAACCAAAAGATAAAAATATTTTTTTAAATTTTTTCATTCGTAATAAAAAAAAGTATAAACTAAGATTTATTTTGTATTATTATACTCAAAATAAATAAATTTTTTATAAAGTATAATTTTTTAAAAATTATCACTAAAACACAACTTGTTAATAATTTTTTGATCTTTATAATGTCTAAATGCATAATACATAGCTACACAATCTGCTAGATCATGGTCTTTAAGTTTTATATCTAGAGAAAAAATACTATTTATTGTTTTTGTTGTAGTTTCTTTTGACATATTTTGAGGACTGAAAAATTTTTTTCATTGTTGATTGTTAATTAAAAAGATTTTCTTTTTAATGTTTTGCTTTACTAATGCATTAACTATTCATCCTAATGTAAAAATCATTTTATAAGTCGTGTCTATATTTAAGTTATTAAATATTTTTAAGTATGGTTTTTCGATTAATATTATTACTTGACTATCTGAATTCAAAGTATTATTAATAAAATTAATTAAATTTATCTCTAAATTTTTTAATTTTGATTCTAAAGATTCGGTTGTTTTGTTTTTAATTATTTTAAATGCATGAACTTTATCTTTAAATAATAAAACAACTCCCGTTTTATTTAGTGCTAAATCAATTGATAAATAAAAATTGTTCATCCTAAATATACATAGGGAATATATAGGAGTTTTGAAAAATATTCTAATAATATATTATTGAAAAGCGATATTATCTATTACATACGTCGATGAATTAAAGTCAAAAGTTATACCACTAAACGGACGTGATCAAAACGGATGTGATCGGCTACTAGATGTTTGAAATTTAACAGAAATAAAATAATGGTTATCGTTTTTGAAAACAACTTTACTAGAAGTTGTGTCAACTTGTTCTTTCAAGTCGTCTGAAAAGTAAATGCTTATAAAAAGGGTAGAAAAATCTGTCTTAAATTTTGAGAATCAAACTGTGCGATATCAACTTTTGATTGTTATTGATGTAATGTCTCTTATTAATTTTTCAAAATTTTTTTGAATTATTGATGTGGAATTTTTAGAAGCTGGATGATTTACATAATTTAATCAGACTGGTTCTAAAATCACGGTTTTAAATTCACTAGCAAAATAGTAACTAAAATTATTTTCTGGGATAGGAATACCTGGCATAAAAAATAATTGATTAAAAGATGTAGACCCATTCCATTTATTTATAACAGGTTGAGATAAGAAATTAGGAAAATTAGAGGGATCGTCTAATCCACTATTAATACTATCTATGGCGTTTTTTAAAACTGATTCATGATCTTTAGTGGTTGTAAAGTCCTGATGAAATTTTCAAACATCGGTTAAAAATTGCTGTTTTGGGCCACCAGTAGCTGTATTAATTTGGTTTATTATATCTGTAGAAAAAACGTTACTAGATGCATTTGTAGCATACTCTTTTAAGCCGTGGTTAAATAAAGCTGTTTCAGCTAATGCTAAAATTTCTTTGTCATTGTTCTTGTTTTCATTTCCACAACCAGCAAAAAGACTTAACGTAGCAAAACTGGCGCAAAATAATAATGTTATTTTTTTGAATAATTTCATAATATGCTATTTTAAGATTAATGTTTTAAATATAATTATAAGTTTTTATTTTTTCTTTATTAATTTTTAAAAAAATATTATTTTTTATTTTCCTTAAGGTCTTTGGTGATTGTTTTATCATAAAAATTAAAATCAGGAAATTTTTCTATTGGATAATTTTCTTCGCTTTTATTTTCTTCTTTTTTTAAATCTACTTTAGAAACTACAACAATTTTTAAATTAGAGAAAATTTCATGAATACCGGATTTATTTTTATTAAAAGCGATTGTTAAGGCGATAAAACCTCATAAAATCAAAGAAAAAGAAAATAAGGTCATAAATATTTGATAGCAAAGCAATAATATTTTAGTGTCAGATGTTTGGGGTTTGTCGTGTTGAAATAAATATAAATAGATCAATGATGAACAAACTAAATTAATTGAAAAATAAATAGAAAATAAAAAATCTAGTTTTAAAATTTGTAAAAAAGAAATTTTTTTTGGATTATTCTCTCCTTCATTATTTTTAATAATCGTAATGTTTAAAAGTTTTTTTCCAATTGTCTGGTGAAAAAAATAATCTAAACCACAAAAATAAAGATTAACAAGAACGAAAAAAAATGCCCCTGAAATATAAGAAGCTAAAAAAGGATTGAACGTAATAAAATAAATAATCGCCCAAAAAAGAGCTCCTATTAAAAATACTAAAAAATAATCAAATAAATTTGCTAAAAACCTAATTTTAATTGGGGCTTGATTGTATATTAATTTTTGCTTTTTTTCCATATTTAAAAACTAAGAATTTTGACCGCTTTTGCTTTCATAAATGTTTTTAAAGATTTGCAAAAAATTTTCAAATTCTAAGAATTTACCAGAAAATATATTTTGATTTAAATATTTTTCAACATAATAATTTTTATTATAGTTAGGAAAATTTGTGTTGATAAAAATATTTAAACTATCAATTTCTTTTCTTAATTGATTAAATTGTTTTGATGGTGATTGATAATATAACGAAAATTGAATTAAAAATAAAGCAATAATATCTCTTATAACCATGTATTCTATTTCATAATAATAGACATATAACTCGCCTGTATAAATAAAATATGCTATCAATTGCTCTAGACTATTAATTTTTTTAACAAGTCTACTTGCAGTGGAAAAATCATCAGGTGCTTCAAGAAATTCATGTGTTATTAAAGTTTTAGGAATGACTATAAAGACTTCTGCTAATTTTAAAACACAATAGATGAATAAAAATTTTTTTGAATTATTATAGAAATGACAAAGAAGCCCATACTTATTTAAAAATTTGACGCGAAATACTTTGTTTGAAACAAAGGGTGATGAGACAATTAAAAGTTGCTGTTGAAAAGTTGCTGATTTTTTTTCAAATTGAACATTATGATGAGTGTCAAAAGAGAAAAAAAAGTTTTTCGTTTTGATTAATGAAGAAAATTCAATAATATCATATTTTTTGTTTTCATTAGCTAAAAAAAACTTCCCTAATGTATCAAAATAATTTTTATTTAAAATTACTCTTTGGTTAAGAATTTCAATATATTCACCTTCAACGTATTTATCAAGCAGTGAATGATAGATGTTAATATCTTTTTCTGAAAAAACAGTGATAACAAAAAATGACTGACATTTTTTTGATAAATTTTCAGTTAAATGATAAGTAACTAAATTTTCAATGACTTGATCACAATCATAAACTATAACTATTAACTGATACTTAAACGACGGATTAAGTTTTGTTAAAAAATATAATTTTGTTTTTAAATCAATGAATTTTGATGCTTTGTAATTTTTTAAAACTAAAATTATGGTAAGTTTCATGCCAACGTTTTTTACTAATTTGATTTCACTATCATATCCTATTTTAAAAAAGAATTGTAAAACCTTGGATAAGGAATAACATCTTTAATATTACTTTGTGCTGTAAATAACATAACTAAACGCTCAAAGCCTAAACCTAATCCTACTAATTTGTAATAGGCATGATTTCTTAAATTTAAATATCATTCTATTTTTGAAGTATCGGTTGTTTTAGAAGTTTTTTCAAAATTATTTCTTAGAAGTTCAAAATCATCCTCTCTTTCGCTTCCTCCAACGATTTCACCAACAAAAGGAGCGATGATATCATAACAGTTATAGACAGGTTCATTAGTATCAGGGCTTTTCATATAAAAAGGTTTAATTTCTTTTGGAAATTGTAGAATAGCAACAAATTCATCATTAAAGAAAGTAGAAGTTAAAAATTTTTCATGAACAGAACCTAAATCTTCTCCTCATTTAATAGCTAAATTAGGAACTTTATTTTTGTTTGAATATTCATTAATTTTTTCAACTGCTTCTGTATAAGTTAAAAAATTAATTTTCATGGTTTGTCATTTTTCAATTCTATCAATAAGTGCTGAATCATATTTTTCTGCTAAATGTTTTAACTCAGTTTGACAATCTTTTAAGAGGTAGGATGCAATAAAATTGATCATTTTTTGCATTAAAAGGATCATATCTTTAGAATTTTTATTTTTTGCTTCAAGCTCTAACATTCAGAATTCACTTAAATGTTTTGAGGTGTTGGACTTTTCTGAACGAAAACATGGAGAAAAAATATAAACTTGATCAAAGGCCATCGCAAAAGGTTCAATATGAAGTTGCCCTGAAACAGTTAAAAACCCTTTATCTTGAAAAAAATTAGGATCAACGCTTGTATTGATTTGAAACACTTCTCCGCTTCCTTCTGCATCGTTATTAGTAATAATCGGAGAGTTAACATATAAATAATCTTCGCTTGACAAGAACTGATTAATTAAATGAAATAATTTACTTCTTATTTTAAAAATTGCATAAAATGTTTTTGTAAAAATTCGATATTCTGGATAAGTTCTTAAAAAATCTAAAGTTAATACTTGTTTTTGAATAGGATTGTTTTTAATAATCTTTTTAATTTTAAAGCTTGAACCTATTAATTCAAAATTATTATTTTTGAGATTATATTTTATTTTTGCGTCAATATAAATAACAGAGTAACTTGTTAATGATTTTAGAAGTTTTATTTCTTCATTTGACAATTTATCTTTAAAAAATACTGTTTGAACGGAATCGATGATTGATCCATCATTTACATCGATAAAAAATAATTTTTTAAGTTCACGAACTGACTTTACAAAAACATAATTTTTGAATGATCAATCGCCAACAACATTATTATCTTTCAATAACTGGTCTTGGATTTGTTTAAATTTTGAAAATATAAAAGATGAACTTTCAACTGTATTTGTCATATTAAGTTTAAAAAATAAATTATAAGGTTAAAGTTTTATTTTTTAACTGATTCTTTCTTGTCGTTTAACGTCTTTTTCTTAGCAGATAATTTTTCCTTTTCTTGCGCTTCTACATTAACTTCTTCTTGAACTTCGGTTGCATTTATATCAATAATTTCTAATTCACCTTTTGAATTATCGTCTTGATTTTCTAGTTCATCTAAAAATAAATCATCAAATGTTTGATTTTCTTTAATAAATTCAATTTCTTTTAACATTTTTTTTCTTACTGAATAAGTAGAAACTCAAAAAATAATTAAAACAATAACAGGTAATAGTCAAAAGATAATATCTAATCAAACTGGTATATTGATGTGTGATTTGTAATTAAGAATTAAAAAAACAATTGCAATAATTCAAGGTACAGGAAAGAAGAATAACAGAAATAAAATAGCAATTATAATATAAACTATTTTTTTGTTTTTAAGTCATGAAAAAAAGTTCATTAGTTGAAATTATGTGATCCTTAAAGGTTATAAGCATTAGACTTTGTTTTAGTTTAAGTTAAAATTAATTATATAAATAAATTCCAGATATACTCAAAAAAAATTATATCTGGAATAAAAATGAAATTATTTGTCTGAAAGAAATATAGATTATACAAAATCTTTTTTTCTAAGAACCAGTCAAGATCAACCTAAAAAGACAACAACTAGTCCGCCATAAATTCCATATAAAAGGATTGGAGATATGAATTCTTCTCATCCTTTGAAAGCGATTACTCCGCTTTTTAAAATTGTAAATTTAGGATAAGCTATATGACCGAATTGTGATAAAAATCCAGTTGTATTTGTATTATCAAAACCAGAATTAAATCCATTAATAACAAAATTGAACATATTTTCAAGATGATATCCGAAATTTATAAAAGATAAATAATAAAATAAATTTGCTTGATGCATATAGTTGTTATACCCCTCTCTAGAGACGGACTTAACCCCATATGAATTATTAAAGAAATGCTTTAAATCAGAAACTGTTAATAAAGGAACTAAAATATTCAAAAATATTAGAAAAATTACAACAAGAACGGCAATAATAATTAATGTTTTGCTTGAAAATGATAATGATAAAAGTAAAAATATAGAAGAAAAAATAAACTGACACATCAAACTAAATATTAAAATATAAATAATATTTTGTAACAAATGCCCAATCGCTGTTAAAGTAGCGAAAAAACTAGAAATACCGATAATTCAAAATAAATTTGAAAAAAGGAAAATAATTCCAATTAATTGGTAAGAACATCATTTTTGAGCAAGAAGTGATTTTCTGTTAATTGGTTTGCTTAAAACCAATAAAATTGTTCCATCCTCAATTTCATCTCTAAAAACTTGGGTCGCTTTTACTGCCATAAAAATTAAATAAATGGTGCAGATAAAAATAGTGAAAAAAGAAACATTTAATATATTTTTTAAATTATTAAGTTGCGTTTCAATGGTTAAAGTATTTTGTTGTACCCCTAGCCCGATTAATATTCCTGAAATTATAAAAGAAATAATAACAAAGAATAGCATATTTCAGCTAACAATCATTTTTTTGAAAGTATAGCGAAAAACGGGAAAGTGAAACCGAGGTTTTTGTAATCTCCGGTTTATGTTAGGAGATGTGTTTTTCTTAATATTTACTGTGTTATTCATTGACTTCTCCTATTCACTCATTGTAAATTTGTTGTAAATTAACTTTATGAGTTTGAAAATTTTTTAATAAAATGTTTTTATCAAGTAAATCGTTCAATAATAATGTTACCTGTGAATCAGTTCCAATCTTAGCCATAACCCCAGTTAAGGATTGTTTGCATGGAATACCCCTTTTAATTAATAATGCTGATAATCGCTTATTATCTGTACTATCAATTAAATACTCTCCTCATCTTTCAGAAAGCAATGGTTTTATTTTACCACTGAATAAAACGTGTCCATATTTTATAAATGTCGCTTCATCTACAATATCATTTAACTCAGCTAAAACGTGTGATGAAATAAATATTGTTTTTCCTTTGTTTCTTAATTTAACTAAATCATCATAAAGAATTTTTCTTGTATAAGGATCTAGATTTTCAGCAGGTTCATCAAGAATTAAAATTCGTGGATCATGAATTAACGCTTGAGCTAAAAGAATCTTTTTCTTCATCCCGCTTGAAAATGTACTTGGTCTTTTAAACCTAAATTGTCATATATTTAACTCTTTTAAAATCCCTTCGCTAATTTTAATCGCCTCATTTTTATTAACCCCACTTAAACGAGCCATATTAACTATGTACTCAAGGGCCTTCATATAGCGCGGAAAATTAGCAGCTTCAGGAATATAACCTATTAATTGCTTGGCTTTAACTGTCCCTGCTTTATGACCGTATACTAAAATTTTTCCCCTTGAAGGGATTAATGATCCAATAATTGATTTTATAATTGTTGTTTTACCTGAACCATTTGGTCCTAAAAAACCATGGATAACACCTTGATCAACTTCAAAGTTTGCGTTGTTAACAGCAACGAAACCACTAAATCCTTTTGTAAAATGGTCTATTTTTATTGCAGCGATATTTTTATCTAGTTTTTCTTCTTCATCTTGTGCAGAAGAAACTGCTTGTTGTTCGTTATCTATATTTTCGCTTTCAATTTCTTCTTGAACTTCTTCATCGATGTTTTCATCAAAAGTAACAACTTTTTTGGACTCATTTTTAAAATGTTTTTTAAAAAATCCAAATATTTTGTCCGTTAATTTTTTCTCATCTAATAATTGATCATCTTCGTTTTTTGTTGCAGTGTCAATTTGTTGATCAATTGTTTTTTCTAAAGTTTTGTAATCAACATCTTCAAGCATCATCCCTTCCTTATAATGTGCTGTTTCATCAAAATCTTTGGTAAGAGCAGTTTTTTTACGCTTAATTTGTTGTTTATCATCATTTAATTTTGATGGATGAGATTTATTTAAGTCTTCTATACTAACAGAGTCAATATCAGTGTTGTTTTTTTGTCTATGAATTTTTTTAGAAGATAAGTTCTCTGTTTCTAAAGAAAGTCCAAGAATATCTTTTTGTGGGTTATTAAGATTATCCTCAGAAAAAATATTTTTTTTTCTATCCAAATCGGTTTTATCGTTATTTTTAGAAGTTGTTATTTTTGATTTTATTGACTTCAATAATTGCTTTTTATCGTCTTTCATAGATGTTTTGTTTTTTAAAACCTTTTAAGAATAAAAACTAATGCTGGGGAAAACCCAATAAAAATAAGAACAAAAAAACTTAATCCAACCATAATCTCTCAAACTTTATTAGCGGCTTGAACATTATTCTGGATTTCTATTGATGCTGGTTCAGAAGCGTTACCATTATTAACTATAACTGGATTAAACTCGCTTTCAAACTGATCACTAAACGCAACATTATATCCAAACCCACCTGAATTACCTTTAGGTGTATTTGGATTAACAATTAATTTTTGAGCAAAATCTAAATAATCGGTTTGTTCATGTTTACCAATAAAATTGAAGGAGCCCTCATATTGTGGTCCTGGTTTTGGTTGACTGGGAGGATCGTGTGGAACTACTGGTAATCTAGGTTCAGATAGATTTAATTCTATGTCAATAATAAATTTATTTTTATTTGCTGATATTTCTCTTGTTATTGTGGTTGTTTTAGGCGTTGATGATTTGATGCTATCTCGTGCATAATCACCTGTTACTGAAAAAGTTGCAATCGTTTCTTTAGTGTTAAAATCGGTGTTAGTTGCATCTATTTCAAAAAAAGCATTTTTTATTTCATCCTTAGAAATTAATTTATCAGCTCATGTATTTATTGCTTTTTGAACTTGAGGAAACCCCCTTGGGTCGCTTGGAAATACACCATTGTAAGCGCTGCTCTTTTGATATACTGCTGTGTCTAAAATTGTTTGCAAAAACACTTCATTGCTATATGTAATAGTAAGTTTATTTTTTTGTTTTGTATAGTCAAATGAAAAAACAATACCATTTTGATAAGTTGGTTTGTCAAATTTTGATGCTTGATCAATATAAAAACCTGGTAAAAAACTAAACCCTACAATCGGTACAAAAATTGCTGTTGAAAACAGTGCAAACTTTTTAAATATATTCATAAAGGATGTTTTCTATTTTTTAATTTAATTTATTTTTAAAATTTTTTCCTTACTATATATAAATTATAGAAAAAGTGTTTAATAAAAAATAGTTTAATATATTTTAAAATAAAAAAAAATTACCCAAATAATAAGTATTTCTGGGTAATTTATTTTTTTTAAATATATTTTTCAAATTAATTTAAAAAAATGGTGGGACTAAGTGGATTCAAACCACTGGTCTCGCCCTTATCAGAGGCGCGCTTTAATCGCTAAGCTATAATCCCAGATAAACAAAAGACGATCTTTTGTTATATTTTTAACTAACGTTTGGCAAATTGAGGAGCTTTTCTGGCTTTTTTTAAACCAGGTTTTTTTCTCTCCTTTATTCTTGCATCACGAGTTAAAAAATTATGTAGTTTTAAAATAGCCTTAAAACTTTCATCATACATAGTTAATGCTTTTGAAATTCCATGTCTTAACGATTCTGCTTGACTGGTTTTCCCACCACCAACTATTTTTGCTTTTATTTCAAATTTATTAATTTGATCGGTTAATTTTAAGGGTTCTAAAACTTTTAAATAATTTATTTCTTCAACAAAATAATCTTTTATTGGTAAAGAGTTAACAAAAATCAATTGATCGATTGATTTATGTTTGTTTTTTGCTGAAATAGAAATTAATTGAACATTTGCAACGGAAGTTTTACGTTTTCCGCAACAAAGGATTTTTGATGGATGGGTTTCTGATTTTTTAGGTGTTGATGATGTAGATTCCATAACTGAATAATTTATTTATTAATAGTAAAATTTTTAAAATTAGATGATGAAATTTCAATTGGATTTTGCGCTTGTTGTTTATGATTTGCATCAAGATAAATGAAAAGTTTTTTGAATTGTTGTCTTCCTAATCTTGTTTTAGGTAACATACCTTTTATTGTTCTGTATACCAATTCAAGGGGATATTTTTCTTTCATTTCTTTTCTTGTTCTAACTCTTAGACCACCAGGATATCCAGAATGATTGTAGTATTTCTTAACTAAATCGCTTCCTGTTGTTTTTACTTTACTTGCATTAATTAAAATTATATTATCGCCACAATCTAAATTAGGGGCGTAATTAGGTTTATGTTTACCTTGAAGTAAAATAGAAGATAAACTAGCAGCACGTCCTAGAACTTGTTTTTCTAAATCAATTAAATATCAAGAACGTTTAATATCAGAAATCTTTAATGTTGTTGTTTGCTTCATTGTTGTCTATAAAAATAAGATTATATTATTTCACTATGAAATTATAACAATTAACTAGGAAAAAGTTAAATAAATAAATCTTTTTCAAAATCTATATTGACTAAATATAAACCTACTGGTGATGCAAGTTTAGGATAAGGATCAAGTTTTTTAAGATTTATTAATTCAACTAATTCTGTTAAACTAATTTTATTATTATAACAATCTATTGCTGATGCTACAATTTTTCTAATCATATAACGGAGAAAACCATTTCCTGTAAACTCTATTTCTAAACTATTTGTTGTCTGGTTAATTATTTTTATTTCAAAGATTGTTCTAACGGATTCGTTTATATCTACATCTTTCTTTTTTGAAAAATTATAAAAATTATGTGTTCCGTAAAAATTTTCTAAAATTTTGGCAAGTTTTATTTTTTGAAGTGGAGTTTCAATTCAAGTTTGATAATTTTTTAAAAAAAGATTTCAAGCACCAAAATAAAATTTATATCGATAGGTTTTTTTAATAACAAATTTTGAAAGTTGTAGCGATTTAACTTTATGAATACTATTGATAGTTATTCCTTCATCATTTAAAATTTTGTTTAAACTTGTCAAACTTGAAATAAAATTAATATTGCTATCTAACTTTAAAGCGATTGCTTGATCTAAAGCATGAACGCCCTTATCTGTTCTTGAGCAGTAATATATTTTGATTGGTTTCTGAAAAACTTTGCTTAGTTTTGTTTCAATAACTTCTTGAACTGTTTTACCGTGAATTTGTTTAACAAATCCATAGAAAGATGATCCATCATAAGCTATTCTTGCTAAATAAAAAGTCTTTGATTCGCTTTTTATCAAATAAATGGTTCTCCTAAACCAAGATTATCTCATCATTTTAAAGCAGGTAAAAAATGGTGTTTTGAAAAAGAATAGCTTGTAAAAATAATTAAAAGTAATATTAACGCAATCAAAAGAACAATTAAAACATCATAAAAATTTAATGTGTATTGTTTAAATCTTGTTCTTTTTAGGTATGGATCATAACCACGAGCATCCATTGAATTAGCTAAATCTTCAGCTTTTCGAAAGGCTGAAACAAAGACTGGAATAATTAAACTTGTTAAAGCGTGATACTTTTCTTTAAATCGACCATTTTTAAAATCAACCCCCCTACTTGCTTGCGCTCAACTTATGTTTTTTGCTTCATTAAATAAAGTTGGGATAAATCTTAATGAAATAGAAATCATCATCGCTATCGCCTGGGTTGGCAGTTTAATGACCTTAAACGGTCTTAATAAAGATTCTATGCCATTAGTTAGTTCAACTGGTGAAGTAGTTGAAGATAAAATGATCGTAAATGTAATCATTAGAAGAATTCTTCAAAGAATATAAAGAGTTCTTCAAATCGCTTGATAATAAACTTTTATTTTACCAACATGAAAAATATAACCTCACATTATGTCTCAAGAGGAAAAATAACCAGGGTTGTTTTTTGGCTGACTTACAACAATAATATTAACAATTAAAAGAATAACCGCCATAAAATACAATGGTTTTAGAACGTTTAAAATCATTGAATACGGAATCTTAGCGGTTCAATAGGCGACAATAGCAAGGACAGTTAAGTATATGTATGTTTCTACTCCCCCGTATAAAAAAACAGCAGCCATTAATAGAATCAAAGAAATTATTTTAACTCTTGGATCTAAACGATGAATAAAGGATTTTAAGGGGATATAAACTCCAACGCTAAATTGTGTCATGTTTTTAATTTAATTTATTATATTAATGAATAAATCATCCTAAGTTTTAATGGTAATATAAATTTAAAAAAATGTCGTATTTTTTTAAGCAATTCCTCTCTTGTTTATTAACATAATATCAAGATTTCAAATTAAATTATTCAACATTTTGTTGATCCTTTTTAATGATTTGAACCAAATCATCAATTGTTCTAACTTTAAGATCTTTATCTTTTGGTAAAAAATCTGGATTTTTTTTTCTGATCTTATGAACTATTTCATAAACAAAAGGTAAATTTAAATTATTTTCTGAAATTAATTTTTTATCTGAAAAAATTTCAAAAGGAGTGGCGTGTTTTAAGATTTGCCCATTTTTAAAAACAATAACTTCATCTGATAACTCAAGAACATGATCCATGTTGTGAGTGATGATAAGGATTGTCACATCTTCATGAACCTTTAAATTTTTAAAAATTTCTTTAAAATTTTCTTCTCCTTCTGGATCTAAACCAGCGGTTGGTTCATCAAGTAATAAAACTTTTGGTTTTGTAATTAAAATACCAGCTAAAGCAACCCTTCTTTTTTCTCCCCCTGATAAAGAAAAAGGATTTTTAGCAAAAAAGCTTTTATTTAAACCAACTTTATCAATAACATTGCTAGCTAAAGTTTCAGCTTCTTGTCTGTTATAACCAAAGTTTAACGGACCAAAGATAATGTCTTTCAAAACATTATCTTGAAAAAGTTGTGTTTCTGGGAATTGAAAAACTGAACCAACATTTTGTCTTAATAATTTAACATTGGGAATTTTTCGCGTTTTATGATTAAATTTAGTGATGTTATAAACCACAATCTCACCTTTACTTGGTTTAAAAATGCCATTCATTAAATGAACGAAAGTACTTTTTCCTGAACCAGAAGCACCAATAATCGAAATAATGCGGTTTTTCTTTAATTTACAGTTAATGTTTTGAACGCCGATTGTTTCAAAAAATGTTTTCGGACTGTAAATGAAACTAACATCGGTGTATTTTAATAAATCATCTGAATCTTCGGGGTTGATTAAGTCTTTATTTGGTTGTCGTTTTTTATTTTTAAAAATGCTCAAAAAAATGTTTTTTTGTCTTTATAAAATATATTTATGAATTAACTAACAATTGATCAATTATTTTATCAAGATCAAAAATATCGTCATCTATTTTTGTCCCAAGATTAATTAATTTGGTTTTAAATTGTAAAGTTAAAGGAGGAAGCAGTTTCGTTAACTTTAAAAGGTTATCTTGAACAAAAATCTTATGGGGATGATCGCTTGCTAAAACCACTCCATTTCCAAGCATAACAACATGGTCAGCGTTATACGCTTCTTCCATGTTATGAGTAATGCTGATGATTGTTTTCTTTTCATTTTTACAAATGGTTCGAATCAATTTTAAAAAATCATTAGCAGAAGTTGGATCAAGCATACTTGTTGCTTCATCTAAAATAATATACTTACAATCAAGTGCTAAAATACCAGCAATCGCAACCCTTTGTTTCTGACCGCCTGATAAATGCTCAGGAGAAAAGCCTAAAAATTTTTCTAAATTCATTATTTTAACGACATATTCAAGTTTCTTTTCCATTTCTTGTCGAGGAACTTGATGATTTTCAAGACCAAAAACAATATCATCTAAAACAGATGATCCAATGAATTGATTGTCTGGGTTTTGAAAAATAATGCCAATTTTTAATCTTGACTTTTTAAGGTCATTAAAAATATTTTCATCATCTAAAATAATTTCTCCAGATGATGGTTTGATAATTCCAACCAAAAGTTTTGAAAGCGTACTTTTGCCAGAACCATTGTGACCAACTATACAATAATACTTGCCTTCTTCAAAATCAATATTAACATTATCTAAAGTATTTTGTAAGTTGTTGTAAGTAAAATATAAATTTTTTACTTTTAACATATTTAAAAAAGAAAAAAGAAATTAAACTAATTGTAGTAAAACCATTGTGGCGTTATCGCCAGCTCTTTTATAAAGTTTTAAGATTTTAGTATAACCACCACTTTTGTTTTGATATTTTTTTGAAAGTTGAGTTGTTAGCTTTGCTAAAACTGTATCCTTCTTATCTTTAATTTTATCAATTTTTGGATCTAATTTTTGATTAAAAATATCTTTTTTAACAGTTCTTAAACTATGAAGTGAATTTTTCTTAGCAGTTGTGATTAAATGTTCAACTTCTTGTTGCACTCTTTTTGCAACCGCTAAGGTAACAATTATTTTATTATGCTTGATAAGTTGACTGGTTAAGTTTTTTAATTTATTATCTAACTTATCAAAATTATTATTATTATAAATATATGACATTTTAGCTATTTAAATTTTAAGTGATAAATTTCTTTTTTCTAAAACAGCTTTAACTTCATTTAAACAAACTTCACCAAATGATGGTAGTTTTAACAGTTCAGCTTCCGTTAAAGCTAGAATTTCTGATAAATATATTATCCCATTCTTTTTCAAAGTGTTATAAGTTTTATACGTAAAGTCAAGATCTTCAACTAAAATACTTGTATCAGTTTCTTCGTCAGTAACATCTATTTCAAAAATATTTTCATCTTCAAGAACTTGAACTGAAGAAGTTAATTTTTCTTTTAAGTTGTCTAAATGGTTTCTTAAGATTTCAATTGATTGAAAAATAGCAGTATCAACTTTGATAGCACCATTTGTTTTAACGTCTAAAATAAGATTTTCGTATGGTTTTGATAATGCTGATTTAATTTCTTCGCTATGAAAAGTAACTGTCTCAATTGGTGAAAATAAAGAATCAATGGCAATTACTCTTGATTCTTTGATTTCTTTTTGATTGTCAAGAAAACTAACATAACCACGACCTACTTTTACAAATAAATTAATTGTTAATGATATATCCTTTGTTGCTGTAAGAAGATATAAATTTTTATTTACTACTTCAATTTCAGGGGGACATTTGATGCTTTTAGCTGTTATTTTTTTTGCTTTAGTTACTTTTAAAACTAAGGTTGTGGTGTTGTTTTCTGGAAATAAATTTAAATCAACTTTAAAAATTAGTTTTTTTAAATTAATAATTATGTCGGTTAATTTTTCTAATACACCAGATATTGAAGAAAATTCATGAACAACATTTTCAACTTTGATAGCATAAACAGAAGCACCAGTTAAAGATGAAAGCATCACCCTTCTTAAACTATTGCCAAGAGTGTTAGCGAATCCTCTTTCTAATGGTCCATAAATAAGTTGACCATGATTTTGATCTTCATCAAGGATTTTGAAATTAGTAGTAGGTTTTTTAAATTTTATATTCATATTGTTATATTTAAATTAATATATTCTAAATAAGATAATTATTTGATTAATCTTAAAATGATCTTGGTTTTGAAGGACGACATCCGTTGTGAGGCATTGGGGTAATATTTCTGATTTCTTTAATTTTTAAATCCAATGATTGAATGCCACGAACTGCAGATTCTTTCCCAGGCCCAATCCCTTTAATAAAAACATTTACTTCTTTTAAGCCAGAATTAATTGCTTTTTTTAAACAAGTAGTAGCGGCTTGTTGCGCAGCATATGGTGTTGATTTTTTTGTTCCTTTAAAACCAATTTCTCCACCAGATGACCAAGAAAATACTTTACCTTGTAAATCGGTTAATGTAATAATTGTATTATTAAAAGATGAAACGATATAAACATTACCAACTTCGATGGTTGCTTTTTTCTTTAAACCGCGATTCTTTTTTAAGACCTTATTAACCTGTTTATTTTTACCTTTTTTACTCTTTATTGCTACGACTTTTGTTTTTCCCATATAAGTTATGATTTAATTTTTAATTGAAAATATTGAATGAATAATAAAAAAATAAATATTATTTTAATTTTGTTGCTTTTTTCTTATTAGCAACTGTTTTTCTTGGGCCTTTTCTTGTTCTTGCGTTTTTCTGTGTAATCTGACCACGAACAGGGAGACCTTTACGATGTCTAATCCCACGGTAGCAACCGATTGACATTAAAGTTCTAATATTCATTTTTTCTTCAGCACGCAATTGGCCTTCGACTTTATATTTGCTGACTTCTTTTTTGATTTCAGCTAATTGTTCTGCTGTTAAATCTTTAACCCTTACTGATTCATCTATATTTAAAGTATTGATTATTTTTTTAGCTAATGTATAACCAATCCCATATATTTTCGCTAAAGATATAACTGCACGTTTATTTTCAGGTATTTCGACACCTAATATTCTTGCCATTTATTTTTTATTTTTGTCTTTGTTTATGCTTTGGATTTTTTTTACAAATTATTCTTATTTTACCCTTACGTTTGATGACCTGACAATGTTGACAGATTTTCTTTACTGATGCACGAACTTTCATAATATTTTTTTTTGATTAATTTTTTACTATTGTATTATATAAATTTTACTTAAAATTATTAAATCTTAGCGTTAATTTTTTCAAATAAAAAGAAATGAATAATGCTTTTAATCTGATTCTTGAAGTTTTTTAAATTTTTCTTTTAAAATTGGGGTTGGAATTGAACGATAAATAATCCGACCTTTGGATGGATCATATGGTGAAATTTCTACTTTTACATAATCACCGGTCATTATTTTAATATAGTGAATCCGCATTTTACCTGATAAATGCCCTTCAATCCGCATTTTATTAGTTAATAAAATAATAAATTTTGAGTTAGGGATAACTTTTTCAATAAAACCGTCAACTACTACTACATCTTTGGACATAAATTAAAGTTTTGATAAAATTTTGTTTTTTTCTTTTTGGATTAAAATTGTGTGTTCAAAATGACAAGATAAAGATTGATCTTCGGTTTTAACCGATCAACCATCTTCTGCAACATATAAATCAACATCATTAACTGTTACCATCGGTTCAATCGCGATTGTCATCCCTTCTTGAAGGATAAAATCTCCAGCTTCTGGTTCATAAAAATTTAAAACCATCGGCTCTTCATGTAAACTGGTCCCAATTCCGTGTCCACAATAACTTTTAACGACATAAAAATTATTTTTAAGAACATAATCTTCAATTAGTTTGCCTATATATTTAAGATTTACGCCAGGCTTTGCTTCTTGAATCGCAAGTTCTAAAGCATTTTTAGTAACATCAAGCAATTTAGTTTGAAGATCTGTTTTCTTTTGTCCAACAACAACTGAAAAAGCAGCATCTGAAAAATAGCCTTTATAACATACTCCTGCGTCAATTGATAGTAAATCACCATCTTTTAACTTGTAGACTGTTGGGATACCATGAATCACGGTATCATTAACTGAGGTACAAAGGACATGCTGATAACCATTATACCCTAAAAAGGCTGATTTAGCGCCTGATTTAGCGATAAAGCGTTTTGCAATGGTATCAAGTTCAAGTAAACTAACTCCGGCTTTTATTTTGCTTGTTAACAATTGATGAACTTGGGCTAGAATTTCTCCAGCTTTTTCCATTAATTTTATCTCTTCTTTGTTTTTTATAAACTTCATGCAATTATAAGTTTTCTATTTTGCTAAAATAATCTGACAAATTATCAAAATGATCCTCAACGATCTTAACTAAATTATATTTCTTGTTGATAAAATATTCAATAATTGGTGAAGTTTTTTGATGATATTGACTAATTCTTGTTTTGATTGTTTCAAAATTATCATCATTTCTTTTTAAAAGGGGCGAATATGAACATTTATCACAAACATTTTCAATTTTAGGTTTTAAAAACTTAAGATTATAAACTGCACCGCATTTAGGACATATTAAACGATTAACAATTCTTTGATAAATTAACTCTTGACTAATAACTAAATTAAAAACATAACTTAACTTCAAATTGTTATCTTTTAATCAATGATCAAAAAATTGAGCTTGTCCAATTGTTCTTGGATATCCTTCAATAACAATTTTTTTGTTATCTGACAAAATACTTTTTAATTGTTGATCAAAAAAAGTATTAATAATGTTATCGTTTAACAATTCGCCATTTTTTAATTTTTGACTAATAGTTAAATAAGATGGGTGGTTTTTATCAATATTTCTTAAACTATCACCACATGAAAAATGGCAATAATGGTATTTTGTTTCTAAAAAATTTGAAATGGTCCCTTTTCCAGCGCCTGGGGGTCCAAAGATTAAGATGATTTCGCCCATATTTTTAAGATTGAACTATCATAAAATAGTTGATGAATCGCTTCCTTTTTTATTCTTATCATCCTTATCGTCATCAAAGACAGTTTCTTTACTTTTTTCATCATCTAAATGACTGCTTGTTTTGTTAAGATATGGATTATATGCTTCAGGTTCTTGATCAAGATTGATTTGTTGTTTTAATTCAGATTTCGCTTTTTGAGAAAGAAGGACATATTGTTTTTGTTTAACTCTTCCGATTAATTGTGTAACAACATCAATAGCAACCCCAACCATAATAATAATCCCAGTTCCACCTAAGACCATGTTTGACGGTATTTTAATAATGATAAAAATTAAATAAGGAGTTGATGCTATTAACGCTAACGCAATCCCGCCAATTAAATTTAAGCGATTTAAAACCTTGACGATGTAGTTTTCTGTATTTAAACCAGGTTTTATACCAGGAATATAACTACCGTTTCTTTGTAAATTTTTTGATAATTCATCAGGTTTAATCATGATATGAGAATAGAAAAAAGTAAAGATAATAGTTAAAATAAAATAAAAGATTAACCCTGGAACATATGAAACAGAAAAAAACATATTAATTCAATAATCAGCGGGTGTCCCTTTAGCGATTAGACCTGAAATAGTTAAAGGGATAGAAAGAAGTGAGGATGCGAAAATGACTGGAATAACCCCAGCTGAATTAATTTTAAACATTAAATAGTTTAACCTGACGGGGCTTGAAGAAATACCTGAACCTAATTGTTGAACTGGAATTTTTCTTAAACTTTGTGTTAAATAAATAGTTAAAATAATAATGATTGGAATTAAAATAACAATAACAATGATATTTAAAATACCTAAAAAAATTGATTGAGGCGAAAAGCCAGAGGCAGCTGCAGATGAAGCAGCTCCTGCTCCAAAATAAATATCAAAAATAGTTACAAAGTTTCATGGAATATTAGCAATGATTCCTGAAAAGATAATCATACTAGTTCCATTACCAATACCGTGAGCTGAAATTTGATCTCCTAATCACAATGCAATAAATGATCCTGCAACGATAATAACAACATCCAACATCAACCCAGCAGTTGAAGTATCGACGTATTTTTGTGATTTCATCGTAAACAGAATCGCAAAACCCTGGATAATAGCAATAAAAATGGTTAAGAAACGGGCAACTAAGTCAAGTTTTTTTCGACCTAATTCACCAGATTTAGCCATCTTTGTTCATGATGGAATAATATCAGCTGATAACAATTGGGTGATAATCGTTGCCATAACATAAGGAGATACCCCTAATGAAAAAACACTTAATCTCCGTAAGTTACCACCACCTAACATACTCATCATCCCAAAGAAGGTATTGGTCCCGTTATCACTAACATTATCTTGCGATCCTGGTAGCATAATATTAGAACCGATTCTGAAAACGACTAAAACCATAATCGTAAATAGAATCTTTCAACGAATATCTGCTATTTTAAAACAAGCTATAAACGTTTGAATAAAAGATGTTCGTTTCATTTAAAAAGTTTTTTCTTTTTGATGAGTATCTTATAGAATCTTAAAATAAAAAATAAAAAGTGGTTATTTTTTGATTAATGATTTTGAAATTTTAATATCTTCTGAAAAACTTAAATCTTTGTTCAAGTCAGCGTTGTTAAGAATTTTAACTCGTTTAACATGACTTGGAATTAAATTTGTTGTCTTTAAATTTTCAAGGGTGATTGATTGGCCAGTTGAAAAATTTTGATTAATTAAAGAACTTTGAATGATTGTAACTTCTTTTTTATTAAAGTTATTAAAACCTCTTTTTGGTAAACGACGATAAAGTGGAGTTTGACCACCTTCAAAACCAATTCGAACTTTACTCCGTGCTTTTTGACCTTTTTGGCCTCGACCACAGGTTTTTCCTTGGTTAGCGGCTATCCCTCTCCCTTTTCGTTTTTTTGGTTTACGATTTACTTTTAATTGACTAAAATATGAATCTAACATAACAATTTTTTAAATATTAAGCGATTGATTGAAATTAGGTTGGTGTTTAACTTTTAAATTCTTAATTCGATAATTATGAATTTCTAATGTATCTTTAAGTTCAACAAAATTTTTAAATAATGCACCTAAAACATTATAAGGATTTTTTGAACCATAAATCTTAGAATAAACATTTTTTACCCCTGCTAATTCAAAAACCGGTCTTACAGCACCACCTGCAATAATCCCTTTTCCTTGTTTAGCTGGTTTAATTAGAACTTTACTTGCTCCATAATGGTTAGCAACGGTTAAATCAATTGATTGGTTTTTATTAATTGGGATAACGATAATGTTTTTTAAAGCTTGTTTTCTAGCTTTTTGAATAGCAAGCGGAACTTCTCCAGCCTTAGCGGTTCCATAACCAACTGATCCTTTATTATTTCCAACCACAACTAAAGCTGTGAATCCAAATCTTCTTCCTGATTTAACAACTTTAACAACTCTTCTTAATTTAATAACTTTATAATCGTATTCAAAAGTCGGTTTCCCTTGCCGTTTGAAATCTTGTTTTGCTTCATCAGAAACTACTTTAACTTGATGAAAATCAGGTTGTGCCTGTTCTTCTTTAACTACGCTTTCTGAAGGTTGAGTTGAAATAGTGTCTTCTAAATTATCAGGTTCATTAACTTCTTGATCGTTAGTTGTTGGATTTAAATTTTTATTTTTTTCGTTCATATCATTCATGTTAAACTTAAATTATATTTTTATCCCCTCTTGCCGAATAGTATCTGCTAATTGTTTAATTTTACCATGATATAAATAACCAGCACGGTCAAAAACTAAATTAGTGATATTAAATTTTTGACAAAGTTTAGCAACTTCGATTCCTAACTGTTTACTTGCTTCTAATGTTTTTTTATTTTCAAGGGGAATTGATTTTGTTGATTTACCGCAAATAATAAAGTTTTTTTCATCATTGATAATTTGACAATAAAGGTATTTATTACTTTTAAAAACACATAGACGTGGTCTTGCTTCTGTTCCGTAGACTTTTTTTCTAATTCGTAAATGACGAATTTTTCGATTTGATAAATTTTTTGGTTTCATATACTATTTAAGATTATTTTGATGATGTTTTTCCTTGTTTTCTTAAAATTGGAACATTTTTATATAACACCCCTTTACCACGATAAGGTTCAGGTTTGTATAAACTTCAAATCTTTGCAGCAAATTGACCGACTTCTTGTTTATTGATACCAGAAACTTTAATTTGAGTGTTTGATGGCAGTTCTACTTGAATTAATTTAGGCACTTCAAGATGAATAGGATGGGAAAATCCTAATCTTAAAGTTAAAATATTACCTTTTAATTGAGCATTATATCCAACTCCAACTATTTGTAATTCTTTAAAATAAAGATCATTAACCCCTTTTAACATATTCAAAATTAAAGCATTTATTGTTCCATAACTTTTTCTATTTTGACGATTAATGGCGTTAAATTTGGTTTTTATTTCGTTATTTTCAATTTCAACAATCACTCCTTCAGGATAAGTTAAACTATCTGAACCATTTTTACCAGTAACTTTAATAAAACGTTTTTTTAAATCGTGTTCAACTGTAATTGTTTCTGGTATTTTTAAACTTCTATTTCCAATTCTTGACATATTTTTTGCTTTTTGTTATTTAATTACCAAATATTAAATAAAACTTCTCCTCCAACTCCTTTAATTTTTGCTTGTTTGTCAGTTAAAATTCCTAAAGAAGTTGATAAAACAACTGTTCCTAAACCACTGTGAACAGTTGGAATATTTCGATAAGGAGCATAAACTCTTAACCCGGGTTTACTAATTAGCTTAATTCCAACAATGATACTTTTGTCTTTGTAATAACCAAGTTTAATTTGAATGCTTTTAAACTTAGCAGTTTTTGATTTATTGTTAGTGTTTGTAATTTTTTTAACTACTCGATAGTCATCAATGTATTTTTCAAGGTATAAAATTTTAACAATTTTTTCCTTCATTTTTGAATAAGGAATAAAAACAGAATGCTTATTTACAAGATAAGCGTTTCTGATTCTAACTAATAAATCTGCGATTTGATGATTGACCATAATATTTTATTTTTTTATCAACTTGATTTTTTTAATCCTGGAATTTTCCCTTCGTATGCTAATTTTCTTAAACAAATTCGACAAATACCAAACTGACGATAATAACCATGACGCCGACCACAAAGTTTACAACGATTATATTGTCTTGTTGAAAATTTCGGAGATTTGTTTGCTTTATTAATTAATGCTTTTCTAGCCATAAGATTTTATCTATTTTATTTTTCTTGAATTTCTTTTTTTGGTAATGGTTTTAATGGTAGTCCTGTCGCTTTTAAATAATGGTAAGCTTCAAGTGGTGTTTTAGCAGAAGTTACAATAACAATATCCATCCCAAAGAAATAAGTTGATGTATCATAACTTAATTCAGGGAAAACTAATTGTTCTTTAACTCCAAAGGCATAACTGCCTTTTTTATCAAAACTTTTAGCTGGAAGACCATAGAAATCCCTTGTATTTGGAAGAACGATATTAACTAACTTGTAATAAAATTGTGCCATTAATTTCGATCTTAAAGTTACTTTAAAACCGATTGGCATCCCTTTTCTTAATTTAAAATTAGAAACTGAAGTCTTCGCTTTAATAAGGATTGGTTTTTGTAAAGTAATAGAAGTTAGATCTTTTTGAATAACATTCGCTAGCTTTTTATCTCTTAACATTTTTTTATCACAAACATTTATGACTATTTTTTCAATTTTTGGAACAGCCATAATTGATTGATAATGGAACTGGTCTTTAAAATTGTTAAGAAATTGTTCTCTAACTTTTTTTTGGTTAAATTGTTCAGCGATTTTCATATTATTTAATCTGTGAATTTGTTTTTTTGTAATAACGAACCTTATTAGTTTTATTGTAAACGATCTTGACTTTATCAGGGGCTTTATTTTTTTCGTTATAAATCATAACATTACTTAAAGCGATTGTCCCCTCGATGCTCACAATTCCACCTTCATCATTTTGACTTCTTTTCTGATGTTTTTTTCGAATTGCTAATTTTTCAACTTGAATCCGATTTTTTTTAAAATCAATTGCTTTAACAGCTCCTGTTTCGCCTTTATGAGTGCCTGCTATTACAATAACTTTATCTCCAACTTTTATTTTTTGCATTTTAAACCACCTCGACTGCTAATGAAATAATTTTTGAGAATCCCTTTTCTCTAATTTCACGCGGAATTGGACCAAATAATCTTGTCCCTTTTGTTGTTAAATCATCACGAATCAAAACAACAGCATTTTCTGAAAAATAAATTGTTTCGCCGTTTTTACGATGGATAGGTGCTTTTGTCCGAACAATAACAGCTTTTGTAATTTGATGATTTTTAACTTGATCGTTTGGTAATGCGCTTTTAACAGAACAAACAACAATATCGCCAACTCTTCCGTATCTTTTTCGACTTGAACCTAAATTTTTAATAATTCCAACTACTTTCGCTCCAGAATTATCGGCTACTTTTACTTTTGATAATGACTGTAACATGTTAATTATTTATTTTCTTTTAATTGATGTGATGTTTTTATTTCCAATAGACGAAACCTTTTGCGAGCAGATAATGGTCTACATTCTATAATTTTAACAAAATCGCCTAATTTTGCTAAATTTTTCTCATCGTGAACTAAATATTTTTTAGTTGCAAAATATCTTTTTTTATAATATGGAGCAATTTTAGCGGTTTTAACCAAAACAGTAATTGTTTTATCATTTTTATCAGAAACAACTTCACCGTAAAGAGTTTTTTTATGAACTTTTTTAGCAGTTGCTAAATGATCTTTTTTATACTGCTTAAAGGATTCTAAAAATTGACTTATTTCATTTTTATTAAGCATGGTTATTTATTCGTTTTGTTAGTATCTTCTTTTTGTTGTTTTGATTTAGTTGGTTTAATTTTAAAATTGAACGTTTTTTTTCTTTTTTATCGTCAGGGACATCACGCGCTTCTTGTTGTTCTTTTCTTAAACGGATTTTTTCTAATGTTTTTTTAGTTTTAGGGATTCTTTTAAGATTACGACTTTGTTCAATTTGAATTGTTAAGATTCTTGCAACTTCTTTTTTAAGGTTTTTAAATTTAGCAGGTGATTCTAATTTACCCATTGAAGCTTGAAATTTTAAAACAAATAATTCTTGTTTTAATTCAAACAATAATTTAGCTAATTCTTGCGGTGTTTTTTTAATTAATTCATTCCGATCCATAGAGATATTTTACTTTTTTAAGTTAGTTGATTAGATTTCAAGTTAGAATCTGCTTTTTTAATTATTTTACATTTGATAGGTAGTTTATGATTCACAATGCTTAAAGCATATTTTGCTTGTTCATCGCTGTTTGCTGTAATTTCAAACATAACAGTTCCTGGTCTAACAGGAGCAACTCAAAGAGCTGGTGAACCTTTTCCGCTCCCCATTCTTACTTCCAATGGTTTCTTTGTTTTCGACATATGAGGAAAAATTCTAATTCATAATTTTCCCCCTTTTCGAATAAGACGACTCATTGCAACCCTTGATGCTTCGATTTGATTATTAGTGATTCAACCGCCATCTACTGCTTGTAAACCTCATTCTCCAAAAACAACCGTATTACAACTGCTTGCTGGTTTTTCATATTTAACATTATGAGGTTTGGCTCATTTTGTTTTTTTAGGCATTAACATGATAAATTATTTTTTTTGATGATTAGTTTTTGATGTTGATGAGTTTTTAGATTGATTTGGTTTAAAAGGCTGGTTTGAAGATTGTGAATAATTTGATCTAAATTTATTCTTATTTCCTTCATTTCCATATCCACGTTTGTCTTGATAAGGTTGTTTTTTGCGATCGCCTCATTTTGCGTTTTTGTTAAATCTAGATTTTGAAGGTTGTTTTGAACTGTCAATGAAATCATCATAAATTCAAACCTTTACCCCAATAATACCATAAGTTGTTTTTGCTGTTGTAGCAGCATAACCAATTTTAGCACGAAATGTTTGCAATGGAACTGAACCAAATGAATGTGTTTCACTTCTAGCGATATCAGCACCTGCTAGTCTGCCTGAAACAATAATTTTAATTCCTTTAACGCCAGCAAATTTAGCCCTTTTAATTGCTTGTTTTTGAGCTATTCGAAATGGAACCCTATTTTCTAACTGTTCAGCAACGCTGTGTGCAACCAATTCAGGATTTGAATTAACATTTTGAACTTCACTAACATTTATCACTAATCTGTTTAATTTTGGAATAAATTTTTTAACTTTTTCTTTTAAAAGATTAAGTCTTTTATTATCTTTTCCAATCACAAGACCAGGAGCAGATGTATGAATTGTTATGATCACTAAATTATCTAATCTTTCGATTTCAATTAAACCAATTTTATGCGGTGGCAAAAGTTTTGTCAAAGTTTCTCTGATTTGATAATCAGCATAAATCGCATTTACACGGTCTTTTTTTTCTAAAAATCAACGCGATTGATATTTACGATTTATTTCATATCTTAAGCTATTTGAATTAACTCTATTTGCCATGTTTTAAAGGATTTGTTTTGTTTTTATTTTGGTTATTAATTGAATTTAGTGAATCTTTTTTTGTTTTGTTAGCAGTTTTTGGTTTTGGTTCAACTTTTGCTTCTACTATTTTTGCTTTTTGTTTAGGTTGTGGATCTTTTTGAACTTTTGTTAAAACTTTTTCTTTTGAATCAGAAGTTTTTTCTTTTTTATTAGATGCTGTTTTTTTTAATGGAAGGACTTTTTCTTCTTTAAGGTTAACTGAATCACTTTCTTTATCTAATTTAGATGGGGCAGTTTTTTTAGAAACTTTTTTAAGTTGATCTTCTTTTTCAGCAAGAGTTAAATTAACAATTGAAGAACGACGAAATTGAAAATAAACACGACCTTTACATCCAGGTAAAAGTCTTTTTGTTTTCTTGCCTTCATCAACTGAAATTGATTTGACATAAAGTTTATGGATATCCATAGCAAAATTATTAATTGCGTTATTTATGCCAGTATAAAGTAATTTTTTTAAATTTTTAGCGGCACGTTTTTCAGTAAAAGATAAAATATTAATTGCATCGTGGGTTGGTTTATTTCGAATTAAATCAACCACTAGTCTAACTTTTCTTGGTGATCCGTTAAATGTTGTTTTTAATTTTGTTTCCATTGATAATTGCTATTATTTTTTGAATAGGTGTTTTTTACCAGAATGACCATGAAATTTTCTAGTTTCAGCAAACTCGCCCAATTTATGGCCAACCATTTCTTCGCTTATGAAAACAGGAACATGTAATTTCCCATTATGAACAGCAAAGGTTAAGCCAATAAATTGCGGAGTGATAGTGCTCCGTCTTGATCATGTTTTAATGATTTTTTTACTGTTTGTTTTTTTAGCTGTTATAACCTTTTCTAAAAGAGTCGCTTCAACGTAATAACCTTTTTTTAAACTTCTTGCCATAATCTTTTATTTTAAACTATTTCTTTTTTCTGCTTGGTTTTCTTGATCTAATAATAAATTTATTTGAAAGTTTCTTTTTGCTTCTTGTTTTTACTCCAAGAGCTTTTTTACCTCAAGGTGTATATGGAGCTTTTCTTCCAATTGGTGATTTACCCTCACCACCACCATGGGGGTGATCAACTGGATTCATGGCTGAACCACGAACGGTTGGTCTTTTATTTAATCAACGATTTCTACCTGCTTTTCCAATTCTAACAAGGTTGTGACTTGAGTTTCCGACAACCCCGATTGTCGCATGACAATTATTTAAAATTTTTCTTCTTTCGCCACTTGGCAATTGAATAATTGTGTATTTAGAATCTTTATTACTAATTATTTGTGCTCCTGTTCCTGCTGAACGAACCAATTTCGCACCTTGTCCTGGTTGTAATTCGATATTATGAACAAAAGTCCCGATTGGAATATTTTTTAAAACAACAGTATTACCAGAATCTAGTTTATCACTGCCGTTAACTATTTTATCTCCAACCTTCATTCCTTGATAACCGATTGTATAAAGTTTTTGCCCATCAGCGTATGATACTAAACCAATGTTAGCAGAACGATTCGGATCATACTCAACTGATTTAACAGTTCCAGGGACATTGTATTTTCTTTTTTTAAAATCAATGAATCGATAAAGCTGTTTTTTGCCCCCGCCTTGATGACGAACGGTAATTTTCCCCTGATTATTTCGACCTGCTTTTTTAACAAAATGTTTTGTTAATGGTTTATACGGTTTATTTTTTTGAGAAAGCGTTTTTCTGAAATTTACAGTAGTTCGATTTCTTTGCCCGTTACTAATTGGTTTATTTATTCTGATCGCCATGATTGTCTATTTTTGATTTTGAATCTTTTTTAGAAGCAGTTTCAGTTTCCTCAACTGCTTTTGATTCTTCTGCTTTAACGTCGATTACTTTATCTTTCGCTTTCTTCGCTTCAAGCGCTTGTTCTTTTTCTTGTATTTCTTTTAAATCTTCTTCAAAGACAGAAATTTTTTGTCCTTTAGCTAACTTAATGTAAGCTTTTTTCATTCCTGGTTTAAAACCTTGATATTTACCAAGACGTTTTTTGCGCGGTTTTATTGTTATAACATTAACTTTTTCAACATCAACATCAAATAAAATTTGAAAATCATGTTTTATTTGTGAACTGTTAGCGTTTTTGTTTACTTCAAAAACATAAATGTTTTTTTCGTTAATTTGTTTGTAAACTTTTTCAGTTAATCAAGAACGTTTAATTGTTGAGAAAATTGAAAAATCGAATTTTTGATAATCGATTTCATGATTTTCTTTTTTTGCAACTGTCTCAGTTTTAATTTTTTTAGGTTGAGTTGTCGCAACGTCGGTTGATGGTGTAATTTTAGCGCTTGTCATATTAGAATGATTTTTTTAAATTGAAAAAGATGATGATAGTTTTTAAACTTCTTGTTTTGGTGATTGAGATGCTTGTTGTTTTAAACTAGGAAATACCAAACTTAATTGTTGATTAAAGGCTTCTAAAACATGAAGCTCGCAAAATAAGTATTTTGCAACAGCAAGATCATAAACACTTACTGTATCTCATGTTTTATATTCAAGAAATGGTAAATTTCTTGCAGCTAATTTGCTGTTTTTATCTTCTTTATTAACGATAATTAATGTTCTTTTATGGTTTTTTTCTAAACCAAATTTTGAAAGGAACTCAAGCATATTTTTAGTTTTGAAATCGCTGAAACTCATTTCTTCGAAAACAAAACAACTATTAGTTAAATGACTATTAGTTAAGAAATTTTCCATTAAATAAAGTTTTGCAAGATAGTAAACTTTTTTATTGACTTTTGTTTTATAGTTACGTGTCTTTAACGGACCAAAAACCGTTCCCCCTCCACGTCATATTGGAGAACGATTACTTCCGTGTCTAGCTCTCCCAGTTCCTTTTTGACGTCATGGTTTTTTCCCACCACCTGAAACAATTCCTCTTGTTTTGGTGTGAGCAGTTGCTTGCCGTTTTGAATTTTGTTCTGAAACGATAACTTGATGAACAAGTTTATCGTAATTTTTCGCACCTAAATCTTTAACAAAATCGAATTTTAATGTTGTTTCAACTTGTCCGTTCTCTTTATATACTGAAATTTCCATAGTAATTGTTTCTTTGCAAATTAAAATCTATACATTAGCTCTTTCTTGAGAATTTTTAACTGGGTTTTCAAACAATGATGGTTTAAAATAATGTTTTTTATCTTTTACAGCTGATTTAATAACTACAAATTGATTATTATTGCCAGGAGTTGATCCTTTAACAATTAAATATTTGTTTTCTAAATCAATATGAACTATTACAAGATTTTGAACGGTTGTTAGCTGATTTCCAAGATGTCCAGCCATTTTTTTATTTTTAAAAACCCGTGATGGATTAATAGAACCCATAGAACCGATACCACGGTGATATCCTGAACCATGTCCCATTGGACCACGTGAATGATTCCATCTTTTAATTACACCACTAAAACCCTTACCTTTACTTAGAGTTTGAACGTCAACTAAATCTCCAACTGCAAAAATAGATAAATCTAATTTATCACCACAATTTTTATCTGTCTCAAAATTTCTAATTTCTTTAACAAATTTTTTGGGGGTGTTTAAACCTATTTTTTTATAAATCCCCAACTCAGGCTTGTTTGATAAATTGACTTTTTTATCAACAATACCAAGTTTAAGACTTTGATAGTTATTTTTCTCAATTGTTTTCTTTTCAAGGATGAAATTATCAGGAATTTCAATTAAAGTTCCTTGAATTCAACGATAATCTTTTGTAAAGAATCGTACTGATTTAACTTTTCTGGCTAAGAGACCTTTCATGATGGGTTTTTATATATTTTTGAAATTTTTTAAATTTTAATATCGACTTTTATATCAGATGAAAGTTTCGTTGAACGAAGTTTATCAATAATATTTGGATTAAAATTGATAATTTCAACCAATCTACTATATGTTCTTGTTTCAAACTGTTCACGTGAATTTTTATGGACATGGGTCGAGCGTAAGATTGTTATTTTTTTCGTTTTTGTTGGTAATGGAATCGGGCCGAAAACCTGAACACCATTGCTTTCTAAACTTTTAACAATTTTACTAACTGATTGATCAAGACTACGATGATCGTATGATTTAAATTTTATTTTTAATTTTTCCATAAAGATGTATTTTTGCATTCACCCTGAAATAAAAGTTTTAACTGTATTGCCAATCTAAGAAGATGGCGTTTTTTTATAATTTTGTTGTTTATCTATAAAATAATATACAAAAGAAATTAAGCACGTTTTAAATTATATTATATTTTTTCTAAAATTGGGTTTTTTTATTTTATTATCTATATTATTATTTTATTTAAATCGTTTATCCATGATTCAAGAAATTTAAATGCCCTTGTATAGGTTGCTTCAGAGTTTAAATCAACGCCACAATTTTTTAATATTTGGAAAGGTTTATCGCTTGATCCTGATTTTAAAAATTTTAAATAATCATTTCTACCTTTATCACCTTCAGTTAAGATTTTATTAACAAAACTAGCGGCTGCAATCATTCCTGTAGCATATTTAAAAACATAGAAATCTGAAAAGAAATGCGGAACATAAATCGTTCACAGTCAAGAATATTTATTGACTTTTTTTTCAGTTTCAAGTTTTGGTAAATATTTTTTTTGCAACTGGTTGCAATTTTTTTTAAATCAATATAACTGATTGGTTTATTATTTTCAATTTTTGCATGAACAATTTTTTCAAATTCAGCGAATTGACCTTGCCGATAAACGGTGGCGATAAATTCTTTGATTAATTTTTCAAGAATAAATTTTTTCTTATTATTATCATTTGTTTGATTTAATTGATAAGTCCCGAATAAAAGTTCATTTGTAATTGATGCAATTTCAGCTAAAAAGATTGGATATGAATGATAAACGTATGGTTGATTTTGTGATGAAAAAAGAGTGTGAATTGAATGTCCTATTTCATGAATTAAAGTGCTTGCATCCAAATATTTATCATTCCAATTCATTAAAATATATGGATCAGCTCCTCAAACTCCTCATGAATAAGCACCGCTTCTTTTATTTTTTTTCGGCAGTCAACTGATTAATTGATTGTTAAAAATATAATCTATTTTTGTTTGATATTCATCTCCTAAAACTGCTAAAGCATCTTTTATTAACTGTTTTGTTTCATCTATTTCAAATTTATCTTCAATTGTTGGAAATAAATCACCACTTCAATCTCATGGAAAAGGATTGTCGATTGTTGTCACTTTTGCTAAAATTTGTTTCCATTTATAAATAAGATTGCTATTTTTTTTAATTTGATCTAAAAGAAAATCATAAAAAGGCTGATCTAAAAAGTCGCTTGCTAGATGTTGTTTTAAAGATGATGGATATTTATATAATTTCGCTAATTTTCCAGTTAACATCCAATGATAATAAGCGTTATTTGTTAATCCTGTTTTATGATCAAAATATACTGATCAAAATTTTTGATAGGCTTGTTTTCGGACCTTAGGATCGACATCAGAAATAAATTTACTATAGTTGCCTGGATGTAAATCAATTGACTGCCCATCTTTTTTAATTGGTTTAAATTTAAAATCAACATTTGTCAATTTTGAAAATGTTGAGTGATTAGAATTAAAATATTCTGATAAATATTGTAATGCAGATTCAGCCTCGTTTGATAAGCGATGTTTGTCAAAATAATAAAACTGATCAAAATAAGTTGTATATAGTTTTAAAGAATCATCTTTAATTAAATTTAAAACTTCGCTTTTCTTGTCCAATAACTCATTTCTTCAAAAAATGATTTTTGAAGAAAGTTTATTTTCAAAACTTGAAAATTCTAATAATTGATTTTGACTTGTAATATTGCTTAAATCTTCATTTTCCTTATTACCTAAATAGGCATAAACTAAATCTAAGTTAATTTTAAAATTTTGATAAGATTTTAAAAATGTTGAAAGATTTTCAACTGAATCACTAATCTTACCTTTTAGTTTAACTATAGTGTCTGTTGCTTTTATCATCTCTTCTTTTAAGGTTGAAAGAGATTTTTTATCTAAAATTTTTTCTAAATTTCAATTTAAATTGTCCATAATATCTTGCTTTTAAATTTTTTAGTTTTAAAATAAAAAATGCACAAGGAATAGTCGCTTGTGCAATGAAAACTAAGAAAGAATAAAATTAATTTAAAAAATTCAAATTATTCGATGATTTTACTAATTGTTCCAGCGCCAATTGTTCTTCCGCCTTCACGAATTGAGAATGTATCTTTTGCTTTCATAGCGATTGGATGAATTAAAGTAACGATTAATTCAGTGTTATCGCCAGGCATTACCATCTTAACGCCTTCAGGTAATTCAACTTTACCAGTAATATCAGCGGTTCTAAAATAAAACTGTGGTTGGTAGTTTGAGAAGAATGGTGTATGTCTTCCCCCTTCCTCTTTTTTATAACAATAAAAAGTTGCTCTAAATTTGTGATGGGGAGTAATTGAACTTGGTTTTACAATAACCTGTCCTCTTTCAATTTGTGAACGGTTAATTCCTCTTAATAATACTCCAACATTATCTCCAGCTTCACCTTCGTTTAATGTTTTGTGGAATATTTCAATTCCGATTACAACTGATTTTAAAGTAGGTCTAATTCCAACGATTTCTACTTCATCTTTTAATTTAACAATTCCTTGTTCAATTTTTCCGGTTGCAACTGTTCCTCTTCCTTCAATTGATGAAACGTTTTCAATTGCGATTAACAAAGGCTTATCAACAGCTCTTTTTGGAACTTCGATTGATGCATCGATAGCATCAAGTAATTCTTGAATTTTTTCTTCGTATTTTTTATTACCTTTGATTGCTTCAGTTGCGCTACCATAGATAATTGGAGCATTATCTCCGTCAAAACCATATTTAGATAATAATTCACGAATTTCCATTTCAATTAATGATAGAATTTCTTCATCATCAACTAAATCAACTTTGTTAATGAAAACAACAATTGTTTTGACCCCTACTTGTCTTGCTAATAAAATATGTTCACGTGTTTGAGGCATTGGTCCGTCAGTAGCTGAAACAACTAAAATACTTCCATCCATTTGCGCTGCTCCAGTGATCATGTTTTTAACATAGTCAGCATGTCCAGGACAGTCAACGTGAGCGTAGTGTCTTTTTTCTGTTTCATATTCAATATGAGCAGTGTTAATCGTTATGCCACGCGCTTTTTCTTCAGGTGCTTTATCAATTTCTTCGTAATTAACTTGTTTAGCACCACCTTTTTTTGAAAGATAATAAGTAATAGCGGCTGTTAAAGTTGTTTTTCCGTGGTCAACGTGACCGATAGTTCCGATATTAACGTGTGGTTTGGTTCTTTTAAATATTTCTTTTGCCAATTTATTTATTTATTCCTTTTTTTATAAATGTTATTTTGTTAATGTTTATTATATTTTATTAATAAAGTTTACCAATGAAATTATAACAAAAGTTATTACTTTTGTTTGTTTTTTTGTTTTGCTGTTTCTTCAATTATTTGTTCAGCAACTGCACGTGGCGTTTCTTGATAATGTGAGAATTCCATCGCATAAATTCCCCTTCCTTGAGTAAAGGAACGAAGATCGGTTGCATATCCAAACATTTCGCTTAAAGGTACTTTAGCGCTGATTACTTCAGCGTTTCCTTCTTGGGCTGTTTTTTCAATAACACCCCGTCTTGCGGTTAAATTCCCAATTACATCACCAAAATAGTTTTGCGGAACAGTTACTTCAACCTTCATAATTGGTTCAAGAATAACTGGATCACAATGTTTTTTAGCTTCTTTAAAGGCTATGTTTGAAGCGATTTTAAACGCAATTTCACTTGAATCAACTTCATGGAATGATCCATCATATAAAGTTGCTTTAATATCAATGACAGGATAGTTAGCTAATAACCCATTTTTTAAGGCAGCTACCAATCCATCACGCGCTGGTTTAATGTATTCTTTAGGAATTTTTCCACTAACAATTTTGTCAACGAATTCAAACCCTTTTCCTGGATTAGGTTCAAACTTAAATCATACGTGTCCGTATTGTCCCCGTCCACCTGATTGTCGAATGTATTTACCTTCGCATTGACCGGTTTGTTTAATTGTTTCACGATAAGAAACATGCGGTTTACCAACATTAGCGTTAACATGAAATTCTCTTTTTAAACGGTCAACAATAATTTCAAGATGAAGTTCCCCCATCCCTGCAATAATTGTTTGGCCTGTTTCTTGGTTGATCCATGATTGAAAAGTTGGATCTTCATCACTTAAACGTTGTAAAGAAAGACTTATTTTTTCTTGATCTTGTTTGGTTTTTGGTTCAACTGATAAAGAAATAACAGGTTCTGGGAAATTCATTGACTCTAAAATGATCTGTTCTTTTTTATCACATAAAGTATCGCCTGTAATTGTTGATTTTAAACCAATCAAAGCAACAATATCGCCAGCTTCAGCGCAATCTAATTCTTCCCTTTTATTAGCGTGCATTCTAATAACACGACTAATTCTTTCTTGAACGTTTTTAGTTGAATTATAAACGTAGGTTCCTTTTTCAATTTTTCCAGAATAAATTCTTGTAAAGATTAATCTTCCAACGTATGGATCAGCCATAATTTTAAAGGCTAACGCTGATAATTTTTCTTCAATAACTGGATTTCTTGTTAACGCTTTTGAATGATCATCAACATCAAAACCTTTAACAGCACCAACATCAAGTGGTGATGGTAGGTAATCGATAACTCCATCTAAGAGCGGTTTAATCCCTTTATTTTTAAAAGCTGAACCGCAGAAAACTGGGAAAAATTTACCAGACAAAGTCGCTGTCCGCACCGCTTTTTTTAAAAGTTGAGGTGTAATCGGTAAGTTTTCAAGATATGTTACCATGAACTCATCATCATAATGAGCAACTTCTTCAATTAATTTAATTCTAAGTTGTTGTGCTTTTTCTTTTAAATCATCAGGAATTGGTTTAACTTCGATATTTTCTTGTGGGGAACCGTCAAAATAATAAGCTTTTTCTTCAACTAAATCAATAACGCCAACAAAATCGCTTTCAGCACCAATTGGTAATTGAACTGGATGGGCATTCGCTGCTAGTTTCGTTTTTAATGAAGCGCATGATTTATCAAAATCAGCGCCAATTTTATCCATTTTATTCGCAAAAACAATTCGTGGAACATGATATTTAGTTGCTTGCCGTCAAACTGTTTCAGTTTGTGGTTCAACCCCTGATTGAGCATCAAGAACTGTAACAGCTCCATCAAGAACTCTTAAACTTCTTTCAACTTCAACCGTGAAGTCAACGTGTCCAGGAGTGTCAATAATATTAATCGTACAATCTTTTCAAAAAATGGTTGTAGCAGCTGATGTTATTGTAATGCCTCGTTCTTGTTCTTGGACCATCCAGTCCATTTGTGCTTCCCCTTCATGAACTTCACCAATTTTGTGAATTTTTTTAGTATGAAATAAAATTCTTTCAGTTGTTGTCGTTTTTCCAGCATCGATATGGGCAGCAATTCCTATATTACGAAGGTGAATAAGTTTATTGTTGTTATCCTTCATGTAAATTTTTTAACTTATATATATTTATATTTAAAGCGATTATCAATTAAAGTGAGCAAATGCTTTATTTTCTTCAGCGCGGCGATGAACATCACGTTTTCTTTTAACTGCACCACCTGAATTATGATAAGCATCAATAATTTCACTTGCTAAATTTTCTTCCATCGTATGATGGGTTTTACGTTTTTCTGCTTCTTGTTGAATCCATTTTAAAGCGTAAATGATTTGTCTTCTTGGTAACACTTCGATTGGCACTTGATAGGTAGCTCCACCCATTCTTCTTGATTTAAGTTGAAGTTGCGGCATCGCATTTTTAACAGCTTGATTAAAAACTAAAATGGGGTCTTGGTTTGTTTTTTCTTTTACAATGTCCATTGCATTGTAAAAAATTTTAGAAGCAAGATGTCTTTTACCATCTTTGATGATATAGTTTATCATTTTAGTTATTAACTTTGATGAATAGACTAAATCTGGAGTTATTGGTCTAATTTTAACTACTTTTTTTCTCATTGTATTGTTATTATTTTAAAAAATTAACTAGAAATTAATTATTCACTTTCAGAAGCTTTTTTGGTTTTGGGTTTTTTAGCTCCATATAATGAACGACTTTGTCTTCTTGCAGCAACTGGTGATGCATCAAGAACACCACGAACAATGTGATAACGGACCCCTGGTAAATCTTTTACCCGTCCCCCTTCCATTAAAACAACTGAGTGTTCTTGAAGGGTGTGTTTTTCACCAGGAATATAAGCAACTACCTCAGCACCATTTGAAAGTCTTACCCTAGCATATTTTCTTAATGCTGAATTAGGCTTCTTCGGTGTCATAGTAGCGACCCTTAAACAAACGCCCCGTTTTTGTGGACAATTAATTTTGGTTTGTTTTTTCTTTAAAGTGTTGTAAGTGTATTTTAAAGCAGGAGATTTTGCTTTTTTCTTTTTTTTAACTCTTGGGTTATTAATTAACTGATTTATTGTTGGCATATTATTTTTTTCTTTAATATTATAAGAAACTATTGATAAATTGTATATATTTTCTTGTCTTTTAATTATATTTAAATTTTATGAATCTTCATTTAACTCTTGAACCGCTGTTCCAGCTGGAATTAAATTACCAACCATAACATTTTCTTTAATTCCATAAAGTTTATCAGCGCTTCGAGCAATAGCAGCGTTTGTTAAAACTCTTGTTGTATCTTGGAACGATGCTGAACTTAAGAAAGAACGGTTTTTTAATGGAGCTTTTTTAATTCCAAATAATGTTATCTTACCAAAAGCTGGTCTTTTTTTAGCAAGTAAAACTTTTTTATTTTCTTCTTTAAAGTCATAAATGCTGACAAATGATCCGATTAAGAAACTACTATCCCCTGGATCTAAAATAACAAATTTTTCAAGCATTTGGAAAACAATAATTTCAATATATTTATCAGCAATTTCAATTCCTTGTAAATGATAAACTCTTTGAACTTCTTTTAAAAGATAATCTTGGACTGCAAAAATATCAGAGAAATGTAATAGTTTTTTTAAATCAATCGCTCCGTCAGTTAATTTTTGACCAATTTTTACTTTATCTCCGACTTTTACTCTTAAAATTGATTCAGATGGAATATTAGCTGCTACTTGATATGATTCTGTTTCTTTATCTTTATTTAAGAAGGTTGAACGAATAACGATTGTTTGTTTGTATGAACGACTTGATTTAGTAGTGATCTCTTCAACTACACCATCAACTTCAGAAATAATCGCTTCTTGACCTTTTGATTTTGTAGCATCAAATAATTCTTTAATTCTTGGTAATCCTTGTGTAATATCAGCCTGATCAGCAACCCCACCAGTATGGAAGGTTCTCATCGTTAACTGCGTTCCAGGTTCTCCGATTGACTGAGCTGAAATAATTCCAACCGCTGTTCCAATTTCAACTGGTTTATTGTTTGCTAAGAAAGAACCATAACATTTACGACATAAACCATAAGAAGTGTTGCATCCAAAAACGGTTCTAATTTCAACTTCTTTAATACCAGCATTAATAATTTTTTGAGCGATTTGTTTAGTTATAAACTCATTAGCGTCAATAATAACTTTATCATTTTTATCAGTTATTCTATGCAATGAATAACGACCAATGATTCTTTCTTCTAATGGAACAATTAAAGCGTTTGTTTTAGTGTCACGAATTTCTTGAACCCGATAACCACGTGTAGTATGACAATCATCCTCAAGGATAGTAACATCATGTGTCGCATCGATCAATCTTCTTGTTAAATAACCAGAGTCAGCGGTTTTAACAGCTGTATCAGCTAATCCTTTTCTTGCCCCATGGGTTGAAATAAAAAACTCACTTACTGTTAAACCATCAAGAAGTGATGATTTAATCGGAACTGGAATAATATCTCCTTTTGGATTGGTCATTAATCCCCTCATTCCTGCAAGTTGGGTAAAGTTAGCTAATGTTCCCCGAGCTCCTGAATCAACCATCATATAAATGGCATTTTTTTTCGTTGCCTGATCTCTGAAAAGTTTTTCCATTTCAGTTTGAAGTTTATTTTTAACTCCCATTCATAAATCAGCGATTAATTCATAATGGTTTTTTTCAGTAATGAACCCACGTTTTAATAAGTCTTTATATTTTTTAGCAGTTTCGTCGGCTTTTTTAATTAACTCTTGTTTAATTTTGTTAACTTTTTGATTATTTTTATTTTGATTGTTTAATTCAAAGTCAGAAATAGAAACAGTTGCTCCTAATTTTGTTGAATATTTAAAACCAAGGTTTTTGATGTTATCAAGAACTTTATAAGTTTCATCACCTAGTTTTTCATATAAAGTAGCAACTAGAGAAATAATCATTTTTTTAACAATCGGAGAATAAGGGGTATGTTCTTGTCTTAAATAATTTACTAATGTTTGTTTATCTTTAAAAGTTAAATAAGGACTTTTTTGATCATCAGTGAAATGAACAAGATTTTTTAGATTAAATTTATTGATATCGTCAACAGAATTAATATAGTTAATTGAATCTAAAGTTTCATTGAATATTATTTTACCTGGCGTAGTTAAAAGGTATAAATTGCTTGTTTCTTTATTTTTAATTGCTATTTTTGTATCATCAAAATCTGAAACAGTAATTAAACATAATTGATGTAATTTAATTAATTTTTGATCAAGGGCAAATTTTAATTCTTTTTGACTTGAAAAGACAAAAATATCATCTTCAACAAATTGGTCAACGTAGGTTAAGTAATAAATCCCCAAAATCATATCCTGACTTGGGACTGCAATTGGTTTGCCGTCTTTTAATCCAAGAATATGCTTTGAACCGATTAAAAGTGTTTCAGCTTCATAAGCAGATTTTTGTGATAATGGTAAATGAACCGCCATTTGGTCTCCATCAAAGTCAGCATTAAAAGCTGTTGTTGTTAATGGATGTAATGTTATCGCTTTTGAATTAATAATTTTTGGATTAAATGCTTGAACACCTAAACGGTGCAGGGTTGGAGCACGATTCAAAATAACGGGGCGATGTTGAATAACACAATCAACCGTTTCTCAAATTCGCGAATCACGACTTTGAATTAATTTATCTGCTCCTTTTGTTGTTTGAGCTATTTTTCGTTTTAATAATTCATGAATAATAAAAGGTTTGTAAAGTGTCAATGCGATATCGCTTGGAAGACCACATTCATTCATTTTTAAATCTGGTCCAACAACAATAACACTTCTTCCTGAATAGTCAACCCTTTTTCCTAAAAGGTTTTGTCTAAATCTTCCTTGTTTTCCTCTTAAGTTTTCACTTAAAGATTTAAGAATACGTTTTTCTTTAGTTAAAAATGGTTTCAGTTTTTTAGCATTATCAAATAAAGCATCAACTGACTCTTGAAGCATTCTTCTTTCGTTGTTAATAATAATTGAAGGTGCGGCATAATCGATAACTTTTTTTAGACGTTGATTTCTTAAGATAACACGACGGTATAGATCGTTTATATCGCTTGTTGTAAAACGACCCCCATCTAATTGAATAATTGGTCTTAATTCTGGTGGAATAACTGGAATAACATTGAAAATCATATTTTCAAGTGGAACACCAGATTTATAAAAAGCTTGTAAAGTTTCTAATCTTTTTAAAATTTTTCTTACTTCAGTAATATTTAACTTATTCAAAAGCGCTTTTGCAGCTTGGATTTCTTTTTTTAAATCGATTTTTCTTAAGATTTTAGAAATTCCGTCAGCACCGATTCCAAATTCTAAACCGGTATGTTTTTGTAAGAATTTAGCAATAACTTCAAAACTAAAAGTAATGCTTGATGGTGATGATTCAAATAAATCTAAATAAGTTTGACATTTTTGAATATCTTTAACTTGCGTTTGTTTATCAAGGGTTGTTAATAATTTTTTTAAAATTTTTGGCAATTCAAGAGCAGCAGTTGCTTGATCTAAAACTGATTTAAATTTTAGTTGGGTATCGCCTGGATCTACTACTATATATGAAACAAAATAAATTACTTCTTCAAGTTCACGTAATTTTATATTTAAAACATGCCCTAATTTTGAAGGAGCTGATTTTATTGCTCAAATATGAACAATTGGAGCAAAAAGTGAAATATGACCAAAACGTTTTCTTCTAACTGATGATGTTGTAACTTCTACACCACATCTTTCACAAATAATTCCTTTGTATCTGCTTTTTTTATACTTTCCACATGCACATTCATAATCTTTAACAGGACCAAAGATCTTTTCACAAAATAAACCATCTGGTTCAGGTTTTAAAGATTTATAGTTTATTGTTTCAGATTTTGTTACCTCACCATGTGATCAGTTATAAATATCAGAATCATAGGCTATTGAAATGACAACTTCTTTAACTATTTTCTCTTTTTCGTAATGTGTATAGAATTTATTTTCATGATTTTCTCGATACAAATCATAATTTTTATTATTCTCGTTAAAATTTAAAATTGATTTTTCCATGACACTATTTTCTTTTTAATTCGATATTTATTCCTAATCCTTTTAATTCGCTTGCTAAAACTAAGAATGATTCAGGTATATTTGGTTTATAAGTTTTATTTTCTCAAATTATCGATTCGTATGTTTTAATTCTTCCGATAACATCATCTGACTTAATTGTTAATAATTCTTGTAATAAATGAGCAGCTCCGTAACCTTCAAAGGCTCAAACTTCCATTTCTCCACATCTTTGACCACCATTTTGAGCTTTACCACCAAGTGGTTGTTGTGTAATTAAAGAATATGGTCCGATAGCACGAGCATGAATTTTATCTTCAACCATATGTGAAAGTTTTAACATATACATGTATCCAACTAAAATTTTATTGTCAAATCGCTCACCAGTTTTTCCGTCGATAACGCTAAACTTACAATCTTCAGGAAGATTGGCATCTTTGACAAATTCTGTAATTTGCATTTCTGATGGCGCTTCAAAAACTGGTGTTACAACCTTAATGCCTAATTTATTGGCCGCTAAACCAAGTTCTGTTTCTAAAATTTGTCCGATATTCATTCTAACCGGAACTCCTAATGGATTTAACAGAATATCGATTGGGGTTCCATCTTCTAGAAACGGCATATCTTCTTCAGGAACAATAACAGATACAACTCCTTTGTTTCCGTGTCTTCCAGACATTTTATCTCCAGCTTGAAGTTTTCTTTTTTGCAGAATATAAACTTTTATCATTTCAGAAACATCTGAAGGCAAATTATCTTTTTTTTGTTTTAAAAATCTTTTAACATCAACAACAATTCCCCCAGATCCAACCGGAACTCTTAAAGAACTGTCCTTAAAATGTCTACTTTTTTCACCAAAAATAACTTGTAATAATTTATCTTCAGGGGTTGAAGAAATTTCCTCTCTTGGAGTTACTTTCCCAACTAAAATATCACCTGAATGAACTCTTGCTCCTGGAATAATTATCCCATCGCTGTCTAAATATTTTAAATGACTTTCGCTAACATTTAAAATATCCCTTGTTATTTCTTCGTGACCTTGATTTGTAATTCTAGCTTCTACTACAAATTCTTCAATATGAAGCGATGTAAAGACATCATCTTTAGCGATTCTTTCAGAAATAATGATCGCATCCTCAAAGTTATAACCATATCATGTACAAAATCCAACTAAAACATTTCTGCCTAAAGCTAATTCACCATCTTTCATGGCTTGTCCGTCAGCTAAAACTTGACCTTTTTTAAATTTATCATTAATGGTTAAGAGCGGAACGTGTGTTTTACATGTGTTGTGGTTTGTTTTTTGAAAAACAGACAATGGAATTGTTACTTTTCTTTTTTTATCTGAGGCGTATTCGACAACCATTTCATTTGCGTCAACATATACAACTTTACCATCTTCTTCAGCAACGATTGCTACATTTGAATCGGTAGCAATTTTATGTTCAATTCCGGTTGCAATTAATGGCGCTTCTGCTTTTAAAAGCGGCACTGCTTGACGTTGCATGTTAGCACCCATTAAAGCCCTATTAGCATCATTGTTTTCAAGAAATGGAATGCACGCTGTAGCTACCGAAATTAATTGTTTTGGAGAAACTGATGCTAATTCAACATTACTTGCGTTTGTTACAATAAATTCAGAATTATAACTAGCAATAACTTCTTCTGAAACAATTTTAGATTTATTTAAAAATTTAGGATTGTATGAAAAAATAACATATTTTTTCTCTTGTGTTCCATCTAAATATTTAACTTCATTAGTGATGGTTCTGTTTTTAACAACAAAGTAAGGCGTTTCAATAAATCCAAGATTATTTATTCTTGAATAACATCCTAAATTTAAAATCAAACCAATATTAGGTCCTTCAGGCGATTCAATTGGACAAATTCGATTGTAATGTGAGTTGTGAACATCTCGAACTTCAAGTCCTGCCCTTTCTTTTGTTAACCCTTTTGGTCCTAAAGATGAAATTTTTCTTTTGTTAGAAAATTCACTCAATGGGTTAGTTTGATCAATGAATTGACATAATTGTGAAATGTTAAAAAATTCTTTAATAACACTAATAATTGCTTTACTATTAATTAATTTTTTAAGATTCAAACTTTCAATTGATGAAGAAATCATCATTTCATGAATATTTTTTTTCATCTTTATAAAAGCAAATTTTAATTGATTTTCAATTAACTCAGAAACTACCCTAATTCTTCTTGATGAAATATCATCGATATCATCAACTGATCCAATATCAATAGCAAGATTTAATAAATAATTAATAATACTTATGAAATCAATTAAATCTAAACAAACTTTTTCGTTGTCTAATTTAGCTGGTGTAATGATTTTAACTAATTGTTTTTCTTCATCAACTAATTGATTTGGGTGATAAATATAAAATGTGTAATATTCTACATCATCAAAGTCTGGTAAATAAAGTTGTTGTTTTTTTAAGATATTTTTGTCGATCGCATCTTGAATTAAATCAATTTCTTCTTGGTGAATTACTTTATCTTTGGCAATTAAAACTTTATTGTCGTTTGTTCGAATATCTTTTGCTATTCTATAATTAAATAATCTATCAACAAAATTAATTTTTTGATTTAATTTATATCTTCCAGCTTTTGATAAATCATAATAATGAGGACTGAAAAAATGTTTTTTGAATAATTCAATTATTTTATCTTTTTGATTTAATAAAGGTTCGCTTGGGTTTATTTTATGTAATAAGTTTATAATTGCTGTTTTTTTATCAAGAATATCTTCTTTTGCGAATGTATTAATAATGAATTTATTGTTGTCAAAAATTTCATTCAATAAATTTAAATCTAACCCTAAACAAGTAAATAAAGAACTTAATTGAATTTTTTTAGTTTTATTTATTTTGACAGAAATTAATTTTTTATCATTTATTTTAATTTCTATTCAAGTTCCCAATAATGGCGTTAAATTAAAATAAGATATATCAGAACCATTAAGATCATGAAATTTATTGAAATAAATTCCTGGAGATTTTAAAAATTGCGAAACAACAACCTTTTCAACCCCATTTATAATAAAGCTAGCTTGTTTTGTCATTCATGGAAAAAAACAAATAAAAACTTTTTTCTCTGAATCTTTTTTATTATTCTTATAAAGAGCAAATTTTGCATACAGTGCTGCTTCATAATTTTTTCCTTGATCTTTAATTTCTTTTAAATCTTCACTAGCTTTTTTAAATTCACAGGATATATATTCTATTTTAATGCTTTTGCTATCATTAACGATCGGAAAAACTTCACGAAAAATCTGATCTATTCTGTGATTTACAAAATAGAAAAAATTTTCAAGTTGGACATTTAAAAGATTCGGCATATCGAGTTCAACATGCTTAGGATTCAACGCTAACCTTTTAGTGTAATGGCCAAAAGGTAGAAAATTTTTATATTTACTTTTTATTAATGGATTTGAATTTTTATTACTTAATGTTGCCATTCTGAAATTGTTTTAACCTTATTTAAAATATAGTTTTTAGATTTTTTTGATTTGTAAAACTTTTAAATATTGGATTTAAGTTTTACAAAAAACAATAAAAATCAGAGGCTTTCTATTTTGAAAAGTCTCTGATTGTTTGTAAATGGTTTAGAATGTTTATTTTTTTATTTAAGTTCAACCACTCCCCCAATGTCTTCAAGAATTTTTTTAAGTTCTTTAGCTTTATCAGGTTTAGTTTTTTCTTCAATTACAACAGGGGTTTGATCAACAAGTTTTTTAGCTTCCATTAAACCTAGATTTTTAAGTTCACGAACTTTTTTGATCATTTCAACTTTCTTAGGTCCAACTTCTTTTAATCACACTGTAACTTCGCTTGCTTCAGCGTCATCACTAGCTTTTTTATTACCTTGATCGCTTGCTTGCAAATTAATGTTAGCTGAAACTTTAAATTCTGTTTCTATTGCAGAAATTAATTCATTGATTTCTACGATAGTCATTGATTTAATTTGATTAATAATGTCTGAGATTGCTTTTTTTTCCATGAGATATTTTGAGATTAATTTATATTATTTTATTTATTTATCGCTCTTTTCATCTTTAGCAAGAGTGATTTGTTTTAAAGTTAACAATAACTTTATAAGAGGTAATTTTAAAATAAAACCAACATAAGAATACATATTGTCTTTAATTTCAAAATTAGCTAATTTTTTCAGATTGTTTTTGTCAGTTATTACCGCATTTTCAATTAAGGAAATAATAGGTAAAAATGGTTTACGATTTTCTTCACAAAATGTTAAAAAGGTTTTGATAGGTAACAATGGTTCTTGATATGAAAACAAAAAAGCGTTTTGACCTTTTAAAACATCGCTAAATTTGTTTATGTTGTTGTCATTTCTGCTTTCAAGCGTTTTTAAAAATAAAGTATTTTTAAAAACTTTTACTTCAGCACCATTTTCTTTAAATTTTGTACGTAAACTAGCAAATTCTGATGATTTAAATTCTTTGTAGTTAAAAATACACAAAGAATTGGATAAATTTAATCTTTCAGAGATCGTTTCAACGATTTTCTCTTTTTTTTGTCTTTCGGGTGAAATTTCCATTTTTATTTATTTTCTTGATAATTTTAGTATTAAGTAATATATATTTTTACAATTATGGTCTATGAAAATAAAATAACTGCTTTAAAATTATATATTAAACTGTTTAATTTAGATAAATTTAAATAAATTAATCCATCTGAATCAAAATAGATGGTGACATTGTAGCAGAAATAGCGATAGATTTAATGTAATTACTTTTAATGCCTTGTGGTTTAATTGTATTTACAACTTTTAAAACGTGATTAAAGTTCTCAATAATTTGTTCATCAGAAAAACTTTTTTTACCAATAATAAAGTGAAAATTACCTTGTTTATCAACTTGATAACTTTTTTTTCCTTTAACAAATTCTTTAATTGTTTTTTCAATGTTATTGCTAACTGTTTGTTTTTTAATTGTTGGCATTAATCCTTTTGGTCCAAGAATATGACCTGCTTTTGCTAAAGAACCAACCATTTTGTTGCTTGCTAAAAGTACATCAAAATCGGTTCACTTAGTTTGTAATATTTTTTCAATAATATCAGAACCTCCAACTATATCTGCTCCTGCATCTTTTGCTATGTCAATTTCATCAGGTGCAACAACTGCAACGATTTTTTGTTTTTTTAAACAGCTGTGTGGAAGGGAAATGGTTCCTTTTAATTGATGTTCTGGTTTTTTAGTATCTATATTTAATGAAAAGACAACGTCGATCGTTTCATTAAATTTTTTACTAGGAAATTTTTTTAATTCAGAAACCGCAGTTTCTATCGATAATGGTTTTTTATCCACTTTAGAAGTTTTGTTATTAGTTGCTTTGTCCATATATACAAGTCTTTAAATAATCTGAAATATATTTTTAATTGTTGGTTTTTGAATCACTAAACTGTTGATAAAATTTATCACTTTTTATCGTTTTTGAGGGATCATAATCTTTAATTTTAACACCCATAGATTTTGCAGTACCGTGAACTGATTTTAAAGCTGCATCAATATCTAATTTATTCGGGAAAGATTGTAATTTATAGTGAGCAATTTCTTTAGCTTGTTCTAATGTTAATTCACCAACAATGTTTTTAGATGGTTCACTTGAGCCTTTTTCTATTTTTAGGTGTTTTTTGATTAAATCCCCGGTTGGTATCGTTAAAATTTCAAAATCAAATGTTTTATCCTTGTATGCATATATTATTGCTGGAATATAATCATCGGGATTGTTTTTAGTTTGTTCGTTGTACTGACTACAAAATTGCATCATATTTATTTGTAAACTTGCTAACACAGCACAAGGTTTAGCAGTTCCGCCTAAAAATTTTACTTTTGCTACTTTATGAATTTTTTTTGTTTTTGATTTTACACTCATTTTTGTTGTTTTGTTTATTTTTTGCATTATAGTTGCAAAAATCAAAGTTCTAATCAATATTAGAATTGATGAAGCACATACGAAAAATTATATATAAAAACTTTGTTAAATTAAAATTTTTCTATTTTATTTAATTTTATTTTTCAAGAAATTAATCTACCAAACATTTCTATTTCAACGATTGCAATCCCTTTTTTATCATCTATAGACAATACTTTTCCTTGATTAATTGGTAAATTTTTATCATTTATTTTAATAACATCGCCAACTTTAAAATTAATAAAATAGGTTGGAGAATAATCTTTGTTTTCTTCTAATGTTTTTTTAACTTCTTCAGCTTCTTCATCTGAAATCGGTAATGGTTGTGACTTATTACCAACTGACCCGACAAATCCAAAAACTCCAGGAGTATTTTTAACCAATTTCCAAGTATCATTGTTCATTGTCATATTAATAAAAATGTACCCAGCGTAGATGTTTTTATATGTAATTTTATTAGTTTTTAAATGTTTTTGTTTTTTTTCTACTAATAAAATTTCTCCTATTTGATCGCCTAACCCTGACTCTTTAATTCTATTTTGTAATAAATTAATAATTTGTCTTTGATTTACATTACTAATATTCAAAGCATATCAAAGCTTTTTGATTTGTTCAGGGCGGTCAGTGCTTTCTTCATTTGTATTGTTGTCTATTTTCTTATCGTCCATGGTTTTAAAATTTTGCAAAATGTTATTGATATTTGATTGACTCTTTTCTAAAAAAAAATATCTTTAAATTACATTAACCCCGTTCATCTAAATATACTCATTAAAATATCAACAATTAAAAAAATAGAAAGAAAAAATAAAGAAAATCCAACTACCTGATAAAAATCACGAATAACCTCCGCTTTTTTTAATCAGCCGATTCTAACGTATTCTTTTCTTAGTCCGTAAAAATAATGTTTTAGTTTTAAAGATAAAGGGTTAGGGTTTTTTTTATCGTATTTTTCTAACAAGTCTTTTATATCTTTCTCTTTTTGAATTTTTTTAAAAACTTGTTTCCTTGATTTTAGTTTTTTTAATTCTTCTTTTAACTTGAATTTTTGGTTTTGATTTTTAGGTGATTTCTTAAACATGATGAATTTAAAAAGTCAATTTATCGACTTAACACTGAGTAGTCTTTTATTTTTGTTTTATTATATAGATAAATTTAGATAAATAAATAACAAAAAAAGGAATTTTCAATCTTGAAAAATTTTTTTAACTTTTATAAATATTAATTTTTATTAGTTTTTCAATAGTTTTTAAGTTCTTCTTTGATTTCTTCAATCAATTTATTAAATTTGAATGAAGATATATTGTATGCTTCTGAAATATCTTTTATTGATGAACCTTCTAAGTATAAAAGAAAAATTTCAAGATCTTTCTGACTAAACTTATTACTTTTTTTAAGTTTTCTTATCGATTCTGAAAGTAAAAGTTGTTTTTCGCTGTTATCGTTTAAATAAAATTTTTGTTTATTCTTGGTTATAGAATTATTACCACCAGAAAAGTTATAAGTGTTGTTAATATCTAGTGAATAAGCATAATTTAAAAGTTTATTCCGGTTATTTATCTGAACACGTAGATAATCTCTTATCATAGATCGTAGTATTACATGAAGCGATTGTAAAAAAGAAAACTTTAAAACTCTATGATAGTATTTTAATGCTTCGATTACTGCTTTATATTTAAAAAAAGAGAAATCTTCTAGATAAAATGGACTATGTGTAAACTTAAAAAGCAGTTTTTTAGCAATATAATTCATTTGAATATCATATTTTTGTAAAAAATAATCAACAATCGCTGTAGTTGGTTTGCTTTTATATAAGATTGCTAAATATTCATCAATTTTAAAATTTTTTGATTCTTTGGATTCCATATTAATTTATAAATAATGTCTGTTAGTTTCTGACTAAATAATGTCTTTTTTGATTAACTTTTCTCTTAGTTTGTCGCTAAGAATGTAATTTTTTTCTTTAACAGCGTTTTGATAATTTTTATATATTTTTAAATCATCAGCTGAGTATTCATATAAATTTCATTTAAATCCCAATAAAAAAGAAAAAGCAAAAATAGTTCCTAATTGATTTTTTAATTCAATAAAATGATCTTTTAATTGATCTTTCTTTTGGATTAAGTTATTAAAATATTTTTTTAAAAAAATATTAAAAACTGCTATAGCATTGCTTAAATTTAAATTATCATTTACCGAATCTAAAAAACTTTTTTCTAATGAATTGTTTTTGATATTTTGAAGTCAAATGTTTAAATCATTATCTGAAAAAGTGAATTGTGTTTCTGATATCAAAAAATGATAAAAAATTGCAGTATTAATTGATTTGTTGATTCTTTTTAAAAGGTTGAATATTCCATCTACTTCTGTTTTAATGTAAACTGCGTCTTTACGGTAATTAAATAAATAAAATAAATAACGTAATGTGTTGCTGTTATAAATTTTTAAAAATTGATCCGCTGTAATAAAATTTCGATCAGATTTAGCCATTTTTGATATTTCGCCTTTTTTGCTTTTTACTTTAAGCATTCCAGTGTGGACTCATATTTTGGCTAATTCTTTTTTTTTGTATACGAAAAATTGTGCTCTTTCGTTTTCGTGATGCGGAAAGATTAAATCTATCCCTCCACCGTGTATTGTTATGGTATCGCTGTTATTATATTTATCAATCAAGCACATACATTCAGTATGCCAACCAGGTCTTCCAGAACCAAAGGGTGCATCTCAAGATGGTTCGTTGTCTGAAAATTTTCATAACGCAAAATCATTAATATTTTTTTTCTGATTAAAATATTTGTTTTTGGCTTTGTTTATAAACATTTTGGTTTGATCTTGATTGGATAAAATTCCATAAATTTTTTGAACGTTATCTAGATCGAAATAAATACCGCTCGATAATTTATAGGCAAAATTATTTTGTAAACAAAAATTTATAAACGAAACAATAGAATTTATTTCTTCAGTAACTTTAGGATAAACAGAGCTTTTTAAAAGATTAAGCTTATCTCAAATAACAAAATAATGTTTGGTATATTTTTCAGAAATTTCTGTCTCTGAAACTTTTTTTTCTTTAGCGGCGTTGATAATTTTATCATCTATATCTGTAATATTGTGTATATAAAAAACTTCTTTTTTTAATACAAATTTTAAAAAACGAACTAAAACATCGAAAACAATGATCGGGCGACAATTACCGATATGAATATCTGAATAAACAGTTGGCCCACAAACATAAATTGATATTTTTTTTAATGAAGTAATGTCATGTAATTGATTATCAAGGCTGTTGTGAAGTTTCATTGAATAAAATATTCTGTTATTGCGTATTTTTTTGCTTTATATTATTATCATTCATTGTGCTTGTATTTAGAATTTTAACTTTTGGATTCATAACATAATACAACATTTTATCAGCGGTAATTACATTTTTTAGACGGTAAGTTATCAAAACGGTAAATAAAGCTACCAATCCAAAAGTTAACGGGGATATAGTTATTCTAACTAATAATCATACACTAACAGGAACGCCATATATCTGCTTTAAAAGGATTGGGGTTAAAAAAAACGAAACAAATATCATCTCAAAGAAGAAAGTTAGAAATATTAAATGAAAAAGATTAATATTTCTAATATTATTTTTCTTAAAATTATAAATAAATAATATCAAGACAACGGAGTAAAAAATAAAAATAACAGAAAAATAAATACTAAAAAAAACAGTTTTTGAAAGCGAAAGTTTGTCAGCTAATGTATTTTGATTTAATATCGTATAAATAATAATTCATGTTAAAACAGCCAAAATTAATCCCCATATGATAAAAAATCCATATTTATGAAAGAATTTATAAAATTTAACAATTAAAAGAACTAAAAATCCAGGAATTAAACCATAGCAACCGCTAACAAAAGTAAATCCAGGATGATATGCTCCGTTTATAACTCCAAATAATGTATTTAAACAATCATAAATAATTCCAGATAAAAAACCATAAAATGGACCAAACAAAAAACCAGTATAAGCTAATGGTATGTTTGATAACGGGAACTGTAAATAACGGCTAAATGCAAAAACAGAATTTGATAAAAGCTGTAAAATAATAGCGACTGCAATGAAAAGACCGCAATGAGCTATTCTGCTAATAATAATTTTATTTAATGGTTTAAAAGTATTTATTTTAAAAATATAATGCTCTAAAAGAAAAACGACTATTAAAGCTCCAAAAAGAATAATAAATCAATAGAAATATTCCACGTTAAAATGAAAAATTAATTAAGGGTATGTTTATTTTTTAAGTATGATATAAACATTAAGGAACCTGTAAAACAAATTATGGTTTCTGTTAGTTTTGGTAATGTTTTAGCTATGTCTTTGAAATCTAAAATATTAAGATTATATTTATTTTTTAATTTAAATAAATCATTGTATGACAAAAACCTATCATGTAACGAACTACAATTGACTAAATAACAATTGATTTTTTGATTTACATAAATTTTTAAAATATCTTCAACATTTTTATCTTTCAATAAAGCTAAAAAAATAAGACTTTGCCTATGATTATAATTTTTCCTTAAATATTTCGAAAAATTAAAACTTGCTTCTATATTGTGCGCTCCATCTAAAATTATCGTTTTATCTTTAATTTTTAAAATTTCTGCTCTACCTGGAAGGAATTTAATTTTATTAACTTCATCTTTAATTAATGAATATTTAATATTTAAAGTATTTGCGATAGCGATGGCGATTACTAAATTTTTAGCTTGAAATTCTGCTGTTGAAAAGATTTGATATTCTTGATTTAAATAAGAGAATCTAATAAAATCCGTGCCTGTTTCTAAAATCTTAAAAGTGTCTGAGATATTAATAACTTGACTGTTAAGTTGTTTAGCATAATGATCAAGTAATGAAAATATTTTTTTATCACTTATGTTACAAACTAAAAGTGAATTTTGTCGCATAATTGCTTTTTTATTTTCAGCAACTTCTTCTTTTGTTGAACCTAAAAATCTTTGATGATCAACTCCAATTGTAGATATGACAGATATTTGTTTTTCAAATATATTACAACAATCATACTTTGCTCCGATCCCGTACTCAAGAATTAGTAAATCAATATTGTTTGTAAAGAAATAGAAAACAGCAATTAAAAATAATATCTGAAAAAAATTTAATCGGTTCTTTTCTATAAATTCAAGATGTTGGAAATAAATATCAAGAAAGTCATCTTTTGAAATTTCTTTATCATTGATTTTTATCCTTTCTTGAACGCTGATGATGTGTGGCGATATAAAGAGTGCTCTTTTTTTAAATTTTGATTTTAACATTTGATTTAAAAAATAACAAACACTACTTTTGCCGTTTGTTCCTGTAACTGATATGATTAGTTCTGGAAATTTCAAAACATTTTTAAAAGAAAAAATATAATCTTTGATTTTTAAATTTTGAATAAGTCTTTCTGCTGATGATAAATTATTTTTTTTTAAAAAAAGTTTTTCTAACAAATTATCTCAATTAATGTCTTTAGGCATGATTTTTTAAAATTTTATTTAAAACTGTAACAACTGTATAAATAATAGCAATATTAAATAAAAAGATGATAGGGGAAACGAAAAATTTTAAAAAGACTAGAGTTCCGTATGATATTCCTAAAATTGAATGATCAGCGATTGGGATTAGGAAATTTCCGATCCCAAAATCTAAAATTCCTGAAAAAATAATAATCGGAATTAAATCTGCGACTAATTTTTGTTTTTTTAAAAAATGGCAACAACTGATAAATATAGCTAATATTGCGATTAAAATAATCGTTATAACCAAGAAACTAATCAGGAGGGCGGATTTAAAAATACTATCAATAAATGAACCTGTAGTAACTAAACCATGACTGTCATAATAATATCAAAGTCCGACATAAAGCCCTAAAACTAAACCTAAAAAAAGAAAAAAACTAATCATTTTTAACCTGTAACTAAAACTACGGTTAATAAAATTACCAATTCCCCCAATTAAACCATAAACTATCATAGTGACAAAAAATACTCAATGAACAAAGCTAGGTCGAATTAAATTAACTAATAATTCTGTTATTAATCCAATAATTGCTCCACAAAATGGTCCAAATAAATAACCAACGATTTTGATAAAAACACCTTCAAAAGCAATTTTAGCGGTTGGAAAAATTAAAATTGGCGTATAAGAAAAAAGAACAACAATCATCGCTACACTAGCTGCAGAAAATATAGAAATATTAATAATTTTCTTAGTAGTTAATTTATTATTTTTTAACTTAACTTCCTTGAAGTGATGAATAATATTAAATTTTAGGTTTTTCAATTTATTGGTTCTGAATTATTTTCAATTAATATTTGATTAACTTTTGAAAAATGGCAACATCCTAAAAAATATTTTGCGCTCAAACCACTCGGATGTCCTGCTTTTAAAATTATAGGTTTATTTTTGAAATCTAATGATAAAATTAATTTTTGAGCCTTTTTACCTCAAAGAATTAAAATGATTTCTTTCTTAATTTGAAAGATAGCATTTAATATATTGATAATAAATGTATTTCAACCTATATTTTTATGTGATAAAGGTTCCCCTTCCTTAACAGTTAAAGTCGTATTTAATAATAATACCCCTTGTTTTGCTCAATTAGATAATGATAAATTTAAATTATTAATTCCTAAATCTGAATTTAATTCTTTAAAAATATTCCTTAATGATGAAGTTATTTTCGTCGCTGGTGATACACTGAATGCAAGACCATCAGCTTGAAATGGTTGATGATAAGGATCTTGACCAATAATAATAACTTTTAAATTATCTAATCTAGATTCATAAAAAGCATGAAATATTAACTCTTTTGGTGGATATATAATTTTATCTTTATATTCCTGTTCTAAAAAGTTTAATAAACTGTAGAAATATTTTTTTTGATATTCAGCATTAAAAATATCAATTCAACTTTTATCAATATTTTCTTTGAAAGACTGAAAATCATTTATTTCCATAAAATAAAAAAATAACTATTTATTAACGATCCTGACTGTTATAAATAGTTAATAACTGTAAAGTGTAGAGCAAATTTTAAAGTCCTTCGTCGTCTGGAACTTTAATATACTCCTCAACTCCACACATTGGGCAAGTTTCTAACTCTTCTCCGTCTTCTAAATTAACGTAATACGGACAGCCCAAACACTTATATCGACCTTTCCCAGGTGCTTCTCCAGATGAATAAATTTTTTGATCCATAGTATGGTAAGTTTTTTTTAATTTATAACCTTTTAAACTTCTATTTTACTTTTATTTTTTTATATATTATAGAGTCTAACAGAAATTAACAAATTTAAATATACATTTTTTTATTATTTTTTCTTAAAAACCTTTTGTTCACTGATTAACTTCATAAACAGCCATATCGCTCATTCTAAATTGTGCTGTTTTTCCGCTTGTGTCAACTCAACTGTTAAAGAAAAGGGTTCAGTATTGATCTTTGCTTGAATTTATTTGAATCGTCATTTCTCCGCCGCTTACTAAACACTGAAATGGTGCTCCTAATTTTAAAGTTATTGAAGCATCGCAATTGGGAGGATTATCGCTTCGATCAGAAGTAGAATAATACATTAAGCGCTTAACAAATAAAAAAGAAAAATTATTATCGCTATCATAAGTATTATCTATGAATTGTTGTGGAACATTTCATGATTTAAGTTGATCATATTCGTTTTTCATTGAAGCAACCAACTGCCTAACAGTATAATTTGGAATATCGCTGCTTGGATCATCTGATAAATTAGTTTGAACAGGATAAGTTTTACCACATGCAGCTAACAAAGAAAGAACAAGCGTTGAGATAAAAATAGACTTTAAAGGTTTGTGATGGATAAATTTTGAAATATGAATTTTTTTCATGTTTTAAGAAAATAATTTAAGCATAATTATAAACTTTTTTAGAGCAATTCCGCTTATCTTTTGCTGTTTATTAAAATTAGTTTCCCCTTTCTTCTCAGAAATAACTATATTTGCCCCAAAATTTTAAATTACAATGACCGATCTCGCCGTTTCTATTTTTTGAAATAAGAACTTCTACTTTATCTGAACCTTTTTCTGGATCTTCGGCTTTTTGGGCGATAAATTGTTTTTCTACCGCTTCATTTCTTTCAGTATTTGCGTAATAAGAATCGCGGTAAAGAAAAAGAATGACATCAGCATCTTGTTCAATGGCACCTGATTCTCTTAAGTCGCTCATAATTGGTCTTTTATTTTCCCTTCTTTCAACATTTCGCGAAAGTTGTGATAAAAGGATAACGGGAATATTTAATTTTTTAGCAAATAATTTTATATTTTTAGAAATCTGGGTTATTTCTTGTTGACGATTAGTTTCTTTTTGTTTTTGGTTAATTGTTAACAGTTGTAGATAGTCAATTAATATCAAACCAATATTGTCTTTTTGGACTAAATATTGGATTCTTGCTAAAGCTTGAAAAAAATCAGTTAAATCGTTGTCATTGATAAGAATATTATCATATTCTTCTGAAATAGATTCAATATCGTTAATAAACTTTTCTTTTACAGGTCCATCTGTTTCAGATAAGTTATGAATTTCTTTATTTGTCAAATGGGTAGTAGCTAAAACGATTCTTTCAAAGATTTGATTTTTGGTCATCTCTAAAGAAACAAAAAGAATCTTTTTTGGTTTGATATTCTTTTGACTAAAATTGTTCGTTCCATTTTGAAGATGCTGTTCTTCATTTTTTTTAAACTGTTCTTTAAAAACTCTTGAGACATGAAGCATGATATTTAACGCAAACGCTGTTTTCCCATACTTGGTCTACCTGCTACTATAACCAAATCACCTTTTTTAATATTTAACATGCTATCAAGCTGTTTATAACCAAGGGGGATAATATCGCTTTTAAAAGCACTCGTTCTGATTTTCTCTAAAAATCTAGCTCCTAATCGGTCAATCGTAAAATATGATTGTTCAGTAAATTCGACTTGGACCAATTTATTTAACTGTGACTCAAGATCGGTTATGTACTCAAAAGTATTTTCTGTTATTTTTGTATCGCTGTAAATTTTTTTTTCTAAAAAAGTATTTAGAAGAAAAATCATTTTAATTCTAGTTGAAATATTCAAAAACTCATCAACCATAACTTCTAATTTATCTCGATTGACTCCCTTGCCATAAGCATCAACTATAAAAGTATAAATTTCTGGATAATCTGTTTCTGGAAAATTTGTTAAAGCTTCTTTGATTCCGATTTGATGTTTGTGAGTTGAAAATTGTGTTAAAAGATATTTTGCAAGTGGTTTGAAATAATCGTGAAAATCATCCCCTGTAAGAGATGTTATTCTTCTTGCAACGTAAGCTAAACATTCTTCATTATTTAACATCTGTTGTAATAATGAAGCTGAATACTCTTTATGGGCAAAGTCAAGCTGAAGAAGTCTTTTTTGTTTAAATTGATATTTTTTAGGTGTATTTGTTAAAGGCACAATTTATTTTATAATTTCAGTGATTGGTTTAATATTAATTTTTAGATTTATATCTTTGTTTGCTATTTTTACAGCAACTATATGATCTCCAAGTAGTTTTAAAATTTCTTTATCTTTATTTGGAAATATATGAATTGAAAAATTTGTTTTAAATAATCGATTAATTTCTTTAACGATTTTTTGGTGACTAATTGATCCATAGCATTCTTTTGAATCTTTTTTTGGTTTTAAGAAAAAATTAAATTGATGAATGCTTAATTGCTTTAAAGTGTCTTCTAATTTGGTTTGTTTTGCTTCTTTTAGGACCTTTTTTTTCTCAACTTCAGACTTAACTGATTCTTTATTTTGAGTTGTAGCAAGAATCGCTTTTTTTTTCGGAATTAAAAAATTTCAAGCATAACCTTCCTTTACGTCTACTATTTGGTTTTCTTTACCTACTTTTTTGATGGTTTCTAGTAAAATAACTTTCATATTTTTAATGTTTTAATATTTATTTTTAAGAATTAAAATTAATCTATTTTTAAATTCATTGATCCCTTCAGTTAGTGATTGGGCAGCAGCCGCTGAAAAGTGACCTCCTCCGCCCATTTCTTCAGCGATAAGTTGAACGTTTATTGTGTCATTGCTTCTTGCTGACATAGCGCTTTGACCCTTTAAATCGTAACCAAAAACAAAGGCAGCATCTATTCCTTCAAGATCACACATTTCTTGCGCAATTTGAGCTAAAATACTTCTTGGAATTCTTTCATTTTCTTCGGCTGTTGAGATTGCAAATCTTGATTTTAAAACCAAAAGATTTGAAACAATTGCTTGTTTAATTTTAAAGACATCAACATCTTCTTTTAAGAATTCTTCTACAACATCGACCTTAGCGCCTTTTGTTCTTAAAAAAGCTGACATTTCTAATGTTCGAGATGTTGTTCGTTTTTTATAGTGATTTGAATCTAAAACAATTCCTGTTAACAAAAGATTAGCAATAAATTCAGGCATTTCTTTGTCAAAAGGAATAAATTGATTAATTAGCTCTGTAACAATTTCTGATGTAGATGAGATTTTTGGGTCAATAAAAGAAAGGTTTTGACTAACATTAATAAATTCAGAATCACTTAAACGGTGATGATCCAAGACAATAACTTTATGTTTTTTATTTAAAATTTCTGGTTCTTCGATTCTTGTTTTTACATGGGTATCATTAATAATTACCAATGTATTTTTTTTCAATAAGGTTGGTTTTAAAACTTGTTGCGGTGTTATATAAAGTTTTTTATATTTTGGCGGAATAATTTTCATTAATTTACTCCGAGCATTTTCATCTAACAAATCGAGATTAATAACGATATTAATATCTAAATTTGGATTTGGACTTTTTGATTTAATGAAATGATATAAACCTCATGCAGAACCAATACAATCATAATCTCCTCATTTATGGCCACAAATAACGACATTATTAGCTTCTTTTAGCTCATGAATGATTCTGTTACCAAATGATTTTATTTTATCTGCTTTTGAGTAAAGAATAATATCTGTTTTACCGCCAAAAACTTCATTATTACTTTCACCAAATTTTGAAATAACAATTTGATCACCACCACGACTTGTTGCTAACGCCAATGCCTTATTAGCAATATCAAATAACTTAACCGGTTCATTGTGATTGTAAGCGAATCCGATACTTAAAGTTAGCATCATGCCCGTATCTTTTGTGTTGTTTTTAATTAAACTTAGAATCTCAAACTTTTCTTTCTTAATTTTTTGGAAAGAAGCGTGTTTCATAACTAAAAAATAGTGATATGGTTCATATTCTTTAACTAGAATATCATTATCAGTTGCTCACTTATTAATAGTTAAAAAAATTTTGCTTGGAATAAGATTTTTAATTTTTTCTAATAAATTAATATTAATGTATTCATAGTTATCAATTCTTAAAAGTCCAACTACGATACTATCACTGTGATAAGTATCTTTTAACTTTTTAATTTCTGTGATATCACGAAAAACTAAAACACCAAATTCTTTGAAAAAATAAACTGAATAATCAGAAAGGTTGTGGGTTATTTCAATCATATTATTATTTTTAGAAAAAAATAACGTTGATAGTTTAGGGAATAAAGTTATGGCGTTTTTATTAATTATTTTGTCTTCTTCTAGAAACAAAGAAGAATTGGTTCAGATTATTTGATTTTCATCGTTCAAAAGAAAAACAGAAACACCAGAAATTTGTAAAATATCAAAAAATAAATTATTAACTCTATTGAATTTATCTGTTTGTAACTTTTTAAGATACTTAAGCAAAACAAATAATGAACACAATAGAAATAATAAATTAAAAACAAATGATAAAATAACAAAAATATAACTTTCGCTTGTATTATTCTGATAATTGACGAAAACCTCGATTCCAATGACGAACTCTACTATAAAAAATGCTAAAAGAATAGTTGCTAAATAATATAGTAATGAATAACGCATGGATACAAGATAAATAAAATTAATAAATATTATTTAAATTATAACTTTATAAATACAAAATACATCTGAAAGATTAAAAAAATAATCGAAAAGAAAATCTTGTATAAAGAAAAAAATTTAAACGTTTGCTTAATTTAATATGGTAACAATGCCATATGACGAGCACGTTTGATGGCAATTGTTAATTTTCTTTGTGGTTTTCCTTTAGTTCCGGTCATCGATCTTGCTAAAATTTTGCCCCGTGATGACAGAAATCTTTTTAATAATTTAATGTTTTGGTAATCGATATATTCGATTTTATTAAGAGTTAAAAAACATTTTTTATATTTTCTTCTCTCTAAAATTCTTCTTGGTAATTTTTTTTTGGGTTTTCTAAATCTTTTATTCATAGGTTGTTAAATACTAAAATAAGTCTTCATTATTTTTATCATCATAACTATTATCTAAATTTTGAAGATTGTCTAAATCAAAGGAGTTATTATCTTTTTGATTTAAATCTCTTGAAATATCGGTGTTTGAATCTTCAACTTGACCATTTTTATCATAATAGTTAGGATTTTGACTTGGATTCTGAGATTTTGGTTTTTGAATTATTAAAAATTTATTAATTAAAACGTCGACTGATTTTTGGCTTTTATTATCGTTGTTTTTAAAAAGAAAAACTGAAATTTTTCCTTCAACATAGATTAAATATCCTTTTTTTAAAACTTTATGCATAGTTTCAGCTGTTTGGCCAAAGGCAAAACAAGGGACGAATGTAGTTTGTTCACTTGGTTTATTACTATTAATGCCAAGATTAAAGTTCATAGCATTAACCCCATTTGTAGAAACTCTTAAATTTAAGTCATTGGCTACTCTGCCAATTAAAATTACTTTGTTTATCATAGAATTGTTTTCTTCTAATTTTTCTTCTAATTTTATTTAAAATTAATAAATTAAATTATTGTGTATTAGACTCAGGATTTTCTGAGTTAGCCAGATTTTCTTTTTCTTGCTGTTTTTTTAAATAATACTGACGTTGAATTTCAGCAATTTTTTCAAAATTTTTGTTTGATTGATCTTTCGATTTATATAGCGGTTCGCGATCAAGATTAATCAATAAATGACGAAGGATGTCATTTTTATTGATTTTAACAAAATCATAAAAGCTTTTTAACATACTGTTATCTGCTTTAAATTGAAATAAATAATAATAACCTGCTTTATTTTGATTAATTTTATAAGCAAGTTGGCGAAATTCTAAGTTTTTTTCTAAAGTGAATTCCTTAAAGATTGTTTTTATTTTTTGATTAAATTCTTTTTGTTTTTCTGGTGTTGTGTTTTCAGAATAAAGAATCATTAGTTCATAGTTATACATACTTAAAAAGTTGATTAATATATTTAATTCATTTGATTATACTTTAATTTTTTAATTTATTAAGATTAATTTTTTTGATTGTTTTATTTTAAGATCAAAAAAGGTGATTAAAGGAACTGATAACTGTCCATTTATTTCTTCAATTCCGTTTTTAGATAAGGTTGGATTGATTATTGAAATAAATAAAGATGGATTTTTTGATTTAATAAAGTCGTTTTCAAAGAAAGTTTTTTTACTTGGAAGCGATTCTAAAAATCTATTTTCAATTAATTTTTGTTCATTTGATAATAATTGTGGATGAACGCTGTCAGATGGAACAAATATTCCTTGAAAAGAAAAACCATTGATTATTGCTAAAGCAGCCATAAGAATTGCTTCAGGACTACATCCTGTTCCATAAACAAAATCTGCTTTACCAAAGACAACATCTAAGGTTACAATAAAATCTCCATCGTTAACTAAAATTATATTTATCCCGTATTTTTTAAAAATAGCAATTATCTTTTTATGCCTTGGTTTGTTTAATATAATCCCTGTAAATTGTTTGTCCTTGAAGGTTTGCGTTAATATTTTTAATTGTTCTTCTAACGGTTTATCTAGGGTTAAAAAATCTTTATATTTTTTATTGATAAAGATTTTTTCTAAATACATTTCAGGAACATTTCATGTTGCGCCAGGTTCTGTGCATAAAATAACTGAACAACAAGCTCCACATTTATTAACTAGATTTTTTGTTCCTTCAATCGGATCAATCGTTAATTCAAAATCGACTTTTGAATCATTTGGTTTATTAATATATAACCCATCTAAAATTTTACATTTATCAAGTATTCCTTCGAAATTTAAAACTTCAAAATTATAATCTTTGATTCCTTTTAAAGTTTTATCGATCATATCAGTAACATGGTTATCTATCTCTTTAACAGATTTGGACTTTTTGTTAAGAGAATAAGCAACAGCAGCAGTATTAGCTACAAGATCTTGAAATATGGAGACTAACTTTATAGGTTTCAAAATAATTAGTAGGGAGAAATAAAAAAATTATTTAATTTTTTAGGTTATTTTTTTGATGAAACTTTTGGTGCTTTGGGCTTAGTTTCTTTGTCTTTTAAGTCCTCGGCTTCTTTTTGACTACGTAAAAAGTAATCAGATCCACTAATTTTATATCTTTTGATAAATTTCTCAACTTGCCCGGTAGCAACTTTTTGAGATTTTTCATCAGTATAAAACGGATGACAATGTGAACATGCATCCAGTGATATTTTAGGAGTTGAACTTTTAAGATGATAAACGGTTCCGCATGTTAAGCATTTCGTTTCAACATCATAAATTTTAATGTGTTTTTTCATAATTTTTTTGTTATAAGATTTGAGTAAAATAGCAAAAAACTTTATTTAATAAAATTTTGTACAATAAAGATTATATTATGCTTTATTGTTTGAACCAAATAATAGAATTTTTTCTCTCATTGCTACTTTTACAGCATTCATCCCTGCGGTTTGAATTTTTCTTGAATCATATCCGTGTACTAAAAGATCTTTTTTGTCAACGAAATATTGTTTAACAGCAGCGCAGTAATGATCTTGACATTCAGTATTAACGTTTATTTTAGCTTCACCAAGCGAAATTGCTTTTTTAATTTGGTCGTCTAAAATTCCACTTCCACCGTGTAAAACCATTGGAATTTTGATAGCTTCGCTTATTTTTTGCATTCTGTCAAAACCAAATTTAGGTTTCCCTTTGTAGTGACCATGAACACTTCCAACAGCAGCAGCGATGTAATCAACGTGAGCTTCGTTTTTCATACGAACACAATGATCTAATTTAGCGTATAAAACATCGCCAACAACGCCATCTTCTTCTCCGCCTATTGTTCCAACTTCAGCTTCAACAGGAACACCATATTTATGACAAAGTTCAACTACTTTTTTAGTTTCATTGATATTTCGATCAATAGAATTGGCTGAACCATCAAACATAATTGATGTAAATCCTGCTTCTAAAGCGTCTTTGCAAATTTCATAAGATCCCCCGTGGTCTAAATGGATTGCTACTGGAATTGTAATTTTTAAATCTTTCATTAAATTTACAATTAAATTAACACCAGAAGCAAAACTTCCAAATCATTCTCCCCCTCTTTTGCTTACTGCTAAAATGATTGGGGCATTCAGTTCTTGAGCAACTTCTAAAGCTGCCCTTGATCATTCTAAATTATGAACATTAAAGGCAGCAACTGCATATTTTTCTTTATATGCTTTCTCAAGCATGTTTTTAGTTGTAACTAAATTTGATAAATTAAATTTTTTATACATATATATCCTATTATTTTCAGATCTTTATAGAATCTGATTTATATTACTTGTGTTATTTTCAACCACAGATAAAATCTGTTTTATTTTAAAAATTTACAATAAATTAATTATATATTGATTTATAAAATAGATGAAAATCGTTTTTTATTTTTGGCAAGTTTGTTAAAATTTTAAGATATTATTCAGATTTTTTAATAAATTTTACTATTTTTAAATTTTTTTGGTTATTTTTTTAAATTAGCGGTTTTTGTTTTATTCTTTTTGTATAATTAAAATACACGTGATGTCTTTTTTAAATTTACTGTATTTACCGTATTAATTTATTCCTTTTTTTGTTTTAAAATAAAACAATAATAAAAAAAATAAATAGAATTCAATATGCCTTTTTCTGTTAATATCGTTCATATCTTAACTAATAATTATTATTATCCAATTTTTCTTTTTTTAGTTTCAATCATTTTCACTTTCGCTTTGCGGGGGTTCCAATTTTCTCGATTTGCTCAAATGGCTCGATGTTTTTTTCTTGATTTAAAATCAACCACAAAATCATCTAAAAAAACTAAATCTGTTTCATCATTTGCTGCTGTTATGACATCGCTTGCAACAAGAATGGGTGGCGGAAATATTGTTGGAATAGCTCTAGGTCTTGCTGTTGGTGGTCCTGGAATTTTGGTTTGAATGTGAATTTTTGGAGCTGTTTGTGTAGGGATTGGATTTGGAGAATCTGTTCTTTCACAAGTTTATAAAAGAAAAGATCCCGAAGAACAAAATATGTATGTTGGAGGAACTGCATATTATATAAGATATGGTCTTGGCAGATCATGAGCATGATTAGCCATTTTCTTTGCTTTTTTATCATTTTTTTCAAAAGGTTTTATTATTTTTTCAACTAATATTTCTGCATTGTTTTATGATATTTCGCTGGCTGTTTCAAATGGTAGTAAAGTTGATATAGGATCAGCTAAATGAATTATTTCTGGTGTCTTTGCTATTTTTACTGCTATCTGTGTTTGAATTTGAGGTCTAAAAGGGGTAATCAAGTTATCGTCAAAAGTTGCTCCATTATTTATTCTTTTATATCTAAGCATTGCTGTTGTTGTCATTTTAGTTTATATAACCTCACTCCCTGCTATTTTTGGAGCAATTTTTGGTTCAGCTTTTTCAGTCAAAGCATTTACTGGGGCTGGTTTATTTTTAGCTTTTAGAACGGGGGCTATACGAGGAATATATTCAAATGAGGCCGGACAGGGCTCAGGGACATCTGCTGCAGCTACTGCTGATGTTGACCATCCTGCAAAACAAGGCTTTGCTCAAGCATTTGGAATTTTCTTTGATACAATATTTTTCTGTACAGCGGGTGGTTTATTATTTTTAATTATTCTGTATGTAAATAATGGATATGATTTTAGTAATTTTTGACATTCTGCTCCTGGTGGCGATTCTTATACAATTGATTTAGGGCGATATAGTAGCGATCCAGAGGCAAGTAATCATTTGGGTGAATTAATAACGTGATTGACGGGAGGAAGTTTATTCGGTGCACCGGGTTCGGTTGGTTTTATAATTGGAACAATCTTTTTTTCAATTATTCTTTTCTATTTTATTTTTAACTCAACATTGGGTGGGGTATTAATTGCAGAATTTAATTTGTTATTTATGTGTCGCGGTCTTAAAAATGAAAAACACCGCTGGTGAATAGTTTTATGTTATCGAGTAATTGTTCCTTTGCTTTGTATTTGCGCTCCTTTAGTAGTTCAAATCGGAGCGTCTAGTGGTGGAACTTGAAGTATTTTTGATATTTCAGATTTTATGGTTATGTTATGTTTTATCACGAATGTCTTTGTTCTTTGTCTTTTAATGCCTGTTATCGTCAAAACATATAAAGATTTTGGTAATCAAATAAAACTAAATAAGAAAAATTTACGTAGTAAATATTATTACAATCCTAAAACATTAAAAATTAAAAATTATCAAGCTGCCACTGAATGATTATAAAAAGCAAAAATTAATATAAAATTAAACATTTTTTTCCAAAGAAAATTTTTGTTTTTAAAAACGTTTTTAAAATATAATATATTAAATAAAATAAATATAAACTAAAAAGATTGAATAAATATATATGTCTCCGTTGTTAATTATTGTACTTCTTATTATTTTAGGAGTTGTTTTAGCAGTTGGTCTAACATGAACTGGTGGTTGATTGTGCTATAAAGGTAATGCTTTAGGATTAGTTTTATGTTTTCTTGGATCATTTCTGTTAGGTCTTCTTATTGGTGGTTGTCTTCTTTATAATCATCATGCAAAAAAGAAGGCTATGGTTTTTCAAATGCAATTAGATCAACTAAGAAATAATAATCTAAATCCAAACCAAAACTTAAATAATAACCCTAATTGAAATCAAAACCAAAGCTTAAATAATAACCCTAATTTAAATACAAATTCTGTTGCTCAAAAAGATGTAAAAACTACTGATGAGAATAAAAAAATTACTCTTTAATTTTTTTAATTTTAACTAGGTTTATTAAAACGAAAATGGCAAATATCTCCGTCTTTTACGATGTAGTTTTTGCTTTCAAATTTTGTTAGTTTTCTAAAATCAATTTTATCTGTTTTTTCAGATTCAGAAATTAATTCTTGATAATTAATTTTTTCTAAAATATTAAAATTTTTTTCTATATCTGTGTGAACTGATCCAGCGGCCTCTTTAGCGTTACTGTTTTTTTTAAAAATTCACCCTCTAACCTCTTGTTCGCCGCAAGTAAAAAAAATATCAGAACTAGATATTTTTAAAATATTAAAAATTAGATAATCTAATTGTTTACCATAATCTTTTGTCCACTCTTCGATTTCTTTAAGTTCGTTTGCGTTATACATAATCAATTCATCTTCAAACTTAATGTTAATAACAACTCAATTAATTGAGTTGTTATTTAAAAAATTTCTAAGTTCATCAAATTCCTTGTTGTTGCTGTCGTTGTTTAATGAATCTGTGTTAACTAAAACATAAAGAGGTTTATATCAAAAAAAATTGTATTCTTTTATACTTTCTATTTCATCATCTGTAAAATTTTTATCAATAAAAAATTCTTCCTTTTGAACAATTTTTAAAAATTTATTTAAAATTTTTATTTTTCTTTTGATAAAAATATCATCTGGGTATTTTTTGTGTTGACTGTTTAGTTTAGGTAAAACTTTATTAACTATTTCATAATCTGCATATAAAAGTTCAAGATAAATAGTTTTTAATTGATCAATTAAAGCGATATCTGTTAACTCATTGTTTTTTGTTTTTGGATCATTAAAGTGCCTAATAACAACCAAAATTAAATTTGTTTCCCTTGTACTTGAAAGAAACTTGTTCCCTAGCCCCTTTCCTTTATGAGCATCTTTTACAATTCCAGCAATATCTATAAGTTGGATAACTGGATAAACTATTTTTTTTGATTTATAAATTTTTTGAAGTTTTTCTAATCGTTGATCTTTTGCAACAATTTGCCCTATATTAGGATTAATAGTAGCAAATGGTCTATCAGCAATTAAAACTTCTTGTTTTGTTAAAGTTTTAAATAATGAACTTTTACCAACGTTAGGATAACCAACTATTCCGATTTTCATACTTTAAATTTTAATATTTCTTATTATTTTTTTACTATTTTATTTTAATAGTAAAAAAATGATTCTTTCAAAATCTTCTTTATCTTTAAATTTGATTAAAAGATGATTTTTTTTATTGATTTTAATTTTTGTAAGTAGTTTTTTTCTCAATTTATTTAAATGATATTTTACCTGACTATCATTTAAAATTTTGTTTGGGCCACTATGATATTTTTTTAAACTATAACCTTTAACAATATCTTCAACCTGTCTAACATTTAAGTTTTTTTCAACGGCTTTATTAATTATTTTTAACATTTGATCTTTATCTTTTAAGCCCATTAATGGTTTAATGTGTCCAAATGTAAGTTTTTGATCAATAAGAACTTGTTGAATTTCTGGTTGTAAATTGGTTAATCTTAAAACGTTTGCTACATAACTTCTTGATTTGGCAAATCTTTTAGCTAATTCTTCTTGAGATAATTTATGTTTTAATTGATATCTTTTTAATGCCATAGCTTCTTCAACAATTGATAAATTTTCTCTTTGAATATTTTCTAATAAAGAAATCTCTTGCATTTTATCATCACTAATATTTAGAATAATTGAAGAAATGTGGGTTAACCCTGCCATCTTTGCAGATCTTAATCTTCTTTCTCCTGCAACCAAATAATAATAATCTAGTTTACTTTTTCTTAAAATAATAGGAGTAAAAAGTCCATTTTTAGTGATACTGTCAGATAACTCTTCTAATTTTTCTTGACTAAAATGTTTTCTAGGCTGATGCGGATTAGGCAAAATATCATCAATTTTTATTTGTTGAATCTCATTTTTACTATGAGAAGTTTGAATTTTTTCTATTGCTTTGGATAAATCTGTTCCAAATAAAGTGTCAAGTCCTCTTACCAATTTTTTTGGTTTTACTTTTCTGATAATACGGGTTGATGATTTATTTATCTCTTTTTTCATTAAATTTCAATACCTCTAATGTAAAATTTTTGTAAAGTTCTGAAGCTTTACAGTTTTTATCATAATGAAAAATTGGTAATCCTAAAGATTGTGATTCTGGAATTTTAATATTACGATTAATTAACGTTAAGTATACTTTTTCTTTGAAGTGTTTTCTGACATCTTCTTCAATTTCTAAACAAAGTTTATTTCTATTATCATACATAGTTAACAAAATCCCTTCGATATGAAGTTTAGGATTGTATAATTTTTTAATTATCGTAATTGTGTACAATAACTGTGTTAATCCATCGAGTGAATAGAATTCTGTTTGAATTGGAATTAATACAGAATCGGCTGCGCTTAATGCATTTTGATTCAAAATTCCTAAACTTGGTGGACAATCAATGATGATATAGTCATAAAGTGGAATAATTTTATTTATTTTTTGTTTTAAAACTAAATTAGTATTTATTTTTTCTTCACTTAAATAAATTTCAATCCCAGCAAGATTAATTGTTGCTGGTAGAAGATCAAACTTACAATCTTTAAAAGTTATGGAAGTAACGATATTTTGGAAATTATCTTGACTAATCATAAAATCAAAGATACATGATTTTAAATTTGAACGCATGATTCCAAGTCCAATTGTTGAATTTCCTTGCGGATCGAAATCAATAAGTAAGACTTTTTTTTTGAAAGTTGCAAGACCAGCGGCTAAATTAATACTGGTTGTTGTTTTACCAACTCCACCTTTTTGGTTCGTAATTGCAATGATTTTAGCTTTTTTCACAAAAATATTATAAGGTTAGAATCTATATAATCTAAAAAATTAGAATTTTTTAGTTTGTATAAAATAAATTTTTAATAAAAAAAAAGAACCATACTGGTTCTTTTTGCATATCTTTTATAAAAACTAAAAAATAATAAATGTCTTATTTTATAGTTTTATTGAAGTATCTTTTTAAAAGACCTATTTGTGCTTTTCCATGGCGAGCTTCGTCACGTGCTATTTCATGTACTAAATCATGAAGAGCGTCATTACGGTTATCAACTTTAGCTCAATGGGCTATTTCATAACGAATATGGTTAGCTCCATTTTCTCCATAAATCATTTTTATTAGATTTTCTTGAGTTGATGGCGCAACGTCTTCTCCAATAGCTTCACAGAATTTAGATGCATGTTCAGCTTCTTCAAAAGCGATTTGTTCTCAAACTCTTCCGATTTCTGGATATCCTTCGCGGAAAGCTTGTCTTGACATAGCTAAATACATTCCAACTTCTGAAGTTTCAGCTTTAAAACATCCTCTTAGTTTTTCCTTAATTTCTTCTGGAGCATCTTTTGCGATACCAATGTAATGCTCAGCAAGCCATTTTAAAGGTCCTTTGGTAGGAGCTACTTTACCATATGGTCCTGAAGAAGTGGGAGCTTCTGCTGCAAATTCAATGATTTTATCTTTAGGTGCACCACAAACTGGGCATCTATCTAAATCTTTTTCAGTTGAATCAAAAACCGCACCACAAATAGTACATTTTCATTTTTTCATGTTATAACCTCACGAGATATTAGATGATATATAAATTAATAATATATCAATCTGATCTTCATTATATTAATGATTTTGTTTGTTTAAAATTTGCCTATATTAATTATAAAACTTTTCTTAAAAAACAAATACATAATGCTTAAAAAAATAAACTTAAATTCTAATAAGAATAAAAACATAATTTTAGTATTTATGTATGATAATTTTAATTAAATTAACGAATTTATAAATAAAATATAAAAATATATTTATTAATATGATTTATATTTTATATTTTTGCTAAATAGGATATTAAATTTATTAAAATTTTTATATTGCTTTTTTATAAATTTATAATTTTTTTTATAAAATAATTAATAAAAAATAAAAATTAATTTTAATTACATGAAAAATATTAAAAAAGGTCTAACATTTAATGATTTATTGTTAGTTCCAAAAAAATCTAATTACTATATAAATAATATTTTAACAGAGACAAAGTTAACGAAAAATATTATTTTAAATATTCCTATAATTTCTGCAGCGATGAGTACAATTACAACACATGAAATGGCTATAGAAATGGCTAAATATGGTGGAATTGGTATTATTCATAAAAATTTATCAATTAAAGAACAAGCCTACGAAGTAGATCTTGTAAAAAAATATGAAAGCGGGATGATTAAAAATCCATTGTACACTTTTGAATCTGTTCCTGTTTTAGAAGTTATTCAAACAATGCAAAAATATAAAATTAGTGGTTTGCCTGTTGTTAAAAGTGAAAATGATAAAAAGTTAATTGGAATTATTACCAATCGAGATATTAGATTTTTAGATAAAAATACAAATTTACTAGTTAAAGATGTTTGTACTAAAAATAATTTAATCACTGCTAATCCTAAAACATCATTAGAAGAAGCAAAAAAAATTCTTCATAAAAATCGAATAGAAAAATTAATATTAGTTGATAGTAATTTTAATTTAGCTGGATTAATAACTATTAAAGATATTGAAAAAAAAATAGAATATCCAAATGCTACTTTGGATAACGAAGGAAGATTAAGAGTTGGGGCTGCTGTAAGTGTATCAGAAGATACAATAGATAGAATTAAAGAATTAATAAAATTTGGTGCAGATGTAATTGTGCTAGATTCAGCTCATGCCCATTCCAGCAATGTTTTAGAATTGACAAAAAAAATTAAAATAAAATTTCCTAAAATTAATTTAATTGTTGGGAATGTTGCAACAAAAGAAGCAGCTATAGATTTAATAAAACTAAATGTTGATGCCATTAAAGTTGGTATGGGTCCTGGTAGTATTTGTACAACTAGAGTCATAGCTGGAATTGGTGTCCCTCAGGCTACTGCTATTATGGATGTTGCTGAAGTTTGTAAAAAACATAATATCCCTGTTATTGCTGATGGCGGAATAAGAACAAGCGGAGATATAACTAAAGCGATTGGTTGTGGTGCAAGTTCTGTTATGCTTGGCAATTTATTAGCTGGAACAGATGAAGCTCCAGGAGAAATTACTTTTTATCAAGGACAAAAATATAAAAGTTATTATGGTATGGGTAGTATTCAGGGAATGAAAGAAGGCGGTGCTGATAGATATTTTCAAAGCAAAAGTAAAAAATTTATTGCAGAAGGCGTTAAGGGATTTATTCCATATAAAGGACCTGTATCAAAAGTTATTTATCAACTTGTTGGTGGTTTAAAAAGCGGTATGGGGTATTGTGGATGTGAAAATATTCCATCCCTACAAACAACGGCAGAATTTTTAGAAATAACAAATCAAGGTATTGCTGAGGGAAATGTCCATGACTTAGATATTGTTGAAAGTTCTCAACAAAACGATACAATAAACTAAATTTAAAAATTTTACTCCCACTCTATAGTGCCAGGTGGTTTTGATGTTATATCATAAACCACTCTAACAACTTGTGGAATCTTATTTGTAATATCTGATGATATAGTTTCTAATATTGAATAATCTAAGTGATAAATACTTGCTGTCATAAAATTTTTGGTTGTTACTAAACGGATTGCAATAACAAAGCCATATGATCGATTATCCCCTTTAACACCAGTTGTTTTATCTGATAACAATACTGTAAATGCTTGTGAAACATAATAATAAATATTTTTCTCACGTAAGATATTTATTAAAATATGATCTGCTTTTTGTAGAATCGCTACTTTTGATGGTGTAACTTCTCCAATAATTCTTACTCCTAAGCCTGGTCCTGGAAATGGATGTTTTTTTAAAAAAGAACTTCTTAAACCAATTGTTTTTCCTAATTCTCTTACAGAATCTTTTAATAAATCAGAAAATGGTTCAACTAATTTCAATTTCATGTTTTTTGGTAAACCACCAACATTATGATGGGATTTAATAACTTTTTGAGCTTTTGTTTCTGTTAAAGAAGATTCTACAACATCTGAGTGTATAGTTCCCTGTGCTAAATATTTAATATTTTTATTTTTTAAAATTTTTTCAAAAATTTTAATAAAGGTTTTTCCTATTATTTTTCTTTTTACTTCTGGTTTTTTAATATTTTTAAGGTTTTTAAAAAATAAACTTCTGTAATTAAAATATTCTACTGGCAATTTGTATTCTTTAAATAAAGTTTTTACTTCTTTTACTTCATCTTTTCTAAGTAATCCGTTATCAATAAAAAGACAAATTAATTGTCCATTTTTTAAAATAGAATTTAAAAATACAGCTAAAATCGTAGAATCAGTTCCTCCTGATAATGCTAATGATACTTTGTTTTCTCCTAGTTTGTTTTTTACTTCTATTGTTTTCTTTTCTAATATTGCTTCTATAGAATTTTTGAATATTCTCTTTTCATTACAAATATTAAAAATAAAATTTTCTAATATTTGTTTTCCATATTCAGTATGATCTACCTCTGGGTGATACTGTAAAGCGAAAATAGGTTTTTTCTTTAATTCAAATGAAGCAATAAAATTATTTTCAGAATAACTTGTTACATTTATTTTTTTGAGTATTTCTCTTGGTATTATTATCCCGTTTGAATGAGACATTCATGTTTGATAAGTTTTTTTGTCAATTTTTTCAAAAAGTTTAGATTTATTTTCTGTTTGTTTAACGATGGTTTTGCCAAACTCTGATGTTTTATGTTTTGTTATTTCTCCACCTAAATAACTGACTATTAATTGAAATCCAAAACAAATTCCTAAAATAGGAAAAGGTGCTTGTTCTAATAAATTAAATTCTGCTAGATGTTCTTCTGGTTTAATGTTTTTTGGACCTCCAGAAAAAATAACTCCTGAAACGGAAGCATGTTTAAAATTATTGAATAAATTTTTTAATTCATTATGATGATAAACTGCTGAATGAATATTAAAATTATCTAATATTTTTTTTATTAATAATGTGTATTGACTTCCAAAATCAAATATTAGAATCATATAATTATTTATGTATTGTTTCTTGTAATTTTATAAATATTTTTTATATATTTAATTGTTAATTTTATCGTTAATTTTTTGAATATAAATTTTTAAAATTAAGATATCATTTAAATTAATTCCACTTATTCTTGATGCTTGATCAAGAGAAATAGGTCTAATTCTATTTAATTTTTCCTTAGCTTCGTTTGAAATATTTGGAACTGAAAAAAAATCAAAATCTTTCGGAAATAATATATTTTTAAATTTTTCAATATTTTTAATTTCTTGATTTTGTCTTTTTATATAACCTTCTAATTTAACATTTATTTCAGTTTCTTTTAAACTTTCAGAATGAAATGTCTTATTAAATTGAAATATTTTTAATAAATCTTTTAAGTTTACTGAAGGGTTTTTTAATAAATCATAGCATGTATATTGAAATATATTTTTAGTATTTACTTGAAAAATTTCTTTAATATCTTCTATTTTATCTTTGATTTTTGTTGATTTTAAAAAATTAATAATTTCATCAATTTCCTTAATTTTTTCATTAACATTTTGAAATTGATAATCTGTAAGAAGATTGTATTTAGATGCATATTTTAATAAACGAATGTCTGCATTATTGGTTCTTAACAACAAACGATGTTCTGCTCTTGATGTTAACAATCTATAAGGTTCATCTACTCCTTTGGTTACAATATCATCAATAAGTACACCAATATATGCATCAGAACGATTTAAAATAAATGGAGGTTGTTGATCTGCTTTTAAAGCCGCATTAATTCCTGCTATTAGTCCTTGACATGCGGCTTCTTCGTAACCTGATGTTCCGTTTATTTGACCTGCTGTAAAAAGGTTTTCTATCGCTTTGGTTTCAAGTGAAGGATTTAACTGAATTGGGTCTATAACATCATATTCAATAGCATATCCATATTTTGCAATTTTACAATGTTCTAAACCTTTTATAGTTTTTAAAAATTGTTCTTGAACATCTGGTGGTAGGCATGTTGACATTCCTTGAAGATAAATATCTGTATTTATTTTTCTTTCTGGTTCTAAAAATATCTGATGTCTTAATTTATTTTGAAACTGCATAACTTTGTCCTCAATACTTGGACAATAACGTGGACCAATACCTTTAGTTCTATCTATATACATAGGACTTAAATGTATGTTGTCTTTAATTATCTTATGTGTTTTTTCATTTGTATATGTTATTCAACACATTTCTTGAACTTTAGGCAAAAAATTTCCTCAGTTTTGTATCGAAAAATATGTAGAATCATAATCTGGCGGGGACTCTTCTAACTCAGAAAAATTAATACTATTTTTTAAAATTCTAGCGGGAGTTCCTGTTTTGAATCTTTTTAAATTAAAATTATATTTTTTTAACTGGTCACTTAAAGTAACACTTCTTTTTTGTTTATTTGGGCCTTCTTTAATTTGTAAATCACCCTGAAATATTATTGATTTTAAATATGTTCCTGTAGTTAAAATTACGGTTTTAGAAAAAAAATCTCCTTGTGTTTTTGTCTTTATACCATAAATCTTGTTATTTTTGATTAAAAATTCTGTAACTTCATCTTGAATAATTTTTATTTTTGGATTATTTAAAATTCTATTTAAAACATACTTAGAATAAGTATCTTTGTCTATTTGAAATCTTAAAGATTGTATTGATACACCTTTTTCTTTATTTAAAATTTTGGTTTGGAGAATATTATTGTCGGCAGCTTCGCCCATTAACCCACCAAGTGCATCTATCTCCTTTACAACTATTCCTTTCGCAGAACCCCCAATGGATGGATTACAAGGAGTTGTAGCAACAGTTGATAATGAAAAAGTAAATAAGTACACTGATTTATTAAATTTAGTGGCTATGTTCGCTGCTTCTACTCCTGCATGTCCAGCGCCTATAACTATTACATCTATGTTTGCGTTGTTGATTTTTTGATTATTATTTGTCAATTTTCTTAAAAATAATTTTTATTGGTAATTTAATTTTAAAAATTTTGTTTTGAAAGTATGATAGGTTAGAAAACATATCAAGAGTTGGCTCTTTTAAATTTCCTTCTAGTATTGTTTTTGCTTTTTTTGAGTTAACTGTAAAATGATTTAAAAAAAGCTTATAACTTTTCGTAAACACCGGAGAAAGAAGGAAAAAAATTATGTTTATAATTATAAAATAATTTTTAAAATAATTAAGATATTCTCTATTATTTTTTATATTAATCTGTTTTCAAGGTCCGGTTTCGTTTAAATGTTTATTTTGTTCTCTTATGATATTTAATAAATAATTTAATCCTTTGCTAAACTCAAATCCATTTAAATATTTTAGATAATCATTAATAATTTGTTGATAGTGTTGTTTATTTGTAATTTCTTCAAACGAAATATATCCATTAAAATTTTTATTAATTAAATGTAAAACTCTGTTAATAAAATTACCAAAATTATCTATTAATGTAGAATTTATAATCACTTTGAATTCTTCTTCAGAAAAATTAAAATCTTTTCTTAAGTCTCCGTTATACATAAAAAAATAACGGAGATATTCAAAATCATAAGTTTTTAAAAAAAGAAATGGATCGACAATATTTTTTTTAGATTTAGACATTTTTTCATCTTTATAAATTAATCAACCGTGTGATACTAATTTATCGGGTATCGGTAAATTTAATGAAAATAAAATTGCAGGTCAGTATATTGAATGAAATCTTATAATTTCCTTGCCAATAAATTGAACTTTAAAAGAATTAACAGATCAAAACTTTTTAAATAATTCGTTATTTTTTTCTCCGTAATTTAATGCTGTTAAATAATTTATTAATGCATCAAATCAAACATAAATTATAGATTTGTTATCAATAGGATTTGTTATTCCTCAGTGAACATTGGATTTAGACCTTGTTATAGATAAATCTAATAAATTATTTTTTTTAAAAAAATAATTTAAAACATCTGTTCTTCTATATTCTGGAATAAGAATATCTTTTTTTAAAACATCTTCTAATTTGTTTTTAATTTTATTTAAATTTAAAAAATAATTTTGCTCTTCAATTTTTTTTAAACTATGAATGTCTATTTTTTTTTCTTTAATTTCTTTATATGAATAATAACACTCATTAACTTCAGAATAATAACCTTTATATTTTCCTAAATAAATATTTTGGTTATCGTAAAAAAATGAAAAAATTTTTTGTACATTTTTAATATGATTTTCATCATGAGTTGAAATAAAATAATCTGTTTTAATATCCAACAATGATCAAAGTTCATTTATATGTTGTTGTTTTTCGTTTATTAAACTTAATAAATCGTCTGTGCTGATATTTTCTTTTTTTAATGCTTCTTTCGCGGAATTAAATACTTTTTCGCCGTGAACATCACAACCTGTAACAAAAAAAGTATTATTTTGTAATATTTTTTTTTGAAATCTATTATAAATATCTGCTAAAACTGTTGTATAGCAGTGCCCTAAGTGAAGATTAGAGTTTATATAATAAATTGGAGTTGATATAAATATATTTTTTTTATTTTTTAGCACCGCACTTTGAAGAAGTATGTTTAATGATTACATCATAACAATAATCTATTATATTTTCAATATTTTGATTGCTGTTTATTAAGTAAACTTTTGACTGATTTTTTTCTTTTAACTTATTAAAAAGATTTATATAATTTTGATTAATTTGTTCGTAATACTCAAACCCTCTTTTTTCAAATTTATTTACTTCGTTTTGAATTCTTTTTCTAAAAATACCTGATTCATAACTAGCTATAAAAATAAAAATAATGTCGGGGTTTAAAATTTTATTTTTTGTTTCTTTACTTACATGTAATTTTTCAATCGTATTAATTATTATATTATTTAAAAAATTTATTGATAAATTTTCTTTTTTATCTGTATTAATGGATTGATAAACTAAAGTGGAATAAAAATAACGGTCAAATATAACTATCTTATTTTTAGCTAACGCTGGTAACAAATTTTTATAATAACCTAATACTCTTATACCCATAAAAAAGTAAAATTCAGATAAGGAATCTAAATTATAATTTAATAAAAAATCAGTAATATTTATCCCATCTTCTTCTAACAACATCGGTTCTTTCAAAAAGATAAAATTATTATTTGCTTTTTGAGATACTTTTTTTTGAATTTGTCTTATTGTAAAAGTTTTACCAGAACCATCTACACCTTCAAATATAATTAACATAACTAAATTTTATAATTTTAAAAATATTTATTTATTAAATATTTACTTATTATTAAATATTTTTTTTAAATCGTTAAACTTTTTATTTTGATTACTTAAATCTTTAACATTAAAAATTTTTTTTAAGGTTAAAAAATTTTTTATATTCTTTTTATCAGATTCCGTATAAAGTATTATTTTGTTATTTTTATAAAAATTATTTAAAACAATAGAAAAAAATTTCTGAATTTCTTCATTATTTTTAAAAGTCATAATTATATTTTTAATATTTTCATTAAAAACAAACAAAAATAAATATTCAGAAAAAAATTTAAAATATAAAATATCAGAAGAAATAAAATTAAATATTGTTAAACATTTAAAATGGTTATTATTATTAATATTTAAATTAATTAAAATATTATCGTAAAAATAATTATTAATTAAATGGTTAATGTTTTTGATTTTATCAATATTTTGGGGATCAGTAATATTATTTTTAAACGAAAAATCATTAATAATTAAATTTATATGTTTTTTTAAATTAAATTTATTAAAAGAAAATATCATAAAATATTGATTTAAAAATGTTTTTAAATATTAATAATAAAAAAACACCACACATAAAAGATTTGTTCTTAAGACTGCTATAGTTAAATCCTGATCTGGTTTGAACCAATTTATTGTGATGCCTGCTATATTATAGTAAAATCTAAATATTTTTTTAAAATTTCTGGAATCATAATGTTGTTATTTTCATCTTGATAATTTTCTATGATAATAGCCATCAAACGATCAATAGCTATTCCTGATGCATTATATGTATAAACAAGGTTTTTATTTATATCTCTTATTTTTGCTCTTCTAGATTGAAAATCTGTACAAAGCGATATAGATGATAACTCTAAATATCTTTTTTGTGAAGGTAATCAACCTTCTATATCATAAGTTTTAGCTGAAGAAAATCCTAAATCTCCTCCACACAATTCTATAATTCTATAAGGTATTTTTAAGAGTTCTAAAATATTTGTTACATCATTTATTAAAAAATTAAAGTATTCATTTTCTTTATCTTGGTTTGTAAATCAAAATAATTCAAGTTTACTAAACTGATGAAGTCTCAATAATCCATGATTAATTTTACCAGCAGCTCCTGCTTCTAAACGAAAACACTCACTTAAAGCACAATATTTTACTGGATTGGTAACATCTATTACTTGATTACTAAAAATATTTAATAATTGAACTTCAGCGGTTGGAGAAAGATAAAAATTGTTTTCGTCTAATTTATATAAATCTTCTTTAAATTTTGGTAGTTGACCAGAATTAAATAAAGTTTTTTTATTAATAATAACCGGTAAATGAAAAGGAATGTAATTATTTTTTGTATGTAAATCAAATAAAAAGTTTTCAATAGCTCTTTTTAATAAAAGACCTTTACCTTTATATAAAACAAATTTTGAACCTGTGATTTTATTTCCTAATTCTCTAGAAAATAAATCTTTTTTTTCTCCAATTATTTCATGACTTATAACTTTTTTATTAATAATAGCGTTTTTTAAATTTACAACTTTTATAACTTTGTTATCTTTTTCATCATTTCCAACGGGTATTGTTCCACGTGGAACATTTGGTATAAAACTTATTTTTTGTTGATATATAATTTTTAAATTTTCTAAATCATTTTTTAAATTTTTTATGATTTGTTTTATTTTTTTTAATTCTTCTATTTTTGTTTTATCTAACTTAATTTTTGAAAATTTATTAATTATTTGTTGATTATTTTCTATTTTAATAGAATAATTTGTTAATTTATCATATAAAATAATCAATTCTTCTAAAATTTTTAAATCAACATTCTTGTATTTTAATAATTTAGAATAGTTATTAAAATTATTTTTAAGTTCTTTTATATTTATCATTTTAAATTATAAAAAAGTCTGTTATAACTTGATTTGGTTTTAATTTAGTTAACATTAATCCTATTGACATTTTATTTTTTAACTCTCTAATTTCATCAAGAGGCATACGAATTATTTTTCCATCATTCGTTACTAAAAACAAATCATTTTTATCATCTACTACATTTATTCCTATTAATTTACCCACTTTTTCAGCTTTTGAAGATATAGTTTTTACTCCTTTACTGTTTCTATTAGTTAATCTAAAGTTATTAAAATATGTAACTTTACCATAACCATTTTCATAAATTAAAATGATTTTATTATTAGAATCATCTTTTAAAGCTGAAACTACATATCCATTTTTTTCTAATTTGATTCCTTGTACACCGATAGAACTTCTTCCAAGAGCTCTTATACTATTTATATTAAAACGACAAATTCGTCCTGAATCTGATGCAATTAAAATATTTGAATCGTTATTAACACTAAATACATCAATAATTGCATCAGATTTTCTTAATTTAATAGCATATTTACCATTTTTTCTAATTTGTTGATAATGATTCCATTTAGTTTTTTTAAATTTACCTTGCTTAGTAATAATTACTAAATATTCATATGATTGATCATATTTTTGAATTGAACTAATTATTTCATCTTTACTGAATGAATCTATCAAATTTTGAAAGGGCAATCCTCTTGCTTGTTTTGAAAATGTTCTAATATCATAAACATTTATTAAATATACTCTTCCATAGTTTGAAAAAATAAATAATTTATCTCTAGAATTGAATGTATATAAACGTTTTATGATATCTGAACTAACAATATTTCCTGATTTAACTCCTAAATTACCACGATGATGACTTTTAAAGTCATCAATAATCATTTTTTTTATGTAATTATTTTTAGAAATAGTAATTAAAATATTTTCATCCCTGATTAAATCTTCATCTTTAAAACGAATATATTTATCATGAATGATTGTTTTTCTTGGTTTAGAATATTTATCTTTAATTCTATTGATATCATCTAAAATGTAATTTTCCATCTTATCATCATTTTGAAGTAGAGAAGTCAAAAAATTAATATTATTAGTTAATTCTTGAAAAGTAATTTCAATTTTTTCTTTTTCAAGTTTTATAATTTTTTGTAATTTCATTTCTAATACTGCATTTGCTTGAATTTTTGTTAAAGATAAAGTTTTAATTAATAATTCTTCAGCTGTTTTTATATCTGGTGAACTTTTTAAAATATTTATAACTATATCTATATTATCTAAACAAATTTTTAATCCCTGAACTATTTCTAGTTTTTCTTGATCTTTTTTTAAAAGAAAATTGGATTTTTTAATTTCAAGATCCTTACGAAAATTTCAAAATATTTCAAAATAAGTTTTTAAATTAAAATTTAAAAACTTTCCATTATATAAACAATTAAAAATATTATGGATTTTGGTTTCAAGAGGTGATAATCTATAAAGTTTATTAATAATAATTCTAATATTTTCTTCAGTAATATTTTTTTCTAAAAATAAAACTATTCTTATCCCTTTATAGTTACTTTCATCTTTTAAATTAACAACATTAAAAATAATTTTTTCCTTAATTAAAAAAATTATTTTTTCTATCAGTTTTAATTTATTAACTTGATAAGGAATTTCAGTAATAACTAAAAGTTTTTGATTATCTTTTATATTTTCCTGAACTATTTTTCCTCTAACAACGACTTCACCATGACCAGTTTTATACAATTCAGCTAACTTATCTGTTCCATGAATAGAACCAGCAGTAGGGTAATCGGGACCTTTTACAAAATTTAAAAGGTCATTAATTTCACAACTTTTATTTTTAACATAAAAAGTTAAACCATCAATTAATTCGCCTAAATTATGCGGTGAAATATGCGTTGTCATCCCAACAGCTATTCCTGTTGATCCATTTAATAATAAATTCGGAAAAAGAGCAGGTAAGTATACAGGTTCAGTTTCTGAACCATCATAATTTTCAACAAATGGAACTGATGAAAAATCTAAATATTTTAGTATTTCTGAACTTAAACTTGACAATTTAACCTCAGTATAACGCATAGCAGCAGCTGAATCACCATCTATAGAACCAAAATTACCATGTCCAATTATTAATCTTTCATTACTATGAAAGATTTGAGCCATTTTAACTATCGAATCATAAATAGCTATATCACCGTGTGGATGATATTTACCAATAACTTCACCAACAACTCTTGCTGATTTTTTAAATCCTTTATTTTCTCATAAACCTAAATTTTTCATCCCGAAAAGAATACGTCTATGAACTGGTTTTAAACCATCAAAAATATCAGGAATAGCTCGATTTGATATAACATCATAAGCATATCTTAAAAATGAATCTACAATTTCAGAAGAAACAGGTTTATTTATGATTAATTCATTTAATTCATCGTTTAAATCAAGGAAATTATTATCTTTATCCATATTTAGATTTTTATTTAATTATTTATTTTAAAATTAGAAAAAATAATTTTTTTTCTTTCTTCGACATTTATTCCCATTAAATCATTAAAAATAATGCTTGCTTGACTAAAATCATGAATATAAATATTAATTAATTTTCTTTTTTCGGGATTCATAGTTGTTTCTCATAATTGTTCTGGATTCATTTCTCCTAAACCTTTATAACGTTGAATAATTAAATTTTTATTTTTATTTTGATCTTTAAAATCTTGTAATTCTTCATCACTATAAAAATAAAAATTTTTCTTATTTAAAGATACTTTAAATAATGGTGGGAAAGCAATATATATTTTTCTTGATTCGATTAATTTATATAAAAAATTAAAAAAGAAAGTTAAAATTAATGTTTTAATATGAGATCCATCAACATCAGCATCAGTCATAATAATTATTTTTCCATATCTTAAATCATCAATATTAAAATTTTCTTTTATACCACATCCTAAAACGTTAATTAAATTTTTAATTTCAATATTATTTATAGATTTAGAAAAATTAGATTTTTGAACATTTAAAACTTTTCCTTTCAAAGGTAAAATAGCTTGAAATTCACGATTTCTACCTAATTTAGCAGAACCACCAGCTGATTCTCCCTCAACTAAGAATAATTCTGATAATTCTTTATTTTTAGTTGCTGAATCAGCTAAATTAGATGGTAAATCTAAATTTATTATTTTAGATTTAGATTTTTTTATTTCTAAAGTTTTTTTTATTTCATAACGAAAAACTGCGGTTTGAATAATTTTATCACAAATTAGAGCAGCATCTTTTGGATTTTCTCAAAAATATTGTTTGATAACTTTATAAATATATCCAGAAATAACTTCTTTTATATCATTATTAATTAATTTTAATTTTGATTGACCTTCGTATTGAGGATTAAAAATTTTAATAGAAAAAATAACGTATAAACCTTTAATATAATCTTCTTTTATTAAAGAAATATCTTTAGGTTTTAATTTTTTTTCACGAATATAAAAATTTATTGCTCTTACAAAACCATTAATAAATGCATCTTGATGAGTCCCGCCATCTTTTGTATAAATATTATTACAAAATGAAATAAAATATTTTGTTTCCTCGTTATCAACATATTTAAATACAAAACTAATATCTATATCCTTAATATTTTCGTGATATGTTTTTAAACAAGAAGATAAAGTGATATTTTGAGAAGAAATTTCATCTAAATATTGTTTTATACCTCCTTGATAATGGTAGACTAATCAATTTTGAGAATCCGATTCTTTAAAAAGGATTCTTAAATTAGAATTTAAAAAAGCAATTTGTTTTATTCTTTCTCTTAAAATTTCATAGTTAATTTTCGTTCCTGGTTCAAAAAAGCCATAATCTGGAAAAAATTTTACTGTAGTACCTGTTTTATTTGTGTAACCTATTTTTTTTAAAGGAAAAATCTTTTTCCCTCCATCTTCATATTTCTGATAATAAATCAAATCATCTCTTTGTACTCAAACTTCGAATGATGTAGATAAACCGTTAACAACAGATGCTCCAACACCATGAAGACCACCGCTGATTTTATAAGCTTTATTTTCAAATTTTCCACCAGCGTGTAAATTATTAAAAACAGTTTCTATAGATGATTTTTGAGTTTTTTCATTTATTCCTAAAGGAATACCTCTTCCGTTATCTTGAATGATTATAAAATCATCATTAATGATTAATTTTATTTCATTACAATATCCAGCTAAGGTTTCATCGATAGAATTATCTATGATTTCTCATATCAACTGCAATAGACCGTCGGTTTGTAAATTTTTAATATACATTCCAGGTCTTTTTCTAACAGCTTCTAAACCTTCTAATATCTTTATATCTTTGTCTGTATATTTTTCTTTTAATTCTAAATTCGTATTTTTCACTATTTTTTATTTAAGTCTGATTTAATCAAGAAATCTATTATTTATTAATAAAATAAATATTAGTTTATAAATATTTATTTTTATTATTATTTTTATTATATTTATTATTATAATAGAAAAAATAGTATAAATATATATAAATATATATTTATAAAGTTTTATTTTTTTATTTTTTTAACAATTCTTTTAATTCATTAATTGTATTTTTAAATTGTAAATTTTTCTTAAGTTTACAATTAAAATTTTTTAGAGAATATATTATTTGAGATTCTTTTTTATTTAGAAAATCCGCAATATTTTTATTTTTTATATTTTCAATATTTTTCAGAAAATAAATAAACATTTCTCTAATTAATACATTTTGTTTAACTTTTGAATTTGAAAAAATTATTTTTTTATCTATTTTAAAATAAGTTGAAAATAATTCAACTATTTTATCAATTTTTTTATTTTCTGAGATTTGACTATCAAAAATAGATAATGCTTCTTTCGCTGTTTTTAAAGTAATAATGTTATTTTCTTTATTTTTATTATCATTTAAACAATAAAACATTAATCTTTTAATACATCCAAGTAATTGTCTTATATTTTCGTTGAAATTTTCAACAATATATTTATAAACTTCTTCTTCTAATTTAAAAATTTTATATTCTTTTAGTTTTAGTTTTAATAATTTAATTGCAGAATTTTCATCTATTTTTTTAATATTAACAATTAATCCATTTTCAAATCTAGAAATTAATCTTTTATTAATATTTTTTAATTGTTTAGGTAATCTATCTGAAACGATTACAACTTGTTTATTTTTATTAATAAATCAATTAAATATAAAGAAAAAAAATTCTATTGTTTTTTCTTTATTATCAAGAAATTGTATATCATCTATCAAAAAATAATCATAATCATCTAAAAAATTTAAAAAATATTCAAAAAAATAGTTATTTTTATTATTTTTTGTAATATTACTAATAAATAACAGAAGAAATACATCACTATTTAATAAAATAGGATTTTTTCTTTTTTTTATTAATTCATTAGCAATCGCATGTAAAAGATGTGTTTTTCCAACTCCTGTATTTCCAAAAATATATAAAGGATTTCAATCCTGATTATTTTTTTCGCTTATTATAAAAGCTGAATTAAATGCTATTTTATTATTTTCATACATTAAAAAATTATCGAAATTATATTCTGGAATTATTTTTATAAATTTTTTTAAATTTTCAATGTCTAAAAGTTTTAGAGATTTTTTATCTTTTTCAGATTCTTTTTCTAAATTATTTTTATCTAAATATTTAGATTTATATTCTAAAGGAGTTAAAAAACTAATTTCTAAATTAGTTTGAAAAACTTCAAGAACTATATTTTCAAATTCTTTTTTAAATTTATTTAAAATTCATTTAATATAATTATCCTTTACTATTAAAATAATTAAATTATCTTGAATTTTTTTAAATTCTATTTCATTTAAATAATATTGATTAATAGTTGTATTTTTTACATTTTTCTTGAATTTAGTTAATGTAATTTTTCAAAGCTGAATAATTTGATTATCATTTTTATTAGTTATTTTTTCCATTTTTAATACATTTTAATAAATTCAATATATTTCTAATTTAAATTATAATAAATAAACATTTTCTCTTTTTTTTACTTTAAAATAAAAAAATAACTTTAAAATATATTGAAATTTAAATTTCATGAAAAGAACATTTCAAAAAAATAATTATAAATATAAAAAGAAACACGGTTTTTTTTCTAGATTAAAAACTAAATCTGGTCGTTTAATTTTAAAAAGACAAAGAAATAAAAAAAATAACCACATTTAAAACTAAATATGGTTATTTTTTTTATAGAATTAAAATAATTTTAAATTGAAAAAAAAATATATTTTAAAAAATAAAAAAACTATCGATAGTTTTTTTATAAAAGGGAACAAGAAGGTAAAAAAAATATATTTTAAAGAATTAATTTTTTTAATTCAAAAAAACGAAATAGATCATTTTCGCTTTGGATTTTTTTTATCAAAAAAAAAGTTTAAAAAAAATTATTTAAAAAATAAATTTATAAGAATCATTAAAAAAGAGTTTAATATACTATTAAACAATATAATAAAATTAAACCTTTATAATAATTCTTATTATTATGATATTATCATTTTAAAAAATAGAAAGTTATCTTTAAATGAAAATTTAAAAGAAACTAAAAAAAGAGTTATTAGCGAAATTATTCTTTTCAATAAAAAATTATTATCAAAAAATTTTTTGTAGTTAATTTTTATAAATTAAGTTTATAAATATAAAATATTAAATGATTCAAAATATCCTTTCTAAAGATTCAAAACATAAAAAAACACCACCATTAAAATTAACAATTAAAATTTTAAAATTAATTTTATTTGCTTTTTTAATTTTAATGGCTGTTTATGGTTTTATTCAGCAGTTTGTTGATAGTAGAGTTGTTAATAGTCAATATCCAGGTTCTGGTTTTGAGTTTAGTTTTACAAATCATAATTCCCATTATTTAATTTTTGATTCAAGCGGAAATTTAAAAGAAAATTTTTACAATTTTATTAATAACTGAGCTGATTCATGGAATTATGGCCCTTTTTATGCTTTATTCGTTTATCCATTTGCTTTATTTTCGATGGTTATGTTTGAAAAAATTGGAGGAAGTGGATGAGCTGTTTTTTTTGTTATTTTTTTAATTGTTGTTATCGTTAGAGGTTTTACCTTGATTTTCACTGTTCCTCAATTTAAACAACAGTTGATAATGTCTAAACTTCAAATTAAAATATCAAATATAAAAGCTAAATATAAAGATAAAACTGACAAAGCTAGTAAGCAAAAAAAACAAATGGAAATGATTGCTCTTTATAAAAGATATAATTTAAAACCATGAAGTATTTTTTCAACTATGTTTATAACACTTCCTTTTTTCTATGCTATGTATCGGGTTTTTTCATCAGTTTATATAATTAAAAATGCATCATGAGGACCATTTTTAATGAGAAATGCGCCATTATCATCCCTTCTTTCTGGACACTGAATGTATTTAATTATTATCGTTATTGTTGTACCAATTCAATTTTGTTCATTCAAAATTAATAGTTGATTAACAAATAAAAAGTCAAGTTTAAGAAGATTATCAACTGAAGCCAAAAATAAATATAAGTCATCTCAAACAATAACATATGTTTTAATTGTTGTTTTTTCAGGTATTTCTGTATTTGTTCCATTTTCATTGACAATTTATTGATCATTAACTGGTATATTTACAATTGTTCAAACATGTTTGTTTTATTATTTTATGCAACATAGAAAAATTAAAAAAATGGAATAATTTTTTCATTTTTAAAAAATAATAATTTCCAAATTACTTATTAATACAATCTATAGTTTTTTATTTTTTAGTTTTATAATTAATTTAAAACTATTTTTTTTAATAAATAACTGACAAAATTTTAAGAAATAAAAAACCTTTATGAAAACTATAAAGATTTCAGATAATTTTTACTATGTAGGTGTTCAAGATAAAAACTTAAAAGTTTTTGATATTATCATGTATACAGAACACGGTTCATCATATAACTCATTCATTTATTCAGGTGAAAAAAACATTTTATTTGAAACTGTAAAAGTAAAATTTTTTTATGAATATTTAAAAAATATTAATGCTATTTTCAAAAATGGAATAAATGATATCGATTATGTTATTGTTAATCATACTGAACCTGATCATTCAGGCAGTTTAATAAAACTACTTGAATTAAATCCTAAAATAGAAATAATTGGAAGTGAAGTAGCAATTAAATATTTAAGAAAAATTTTAAATATTGATTTTAAATTTCAAACAACAGAAAAATTAAAAGAATTAAAAGTAGACGATAATATCTTTGAATTTATTCCCGCTCCTTTTCTTCATTGACCAGACTCGATTTATACTTATATTCATAAAGAAAAAATTCTTGTAACTTGTGATTCATTTGGAGCCCATTATTCATTTGATAAGATATTTATCTCAAAAATGACTCCTGAAGAGAAAAAAACTTATATTCCATCATTAAAATATTATTTTGATGTAATTTTTGGACCGTTTAAACAATATATTATTTCTGCTCTAAATAAAATTAAAAACAAAGAAATCAATTTTATTGCAACAGGTCATGGACCAATTTTTGATACTCATGAATCAGTGAAGTGGGTAATAGATATTTATCGTGAATGAGCAACAACTTTAAAAGATGATTTTCATCGTAAAATAGTTATGGTTTACTGTTCAGCTTACGGTTATACAACTGAATTAGCTGAAGCTATAAAAAGAGGAATTAATTTTAAAGATAACGAGAATAGATGTAGTATTTCAGAATATATAGTTGATGTTTCTAATATTAATGAATTAAATGATAAGATTTTAGCTGATATTGCTACATGTGACGCTTTATTATTAGGTTCTCCAACAATAAATTCAGACGCTTTACCAGTTATTTATCAAATTTTATCTCAACTAAATCCTATTCCAATGAGAAACAAAATAGGTAGTTGTTTTGGTTCTTTTGGATGAAGCGGGGAAGCAGTAAAAAATATAACAGAACGACTTTTACAACTAAAATTCAAAGTTGTTGAAGGAATTAGAATAAATTTTAGAGCAAATAAAAATGAAATTAAACAACTAGAAGAATATGGTAAATCTTTTTATGATGTTGTTATTAAAAGAAAAGTTCCTGAACAAATAAATCGTTCTTTAAAAAAAACAGGTTTCAAAGAATGATTATTTAATAAAAATCCATTAAATAATGTTGTTAAATGAAAATGTTTAGCATGTGGTGAGGTGATTGAAGGTAAACAACCTCCACTTGAATGTCCTGTATGTTCTGCTGCTTATACACAATTTGTTGTAATCAAAGATGAAGTTTTAAAATCTGAAAAAGCTTTTGATATTGTTATTTTAGGAGGAGGAGCGTCTGGAATAAAAGCTGCTGAAAAAATTAAACTAATTAGTGAAAATAGTAGAATTACAATTATTTCTGATGAAAACTATTATCCTTATTACAGACCTTTAGTTTCTGATAGTTATTTTAATGATATTTTAAAACATAAAGAATTTTTATTAAAAAATAAAACATGATTTAAAAATAACAATATCAAACTATTAATTAATCAAAAAGTTAAAAACATTTCGTTTGAAGATAAAATAATTGAAACTTTTGAATCTGAACCAATTAAATACGATTATTTAATAATTTCAACTGGTGCATCTGCTCGTTATCTGCCACAAATAGGTTTATCTAAAGATGTTGAAAATTTATTTACTGGAAATGCGATTCATGACTCATTACATATTCAAAATATTTTAAGAGAAGATAAATCTAAAACAGTTGCTATTTTTGGTGGAGGACTTCTTGGTCTTGAAACAAGTTATGGTATTCATTCGCTAGGAAATAAAATAACAATTATTGAAGCATTACCAAGACTTTTACCAATGCAATTAGATAATGAAGCCAGTCAAACTCTTTATGAAAATCTTAAATTGCAAAACAATGTTGATATTCTTATAAATAAACAAATAAAAGAAGTCAAAATTGAAAATAATAAAATTAAAAAAATTATCTTTACTGATGGAACAGAAATAATAGCAGATTATTATATTTTAAGTATTGGTGTAGTTTCAAATATTAATTTTTTAAAAGGTAAAAATATTGAAACTAATTTTGGAATTATCGTTAATGATAAAATGAAAACGTCACAAAATTGTGTTTACGCATGCGGTGATGTAGTTGAATTTAAGAATAAAAGAGTTCCGAAAATTTGACCATATGCTTTAGATCAAGCAGAAATTGTTAGCAAAAATATCTTCTTTAACGATAAATATAGTTATACAAATTTCGCTAATTATCCTTTTATTTTAGATGTTTTTGATTCTAGAATAGTAGCTTTCGGTGATTATAATTCTTTAAATAGTTGTAAAAAATGTAATGAAGTTGTTTGAAAAGATTTAAATTCATATGCAAAAATTATTTTTGATGATAAAAATAATTTTTTATTTGGTGAATCTTTAAACAACAAAGACATAGAAGAAATTATTTTAAACCCAAATCAGGCTTGAAGTTTATACTTAAAAAAATTTAACAAATAAACAAATAAATAAATTGATTTCAATTGAAGAAAAAATCAATAACGCTTTAGAAAAAATTCGTCCATTTCTTCATCGTGATGGCGGAGACATTCTTTTAGTTGGTTTTGAAGATGGAGTGGTTTATTTAAAATTTTTAGGAGCATGTCAAGATTGTAATTGACAAGACGATACAATTGAAAACGGGATCGAACAAATCCTTTTAGATGAGGTTCCTGAAGTCATAAAAATTGAAATTGTAAATAAAAAATAATTAAAGATAAAATTTAAATTAATGAAAAATTCAAAATATATTTTAGTTGTAAATAGTGGATCATCTTCGATAAAAATCGCTTTGTTTAAAAAAGAAAATAATCTTTTTCAAAAAATAATTTTTTCTAATTGTCAAGCTTTAAATTATGAAAATTGCGAAGCAACATTATCAGATTTTCGAACAGAAAACAGTTCAAAAAAAACGTTTAAATTAAAAAATTATTCATTAAGCGATGCTATTAAATTTTTTATCAACTTTCTTTTAGAAAATAATATTATTAGCAATAAAGAAGAAATTGATAAAATAGGTCATCGTTTCGTTCAAGGAGGAGAAATATTTAAATCTTCATCTGAAATATTAGAAAAAGATTATCATATATTTGAAGAATTAAATCCATTAGCTCCATTACATAATCCGGCTAATTTTTTATCTTATAAAATTTTTAAAAAAGAACTTCCTTGAAGTCGACATGTAGCAGTCTTTGATACTTCTTTTCATCAAACTATTAGTCCAGAAAGATTCATTTATCCAATTCCTATTCATTTTTATAAAAAATATAAAATTAGAAAATATGGTTTTCATGGATCAAGTTATCGTTATATTTTAGAAAAAAGTTTCAATATTTTTAATAAAAAGGAATTAAATTTAATTATTTGCCATATTGGAGCGGGTTCAAGTATTGTTGCAGTTGAAAAAAATAAAGCAGTTAATACAACGATGGGCATTTCACCATTAGGAGGACTAATGATGGGAACAAGATCTGGAGATTTAGATCCTTCCGTTTTACAATTTATGGCTCAAAGAGAAAATTTAGATATTGAAAAAGTTATAAAAATTTTAAATAATCAATCTGGTCTTAAAGGAGTAAGTGATTTTATAAGTGGTGATCTACGTGAAATTTTAGCTAAAAAAGCGACAAATAAACAAGCTAATTTGGCTTGGAATATGTTTGTTGATAGAATAGTTGATTTTATTGGACAATATTATTTTCAATTATGTGGTCAAGTAGATGGAATTGTTTTAACTGCAGGAATTGGAGAAAATTCAAAAGAATTTCAGAATTTAATTTTAGAAAGAATAAATAAAATTATTAATTTAAATATTGTTAATAAAAAAATCGATGATTGTTTAATCTTAGCTGAAAATGAAAAAACAAAATTTTTAATCATTCCGACAAACGAAGAGATAGTTATAGCAAAAGATACTGACAAAATTTTAAAATAAAAAAGAAGGAATTTATTATGTTATTAGAATTTATAAAAGAATTAAAAGGTAAAAATATTCGAATTATTTTCCCTGAAGGAAATGATAAAAGAGTTTTGAAGGCATGCACACTTTTAAAGAAAAGTCAAATCATTGAACCAGTTTTAGTAGGCGATACTGATGAAATAAATCAAATTTGTTGAAAAGAAAAAATTTTAGAAAATTTTGAAATTCTCGATCCTAAAACATTTCAAAATAAAGAAAAAATGATTGAAAATGTTTTTAATATTCGAAAAGGAAAACAAACAAAAGAAGAAATAACTAACTGATTTAATAAACATAACTATTTTGCAACAATGTGTTTAAATGAAGGATTAGTTGATGGCTTAGTTGGAGGGGCAACCTATTCAACTGCTGATACAGTTCGTCCTGCTTTACAAATCATTGGTTGTCACGATAAATTGGTTTCAAGTTTTATGATTTTAGAAAAAAATAATCAATTTCTTTTTTTTACAGATTGCGCTATCATTCCGTCTCCAACTTCAGAACAACTAGTTATTTTAACAAAAAGATTAGGGAATAAAATTAAAAATTTCTTCAAAATGACCCCAAATATTGCCCTTTTATCTTTTTCAACAAATAAAAGTGCATCATCACCATCGGTTGAAGTTGTTCAAAAAGCTGTTATCGATTTAAAAAAGGAACATGTAGGTTTTGCTTGAGATGGAGAAATGCAATTTGATGCAGCTCTTTCAGTTACGGTTAGAAATCAAAAATTTTCAAATTCAAAACTAGAACCAAAACCAGCTAACGGATTTGTTTTTCCAAATCTTGAATCTGCTAATATTGGTTATAAAATAGCACAACGTTTAGGTGATTGAAATGTAATCGGACCTGTATTACAAGGATTAAAAAAACCAATCAATGATTTAAGTCGTGGGTGCGATGATAAAGAAATTTTTAATACAACAATTTTAACCGCTTATCAAGCGTTGTTAGCTAAAGAAAAAAAATAATTTAAAAATTATCATTTTTTAATTTTTAAATAAAAGTTAGTAAAATTAATATATACAAAGAACTAATTTATTAGTTAAATTGTTTTCCTAAAATCAACTTATAAAAAAACAAAAGTTTTCTTTTGCTTTTTCTTTTTAAATGGTTTTATCGCTAAAACAAACTAACTCAATAAACCTAATAAGATTAAAATTTTAATTTTTTAGATAAAATTTTATGGAAAATAAAAAAATTAACCGACAAATCGTAGCTATGGATGGCAATACGATTGTTGCTCATATAGCATATGCATTTACTGAAGTTGCTGCTGTTTATCCGATTAGTCCATCAACTGAAATTTCAGAATTGGTAGAAGCGTTATCTTCAGCTAATAAAAAGAATTTATTTGGCAGTAAGGTATCAGTTTTTGAATTTCAGTCTGAAGGAGGATCATCTGGAGGAGTACATGGAGCTTTACAATTAGGAAGTTTAGCTACTACTTTTACAGCTTCACAAGGATTATTATTAATGATTCCGAACATTTACAAATGAAAAGGTGAAATGTTACCAGCCGTTATTCATGTTCCTGCAAGATCAATCGCTTCAAGAACTCTTTCAATTATGGGAGATCATCAAGATATTTATGCAGTAAGACAAACAGGGGCTGTATTACTATGTTCACATTCAGTTGAAGATTGTGCAAGAATTGCTCCTATAGCACATGGACTTGCTATTACTGGTTCATGTCCAGTTATTCATTTTTATGATGGTTTAAGAACATCTAGTGAGATTCAAAAGGTTGATTTATATACTGAAGATGAGTTAAGACAGTTTTTAGATCTTAAAGCTTTAGAAGGGTTTAGAACTAAAAAATTAGATAGCGAAACTCCTACTGTTCGTGGTGGTGCTGAAAATGATGATACATTCTTCCAAGCCCTTGAATCGCAAAACGCTCATTACAATAAAGTAATTGATATTGCAAAAAAATATTTAAAATTAACTTCTAAACTTGCAAAAAAAAGATATGCACCATTTGTTTATTATGGTGATAGCAATGCAACAAGAATTATTATAGCGATGGGATCTGTAACTGAAACGATTAAAGAAACAGTTGACCATTTAAATAAAAGAGGAGAAAAAGTTGGAGTTATTTGTGTTTATCTTTATCGTCCTTTCAGTGTTGAAGATTTATTAAATGAAATTCCTCAATCAGTTAAAAGTATTGCTGTTCTTGATCGAACAAAAGAACAAGGAGCTCCATCTGAACCGCTATATCTTGATGTTGTTTTCGCCTTAAAAAATAACAAAAAAATCAAGGTTATAGGTGGTCGTTTTGGTTTATCATCAAAAAACACAAGTCCTGCGCAAATAGTTGCTGTTTTCAATGAACTTAAAAAACGAGATCCAAAAACACAATTTACAATTGGAATTATTGATGATGTTACTAACTTATCACTTGAAACTGATGAAAGTTTTCTAACTGATTCAGAAAATTTAGACAATAACACCTTAATTTTTTGAGGTTTAGGCGGGGATGGAACAATTTCTGCTAATCGTTCAACAATTAAAATCATAGCTGAAAAAACTAATTATCATATTCAAGGTTATTTCCTTTTTGATTCATTAAAATCTGGAGGATTAACGCGTTCATTTTTACGTTTTTCTAAAAAACCGATTCGTTCAACTTATTTCCCAACAAAAGCTAGTTTTGTTTCATGTAATAAAGATCAATATTTAATGAGATGTAAAATGGTTGAACAACTAAAAGATAATGGAACATTTCTTTTAAATACAAGTTTTAGTCCTGAAGAAGTATTAAATATTTTGCCAAATAGAGTTAAATATTTATTAGCGGTTAAAAAAATTAAATTTTATATCATTGATGCTGGAAAAATTGCTCGTGAAATTGGAATTCCTGGTAAAACAAGTACCATTATGCAATCTGCCTTTTTTAAACTAAATGAGAATCTGATGAAATATGATGATTCTATCAAAGCAATGAAATATTTTGCTGAAAAAGCATATGGTTCAAAAGGAAGAAAAGTTGTTGAAATCAATTTCCAAGCGATTGATTTAGCAAGTCGAAATGTTTTTGAAGTAAAAGTTGATCCTGAATGAGCTAATTTAGAAGTTAACTTTACAAAATCATTATTTACAAAAACAAAAGATAAATATATTGATGAATATGTAAAACCAATTTTTTATCTTGAAGGAAATGAAATGCCAGTTTCAAAATTCCAAAAATCTGGTTCTTTGAATATGGTTGATGGTTCACTAAGAAGCGATTCCGTCTTTAAACTAAAAAGAAAATCTGCTGAAATGGTTCCGCGTTGAATTCCAGAAAAATGTATTCAATGTAACCGCTGTGCAATCGTTTGTCCACACGCTACAATTAGAGCATTTCTATTAGATGATCAAGAAATTTTAAGAGCGCCAAAAACATTTGAATCTTTAAAAGCAATTGGAGCTGAACAATATCGTTTCAGAATTCAAGTTAACGCTGAAGACTGCGTTGGTTGTTCATTATGTGCGACAGAATGTCCAGTTAAAGCTTTAGAAATGGTTCCAATTAATGAAGAAGTAAATAAAAATGTTGAATTAACAGAATATTTATACAAAGAAACAACTGTTAAAAAAGTTTTCCCAATTACATCATTCAAAGGAGAAGGCTTCTTATATCCATATTTTGAAAATTCAGGTGCATGTCCTGGATGCGGTGAAACCCCTTATTACAAAATGTTAACGCAATTATTCGGGAAAGATATGATTATTGCTAACGCAACTGGTTGTTCATCAATTTATGGTGGTTCATTACCTTACATTCCGTTTGCAACCGATCGTGATGGCGAAGGCCCTGCATGAGCTAACTCTCTTTTTGAAGATAACGCAGAATTTGGATATGGAATGCATTTAGCGCTAAGACATAAATTCAACGATTTATTAAAAAATATCGATAGTTGTATCAACGATAAAAATGCTGAACCAGAACTGGTGAAATATTTACAAGAATGAAAAGATACCCCTGATTCTGATCGTGAAAAACAACGTCAGTTAAAAGGACAAATCTTTTTCCATTGTCAAAATTCTAAATCAGAATACGCTAAAAACATTTTGAATTTAAAAACATATTTAGTTAAAAAAGCGCACTGAATTATTGGTGGGGATGGTTGAGCTTATGACATTGGTTACGGTGGATTAGATCATATTCTTGCAAGTGGTTCAAATTTAAACATCTTTATTCTTGATACTCAGGTTTATTCAAACACCGGAGGACAAGCATCTAAATCTACTGATATGTCAGCTGTTGCATCTTTAGCTGCTGGAGGTAAAGGTAAAAATAGAAAAGATCTTGGTAAGATTTTTATGTCATATAAAAATATTTACGTTGCTCAAATTTGTATGGGTGCTAATATTAACCAGTCTATTAAAGCAATGCTTGAAGCTGAAAACTATGATGGACCATCAATTGTTATTGCATACTCTCCATGTATAGCTCATGGTATCCAAGGCGGGATGAAAAATCATCAAAAACTTGAAAGAGATGCTGTAAGTTCTGGTTATTGACCAATTTATCGTTATGACCCAAGAAGAATTGAACAAAACCTTAATCCGCTTCAAATTGATTATAAACCACCAAAATTTGATACTTTAATCAATTTCCTTCTATCACAACAACGTTATAAACGTTTAGCTGATAAAAAACCAAAAGTATTTGCTAAATTATTTGCGCAAATGCGTCAATACCATGAAAATTTATATCAGGAATTGTTAAATTTAAGCAAAACAGAAATAAAAAATATTAACAATATAGAAGAGTACGAAAAACAAGTTTTAGATTTGTTAATCAAAAAATAAAACCGTTATTATAAATGTTAAAAGTAAAAAATTTATCAGTATCGATTGATGAAAATAAATTAGTTGAAAATGTAAATTTAGAATTTGAACCGAATAAAATCTACGCTATCGTTGGTCCAAATGGCGCTGGTAAATCATCTTTAATTAACGGAATTATTAACAATCCACGTCTTAAAGTTGAAGGTGATACTTTTCTTGATGAAAAAAATATCACTAAACTAACAATTGACAAACGATCATTAGCTGGTATATATGTTAGTTGACAAAATCCAGTTACAATTCACGGTGTTAATTACTTAGAATTTCTTGAACAAATTCTAATTGCAAAAACAGGCAAAAAACCTAAAATTTTAGAATTTTATAATAAAGTTAATCAAATTACAAAAGAATTAGGCTTTAATTTTGATTTATTAAAACGAAATATTAATGAAGATTTCAGCGGTGGAGAAAGAAAAAAAGGGGAAATTTTACAAATTTATTTCTTAAAACCAAATTATATCTTTTTAGATGAAATCGACTCTGGAATTGATAATGATAGTTTAATTTTAATTACAGACTTTTTAAAAAAATATTTTGAACAAGAAAAAAATGTTTCATTAATTTTAGTCAGTCACTATCAAAAAATATTTAAAATTTTAAAACCGAACATTGTTTATGTTGTTTTGAATGGTCAAGTTGTTGAAAAATCAGATCCGACGATTTTAGATAGAATTGAAAACGATGGATATCAATGACTTTTTAAAAAACACAATCTTACCCCCCGTTATAATTTAAGCAAAGACGAAAATAAATTTTTAGGAATTTGTGGAGCTAAAACAAGAAAATAAAGTTATTGAAACCAAAATAAAGACTAAATCCGAGTTAAATATTGAATTACAAGCAAATATTGATAAATTTATTAATGTTAAAGTTAATAAAAAAGATCTTAAAAATATTAATTATTTAAATTTTATATTACAAGAAAATAATTTTTATCATTTTCAACTTCTTTGACCAAATATTAAGGTTCAAGAAAAAGATGATGATATTTTTAAACTAAATTTTAATTTCAAAAATAACTCAAAAACGGTTTTTTACATTTTATTTAAAAAATCAAACCATCATTTTCTTAATTTAAGGCTAGAAGAAAATAGTTCAGTTGAGTTATTTTTAATCAATATTCACGACTATAATATTGATTTAACGATAAATGGCGAGCTTTTAGGTGAAAAAAGTAATTTAAATATTTATTCATTATCAGTTTTACAAAATTCAACAAAAAATCAATATATTAATGTCATTCATAAAGGAAATAATTCTAATGCAAACATAATTAATTCCGATTTATGTTTAGGTGAAAATACTATTAAAAACCGCATTATTAACATAGTTCCAGCTAATATTCGTTTCTGTTCATCACATCAGGTTATAAAATGTTTAAATTTTGACAAAAAGTCAATCATAAACAATGAACCAATCTTGGGGGTTTATAATAATGATGTAAAGTGCTCACATGGATGTGCTGTCGGGGATATTAATTTAAATGAATTCATTTACTTATTTAGTCGTGGCTTTAGTAAGCAGGAAATTAAAAAAATGTTAACCCTTGGCTATAGTGTTGAAATTTTAAAAAACTTATATGACATTAAAATTGAAACAAAGATTTTGCAATCTTTAAAAAAAACAATCAACAAATTTTTCAATGAAAAAAAAGATAAATAAAAATATTACCGATATAAAAACTAATTACCTTTCTAAATATGGTTTTTCAAAGCGTGAAATAAGTTATTATCAAAACACAAAACATCTTTCAAAAGATTTAATCGAAGAAGTTTCGATTAAAAAAGGTGAAAACGAATGAATGCGAGATCTTCGTTTAAAATCTTACCAACACTTTATTGAAAGAGGGCAGCCGTGATGAGGACCAAACCTTGATAAATATGTTGATCTAAATGAATATAAATATTTCTTAAAAGCAACTGAATCGGTTGCTAATAAATGAGAAAAAGTACCAAAAGAAATTAAAGATACCTTTTCTAAGTTAGGAATAGTTGAGGCTGAACAAAAATGATTAGCTGGTGTTTCAACTCAATATGAATCTGAAGCGGTTTATCATAGTTTATTAAAAGAATTAGAAGATCAAGGAGTTATTTTTCTTGATACCGACACCGCCTTAAAAAAGCATCCTGAACTTTTTCAAAAATACTTTGGATCAGTAGTTAATTATAAAGACAACAAATATGCTGCCTTAAATACCGCTATTTGAAGCGGTGGATCTTTTATTTATGTTCCGAAAGGGGTTAAAGTTGATAAACCGCTTCAATCATATTTTAGAATAAACGCAAGAAACCTTGGTCAGTTTGAAAGAACTTTAATTATCGTCGAAGAAGGAGCCAGCGTTCATTATATAGAGGGATGTACCGCCCCTGTTTATTCAGAAGATTCACTTCATGCTGCTGTCGTTGAAGTTATTGTTAAAAAAAACGCCCATGTCCGTTATACTACAATCCAAAACTGATCAAAAAATGTTATCAATCTAGTTACTAAAAGAGCAGTTGTCCATGAAAATGGTTTTATGGAATGAATCGATGGTAACCTTGGATCAAAAATTAACATGAAATATCCATCATGTATGTTAATCGGGAAAGAAGCAAGGGGATACACTTTGTCGGTTGCAATTGCTGATGATAAAAATATTATTCAAGATACAGGATCGAAAATGATCCATTTAGCTTCAAATACTAAAAGTCAAATTATTTCAAAAACAATTGCATTTAATCATGGAGAATCAATTTATCGGGGCAAAGTTTTTATTGATAAAAAAGCAGATAATTGTTATGCTAATGTGACATGTGATACTTTATTAATTGATGATTTAAGTAAGTCAGTTACATTACCAACCAACATTAATAATAATAATAGTTCATTCATTGAACACGAAGCAACAATTTCAAAAATCAGCGATACAGAACTTAGTTATTTACAAAGCAAAGGGATTTGCTTAAAGGATGCTATTCAAATGATTACAATCGGTTATTTATCAGAATTCGCTTCTCAGTTACCAATGGAGTATGCTGTCGAATTAAACCAACTGATTAAAATTAACATTGGATAATATTTTACAATTCTTTATTATTTTTTTTAAACAATTAATCAAGATTATTTCTTAATTTAATAAAATATGCAAGATTTAAAAAAAACAATAGTTGCGATTTCAACGGCACCTGTTAAAGCAGCCATTTCAATAATTCGTCTTTCAGGTCAAGATGCTTTTTCAATTATTAATAAATTGATTAAGTTCGATATTAATCAACGCCCAGCAAATAGTTTTAAATTATTAAAAATTTATGATATTAAAAAAACCCAACTTTTAGATGAAGTTGTTGTTTTAGTTTATAAAAAACCAAATTCTTTCACAGGCGAAAATATGATTGAAATTAATTGTCACGGGGGGGTTTATTTAACTTATCAAATTTTACAAAATTTAATTGCTGCTGGAGCATGTTTAGCTTTAAAAGGAGAATTCTTGCAAAGGGCTTGATTTAATAACAAAATTAATTTAATTCAAGCTGAATCAATAAATGCCTTAATTGAAGCAAAAAATGAATTTCAGCATCAAACTTCCTTAAAAATTTTAGAACATAAATCTTTGTATGATTTAGATCTTTTATCTGAAAGGGTAAATAATTTAATTGCTCAAATAGAAATAAATATTGATTATCCTGAATATGAAGAAGCAATTCCAATCAGAAAACCGAAAATATTAAGCGTAATTGATGAAATGTTAAAGATAACATCAAAAATCATTGATGAAAGTGAAAAAATTATTAAACTTAATAAAGGAATTAAAATTGCAATTATCGGAGCACCTAATGTTGGTAAATCTTCATTATTAAACGCTTTAGTTAACGAAGAAAAAGCGATTGTTTCAAAATATAAAGGAACAACAAGGGATATTATTGAAGGTGAAATAAATCTTAGATCTTTAACATTACGATTATTAGATAGCGCAGGGATTAGGCAAACTAAAAATAAAATAGAATTAATTGGAATTAAAAAAGCGAAACATTTATCACAAAATGCTGATCTTGTCTTATTAGTAATTGATGGTTTAAAAATGAAAAAAGAAAAAGAAATCAACTCTGAAATTCTTCAATTTCTTGAAGATCAAAAAATACCTTTTTTAGTTGTTTTAAATAAAAAAGATTTATTCAATATTAATGATTTTCAAATTCCAGACTTTCTTTTAAAATACCAAACTAAAAATCGATTAGTTTTTATTTCAAGCTTAAAAAAAGATTTAGATGAACTTTTAAACTGGATTGAAAATGCTTTTATCCTTGAAAATATCCAGTTAAAAAACACCAATCTTGAATTTTTACAAACAAATCATCAATTAGGTATTTTAAAACAAATCAACAACATTTTAAAAGAAACCAAAATGAAAGAAGAAATATTTGAATATTACGATCTTTTAGCTGAACCATTTCATGAAATATTTGATAAAATTAATCAACTTTATGGAAGAAATGTTAAAACAGATATCGTTGATTTTCTTTTTAGAAACTATTGTCTTGGAAAATAAAAAATGATAGTCATACCAAACTATCAATTTATAACTATATAATCATTTTATAGAATGAAAAAAATGAATTTTATTTTAAAAATTAATCATTGTAAAGCTCTAAAAATTTAAATAAATGGATAGTGATAATAAATTTACTCAATATTTCATAGCAGATCCAGTCCACGGATTAATTTACATAAAAGACAATATAATCGACCAATTAATTAATACAAAAACATTTCAACGTTTAAAAAGCATTAAACAATTGGGATTTAATTATTTTTTATATCCATCAGGAACGCACACAAGATTTGCCCATTCTTTAGGAACTTATTGAATAGCATATCAAATTTTAGAACTTAAGCAACACGATTTATCAAAAAATGAACAGATATTATTTTTAATTTCTGCATTATTACACGATATAGGTCATGGACCTTTTTCACATGCTTTTGAAAAAATTTTTAAGAAAGAAAAGCATGAAATAAAAACGATTGAAATTTTAAAAAGTTCAGAAATTAAATTTATTTTAGATCAATATAAAAAAAGAAATGATTATGATTTATTAGAAAATTTAATAAATGTTTACAAACACAAACATTCAAATTCTGCTATTGTTAATTTAATTTCTTCAGAAATTGATATTGATAGAATGGATTTTTTACTTAGAGATGCATATTTTACAGGGAATACATTAGGTAATTTTAATTTAAAATTTTTATTAAAAGGAATTATTATTAAAAAAAATGAATTATTTTTTGATAAATTAGTTATTACCCATATTAATTCATTTATTTTAGCTAGAGTTAACATGTATCAATCAATTTATTATCACCCTAAAGTTTTAAAATTTAATTTTTTATTTGATGAAATTGTTAAAAAAATAAAAAAAATAAAAACTAACCTTCAGTTAATTCCAGCTAACTTTAAAACAAATTTATTTTTTTGTGATGAAAAATTTAATAAGTTAGATTATTATTTACAATTATCAGATCATGACTTTTTTGTTGATTTAAAGAATCTAGAATTTTATCCAGATCAAGAACTTAAATTTTTAGTCAACATCTTTTTTAACTGAAGAGAAGTGAAAATTTTAAAATATCTTTCAACAAGCAATAATTCAAAAAGTAAAAATTACGAGATTGTAAAAAAACAAATATTGAATAAAATCGGACCAGATAAAGAAATTTATTTTTTAAAAGAATATAACCCAGGCAATTATTTTAAAAATTTAATTAATTCTGATGAGCTAAAAAAAATAAAAATTCAAGAAAAGTATGAAAATAATTCAGAATTAAAAGCTATTTCTACATCTTTCTTGAAGTTTTGTAACATAAGTCTTACTTATGATGAAAATGATTTTCACTACTATTATTTAACAGTTGATAAAAAATTTTGAAATTAATTAATATTTTTTTATATTAAAGTAAAATATATAAATAATAAAATATAAAACAAGCACCTAATGAGTATTTTTAATTTTATAGAGCTATTTAAAGAAAACATTAAAATTAAATTTAAAATATCAGAAAATGAATTGAAAAAAATTCATTTCTTTTTTAATCAGAATATTAATCTTTCACATATATCTACCAATTTTATTTTTTGATATAAAAAAGCAAATCCAAATATTAAGATTGAAGAGATTGAAGCAGAATTAAAAAACATTTTATCTTTATCTATTTTTAATAAAATAGTAATTGAGAAAACAACGATTCAAAATCAATTTTTTAATATTTTTTTTGCAGATAGCACTTTGTTTCATTTTTTTAATAAAAGTTTAGATCCGTTTCAAATATCGCTTACAAATAAATCTGTAAATATTGAATATGTTTCTGCTAATCCAACCGGACCATTACATTTAGGACACCTTAGAAACGGAATAGTTGGCGATGTATTAGCTAACATTTTAAAGTATTTAAATGTTAATATTACAAGATATTTTTACATTAATGATTCAGGAAATCAAATTCAACATTTAGGTTACTCAATTATTAATAATTTTCAAAATAAATTAAATTTAAACTCCTATATTGTTGATGAAAAAATCAAACTTTATCAATCTGCATATATTGATGATATTTCAAAGTTGATTGTTAATGACCCCTTAAATAAATTCAATAAAGAATATTTTTTAAATAATCAAAACATAACAAGCGAACTTATTCAAAATTTTAGTCAAAAAGGGTTGAATTATATTTTAGAAAAAATCAAAAAAACTTTAAAAAACTTTAAAATTGATTTTGATCAATTCATAAGTGAAAAAGAAATGATTCAAAAATACGCAAAACCCAGTTTAGATAAATTAAATGAAAATAACTTTATTTATCAAAAAAATGAAAAAGTTTGACTTAAAACAACAAAATACAATGATTCAATAGATAGGGTTTTATACAAAGAAGATAATTCTTCAACTTATATTTTGGGCGATATATGTTATCATTATTATCGTATTATGAAAGGCTTTAATCATCTTATAAATATATGAGGGGCCGATCATCACGGTTATGTTAATCGGATTACAGCCATTTGTAAAGAAATGGGAATGCCACTTGAACATTTACAATTTGGATTAATTCAATTTGTTTCTATTTTAAAAAATAATAACGAAGTTACAAAGATGTCTAAAAGGAATAAAAATGTTATTAACGCAGATGATCTTTATAATCATTTTGGAGCAGATATTTTACGATTTTTTCTTATATCAGTATCAACTGACTCCCATCTTCATATTAATTTAGACTTATTAAAAATAAAAAATAATAATAATTTATATTATTATTGTCAATATGGATATTTAAGAATAATATCATTACTGAAAAAAGTTCCAAAAGAAAGATTAGACAAGATAAAGGATTTAAATTTAGATAATTTCATTCTGAATGAATCTGAAAGAAAGTTATTAATCCAAGCAATTAGTTTTTTTCAAGTCTTAAAAAATTGTATTCAAAATTTAAATCCAGTCTTTTTACACACCCATCTTATAAAATTATCAAAACGCTTTCATTCATTTTATAACCAAGAAAAAATATTAAACCAATCAGACTTTATTTATAATAAAAAGATTAAAATTATTTTACATCTTAAAAAGCATCTTGAAACATGCTTTGATTTGTTAAAAATAAAATCATTAAAACAATTATAAAAATTACAAAATAAATAAATGGATAACCCAAGAATTATTACAACAGACACACTAAAAAATTTAGCCAAAGAATATATTGAAGAGATTAAAGAAAAAATTAATTTTTATGATCTTTGAGATTATATTGCTAAAAAACTTAACTTAACAGATGGAGAAAATAAAAAATTAATTACGGATTTTTATATTGAATTAATTTTAGATAAGAGATTCATTATGCTTGGAAACAATCAATGATTTTTAAGAAAATTTTTAAAAATTTCTGATGTGTCAAAAGAAATTTCAAAAGTTCACTATTTTGAAGAAATCGAAGATAAAGAACTTGAAGGAGATCTAGAAGAGTCTGATGACTCAGACGAACCAACTAATATCTTTGATGAAGATATTGAAGAAACTGAAGAAAATAAATAATCACATTATGAAACTTAAAAATAGGGGATAAGTTTTCATGGAAACAAAATATATATTTATTATTGGCGGCGTTCTTTCATCGCTTGGGAAAGGGTTAATTACTTCATCAATTGCGTTATTATTAAAAAATCACAACTATAAAATATTAATTAAAAAAATAGACCCCTATTTAAATGTTGATCCCGGAACTATGAATCCGCTTGAACACGGCGAAGTTTATGTTACAAATGATGGACAGGAAACAGATTTAGATTTGGGTAATTATGAACGTTTCACTGAAATAAATACTTCTAAACTTTCAAACATAACTGCTGGATCAATCTATAAAACAATAATTAACCATGAAAGAAATGGAGCGTTTTTAGGTAAAACAGTTCAAATTGTTCCTCATATCACAAATTTAATCAAAAAGTGAATTAAAACAAACCCTGAAAAAGCTGATATTATTGTAGTTGAAATAGGCGGGACCGTTGGAGATATTGAGCTTGAGCCATTTCTAGAAGCGATTAGACAACTTCAAATTGAAGAAGATAATCATAATACGTTAATTAATATTGTTGGTTACGTTCCTTATCTTGATACATCTCAAGAACATAAAACAAAACCGATTCAACATGCGATTAAAGAATTAGGTAGATCAGGAATTCAACCAAGCTTAATTTTTGCTCGTTCAAAAGCACCTTTTAATCAAAAAACAAGAGATAAGATAATTATGTTTTGTAATGTAAAAAACGATGAAGTATTCTTATGTGTTGATCATAAATCTATTTACTATATTCCAGTTGATTTCCACAACCAAGAACTTGATAAGGTTATTTTAAAAAATTTAAACTTACCTTATAAAAAAATATCTTTATCAAGTTGGAAAAAATTTAATGATTGTGTAGTAAGAACTGAAACACAACAAAAATTATTTACGATTGGATTAGTTGGTAAATATATTCAATTGAAAGATGCTTATTTATCACTTAATGAATCATTAAAACATGCAAGCTATTTTCTAGAGAAAAAAATAAATATTATTTTTATCGATGCAAACAAAATTACAGAAAAAAGTTATGCTCAGTATTTATCAGAATTTAATTTGAATGGTATAGTTGTAGCTGGTGGTTTTGATAAAAATGGTTTTGAAGGAAAAGTACTTGCTTCAAAATACGCAAGAGAAAAAAATATTCCATATTTGGGAATTTGTTTTGGGATGCACGCAGCTTCTGTTGATATAGCAAGAAATATCTGTAATTTGAAAGATGCAAATACAACCGAAGTTAACGAAAAAACAGATCATAAAATATTATTAATTCTTCCTGACAAAGAAAAAGATAAAAACTTAGGAGGAACTTTAAGATTAGGTGCTTATCCTGTTCATTTAGTCAAAGATACAAAAACAGCGAAATATTATGACAATAAAAACATAGTTTATGAACGTCATCGTCATCGTTATGAATTTAATCAAGATTATATAAAAGTTTTTAAAGAGCACGGGGTGTCTTTTTCAGGATTTTATCATGACAAAAGAAAAACCTCGACTTAGTTGAAATTTTTGAATTAAAAAATTATAAATTTTTTGTCAGTTGTCAATTTCATCCAGAATTTACAAGTTATCCAAATAAACCAAATCGATTGATTTTAAACTTTATTAAAGCTGCTGTTAGTTAAAATTAATAATTAAAAAACTTATTTTCACATTAAACGTAGTTTATAATTAATTCAAAAATGTTATTTTTTTGTGAAAGAACAGCAATTAATAAATTTTTGGAAAAACAATAATTTTAAAAACAATATTTTTATTGCTTGTGATTTTTTTTCAGAAGAAGAATTTTATTCTTTTATAAAACATTTCCCTTTAAACCACGTTTAAAAATCGGCTATTTACTTTTTTATAAAGCCGGTCTTGCATTTGTTGAAAAATTAATCAACGATGGTTATGAAATTTTTCTTGATTTAAAACTTTGTGATACACCATCAACAATCTCAAACGTTGCAGATTTATTAAAAAATTTAAAAATAAAATGGGTTACAATCCATCCATGAACTGGCTTTGATAGCGTTAACATTATTCACACAAGACTTAAAAATTGCGCTACTGTATTGGTTCCATTTTTAACTACAATCAACGATCAAGAATATAAAAAGATTTGACATCAAGAAAAATTAAGTTTGATTGATTTTAGCATCGATCTTTTAGATTTAAATCGATTAAGTTGTCATGCTGTTATTTGCTCAATTCAAGAAAGCAAGACCATTAAAAAGAAATTTCCCAAAATAATAACTATTTGTCCTGGCGGAATGATTAGTGATCAAAATAAAAAGTTTTTACATGCAAGAAATGCTTCATTAACTTCAGCTTATAAAAAAGAAAAAGTTGATTATCTAGTAGTTGGAAGAACAATTATTAATTCTGATAATCCATTACAAATGTATAAAAAAATATATGACCAATTTAATCAAGAATAGGATTATATACACAGAGATAGAAGAGTTTGAGGTTATAAACTTCAATACCATTTACATTGAGTTAGAGTTAACAGACAATATAAAAAATTTATTCGATAAGAATGAAGTTTCTTTTTCTTTGAAACTTCCATTTTTTTTACTTTTTTGTTTGATTGTTAATTACAAAATAGATTATGATAAAAAGAGAATTATTGCCTATTTTAGAATTAATGGCGGAGATTTGTTAACAGAAGAAAATTATCATTTTTTAATAAAATCAAAAATACAAATTTCACCCCATATCTTTTATTTCATTAATAGATTGAAAAAAGAAAAAAAAATTATTTTTTTAGTTGATAATTTTTCTTTTTTATACATATCAAGATTGGTCAAGACTTTAAACAATGATTATGAAATTATTTATTTAAATAAGACAGATCTTCCGCCTAAAGTGAAAAATCTTTTTGGATCTTTAAAAGATATTCTTAATTTTAAAGTTTTTTTCAAGAAATCCGCTTTAAAAAATTTTTTACAAAAAACCAAACAAGAAACAAGTTCATTAGTCGTTGACTGTACCTTTGATAATATATTTATTGATTTTTTAAAAAAAGAAATTAAAGATAATATCTACATCCTTAGACCGCCATTTTTTATATGTAAAAATCGTGGTTGCGGCGGGTGTGTTCAATCTTTTAGCGACCACTGCTATCAAACATGCATCAATCCATTGATAAAATTAAATAGGTAACCAAACGGGATAAAAATGAATAGAGATAAAATTAAAAAAAAGTTTTTTTTTGAAAAATTAAATCTTAAGTCTTTTATTCTTCCAGCATCTGGAACCATTCCTTTTGATTTTGAGAATTTTTACTTAAAGAATAAATCTGTTTTAGATTGTGTTGTTACTAAAACAATTACTTTTAGACCATTAGTTGGCAATGTCGGAAATAAAATATATGTCGGCCAAAATTATATTTTTAATTCAATTGGTTTAAGAAACCCTGGTCTTGAAGATTTTAAGAAGTTTTATTTAGTACCAGTTTTAAAAAAATATCCTGAAATCAAAATTATTGTTTCAGTTATTGGAGATGAAGAGGAAGTTTTAAAGGTTATCCCAGATCTTAATCAATACTCACAAATAATCGGGTATGAAATAAATTTTAGTTGCCCAAATATTAAAAAAGAAACAAACAATAATTATTTTTCTGAAACAAATATTTTAAATTTATTAAAAAAAATCAGAAGTCAAACAGAAAAAAAGATTTTTATAAAAGTAAGTAGTATAATTATCGGGATAATTCAAAAAAACATTAACTTTATAAATTCAGTCGGGATAGACGCCATTACAGTGTCGAACTCTATTCCTGGTTTTGTTCCAGGTCTTAAAAAGAATGAACATTATTTTGAAAAAATATACTCAGGAATGAGCGGTCCAGCGATTAAGCATTTAGTTCTTGCTGAAATTTATAAGTTAAAGGCTTTAACTACAATTCCTGTTATTGGATGCGGGGGGATAACAACATTCAAAGATGTTTTAGATTATTTTAAAGCAGGAGCGGAAATGATACAAGTAGGATCTGCAAATTTTTATGATGAGAATGTTTACATAAAAATTATGAGCGACTTAAACATTTTTTTAACCAAAAACAACTTTAGTTTAGAAACATTTTTAGAAAAAAAATATTAAAACATGAAAAATATAGCGAAATTATTAGTACAATGTAAAGTTATAAATTTGAACTTTGTTAATAAATATAAATGATCAAGCGGTGTTATATCACCAATTTATATTGACAACAGAATTCTTTTTAGTAAGTTAAAAGAGAGAGATATTATATGAAATAATATAGCAGATTTAGTTAAACGTCATTTTCCAACCGCTACTTTTATTTCAGGCATATCAACAGCTTCAATTGGTCATGCTGTCGCTGTTTCTTATCTTTTAAATTTAAAAAGTGGATATGTTCGCCCAACTCAAAAAATCCACGGTACTAGAAAAAATATTGAGGGTGAAGTATCATTAGATGATCAAATTGTTATTATCGAAGATGTGATAGCAACCGGCTTAAGTACGATTCAAACAATTAACATTTTTGAAAACCATGGATATAAAGTGCTTGGGGTTATTTCAATTTTTAATTATTTAACTCACAAATCAGAAAAAAATCTTCACGATTATAAAATTCATTCTTTAACTAATATTAATGAAGTTGTAGAATCCGCCCTTGAAGAAAACAAAATTACGCAAAACGATGCTGTTCAACTTCAAATCTTTCTAAATACATTGTAAAATTTTTTATAATAGATAAAAATTTAAAATTATATGAATTTTACTTCACTTGATAATTTTTCAATTGATGACATAAAAAAGCTTGTTTTAAGAGCTCTTTATTTTAAAAACAATCAAAAAGATATCCCTAAATTAAATTTATCTGCCTGTCTTATATTTTTTGAGCCTTCAACTAGAACAAACATTTCTTTTCAAAAAGCATTATCTTCTACTGCTTCAACTTATTGTATTTTAGAAACGAATACTTCTAGTTTCTTAAAAAAAGAAACGTTATATGACACTATTTTAACTTTAAAGCAGTTAAAGATAGCGAATTTTATTATTAGAAGCGGAGAAAATCACTATTATAAATCGCTAGAATCAATTAAAAATATAAATATTGTTAATGCTGGCGATGGAGTTAATAGTCATCCATCGCAGTCTTTGTTAGATTTAGTGACCATTTATGAACATTTTCATAGATTTAAAAATTTAAAGATTGCAATAGTTGGCGATTTAAATCATTCTAGAGTTTGTTATAGCAACTATAAACTATTTAAAAGATTAAATTTTGAGGTTTATCTTTGTTGTTATGAAAAAGTTAACTATGATGGATATGAAATAGATACCTACAACTTTAATGATATTATTGAAGAAATGGATGTCGTTATTTTTTTAAGAATTCAAAATGAACGATTTTTAGAAGCTGAAAGAGAAAATAAACTTTTACACGATCCTAAAACATACAACAGATTGTATGGTTTAAATTCTCTAAATTACAAAAGATTAAAGTCTAACGCCATTTTTCTTCATCCCGGTCCTGTTAATCGTAATTGAGAAATTGAAACCGATTTAGTATATCAACCTAAATCAAAAATCCTTGATCAAGTAGAAAACGGACTTTTTACAAGAATTGCTATTTTAGAATATATTTCTAAAAATAAATCTTAAAATATGATTTTTAAGTTTAAAAAAATTACACACCTTTATTTAATTAATGCAAAAGTATATTACCAGAAAAAAATTGAATTTTTAGACATCGAAATAAAGAATTCTAAAATTATTAAAATTGCCCCTAAAATTTCACATTTTGCAGCTAATTCTGATGTCTTAGATTGTAAGAATTATTTAATTACGCCAAGTTTTTTTGATGGACACGCTCATACTAGAAATCCAGGTTTTGAAGAAAAGGAAGAAATTTCTACTTTTGAGGTTGGATGTCTTGTTGGAGGGTTTTTAGATGTTTTAGCAATGGGAAACGTTAATCCTAGACCATCTAATCTTTTAAATTATCAGCAAGTTCAAAGAACTTTAGATAAAACACAAGTTGTTAATGTTAAAAGTGTTGGATCAGTTACTGAATGAAAAAATGGTGTTCAGAATCTGGTTAATTTTCAAGAACTTGTTAAACTAACGAATTTATTTTCAGATGATGGAGCGCCCGTTTTATCAAAAGAAATGATGCAACAAGCTTTGATTAATGCTAAAAAATATAAGTCTTCAATTCTTGTTCATGAAGAACATAGAACTAACAACGGAGTAGTTTATCCATGTCAATTTGCTGTCGACAATAATATTTCAATTTTAAATCAAGAATACGAAAGTCATTTAGTTGCAAGGGATATTGAATTAAATCGCAATATCAACGCCCATTTACACATCCAGCATATTTCAACTCCGCAGACAATTCAACATATTTCAAAAGCAAAACAGGCAGGTGTGTATGTAACTTGTGAAATAACTCCGCATCATCTTTGTTTAAATAATGATATGATCAAAACCGATGATGCTAATTTTAAAATGAACCCCCCACTATCAACAAAAAGTTGGCAGACTTATTTAATTAATAAATTTAACAAAGGGGCTATTGACATGATAGTCACCGACCACGCTCCTCATTGTAAACATGAAAAAAAAGATTTAAGGACTGGAATGTATGGAATTATTGGAACTGAATTTTGTTTCCCTTGCCTTTACACTTATTTAATTAAAACGAAAAAAGTACCATTACCACTTATTCTTGAAAAATTAACAACAGCTCCAGCTGCTTTAATTTTTACAACCCCTCATTACATAGAAGTAGGGATGAAAGCGAAACTTGTTATTATTGATTTATTACATACCAAAAAGGTTACAGAAGACAATATCGTTTCAAAAAGTAAAAATACACCTTTATTAAATAAAACGCTTCAAGGGTGGCCGAAGTATTTAATTAAAAACAATATTTTAATCACAATCTTTTAAAATAAATTTAATATGCCTAAAAAAGTAAAAATAGTATTTGAAAATAAAAAAACTTTTCTAGCTTTGACTAATTATCAGTTAGATAACATTCTAATCGGAGATATTATTTTTAATACTTCAGTTGTTGGTTATCAAGAAGTTTTAACCGATCCAAGTTATAGTTTACAGATTTTAGTTTTTACTTTTCCTTTAATCGGAACATATCCTATTTATCCAAAAAATTTTAATGAATCAAAAAAAATCCAGCCTTTAGCAGTTATTGTCAATCAAATCGAATCTTTTCCGGTTAACAATCTTAAAAATAATGATCAATTTATTGATTTTTCAACATGAACTGAAGAAAACAATATTCCAGTTCTTTTTAATGTCGATACAAGAGCATTAACAAAATATATCCGTGATAATGGCGCTTCAAAAGTAGCAATTGCGCCTGCACCCACTCCAACTTCTAAACTGCTTTTATTATTAGAAAAGACAAAATTAAACAATCATGTTCAAAAAATTAGCCAAGATAAAGATTCAAAATTTATTTTTATTGATCAAAAAGCACCAAAAACATTAGTAATTTATGATATTGGAGTTAAAAACTCAATTATTAATTATTTTAAAAACTTTAATCTTAATTTAATAATTGTTCCCTGAGATACAAAATATCAAGATCTAAAAAAATATCATCCGAATGCTTATTTTTTTAGTAATGGGCCAGGAGATCCACATGATTTAAAAAATGTTATTGGCGAAATTAAAGAAATGATCAAAAATAATGAAACAGTTTTAGGTATTTGTCTTGGACATCAGTTAATTGGTTTAGCGCTAGGATTTGAAGTTAAAAGATTACCTTTTGGCCATCATTCTATTAATCATCCTGTTCAAAATTTAATATCTAAAAAAGTTTTCATAACATCACAAAATCACGATTATTATTTGGATTTAGCGAATAAGAATAAAATTTTGATGGATAAAAAAATAGTTTTTAATTACATTTCTTTGCTTGATCTATCAAACGAGGGAATTGAAAGTGAAGACGGTAGAATCTATTCAGTTCAATTTCACCCAGAAGCAGCCCCCGGACCCGAGGAATGTGTTGATATTTTCAAAGAATTTTATAAAAGAATTTAAAAGTAGATTAAATGAAAAGAAAAGATATAAAAAAAATTTTAGTTATTGGCTCTGGACCAATTATGATTGGACAAGGGGCTGAGTTTGACTACAGCGGAACTCAAGCCTGTTTAAGTCTTTTAGAAGAAGGATATGAAGTTATTTTAATCAATCCTAATCCTTCAACTATTATGACCGACGAAAAAATAACAACAAGGGTATATTTTGAACCGTTAACTGTAACATTCGTTGAAGAAGTTCTTAACAAAGAAAAACCAGATGCTATTCTTGGGGGGTTTGGTGGTCAAATTGCCTTAAATTTACTTATTAAATTAAAAGATAAAAAAATTTTAGATAAACATAATATTGAAGTTATTGGTGTTAGTACTGACGTTGTTAAACTTTCAGAAAATCGTCATCAATTTTGTCAATTTTTAGAATCAATTAACGTTCCTTTTTTAAGGTCAAAAATTGTTAGCAATTTAAAAGATGGTTTAAGTTGATTAAAAGTGATTAAACTTCCAGTTATTATTCGTCCTTCTTTTACGCTTGGCGGGCTTGGAAGTGGAATTTGTAAAACGAAAGAAGAATTCATAAAAACAATTGAACAAGCTTTAAAACTTTCACCGATTAATGAAGTTTTAATTGAACCTGTTATTTATGGTTTCAAAGAAATTGAATACGAGGTTATTCGTGATAAATCAGGTCAAATAGTGACAATTTGTAACATGGAAAATATTGATCCTGTTGGCATACATACTGGTGATTCATGCGTTGTTTGTCCTTCTTTAACTTTAACAAATGATATGTATCAGCGTTTAAGAACTACAGCGCATAAAATTATTTCTAATTTAAAATTAATTGGAGGATGTAATGTTCAATTTGCTGTTAATCCTGATGATAACCAAATATATGTGATTGAAATTAATCCAAGGGTTTCAAGAAGCAGCGCTTTAGCTTCAAAAGCATCAGGGTATCCGATTGCGTGAGTTTGTGCTAAATTAGCGGTTGGTTACAATTTAAGCGAAATTTATATTAATCCTAAAAACGGCAAAATAAAGGCTTCGTTTGAACCTTCCTTTGATTACATAGTTGTTAAATTTCCACAATTTCCTTTTGATAAATTTAAAACCAAAGATCAACATATTAATACGCAAATGCAAGCAACCGGAGAAGCGATGGCGATTGGCTTGAATTTTTGTGAAGCTTTTTTAAAAGCAATCCGATCAATTAATTTAAAATATTTAGATTTTAATCTTGAACATTTAAAAAATACTTCAACCAGTGAATTGTTAAAATTAATTAAAACTCCAAACGGGGAATGATATTTTCAAATTTATCAATTATTAAAACGAAAAATAAGTTGTCAAACTATTTGAAAAAAGACTAAAATTGATCTTTTTTGATTACATCAATTCAAAAAAATAGCAGAGATTGAACATAAATTAGAACAGAACCATTTTAATCAAAAATATTTTATTTTAGCTAAAAAACATGGTCTAAGCGATGATTGAATTAGTAAGTTATGAAATGTTTCGATTGAAGATATTTTTCAATATCGTCATCAAGAAAAAATCCATCCAGTTTATAAATCAATTGATAGTTGTGCTGCTGAGTTTAAATTTAAATCAAGTTATTTATATTCAACCTATAATGGTCTTGAAAATGATTACAAACCTAAAAAAGATTCAATCTTTATTATTGGTTCAGGACCGATTAAAATTGGGCAGGGAGTAGAATTTGATTATGCTACCGTTCATTCTGTTTTATCGCTTGAAAAAGTTTATCAAAAACCAGTTATCATTATTAACAATAATCCTGAAACCCTTTCAACTGATTTTAGAATGTTAAATCAAATCTTTTTTGAACCGATTACGTATGAAGATGTTATGAATATTTTTAACCTTTCAGCACCGCATGGCGTTTTATTACAATTTGGTGGACAAACAGCCATTTCTTTAATTAATAATTTAGCAAAAACAAATATTAATATTTTGGGTTCATCAAATGATATAGTTAATATTTCTGAAGATAGGGTTGAGTTTGCTAAATTTTTAAGCGACAACAACATCCCTCATCCAAAAAATTTAACCGCCTATTCACATAAAGAAGCTTATCTTAATGCTGGAAAAATAGGCTATCCTGTCGTTATTAGACCCAGCTATGTTATTGGCGGAGAAGCGATGCAAATAATTTATTCTGCAACGATGTTAATTGATTCTTTAAAAACGTATAAAATAAGTCATGATAAACCTTTATACCTTGATTCTTATCTTCAAGGGACAGAAGTTGAAGTTGATTTAGTTTCTGACGGAGTGGACATATTTATTCCAGGACTAATGGAACATATCGAGACAGCAGGAGTTCATAGCGGGGATTCAACCGTATTTTTTCCATCGACTTTAAAAAAAGAATTTAAAGATAAAATTCTTAAAGCAGGAAAAACAATTTGTCGAAAATTAAAAATTATCGGACTTGTCAATATTCAATTTATTATTTTTAAAGATCAAGTTTATGTTTTAGAAATTAACGTTAGAAGCAGTCGCTCAATCCCTTATATTTCAAAAATAACAAAAACAAATATTATCGATTTAGCGATTAAGATTATTATTGAGAAAAAAACATTAAAAGAGCTTGGGTATACGAATTATTTTGATTTTCACCAAAATGATGAAAAAAGAAGAATTTTTGTTAAAGTTCCTACTTTTTCATTTAATAAATTAACCAAAGTAACAAGTTTACTGCTTGGACCTGAAATGAAATCAACTGGAGAAGCAATGGCGATTGATCATACTTTCGATAAAGCTTTATACAAAGCGTTACTAGCATCTAATATTGATATTTTAAAACATAGAACCGTTATTTTATCATGTCATAGAAATACTCAAGATCGAGAAAAATTAATTCAAATAGCCAAAAATTTATTAAGTGTTGGTTATACTATTTTCAGTACCCCAGGAACGAATAAATTTTTAAAATTACATGATCTTGACACAATTCAAATTAATAAATTAAAAAAGAAAAGTGAAATTTTAGACCTCATTTATCAACAAAAAGTCAGTTTTATTGTTAATATTGCAAGTTCTGAAAGTTGAGAAAGAAATAAAGATATCAAAATAATTCAAGAAGAAGCGATATCAAGGGAAATAATGGTATTTACTTCAATTAACTTAGCCTTGGTTATTTCAAATCTTTGTTTAAAAATGAAATATTTAATTTCAAATTTATAAAATGAAAATAGAATAAACATTATGAAAAATCAAAAAATAATCAGAACCAGATTTGCACCTAGTCCAACCGGGGAACTACACGTTGGAGGGGCAAGAACAGCTTTATTTAATTATTTATACGCCAAACATAATAATGGTCTTTTTATTTTAAGAATTGAAGATACCGATCTTGATCGTAATCAACAAAAAAGTTTTATAAGTTTATATGAAGATTTAATTTGATTAAAAATTATCCCTGACGAATCACATATCAATCCAAACCCTAAATACGGTTCATATTTTCAATCAGAAAGAAAAGATATTTATCTCAAATTAGCAAAACAATTAATCGATCAAGGCCTTGCTTATTATTCATCTGCTTCAAACAACAACCATCTAAATAAAGAAGGAATAGCGATTCGTTTGAAAGTAAAAAAAGATATTATTTTAAGTTGAGATGATGGTGTTTTAGGAGAAACGAAAATTAACAGCAATGAGTTAAACGACTTTGTTTTAATCAAATCAGATCAAACTCCATCTTATAATTTTGCGAATGTTATTGATGATAAACTTTTTGAAATAACCGACGTTATTAGAGGACAAGAACACGTTTCTAACACTCCAAAACAACTTTTAATTTATAAATATTTGAATTGAGAACCACCCCGTTATATTCATTTACCTTTAATTGTAGATAAAACAACAAAGAAGAAATTATCAAAACGAAATGAAAACGTTGTTCAAACTATTTCACAATTTAAAGATCAAAACTATTTACCAGAAGCCGTTAATAATTTTCTTCTTTTTTTAGGTTGATATTCAACTGAAAAAGAATTATTTTCTTTAGAAGAGATGATTAAAAAATTCACAATTAAAAACCTTAACAAAGCCTCAGCTAGTTTTGACATGGATAAACTTTTATGATTCAATCAAGAACATTTAAAAGCTAAAGATGACAAAATTTTTATCAAAGAGACTAAAGAATGATTTTTAAAAAATAATATTTATTTTACTGAAACAATTAAAAAAGGATTAATTTATTTAAAACCACAATTAAAAAAAATTGATTTATTTTTAACAAAAGGAGATGTTTTTTTTGATGTAGTTGAATATGATAAAGAAGTAATTAATTTTTTAAATGAACAGAAAAATTATGTTGATCAAATATTAGAAATAACTAATCAAGCCAAAATAGAGTTAGAAAAGTCTGATTTTTCTTTAAATTCATTAAAAAAAATAACCGAAAAACTTTTACAATTATTCGTTGGATCTAAAAAAACAAATAAGATATTATTTTTCAAAACATTAAGAATCGCGACAACGAAAAAATTAATCGGCTCTCCGATCATTGATTTATGACAAATCTTGGGTAAAAGAATTTTATTATCTAGAATCGAAGAATTTAAGCATCTTTTGAATAATAAATTACTGTAAATTTTTTATACTTTTATTTTCAGTTAGAATTATCTTAGTAAAATTAAGTAACTTTTAAATTTATTAAATTAAATATAATAAAAGAAAAGCGCCTATAAACTTTAAAAGAAAAGATTTATTATGAAACACGGAAATTTATTTGACAGTCATGTTCATATAAACAGCTCAATTTATAAAAAAGAAAATATTACAGTCGAAGATTATATTCAAGAAAACGTCGAAGGAGGCGTTAAGTATTATATTAATGTTTGTACTGAGTTAAATGAAGTTGATGAACTAATTAAATCGACAACTAAATATAAACATCTTTATTGTTCAGTTGGTGTTCATCCTCTTAATGTTAAAAAACTTTTAACAGATGATGAGATTAATTGATTAAAAGAATTAATTAATAAAAACGAGAAAATAGTTGCAATTGGAGAAACAGGACTTGATTACTTTCATGTTAAAGATGGAAGTGCTAAAAAATTACAACAAGAAGTTTTTATTCAACAATTAAAATTAGCTAGTGTTTGCAAAAAACCTGTTATTATCCATTGTCGTGAAGCTTGAGATGATGCTTATAAAATTGTTTCTCAGTTTAAAGGATCAGTTGTTGGCGTTCTTCATTGTTTTACAGGAACATTAAAAGATGCAGAAAATTTCATCAAACTTGGTTTTTATGTATCTTTTGCAGGACAATTAACATTTAATAATAAAAAAATAGATGAATTAAGAAAAGTCTTTTTAGAAATTCCTCTCACTCACATTTTAACTGAAACAGATGGTCCATATCTTGCTCCATCACCATACAGGGGACAGCTAAATAAATCTAAATATCTTAATTTATTGGTTAGCAAAATGGCAGAAATAAAAAATCTATCACCACAACAAATAACTAAAACCACCTCTTTTAATGCCAAAAAACTCTTTCTTTCTCATCTTTTTTAGATTTTCCATTTAATTAAAGATAATAAGAAATAAATAATAATATAATAAACATGAACAAATAATAAGGTTAAAATGATAAAAATTTAGATGAAAATTTTTAGAAAATTTTAAGTTCCTTTGATGTATATAGATAATAAAGTAAATTAAAAACAAATTAAATAAAGTAATTATGGAAGTAATCGTATTGTTAAATAAATTTGAAAATAATGTTAAAATTAATCCTTTGTTAATAGAACTTTTTGGTAAGAAAAATTTTGAAATTTGTATTGATCGATTAATTGAACAAAATTTCAAAACCATATGAGTAGTATGCAAGGAAGATGTCGAGATTTATAAATCAGCACTAAGAACAAAATACGAACAAATTAAATTCATATCTTCAAAAGAAGAATTAAAACCACAATCAGAAAATATTTTTGTCATCGAAGCAAGCAATATTTGCTTAAATAATGAATTTTTTGATCGTTTAGAAAAAGTTATTCGTGAAAAACAAGATTCAATAGATTATTTATTGTTTATATCGCAAACCCAACAAAATGAAGGATATTGAAGGGTTATTAGAAATCCACAACATCAAATTCTTGAACTTGTTCCAGATCAACAAAAACCAACAAACCAAAATCCGCAAGCATTGCCTGTTAAAGAAGTATATGCAAACATGATTTATGGTAAAACAAAAAGTATTCTTTCTTCGTTTGATTTAGCAATTTTTAAATGAGCGAATAATTTAATTAAAAAACGTAATTTAAGACCATTTGAATTTATGATTCCATGGGTTTTTTTAATTAGAATTGTTCATCCAGCTCAATTACCTAAAGTTGTCCAATTTTTTAACACACAAAAAATTTTCCAACTTTTAAATGAAGGAGCAATTATTTATTCTCCGCAACTTACTTATATATCACCATTTGCAAAATTCGGAAAAAGAGTTTCGATTCATCCTTTTGTAGTAGTTGATGGAAATTCTGAAATCGGAGATGATGTTGTTATAAATAGCAACGCTTATTTATTTAATGCTAAAATACCACCTAATACAATTGTTAAATGCGGTGAACAAATTGTTAACAGTGAACCTGTTAGCAGATCTAACAATGTGTCTGATAAAAAAGCAGATTCAAAATCAACAAAAAAACTTTTAAATTAAATTTATGAACTCTACTAACAATCAAAAAAAAGATGATGTTATTATTTTTGGTTTAAGTAAAGGTTATGAAATTGCTAAAAAAGTTGCCTTAAAAACAAATTTAAAATTAGGAGAAGTTGAAGTTCGTCACTTTCTTGATCAAGAAATGATAGTTCGGATTCTTTCATCAGTTCGTGATAAAAGAGTTTTTTTAATTCAATCAACATCAACTCCTGTTAATGATTCGTTAATGGAACTTTTAATCGCTATAGATTCACTAAAAAGAGCCAGTGCTAAACGAATTTACGTTGTTATGCCATATTTTGGTTACGCTCGTCAAGATCGAAAAGTGCATGGAAGAGAACCAATTACTGCTAAATTAGTGGCTGACTTACTAACATCGATTGGTTGTCATCGGATAACAACCTTTGATTTACATTCATCACAAATTCAAGGTTTTTTCAACATCCCAGTTGATGATTTGCATGCTGTTACTGAAATTTATAAATATTTAGCAACAAATATTTTCAATAAATATCCCAAAAAAGATTGTATCATTGTATCTCCTGACCAAGGAGGAATTGCGCGAGCTAGACAACTTGCAACAGCTGCAGATTTAGAAATCGCTATTATTGATAAAAGAAGACCGAAACCAAATGTTGCTGAAGTTATGAATATTTTAGGAAATGTCAAGGACAAAATTTGTATTATGATTGATGACATCATTGACAGTGGGGGAACGATTATTCGTGGATGTGATAAATTAAATCAATTTGGAGCTAAAAAAATTTATGTTATCGCAACTCATGCTGTTTTCAGCGGTGATGCTTGTAAAAATTTAAATCAATGCGATTCAATTGAAGAAGTTATTGTTTCAGATTCAATCCCATTATCAAAAGAAAAACATTTCCCTAAACTTCACATTATTAGTCTTGTTAACTTTTTATCTGATATCATCGCTGCTAATGTTTATGGCGATTCAATCAGTAAAGTTTATCAAAAACACACAACCCTTTAATTTAGCAAAAAATAATCAATGGATTTAATTATTGTTGGATTAGGCAATCCTGGAAATAAATACAAAGATACGATCCATAATCTTGGTTATTTAGTTATTGACAACCTTTTAGATAAGTTTGAACAAGAACATTTATCGTTTCAAAAAAGTAAATCATCAAACTTTGAAGCTTGAACTTTTAACAATTTTAAAGATAAAGATATTAAATTAATTTTAGTTAAACCAGCAACTTTCATGAATTTATCAGGAAATGCGATGATTGAAATTTTTTATAAATTGCGGTTTAAAGAAAAAAAAAATCTTTTAATAGTTCATGATGATGTTGATATTGATAAAAAAAAGGTTAAATGTTCGATTAATCAATCATCAGCAGGGCATAAAGGGGTTGAAGACATTATTTTAAAAATTGGAAACGGCTTTTGAAGGGTAAGAATTGGATGCAAATCATTTATTGATAATATGCCAACTATTGATATGGTTCTTTTTAATTTAAAAAATTCCCCCCTTTTATCTTCTTTAAGAGATCAGGTAGAAAATGGAGTCAAGGAAGTATTGACATGAATCGAAAAGAAGGCGTCGAATCTTTAGATTTAAAAATAAAAGATAGCCTATATTTTAATAGGCAAGAATTAGACAAACTAGATAAAAGAGGACAATATTTAATTGCTTTTAGTCACGGTCCTGACAGCACTTACTTAGTTTTATATTTAATAAATAAAGGTTTTAAAAATCTAATTTTAGCCCACGTTAATTACAAAGCAAGACCAGAATCTGACAGCGAAGAAGAAAAAGTTAAACTATTCGGACAAAAACACCATTTAAAAGTTGAAATTTTAAATGATGTTAACTCTTTTAAAACAACTCATCATCAAAATTTTCAAACAAACGCTAGACTATTAAGGTTTAGTTTTTTCTTAAAATTGGTCCAAAAATATCAAATAAAAGTCGTTTTTGTTGCAACAACATTTGATGATGTCATTGAAAATTTTATTTTAAGGGGTTTAAAAAAAAACTATTATGGTTTATTTATTCCCATTTTTAAAACGAAATATCAAAAGATCGTTATTTATCGACCATTACTTGAAACGCCTAAAAAAAAGATTTTAGAATATCTTATCAAACATAAAATAGATTATTGTATCGATAGTTCTAATAAAAATTTAACTTATAAAAGAAACATTGTTCGCTATCATATTAGACAAAAGTTAGATGAAAAAGATAAATATTTTATTTTTAATAATTTAATAATTCCATTCATTGATTATTATTTTAAAAACTTGAAAGAAGCCTTTCTTTTATTAAAAAAAAACACTTTCAATCAAGATAAATTAAATTTAAACATTTTAAACTATTCAAAACAAGAAATAGCTTTTCTTGCATTTCAGATTTGATTAAAAAAAGAATTACAAAAAATCATTCTTACCTATTATCCGTTTTCATATCCATCTTTTAAAGAATTAATTAATAAAGTTAGAAAATCAAAAAAATCAAATCTTGTTTTATTTGATTATTTTGAAAGATGGCAGATCATTTTAAATTTAAATATGATCGAATTAAAAAAGCTAAATCCAAAAAAAATTAAAAAAAATATACCAAATCTTTTATAATTTGGTAAAATTAAAGAATTATAAAGATTAAAATTATTATTTTTAGTTATAAAAATTTTTAAATAATAATATAATACTTATTTCTAAAACAACAAATTAAATACATTTCCCATCTTCTTTAAAGAACAATTAAATATGGAAAAAATCGAATTATTTTTAACAGCTCACGATATTCAAAAAAGAATCAAAAAATTAGCCGCTGAAATTAATGAATTTTTAAAAACAACAACAAATCCAGTTATTTTCGTTGGAGTTTTAAAAGGCGCATTCATTTTTTTAGCTGATTTAATTAGATATATCGACTATCCAATCGAAATAGATTTTATACAAATTCTAACAACCGATGACGATGATCCGATGCGTCTAAAAATCAACTCTTCAAGTTCAAGTAATTTTAAAATTATTTCAGATGTTACAGTTGATCTAAAAGATAAAACGGTTTTCTTAGTTGATGAAATCATTGATTCAGGACTAACTTATAAATTATGTACTGATCACATCTTAAAAAAACATAAACCAAAAGTATTAAAAACTGTTGTTTTATTAAATCGTTATCAAACTGTTGATAAAGCTGTCAAAATCGATTATGTTGGTTTTAATATTGAAAAAGGTTATGTTATTGGTTATGGTCTTGATTATAGAAATCGTTTCCGTTATTTCCCATATATTTCCTTCTATCATTCAGATAAAATTGAAGATATAAAAACGCAACATTCTAATAATAAAAAATCGCATGAAATGATAAAAAGTTTAAAAATATAGATTTTTAATTTTTTACGTTTTATAAGAAAATTTATTTAGTTGAATATAAAAGAATAAAATAGCAATTTCAAAATGTCTTTAACACCGAATCAAAAACCAAACACACCCAACCCTAACAATCCAAATAATCCCAATCAACCCCAGCGCCCCCCTTTATCAAGGAATAAATATATTATTTATTGGGTTATTGGTGGAATTATTTTAGTTTTTCTGATTTATTTTTTATTTTTCTATAACCGTTATAAGTTTTATGACCCAAGAGCACTAGCTGAACAATTAAATAGTCTACAGGGTAAAATAGATTTATCAAAAAGTCAAGGCGTTTTTTCTTTCTTAAATAATTATTACCTTGGTAATTTCACTATTTATTTAAAAGATGGGACAGTTTTGTATTATCAAACTGGGTTTACCAGCGATATGAACGTATTAGATGGATGATTTAATATTCTAGAAAAAGCACTTCCAGGAGCAATTTTTATTCAACAAGGCGGAGCTAGTCTATTTTCTTCAATTTTACAATTTCTTATTCCTGCTTTAGTATTAGGCGCTATCTTCTTTTTCATAATGAGATATTCAATGAAAGGAAAAGGACTTGATTTCAATTTAAAGAAAAATAAATCTGTATTTGGAGTATCAACAACAAAATTCCATGATGTCGCAGGGTATTCTGAAGAGAAAATTGAACTTGAGGAAATAGTCCATTTCTTATCACATCCAACTAAATATATTGCGATGGGTGCAAGAGTACCAAAAGGAGTATTAATGGTTGGTGCACCTGGAACTGGTAAAACATTATTTGCGAAAGCAGTCGCTGGTGAAGCTGGAGTGCCGATTATGGTTATTTCTGGAAGTAATTTTGTTGAATTATTTGTTGGTTTAGGTGCTGCTAGAGTAAGAGAAATGTTTGCTGTTGCTCAAAAATCATCTCCATGTATTATTTTCATTGATGAGATTGATGCTGTTGGAAGACAAAGAGGCGCTGGAATGGGTGGCGGTAATGATGAGCGTGAACAAACCCTTAACCAGTTATTAGTTGAAATGGATGGATTCCAAAAAAATAAAGGAATTATTGTTCTTGCTGCAACTAATAGACCTGACGTTTTAGATCCAGGTTTATTAAGACCAGGAAGATTTGATAGAACGGTTATTTTCCATGTTCCTACTGTTTCTGAAAGAGAAGCTATTTTAAAAGTTCATTCTCGGAATAAAAATATTGCTTTTGATGTTGATTTTTTAAATATTGCTAAAAGAACGCAAGGTTTTACAGGAGCACAACTTGAAAATGTTATAAATGAATCAGCTTTACTTGCTACTAGAAAAAACAAAACAATTATTGAGCTTGAAGATATTGATGAAGCGATTGATAGAACAATTGGTGGTTTAGCAAAAACTACGAAAAAATATGTTGATCGAGAAAAAATGCTTATTTCATATCATGAATGTGGGCACGTTGTAATCGGATTAATTTTAGAAGGAGCGCATGAGGTTCAAAAAGTAACAATTATTCCACGTGGTTTCGCTGGAGGATATACGTTAATGACTCCAAAACAAGAATTAATGCTTGAAACGAAAAAAGATTTATATGATCGAATTATTGGACTTTTAGGTGGGCGTGCATCTGAAGAAATTGTTTTTGGACCAGATGAAATAACAACTGGAGCAAAAGATGATATTTCTAAATCAACAATGATTGCTCATAAAATGGTAGCAGAATTAGGAATGAGCGATTTAGGATTAATTGAATATGAAAAAGCTTCAAATGATCCATTCTTAGGTCGTGATTATACAACTTGAAAATCACATTCTTCAGTAACTGCAACTAAAATTGATGATGAAGTTAAAAAAATCATTGATCAATGTTATGCAAAATGTAAAGACATTTTAAATAAAAATCGGAAACTATTAGATTTATTAGCAACCAGTTTAAAAGAAAGAGAGATTCTAACAAGAGAACAAATTCTTTATATTTATAAACATTTAAAACCATTACCAAAACAAATAAGTCATGAAAAAAATGCTCCCAAATTAAAAAGCAAAAAAATCATAATCAAACAAGAAAACCCAACTTCTGAACCAATGGTAGTTGGTCAAAAAGCAGATGATCATTTTGATAACATAAACGAAAACGATCAAGAGAGCGGGAAAGTTATTTATCCAACAAAAGATGATGATACTAAGGTTTCAAAAGATGATAAATCTACTGGACCAAAAGGGCTTGATGATATCCAAGATGACGAATAAATTAAAAAGTTTTAAGACTATGATAATTATTTTAAAATATATTAAATATAATATTAATAAAAAAAACAATAGTTTATACAAAATAAATGCTTAACATGAGTGATAAACATAAACTAAAAGCTGAAACTACAAATGGTAAGAATTTTGAAAGCGGGATTCCCCAAAAACTTTCACAACTTAATAGCAACAAAGAAAATGACATTAAAAAAAGTGAAAATGGGCTTAAACCAAAAAAAGTTAAATCTCAAAATTCTTTTTTAAGAAGTATTTTTAAAAGTAAAAAAACTGATAAAAAGATAGACTCAAAAAATAAAGCTTCTTCTAATGAAAAAAGCTCAGTTAATGCTGAAATTAACAAACTAGATGTTCAAGTTTCTGCTAGTGAAAAAAAACTCCAGGAAAAAATTAAACAATTTAAAGATACAAAGCGACAGATTAAATCCACTCTAAAAGAACAAAAAACAGACGTTAAAAAACTTTGAGGCGAGCAGAAAAAAGAAGTTAAGAAAATAAATCTTTTAAAACAAAAATATTCAAAAAGAATTATTTATAATCACGAAATAATTCCCCATTTTACAAAAGATAAACCTAATTTAGAAGAAAATATTATCGAACTAAAAAACGCTTATAAATATTACATTCTTGGAACATTAAAAAATGTCGTTATTAATAATATTTCTTTAGATATTCAACGTGAAAAAATAATAACTATTCTTGGTCCATCAGGTTCAGGGAAAACGACCCTTTTAAATTTAATGAGTGGGCTTGATTCAGTTAATCAAGGTGATGTTTTTGTTGATGGTTATAATCTATCTCTTTTAAAAGATTCACATTTAACCCTTTTTAGAAGGAAAAAAATTGCTTTTATCTTTCAACAGTACAACCTTTTACCGCATTTAACTGCTAAAGAAAACGCTGAAGTTGGCGAAAATCTTGCTGATAAGAAAAAAAGTTCTTTATCATTGAATAAAATCTTTGAAACGATTGAAATGACCGAACATATGAACAAATATCCTTATCAGCTTTCAGGCGGACAACAACAAAGAATTAGTATTGCAAGGGCATTAGCTAAGAACCCTTCAATTCTATTTTGTGATGAACCGACAGGAGCTTTGGATGAAAAAACTGGAAAAAAAGTTCTTGAAATTTTAGTTAAAATTAACAAAGAATTTAAAACAACGATCATCATTGTTACGCACAACCCAGCAATCGCTGAAATATCAGATTGAATCATTAAGATTCATGATGGAGCAATCGATTCAAAATACGAAAATAAAAATATTAAAAGTCCTCAAGATATTGTTTGAGCTTAATTTTTTATTTTAAGAGGTTGTTTTTGATTAAACAGCCAAGATTAAACTATTTTAGATTACAAAATAGTTTCCTTTTATTTTTAGAAAGGTCATAAAAAGATATTTAGTATTACATTGCTTATTTAGTCGTTTATAAGGTTTAAATAAAATGATGAAAAAAATTAAAGAAATTTTTAAAGCACCAAAATTACTGTTCAGAGCATCTGTTTTTTCAATCTTTTATTACTTTTTTCAATTATTGTTCTTAGTAGTTTTGTTATCTTTTTCTGTTGGTGTAGTCGCAGGATTAGCTAGCGGTTCATTTCTTTTAGATAAAAATTATGATAATTTTAGAGATAGAAGTAATCCATCTTTAGTTTATTTTGATTTAAAAAACACAAAGTATTCTAAACAAGATGCAAAACATCCAATTTTTGATGGAGCTGAAGGTTTTAAAGATTACCTTGTGTTACCACCTTCTAAAGTGGATCCAAAAAAGGCTACTGGAATTGATTCAATTGTTGATCATATTTCAACTTATTTTAATAAACAGTTAAATCAAGATTTAAAAACATCCAACAATCAATATTTTCATATTATGTTTCGCGATACGAGAATTTTAGAAGATCAATCTATTTCTAAGACTTTCAAAGTTGTTAACTATGATTCTGATCACAATAATACTGATAAAATTTTAATTGAACAAGGAAGAGGACCGCAAGATAATCATGAAATTATGGTTTCTTCAATTTTTGCGCAAAGGAATAACGTTAATGTTGGTGAATATTATGTTATTTTTGGTCAATCTTATAAAGTCGTTGGTATCGCTAATTCTTGAGATTTCACTTATCCTTTAATAAATAATTTTAATGTAGTCACCGACAACACAAATAACGGCATAATTTATGCTTATAAAACAGCATTTTATCAACTTGATAATTCAAAGTTTCGTCAACCTCAATTTATAACCCTTTCTAGTACAGATCGTGAAATATATTTAATCGGAGGAGTTGATCAAAAATATCGATCAGCTAATAATTTTCCAGAAATAGAGAAAGATATTACAACTATTTTAAAAAATTTTACTGCCTCAAAAGTATTTAATGACTCTCCATTGTTACAAAGTTGATTTGATGGATATAAAAAATATGATGCAAATAACGACTCTGCTGGTTATTACTATTATCGTACCCATTTAACCACTAAAGCAATAACATACATTCAACTTTTCACAATTATTTTTTCTGTCTTTATTTTATTTATTACTTTGTTTATTTTCTACAACCTTTATAAAAGAAGATTTAAATTAGAAAAATACAATATTAAAGTTTTTTGTTTTCTAGGTTATAGCAGACAAGAGATAAAAAACGGATATTTATCTTGAACATATATAATTTTTATTTTATCAGCCTTTTTAATTATATTTATCTCTGTTTTTTGTCAATGGGTCTTGTTAAGATTATTCAATAACTTTTTTACAATTCCGATTATTGTCAATTTCTTACCTTTATTAATTACTTTTGTAATAGTTTTTTTGATCGTCTTTTCTTTTATCGTTGCCTTTAGTAATGGATTTGTAGGGTTTGAAATAGCTAAAATATTAGAACCAGAATAAAAATTAAAATTATGAAACGATTATTTAATTACCTATCTTTTAAAAAAGAATATAAAAATCTCAAAAAAGAAACGGTTGAAAAAATAAAGACAGAATTTTCAAAAGAAAAAGAAGTAAATAAAAAAGAAGATCATAAACCAGAAAATTCTTTTTTTTCTACGATTAGAAATCACTATGCATCATTTGTTTTTGAATCAAAGATCAAATTAACTTTTTTTAGAAATAATAAATTTAAAGTTCTTGTTAATTTTTTTCTTCTTTTCATTTCATCAATTTTATTTCTTTTAATTTTTACGATTCCTTCAGTTTTAGGAAGTTATAGTTATTCAGTTTTTCATAATCTTTCGCCATATGTTTCACAGATTCAATACACAACACCCCCGCTTAACAGCGCCCATGTTAATCAAATAAACCAGGCAACAAGCGCAGAGAAGTGGATTAAAAACCCATACCCTTATCTAGCTGAAAACCCTTGCTATAATAATTCTCAAAATCCTTGATGTCAACAATTAGAAAAAAACGGATTAAATAATGAGACATTTATTCAAGTTGGAGATAAATATTCAAACCAAACAACCCCTGTCTACGGAACCTTTAATCCATATAGTGGTGATAAATATCATGCTTATATGTCGTTTGGAGGCAGTCCTGATAAATCAACTTTAACAAAATATGCTACTTATTTAGGGGGGATGGCAATTGATACAACTTGAATTAAAAAAGTTGAAGAATATTATAAAGGTAAACCAGCGATGAGTAAATTGGTATGTCAAGTTATCGGAGAACCAGGCTCAGATCCTGGAAAATGCATTTTAAACGCTATAAGCAAGGAACTGCCATATTATCTAAGACAACAAATTCTTGATAAAAAAGGAACAAATTTAAATAATAAATTTTCTTTATTATTCGGAAGAATTCCTTATGAACCTAAAATTTCAGAACTTTATACTTATCTTAATGGTAAAATAAAAGATTCATCCCAAGAAAAAGGCGATGGTGCTAACATTCAAGTTTGAGGTTTAAATAAAAATAGCCGCTTAAATTTTTTAAATAAATATAAGATAAAACCAATTGATTTTCAAAATACTCATAAGGATAATCGTTTTACCTGAGATGTAGTCATTAATAAAGCAACAGCTCATTTATTAGGTTTAGAATATACAACACAATATCCAACATTTACATTTACACCACAAATTCCTGCTATTTTCGAAACAAGCAATAAATCTAATACTTCATCTCTTGCTAAATTTTCATATTTTCATCGGAATGTGGTTGATGCTGAAAATGAGAATAAACAACAAGGAACACTAAATACTGCATTTAAAATGTGTGTAAAAAGTGGATACAGGTCAGATTGTACAACTGATAACGTAGATGCATTCACAAAGAATGGCTTTTTTCAATTTGGATGAGGATATGATAAGATCCCCGCTTCACCTACAACAAATAATAGTGTTTCTAATATAGTAAATTCATTAAGTTGGCCTAGTGATGCTCCTAAACTATCCTTTAACATTCAAAACGTATCAAATCCCCACCCGATTACGATTAGAATCAAAGGGGTTATTAATCAACCTGGTAATCCGTTAATTTATGCCCCTCAAGAAGATGTTAACTATTCAATGTTATATAATGCAAATCCTAGCATTCAAAAAAAGCTAGATAATAACGATCTTTGGTGAATGCTTTACACAGAACAATATTTCAACGGTAAATTATCAAAATTAGATGATCCGCTTGACTTAACTAACTTTACAATCGCTAATTCATATGGAGATTATTCACAACCATCGCTTACAGGAGGAACTTTTTATTCTTGAATTACACAAAACAAGGTGGGAACCACTTTACAAAACGTGTCATACAACAACAATATTAAAAGTGTCATACAGTCGATATTTACGCCAAATATTTTTAAAACAACGGTCCTTAGATTAGTTCTTAGTTTATTTTTTCTTTTCCTTTTCCTTGCCCTTTTAATTTTTACCATTTCTTCGATTATTATGTCTAGTACTTCAAACATGGCGATTTTAACTTGAAGAAAATCAATAACTGTTATGAAGATGTTGGGATATACAAATAGAGAAGTTTCAAGATTATCAATCGGATTTTTATTTTGAATATTTATTTTTAGTTTTATTACAGCTACGGTCATTTATTTGGTTTCACTTTTATTTGTTTTAAATAAATTATTTACTATGACAAACTTCTTTATTCCAATTACCTTCACTTTATGAATAATTCCAGCTGCATTTATAGTTATGGCAATGGTTTATGGTATTACAAAATGATTATCATTTAGATCAATTACAAGACTAACAAGCCAAGAAGTATTAAATAGTTAAATTATTTCTTTATCTTTTTTCCAACCTCTTCTTTCCTTATATAATTTTTATAAATAAACTAAAAATTATCATCATTATTTGTGTATTTATTTTTCAAAAATAATTTAAAAGATCTAAAAAATAATCTTCTTGTTTTTATTGCGATTGTTTTCCTTGTTCTTATTGGGTTTGGTATTTTTAATGGTATTTTTGAATACAATAACCAGTTTAAAACAGAAGTTCACTCAGCCTTTAAGAGCGGTAAACTTCGTGATGGATATATCGATGATGCAGAGTTTAAATCACTTTTAACTGCAAATCCAAACAAACCAGAGGATGAAATAGTAAAAGATCTTTCAGAGCAGTTAAATAGGACTAACGATCAATTTAAAATATCAAATCCAAATTGATCTTTTTCATGAGATACGCATCAAGTTTACAATTACATAGTAACCACACAGATAAAAATTGATTACTATAAATTCATTCAATATGATAAACTACTTTATTATTCTAACAATTTACTTCAGTTAAAAGGCAAACTACCATCAAATAAGAATGAAGTTTTAGTACCTTATAAATATTTACAACTAAATAATTTAAAAATAGGCGATACTATCGATTTATCAAGTGTTGGTAAATTTAAAATATCAGGAACAGTTTTGTTACCACAATATTTATTTTTTGATTTTATATCAAGAACTTTTCCTGATTATAAAAACCAAATATTTTTAATTTTTAATCAATTAGATGATAAAACAACATCCAATTTTAAGATTCATAATACTAATACTGATTCTTTTCAAATCCAATTTAATGATTCTAATTTATCTTCAGATAGCAAAGAAAAAGCGATTTCTCAAATTAACAAAGATTTAAAAAATAACTTTCAACAACAAAAATACAAAGGGGAAATTAATTTTTATCAGACATTTTCTGCCCATGATAGTTTTGTGAATCTAATTATTAATCGGATTAAAGGAATTAATTTATTTTCTTATGCAATTATTTCGATTATTTTTTGTTTAACAGAATTTCTTATCATTTTAATTTTAAAAAGAAAAATTAAAACTTCACGTTATCAATTGGGGATTTTTAAAGCAAACGGATTTAGCACGATTCAATTGGTAATTATAAATCTTGCTATGCCGATTGGGATTTTAGTTACTGGTGGACTAATCGCTATTCCAGTCAGTTATGCTATATATGCAACCATAAGGGGTGCTAGCTACAGCATTTTTGCCTTTAGTGTTTCTTTGGTTCCTTTTGTTAGTAATTGATTGATTATTATTTATAGTTTTTTTGGGGTATTTTTTATTGTTTTGCTAATTTCAGGTATTGTTTTGTATATTAATTTACAAGAAAAACCATTAAATTTAATCACTATTGAAGATCAGCCGATCAAACACATTGCATTCGCACGAACAATTAATGTTTTCAAAAAAACACCTTTTATTGTTCGATTTAGAATATCACTCTTTTTAAATTCATTACGTAAAATTTTATTTATTTTTATTTCAACTGTTTCGACAACATTTTTAGTTGCGATTGGTATTTTAGGAATGACTTTTTCACCGCTTATTTTAAATGAAGCTAAAAATGCAATGCGTTTTGAATATATGTATCAATTAGATGGTAATTGAAAATATAAAGGAAGCGATAATCAGAAGGCATCACCTTTTAATAAAAACAGTTTAAATAATCCGTTTTCTTTGTTTTATCCAAAAGATCAACCTCAAAACCCTTTTATATATACACCCACTGATAAAAATACTTATCTTTATGATGATACAAATCAACGTCTATTCGTTAATAAGGGACCGGTGAAAAAACTCAAAGACTTGGAAAAATGATTGATTGCTGTTGGCGAAAATATGAAAAACGAATTTTTGAATAAGAACAATAATCATTTAAAAATTAATCAAGCGTCATTTTCATATATAGATTTTTCTGCTTCAGGCGATTCTATAACTTTAAAACAAAACACGTCTTCTAAAACTCCAACACAGGTTACGGTTACTAAAAAGGACCTTGAAGAGTTTTCAATATCAGAAAGTAATTGGAATATTTTATTTAATTTTGCAAAAGACAGCAGTTATTCAATTTATTTTAATCTTTATCCTTATAATTCTCTCCAAAATTTATATTATTTTTCTATACCTTTAAAACTATTTGACAAACAGTACATTGGTATGGATTTAAATTTGATACCAGATCAATCAGGAAATATTGATAATTATTTTGGGTTTTTAACGAAAAAAATTCTTGACGGAACAAGCATTAATGTCGATAATAATAAAGAAATTGATATATCAGCCGTTGTTAATACAGTTACAAGTAAACTTTTTAATAATATAAAAGGTGGCGGTTCTGTTACTTTTTCTGGAGAAAATAAAAATCAATATAAAATTCATTTACATATAACACATGTTATCAATGACTTTAACTTTAATCCAAAAGTTTATCTTAAAACTTCTGATTCAGATTTAGAAAATTTAATTTATAACCAAAATGCACCTTTTAATCAATTTTCAACTTATTTACTTAGTTTAAATAAAACAATCGATTCAAATAGATTTACTACTATTTTAATGTCAGGAGCAAAGTTTAGCCTTGCTAACATGAAAAGTCCATACATTTTTGTTTTAAATAAAAAATTTATTATAGATATTGTAAAAAACAACCTTCAATTAATTACAACATTTTTCTTAATTTTTTCTGTGGTTAGTCTTTTAATAAGCTTTTGTGTTATGTTTGTTTCGTTTAATATTATTGTTTTTGAAAACCGGAAAGTTATCGCTGGAATGAAACTATTAGGCTATAAAAGCAGTGAATTATCAATTTCATTTTTATTTATATATATTTTATTTATTATTATCGGAGTTATCGTTGGTTTAGTTGTTAATTACTTTGTCCTTAGTTTTATAATGAACTTAGTGTCATCAAAATTAAAACTATATTTTGTTTTACCATATCCGTGGTATATATTTTTAACTGCAGCGGTTTTAATTGCTTTCTTAATACTTTTTTCTTACTTTTTATCAAAAAAACAGATTGAAAAAATTTCTTATCGCCAAATTTTTTAAGACAATTTTTATAATAATTAATAAAGCAGAATTATTTATAATCTAAGTTAATTAAAATTTTATTAACCAAAAACTATGACTTCAGAAGAGACAAAATTTTTAAACGTAATTGCAAAAGAATCTGAAAAAATAAAAAACCTACCAAAAGATCTAAAACTTTTTAATTTAAAAGAAGCAACAAATACGACAATTTTTAAATTATCAAAGTATAAGGATTATGAAAATAATCAACTTGAAGAATTAAAAACATTTATGGTGTTTGGGCGCTTAATTCAAAAGCGAATTATGGGTAAAAATGCTATATTCGCAACCCTTTTAGGGTTTAGTAAAGTTGATGAAGATTTACATTCCAAAATTCAAATTTACTTAAATAAAAAAAACTGTTCTTCTGAAGACATTGATTTATTTACTAAATTAGATTTAGGCGATATTATTTGAGTTGAGGGTAATTTATTTAAAACAAAATTAAATGAATTAACTATAAGAGTTACTAAGTTTAAATTATTAAGCAAAATTTATAATACTTTACCTGATAAATTTCATGGTTTAAAAAACATCGAACTTATTTATAGAAGAAGATATTTAGATCTTATTTTCAATAAAGATTCAAAACAAAAATTTTATTTAAGAAACAAGATCATTCAATATATTCGCTCATTTTTTATTAATTATGGCAGTTTAGAAGTTGAAACCCCAACGTTACAAGAACTTTATGGTGGGGCGTTTGCTAAACCATTTACCACTTTTTACAATGTTTTAAAAACAAAATACTTTTTAAGAATAGCAACTGAAATTTATTTAAAAACATTAATAGTTGGAAATATTCACAGTGTTTTTGAAATTGGTAAAAATTTTAGAAACGAAGGTCTTTCTCCAAATCATAACCCAGAATTTACAGCTATTGAGTATTATGAAGCAAATGCTGATTTAGAAGATATGATGGATAGAACAGAACAATTATTCATCGAAATTAAAGATAAATTTTTTAAAGAAACGAAATATCTATCTAATTTAAAACCAAATGAAGAAATTTTTATTGCAAAAGATAAACCATGAAAAAGAATTAGTATGGTTGAATCTATTTTCAAGATAACAAAAATTAATTTTTTAGAAATTAAAACTTTTGAAGAGGCATTAAAATTGGCAAAAGAACATAATATTAATGTTCAAAAACATGAAAATTCAATCGGACATATTATTAATTTATTTTTTGAGCATTATGTTGAAAAAACGTTAATTCAACCAACCTTTATTTATGATTTTCCCGCTGAAATAAGCCCATTAGCTAAATTAAGTGAAAAAAATAAACATTTCGCACAACGTTTTGAATTGTTTATTGACGGGAATGAATATGCAAATGCTTTTAATGAATTAAATGATCCAATTATTCAATATCAAAAATTTAAAAATCAATTAGTTGAAAAACAATTAGGAAATGAAGAAATCTCAACGATTGATTTTAATTATTTGCAAACTTTAACTTTCGGACTTCCTCCGACTGGCGGTTTAGGGATAGGAATAGATAGAATGATAATGTTTTTTACTAAAAGTCAATCAATTAGAGATGTTATTTTATTTCCGCAATTGAAACCCTTAAACAAACACGACGATAAAGAAAATAATTAATAAAAATCGTTTTCTTTAAAATACATAATATCTTGATCGATAAATAAATCGTCAACTAGAGAACAAAATCCAATAATTTCTGGTCCAACATGGGTTAATATAACACACGGCATATAGGAGAAATAAACTTTAATATCATCTTCAAAAACGTCATTAATTAATTTTTTAACTAAATTAATTAAATTATCGTCATGCTTAGCAACCGCTACTAGAAGTTTTTTAACAGGAACATTATTTTTTTTACCATTCAATTTTAAATAATTCAAAATTTTTTTAATTCCTTTGATTTTATTTCTTGTTTTATACCAATAATCTAATTTACCATTTTTCAATGATAAAACAGGGTATATAGAAAGAATATTTGTAAGTGCAGCAACGGTTTTAGAAACTCGACCACCTCTTTTTAATCATTTCATATTTTGAACTATAAAGAGAGCAAAGTTATTCTTTGAAAACAAGGAAATATAATTATCTATATCAACGAATGTTTGAAAATAATTAATATTTTGATAAACTTTAACGACTAAATAAAATAAAATAATACCAACAAAATTAGTGTCAACGACATGAACTTGATTAAGATTAAAGTTTTCTTTTATTAATATTTTAATGTTATTATAAAAACTACTAATGCCTTTAGAAATCGGAAAAATTAGAATATTTTCATATCCTTCTTCTAGATACTGTTGGATTAATTTTTTTAATTCAAATAAATTTCCTTGACTTGTTAAAAGACCAGTTGTTTCAATCAGATTATAAAATTCTTCCCTTGTAATATCAACTCCATCATCGCGGTAATTTTTATGATTTTTAATATTAAAAATGTACAAACTTATAAATCCAAACGAATACTTTTCAGCTTCTTCTTTCGTTAGTCCAATCGATGAGTCGATAATAATTTTTGTTTTTTTTATATCCATGTTTTGTTGATTTTAAAGCAAATTTTTATTAAATAATATCTTTTATTTTAATGTAGTCTTTCTGCTTTATTATATTATTTAACAAAGATTATTCATGAAGGCGAGTTTCTTTGATTAAATTATTAAATAAATTATATAATATATGCAAATGTGAAAAGTTTATAAAAAAGAAGATAATCCAGATCTAGACATTACTCGTGAAATCATTTTAGAAGACACTTTAGATGATATAGACACTGATGATATAGAAGAATAAAATCACAAATTTTAATTTAGATTAATTCAGAAAAAAAATGATAAAATATCCAAGTCAATCATCTTTATATTTTCATCACGCTGCAATAATAGCAGAAAAAGTTAAAAAAAATACTATTGTTACAGTTCAATATTTTCAACCATCTTTAGATAATGTTATGCTGGTTGGCATCAAAGAAGCATTAAAAATTTTAGAAAAATACACTGATACTTCAAAATTAAAAATTCAATATATTGAAGAAGGAACCATTATTCAAAGAAACGAACCAGTTTTAAAAATCACCGGACCATATCATTTATTCGGTTATTTAGAAAACATGATTGATAGCGTTTTAACAAGAGGTTCAAGTGTTGCAACAAATGTTCAAAAAATTATAAATTTAGTTGGACCTAATCGTTTAATTATTATGTCTGATCGTGGAGATCATTATGATAATTTAGCACGCGATGGATATGCCGCTGCAGTTGCTGGTGCTACCATGTTTTCAAATTATGAACAGTTAAAATTAATTTCTGACAAACAAAGAGAAACTTGTAAAGTTTTTGGTTCAGTTCCGCATGCACTAATTCAATTGTTTAATGATGATGTTAATGATGTAGTAAAAAATTATGCAGAAATAATTAACGAAAAACTAATCATTTTAGTTGATTTTGACAACGATATAATTAACACAACCTTAAAGGTAATGGAAAATCATCATCAAAATTTAATCGGAGTAAGGGTTGATACAAGTCCAAGAATTATAGATAAATATTTTTATGAAAATGGATATTTAAAAGAAGCTAAATTTGATCCAAAATATAGTGGATCAAATCCAATTTTAATATCTGCACTAAGAAAAGCGCTGGATAATAACGGGTATCAAAACCAAAAAATAATTATCAGTTCAGGACTTACATACGAAAAAATAAAATACTTTGAAGATCACAAAACTAAAATAGATGGTTATGGGGTTGGTTTAAGTCTTTTAAAAGTTAATGTTATTTTTACTTGTGATGCAGTTAAGTTAAACGATAAACCTTTAGCTAAATTTGGAAGAAAAGAGTATTTTTCAAAACAATTAAAAATTTATATACCACCTAAAACATTAAAATAATAACGAATATTTTATTTTTATGGTATATTATTACTATATAAAAAAATAAGGTTCGTTATTTACAAGACCTTATTTTGTTACTCTTTTTATTTATTATTTATTTGCTTTAGAAAAAGCAAAGTAGAAAGACCATAATATGCATTTATTACAAATGAAATTAGGAGAGAGTGGTGTTATAAAAAAAATTAATACCAAAGATAAAGATAAATTAGAACTGTTTAAACTTGGAGTGTGAGAAAATTCTAAGATTAAATACGTATATCATTCACCAGCAAAATTTAGTCGCGCTTTTTTAATTAATGATTCTAACCTAGTTGTTTTTTCAAGAGATTTTTGTCCTTTCATTGAGTTAATGTAGTCTTCTTATATTAACAATAAATTAATAGTAGAATTAATTTAAAATTTTTAACTTAAAAAAAATTTATTCATAGAAATAATCCTAAACAATTTTTTTAAAAATTGAAGAGCAATAAGAAAAAAATAAGAATACTATTCGTTGGAAATCCTAATGTTGGTAAAAGTTCAATCATTAATGAAGTCGCAGACAGATACGTTGTAAAAGTAGCAAATTATCCTGGTGTAACAGTTGCTAAAAAAGTAATCAATTTAAATTACAAAGATTACGAAATCGAAATTATTGATACCCCTGGTATTTATGATTTTAATAATAAATCGCTTGATCAAAAAATAACAGCTAATTTAATCGAAGAAAAGAATTATGATTTAATAATTAACGTTATAGACGGAACAAGTCTTCATAAGTGTTTATATTTAACTCAATTAATTCGTGAATTAAATGTTCCGTTTGTAGTTTTGATAAATCATTTTGATTTATTTAAAAATACCACTAATTCTATTAATATTAAAAAATTTGAACAGATTTATCGAACAAAAGCTTTATTTGTTTCTGGTCTTAAATCGATAAATATTGATAAAATTTTACCATTTGTAAGCGATTATTATAATGAGAATATTGAGAATATAAAAGAACAAAAAATAATCAAATTTTCTTTATATGATTCAATTTTAAATAATTTAAAAAATGAATTATCAACTTTTTTGGTTAATTCAAAAGTATTATTTGTTCACACTCATTATTCTGATATCGATAAAATTAATTTTATCGCTAACTTTTATGCTATTAGATATTTGGAAAACAACAAACATTATCAAAGTCACTTAAAATTAGAAGGATTTAAAGATGATGAGACTAAAAAATTAATTTCTCATTTTGAGCAAGCTAAAGGGATAAGTATTTCTGATTATGTTTTTCAAAAAAGAATTAATTTAATCAAAAATATAGTTTCGATCGTTTTAGTTAATAAAAATATTTGAAAGCACTCCAAAACAACATTATTTATTGATCGAATAATCTTAAATAAATGACTTTGCTTTCCGTTGCTGTTATTGATTTTTTCCTTAATGTTCATTCTTGTCTTTAATATAGCTACACCTTTTAAAGATTGATTAGATATGGTAGTTAACGATTGAATCGGTGGCTGAGTATCAAATTCTAATTTGCAACCTGATTGACTAAAATCATTTATTGTTGATGGTGTTTTAGCAGGAGCAGGAACAGTTGTTACTTTTCTGCCAATCATGATTTGCTTATTTTTTTTCATTAGTGTTTTTCAACAAGCAGGATATCTTGGAAGAATATCATTTATTGTCCAAAAATTCTTTTCAAATATTGGACTTGGGGGCAAATCTGTTATTGGTTTATTTCTTGGTTTTGGTTGTAACGTTGGAAGTATTTTTTCAACAAGAATCATTGAAAACAAACGAGCAAGAAGAAATACAGCTTTAACTGTTTCTTTTGTTCCATGCAGTGCTAGATTAGCGGTTTTTGTTCTTTTTGCATCCGCTTTCTTTGGAAAAAGTGGTTGAGTTTTAATAATGTTTCTTTATGTTTTAGGTGTAGTAACTGCGCTTTTTCTCGCCTTTATTTTTAATTTATTTCAGAAAAGACAAAAAGGATATGTTCCTTCAGTATCAAACTATTCTGAACTTCCCAATTATCAACTGCCATCCCCTAAAGTTTTAATAAGGTCATCATTTATTTATGCTAGAGGATATTTAAAAAGAGCAAGTACGATAATTCTTTTAGCATGCATTATTTTATGGGTATTTAATTATTTCCCAAACGGGGGAGATGTAAATACATCAATTTTATCTTATGTTTCCAAAGGGATTTCATATGTTTTCTATCCATTAGGCTTTGGTCATATTTGACAATTAGTAGCTGCAATTTTTCCAGCTTTAATTGCAAAAGAATCTACAATCGGAGCATTAGGTCAATTATTACAAAGCAATAGCGGAGGCAATAGTTCAGTTAGTATTGTTGATGTAATTAAAGGTTTTTTTTCATCAATTTGATTATCAATTCAAGGATTTTCACCAGTTAACTGATTGTTTGGTTTAGTTGATACCACAAACAGTCAATTATCAGATAATAGCAGTTTAAGTGATAAATTAAAAGATCCAAATCTTCATTTAACGACCCCGATGGCGATAAGTTATATGGTCTTTATGTTATTAACGATACCATGTATAACCACAATTGCAGCTATTCGTACTGAATTTAATTTCAAAACAGCAGGGTTTAGTTTACTGTTAGGAATTGTCGTTCCGTTTATAGCAAGTGCTATTACTTATTGAATTTGCGTATTAATATTTTAAAAATACCATCCAAAAAAATAATTTTTTCTATTTCTTTATTCATACTATAAAATTTATAATTTACCTTATAGTAAAAACTGTTAAATAAATTTTTTAATGTCTCGTAAATCCAAGAAAAAAGTTGGAGAATTGATTTTTGGAAAACATAAAATTAATCAAGATCGATATCTTGAACATCCTTTCCTTATTGTAAAAGAGGAAGAAGAGAATTTTATTTGTGTTCAATTAACATCTTATAAACCACATTATTTTTCTACAGATTTTGCTACTCTTCGCAATAATTACGATGATAGCAACAACACTTCAATAATGAGTGGACTAAGAGACGAATATTCATCTTTATATAATGAATCTATACAGTTAAGATTAAATTCTAAAAATGATTCCTGACATGTTAATTATTACTCTAAACAAAACCTTCCAAACTTAGACAATAAATTTGATTTTTCTGATTCTAATTTTGGTTCCTTTTTAGATGAAAAACATCCAATTATTAATTGCGGACATGGTTATTATTTTTTAGATAAACAATTAGGTTTTAAAAATAATTCATTTTTAATATTAAATAAATTATTTATTTTTCCTAAAAAATCGTTAAATAATCAATTTTATTATTTAAATACAAAAGTAAATGATAAGGTTATAAAATACATTAATCATAAACTATTTATGCAAACAGATCTTAATGAAAAAATTGATATTTTTTGTAAAGATTTATGAGATAAAAAATAATTTATTTTAACTTAAAACTCAAAAAAAAGGAATAAATAAGTTAAATAATAAATTTATATTTGTATATTTGTAAGAAAAAAATTTGATAAAATATTTTAATTAAAGTCATTATAAAAGCGCTAATCAAATCATTATTTTAAAATATGTTAAACAAGGATGTAGAAAAATTTTTAAATTTTAACAATATAAGCCATATATCTTCAAAAGAAAAATTTTTAGATGCTTTAATTAACAAAAAATCAGTTTATTGTGGTTTTGATCCAACAGCATCTTCATTGCATATCGGAAATTACATTCAAATAATAATTTTAAAAAGATTAGCCCAATTAGGTCTAAAACCAATAATTATATTGGGAGGCGCCACTGGTTTAATCGGCGATCCAAGCGGTAAAAACAAGGAAAGAGAGCTTAAACCAAAAGAAGACATTGAAAAAAACCTAGCTAATATTAAAAAATTTATTTTAAAAGTTTTTCCCAAGGCTAAAATAGTAAATAATTTAGAATTTTATAAAGATTTAAAATTCATAGACTTTTTAAGAAATTTCGGAAAACAAATAAATATTAATTCATTGCTTGATAAAGATTTTATAAAGTCCAGATTAATGTTTGGCATTTCTTATACAGAGTTTTCATACATAATTATGCAAGCATGAGATTTTTATAATCTTTTTCAAAAATATAATTGTGCAGTCCAAATCGGAGGAAGTGATCAATGGGGTAATATATCTTTAGGGATTCATGTTATATCAAAATTAGTTCAAAACGGAGATCAGGCTTTAGGGTTAACTTTTCCCTTATTAGTAGATGAAAATAATCAAAAACTTGGTAAATCAGAAAATAATGTTTTATTATTTGATAAAGAAAAATTTTCAGCATACGATTTTTATCAATATTTTCTTTCTTTATCAGATCAATCAATTATTAAATTAGCCAAAACAGCTTCTAGTGATGATTATTCTATCATTGAAGAAGAAATCAAAAAACATACGGGTTCTCCTTATAATTATTCATTACATAAATATGTTGCAAAAAATATAATTAGTCAGACGTTTTCAGAAAAAGAATATCAAAAAATAGTAATAAATTCAGAATTTTTATTTACCAATTATTTAAAAGGAAATTTTAAAGAAGAAGATTTTAAAAATTTAATCGGTTATATACCTACTGTTTATTTTTCATCATATGATATTTCTGTTTCAAACCTTTTATCTTTTGTTTTTAAAGATGAATTATCAAAATCTAAAATAAAATCTTTAATAATTCAAAAAGGAATAAAAATTAATAATAAGACCGTTGACAACTACAATCAAATTTTATCTTCTGATTTTTTCCATTTTAAAAAGTATTTATTGATAAAAAAAAATAAACAGCATTATCTTGCTGTTTATTCAAAAGAAAATAAGAAATAAAAAATATTTTAATAACTGTAATACTCAACAACTAAAGATTCGTTGATATTCATATTAAGTTCTTTACGTTCTGGCATGCGATTTAAGAAACCGCTCATTTTATCTTCGTTTAAAGTTACAAAAGGTAAATGAGAACTTGTTTCTTTAATAGATTGTTGAATAACTTCTAGTTTTTTTGAATTTTCTTTAATAGAAACTACGTCATTTATTTTTAGGGTAAATGAAGGGATATTAACTTTTTCATTATTCACTAGGATGTGATTATGAAGAACTAATTGTCTTGCAGCTTTTCTTGTAGGAGCTCAACCTAAACGGTAAACAACATTATCTAATCTAGATTCTAAACGATTCATCATATTTTCAGTTGTTGAACCTTTAGTTTGTGCTGCTTTTTCAAAAAGATTTTTTAAATTTTTTTCTGTCAAACCGTATAAGTATTTTATTTTTTGACGTTCAATCAGTTGTAAAGCGTAACTATTTTGTTTTCTTTTTTTGTTGGGGTGCATCCCTGGATAAGTTGTTCTTTTTTTATTTTTAGAAAACTCTTTATTATTATCTAGAATACTAAATTTTAATCTTCTAGCAATACGATTAACTGGGCCTGTATATCTCATTATTTTTTAACTTTATATTATTTAATTTTTATTTGTTTTAGTGTTTTGTTAACGATTTTAAACCATAGGTAAAATATGGAATAAAAAATAATATTAACCATATTTTTTACAACATAGTTTAACAAATATTAACATTATAAAAGAAAAAGTTATAATATGAAAATAAGGAAAAATATGAAAGATAATAAAAAACGGATAGGTTTTTAATTAGAAAGTTTTTTAATATTCTTGTTTTATTTTTTTAGTTTTTATTAAAATCTGACATTAAGTTGTGTTTGTTTGAAACATTACGCAGACATATTTATAACCAAAAAATTTGAAAATTTTAACTTATATATTTTTAGGACTATTGATAGTTATATTTATTGCGTTAATAGTAATTATAGTTTTATTAATAAGATATAAAAGGGCAATATCAGTCCTTAAACATTTGAAATCTCAAATTCATATTATAAATAGTTTACAATATAGAAGATCTTTAGCTAACTTAAAACTATCAACTACAACAAAAGAAACAGAGAATATATACAGCAATCTTTTAAATGAATACAATGATATTAAAAATAATATCGCAATAAACATAATCAAAGATGTTAGAAAAGCAGAAACTCTTTTAACAAAAAAGAAAATAAATGAATTTTTTAAATTAGCAAAACCATTGAAATCGAAACTAAAAATATTAAAATTAAAAATTATGAAAATGATAGAAAAAATTGATGATTTAACTAGTTCTAATAACCAGTATTTAGAGTTATTAAAAAAATATCAAGAATATTATGAAACAATAAAAACCTATTATTCTAATAATTTTTTACTCTTTGAGAAAATAGATTTAAAAATTAAAGAATTTTTTAAAATTATTGATGACAGTTTTATTAAACTCGATGAAATGAACAAAAATAATAAATTTGCTGAAATGACAGATGAATTTTCAAAGTTAAAACCTGCAATTTTATTTATATCCAATCTTTTTATTAATTACCCAAAACAACATAATTTAGTAAAATTTATTATCCCTAAAAAATATTCAGAAGTAGAAAAAAAATATTATGAATTAATAAAAAGTGGATGTCGCTTAAGTCGTTTAGATTTTGTAAAATTCTGTAATTTTTATAAAAAAACATTCAGTACAATAAAAAGAAATTTAGAAAACATTCAATATAAAAAAGTTGACAAAGATCTTAACAAATTAGTATCAGTTATAAATCAAATTTATAAAATTTTAACAAGGGAAGAAAAATATTTTCAAAATCTTAATTCAGTAATAACTACACTTGAAATTTTATTTAAAAAAACCCAAAATTTGAAAATTCGTTTTAATAGTATATTTAGCGAAAAAAACGAAAATTATAAAATTGAAGGAACTGAATTAGCAATTTTAGATAAAATTGAACAAAATTGGGTTTCAATTAAAAATAAATATGATAAATTAAAAAATTTATATCAAGCTCAAAGTAACATTGATATCAACTGAACAGATTTTTATTCAAAAATTTTAGAAATTACGAATGATATTAAAAATTTAAATACAAAATTAAAAGAAGGAATAGTTTATTACAAAAAAAGAAAAACGATTATAGATTATCAAAATGAGTTTATTCAGTTAAAACAACTTATATTTTTAATCAACACCAAGAGATCTGATAAAAATTTTGAACTTTTCTTTAAAACATGCCCGCATGATATTCAAAAGATTGCCAAAGATATTAGATCATTTTTAGTTTATCTTGGCAAAAAACCGATCATTACTGATAAAATTGTTAAAGGAATTTATAAATTAAAAGATAATATAAACGAAATCTATAATAGTTTTATTCAGTATAACGAACAATACAAAACAGCAACAAGGTTGATGATGAAAGCAGTTGGTCTAAGAGATAGAAATAAAACTATCAGCATAAAATTACCACAATTAGAAATCCTTTATGCAACCAACCAATTCAAAGAAGTTGTATATATTTTAAATAAAATCTTTTAATAAATTATCAAATGGTAAAATTTTTAACTAAAGAAACGCAAATTTTTAAAAATGTTATTGAAAATCATGATTCAATAGTTCTATTTACTCATGTTAATCCCGATGGCGATGCAATTGGCTCATTGTTTGGATTATTTCAATATTTAAAACTAAACTATCCTTCTAAAAAAATAAGATATGCGATTGATAAACTTAGCAAAGAAATAATTTCTTTTTTTGAGTTTACTGATGAATATATTTTTAACCCTGACAAAAATAATGATTCAAAATTTCTTGCGATCGTTTTAGATGTTAATGTTAAGCAAAGGGTTAAAAATTATAATTATTTGGCTTTAGCAGACAAAATTCTGGTTGTAGATCATCATTTAAAGTCAGAAAAAGAGAATGAAATAAATTCCGACTACTTGATTTTGTTTGAAAAATCAATCGCTACTTCTGAACTTTTAAGTTTTATGATATACAATTTACATTCAGAAAATTCAGAAAAACACCAAATTAACAATAAAACTGCTAAAAGTTTATTTTATGGAATTATCACCGACTCTAATAGATTTTTATATAAAAATACTAATAGTTTAACCTTTTTTATTTCATACTTTCTATCATCGTTTAATTTTAATTTAAATGAGGTTTATCAATTAATTTATAACCGTCATTACAATGAGATTAGTTTGATGGCTTATATTCAACAAAATTTTCTTTGAGAAGATACCAATTTTGTCAGTTTTTTCCTTGATGAAAAAATTTATACAAAATTTAACGTTCCTTATTCAAAAGCTAAAAATTTTAGTTTTGTTTTCAATAACATTACTGAAATTGATTTTTGAGTATTTTGATCAATCGATCCTGTTACAAAACTTTATTCTGTTAGCCTAAGAAGCAAAAAAACTCCGATTCATAAAATCGCTTTAAAATTTGGCGGAGGAGGGCATGAACTTGCCGCAGGAGTTAAGTTAAAATCAAAACCAGAAGTGATGAGTTTAATCAGAGAAATTAAAAAACTATGTTAGACAACTCAACGAAATTAAACTGCAACATAAACGCAAGAACATGTTATTCTTTTTATCGTTCAATAATTAAACCTGATGAATTAGTCAAACATTGTGTTAACAATAATTTTAAACAATTAGTTTTTACCGACATCAATAATTTTTCTGCTGCCCCGTATTTAGTTAATTTATGTAAAAATTACAACATTCAATTAATTTTAGGAATGGAAGCGATTATCGATGATTACGCTTTATTATTATTTCCTTTAAATCAAAAAGGGTATCAAAATTTAGCTTTTCTTTGTTCTTTACTAAATCAAGAAAATAAAGAAATTAGTTGAGATGACTGTATACCGCATTTAGATGATTTAGTTATTGTTATAAAATCATTATTTTTTGTTGATTTTTTTAAAAGTAAATTAGGACAGACTAATATAAATTCAGAAAATATATTTTATAGCCATAAATTAAACCTTACAAACAAAGAAAACATTCTTTTTTTACAAGAAGTAAACTATTTTTTTTCAGATGATAAAAAAATTTTAGATCTTTTAAAAAACGTTAGAGAAAAAAAGAAATTTGATGATTTTTCCTCTTTCTCATCATCTGAAGAAAATAAGTTTTTAACAATTGATGAGCTTCAAAAACATAAAGAATGAAAAGAAGTTTATCATCATAATTTAAAAAAATTTTACAACAAAATAAAATTTGATTATGGAATTAAAACAATTCCAATAATTAAATATTCAAGTCAAGATTCAAACAAATTGTTAGAAGAAAAAGCATATCATGCTTTTGATAAATTTTTAAAAATTCATCCATGAGCTTTAAAGCTTAAAGATCAATATAAAAGAAGACTTGAAAAAGAATTAGAGATCATTAAAAAACTTAACTTTGCCGATTATTTTTTAATAGTTTCAGATTTCATTGATTATGCAAATAAAAATAATATTTTATATGGTCCAGGCAGAGGTTCTGCTGTTGGAGCTTTATTATGTTATTTATTAAAAATAACAAAAATTGATCCATTAAAATATGATTTAATTTTTGAAAGATTTATGAATCTTTCAAGGGTATCGCCTCCAGATATTGATATTGATTTTGATTCTAATGAACGAAATAAAATAATAAATTATATATTTAAACGTTTTGGTTTAAATCATGTTGCTTATATTGGAACATATAGCTTTGTAAAAGCAAAAACCGCTATTCGTGATGTTGGAAGAGTTCTTGGCGTTGATATAAAATATATTAATTTAATTTGCAAAGATTTAGACCCTGAATGTGTTGACGTTGTTGAGCATTATAAAAAGAATCTTGTCTTTTTTAATAGCATTTATCCATATCACGGATCACTAGATTTTTTATATATCGCTAATAAAATAATTGGGATACCACGTCAATTTGGAATGCATCCTGCCGGTGTTATTTTAAGTCAAGAAAACATTAAAAAATTAATACCTTTAAATGTCGATATAAATGGCTTTAATATTACACAATATGATAATTTGCAATTAGCTCAGTTCAATGTTAATAAAATTGATATTTTAGGAATTAAAAACATTTCGATTATTAAACAAACCCTTTTATCTATTGAAAAACATTTAGGGGAAAGAATAGATTTAGATAATATTAACTTTGAAGACCCTGTCATTTTTTGAGAATATGCTCGCGGTAATACAAACGGTATTTTTCAACTTGAATCAAGCGGGGTAAGAAGAATATTAAGTCAATTAAAAGTAAGCAGTTTGAATGATGTTATTATTACCATTAGTTTATATCGTCCTGGTCCGATGGATCAACGTAAACTATTGATTAATCGTAAAAAAGGAATAACTCCGATTGATTACATAGTCCCTGAATTAAAACCCGTTTTAGAAAATACTTATGGAATTATCCTTTTTCAAGAACAAATAATGTTAATTTCACAAATTTTTGCCAATTTTTCTTTAGAAGAAGCTGATAATTTTAGAAGAGGAATTGCGAAAAAAGATCATAAAATTTTTGAGGAATATAAAGATAAGTTTATTCAACAAGCAGTTCAAAAAGGACATAGCCTAGAAGTAGCTGTTAATGTTTTTAATATGATTGAAAAATTTGCAGATTATGGTTTTAATAAAAGTCATGCTGTGGGGTATAGCATTTTAGGGTATCAAATGTTTTATTTAAAAGTTTATTACCCTTTATATTTTTTTTGTGAACTGTTAAATCATTACACTGAAGACACTGCCAAAACTTATATTTATTTAAAAGATTTTGAAAGGAAGTATAGTAAAAAATATAAAATTATTCCTTTCGATATTTTTAATCCATCAGGTGAATATCAAGTAATTGATAATAAACTCCAATTTGGTTTATTTATGGTTAAAGGGCTGGAGGATCGTTATTAAAACAACTTTTGGCTGCTAAAGACGAAATAAACCAATTTAAAGATAATTTTGTAAAAGTGGTAACAATTCTTATAAAATATAAAGTAAGTAAAAAAAATTTATTAAGTTTAATAATAATTAACGGATTTTCTCATTTTAATTTAAATAAAATTACAATGATAAAAAGTCTTGAACAAATTTATAATTATGCAGAAATTGTTATCAACAAAGATAAATCTATTAGTTGAGATTTAGTTCAAGAACCAATAATAGTCATGTTTGATAATGACTTAACCGTTTCTAATGCTATTAGTCAGAATTTAGCACAAATATTAGGATTTAATTGAGAATTTAAGTAAAGTTAATTTAAAACAAAAATATGTTAAACAACCAACCAAAGAAATTAAAAAAATTTCTTGTCGTAGATTGTAGTTCTGTTATTTATAGAATCTATTTCATAACCAGTAAAAACACTGAAAAAGTTATGCGCCTAAATGATAATTTATGAACAAATGTTATTTATGGTTTTATTCGTTTTTTAATCCACATCATTAAAAAAGAAAGATTTGATTATATATGTTGTGCGTTTGATTACTCAAGAAAAACCTTTAGAACAGATTATTTTCCAAATTATAAAGTTCAAAGACCAAAAACTCCTGAACACATTATTTATCAAATTAAAATAATTCAAGATTTTTTAAAATTAGCAGGAGTTCCGTTTTTATCGATTGAGAATTATGAAGCCGATGATATTATCGGAACAATTGTCGAAAAGTTTAAATCAGATGCTAATATTTACATTTATTCATCAGATCATGATTTACTTCAATTAGTTAACAATCAAAATAATATTATTTTTTGTAATATTCAAAAAGGGATGGTTAAACCATTAAACATTACGAAAGAAAATTTTAATCAAGAAGTTAAGATACCGATGAAATATTTTCTTGATTATAAAATTTTAAATGGCGATCAAAGCGATAATTTAAGGGGAATTCCGTCTTGAGGAATAAAAACAATTCTTAATTATTTAATTAAATTTAATGGACTTGAAAATCTTTTAAATAATATCGATAAGATTCCATCTCCTAAGCACAGAAACAGCTTAAAAGATCATCTGGATCAAATTGAATTGTACAAGAAAATTATTCCAATTTATAAACGTTTAGACATAAACCCTAACATAAATGCCTATAGCATAAATAGATATTATAAAAATATTCGTAGTGATAAAGTTATTGATTTTTACAAAAAATATAAACTTAGAACATTTTATGCTTAGTATTTTATAATTTTATTAATAAAATAACAAATAAATTTTAAAAATGCAAAAGCTCAATTTTATAAATTATTTTTCTGGATTTATTGTCATTGATATTGGAAGTAATAGTATAAAAAGTACTTTTTATCAAATTAACTTTCAAAATCATACATTGATTAAGCATCCTTTTTATCGTCGTTTATTTAAACTTTTAAATCATTTTAAAAATGGTCTTTTAAGTCAATATGTAATTGATAAAATTGTTGATGATTTTCGCGATATTTTATTACGTATTTCTAAAAACGAGATATTTGCTAACACAAAAATTTATTGTTTTGGAACAGAGGTTTTAAGAAGGGCTATAAATTATACCTATATTCAAATGTTGATTTATAGACAAACAGGGATTTATATAGATATTTTAGTTGGCGGAAGAGAAGGTTATATATCTTATTTAGCATTTATTAATTTTTATTTACCAAACAACCCTAAAACTAGACAAAATTATTGTCTTTTGGATTATGGTGGAGGAAGTTGTGAAGTAACTATTTGTCAACAACATAAAATTTCAGAAATAAAATCATTAAAAATCGGATCTTTGGTTTTACTTTTAAAACACAAACATAACTATAAAATTGACTGGAACAGTATTAAAAGCGAAATAGATAGAAATTTAACAAGAATTTCAACTAAAGAAAATATTTTTTATGGAATGAACTTTTTTTCATCATCTGCATCTTTAAAATCTATTAATTTTTTAATGACAAAAGTTTTTTATAAAATGTTAGTTCAAAAAAATCCAAACATCCCAATTATTAAAGATAATATTATGAGCATGATTTGTTTGTTTAACTTAATCATGCCAATGAATGACAAGGAATTACAAAGCTATCATATTTTAAAAATTGGTTATAACTCGATTCGTTGTGCATTGTTAACCTTTATTAGTTTTTATAATAAGTTTAAAATTAAAGAAATAAAATCAATTACTTTTAGTATCCGTGATGGTTATTTAGCAATGATTTTATCTCATCTTCCTGAAGTTAAAGATATTCTTGTTAAAAATAAATTTATTAAATGAAAAATTAAAAATATCCAACCACTAAAACATACTAAAGATCAAGTATTTACAAATGTTGGAAAGACGCCAAATATTAAATAGATATAATTAAAAAAATATTTTTAATGCCAGAATTACCAGAAGTAGAAGTAGTAAAAAATATCCTTTTAAGCAAGATTTTAAATCAAAAAATATTAAATGTTAAAGTTTTTTGACCCAAAATTATTAAAAATGTTTCATCTGAAAAATTTATTAATGATTTAAAAAATCAAACATTCAAAAATATTGAAAGAAAAGGAAAACATCTAATATTTTATTTAAATGGTTTTGTTCTTTGTTCTCATTTAAGAATGGAAGGCAGATATTTAGTTGTTGACAATAATTTTGATTTTGAAAAAATTAGTAATCTTTTAATTTTGTTTTATTTAAATAATAATAAAATTCTAATTTATAGGGATACAAGAAAATTTGGTACTTTTTTTCTTTACCCACTTGATAAAGAAAAATCATTTCTTGCTAATAAACCTTTAATAAATGTTGGGATAGATGCAAATTCTTTAAATTTAAAATCAGAATATTTAAGTAAAAAATTTTCAAAAAAACGCCTTCCGATCAAAACAGCACTGTTAGATCAATCAATAATAAGCGGGATAGGAAACATATATGCTTCAGAAATTTTATTTTTAGCACGGATTCATCCAACGATCCCAGCCTATCAATTAAATCAAAAAGAATTAAAAGACATTATTCACTTCAGCAGAGAAGTATTAAATCATTCAATTGCGTTAGGCGGAAGCACGGTTTCAACTTTTGAACCAGCACAAGATATTCATGGTAGATTTCAACATGAACTTTTTGTTTATCGTCGAAATGGTAAAAATTGTAAGATCTGTAATACTACGATTCAAAAAATAGTTCAAAATCAAAGAAGTACGTTTTTTTGTCCCAAGTGTCAAGCTTTACAAAATCACAAAAACAACGACTAAAAAATCTTTTAATCTTTTCAAATTTGACATTTTTTTACCCTATAATTATTTAAAATATATTTAAGGTGTAGATTGTGCTTTTTTTGTATTTTTAACTTAAAAAAAATAAACTATGGAATTAGGTAAAGATTCATCTTTTTTTATAGACTTTGCTAAAGATGACAATTTTACTGTCACTAGTAACAGTTTGTTTTTTGATATTGATAATAAGACTTTACTTTATTTATATCAACCAATAATCGGAGCTAACGCTATTTCTTTATATTTAGTATGTTTAAATTATTTGTCTGTTGAAAATAGAAGTTTAAAAATTACTCAATCTACAGGAACCAGCGTTACATTTAATTACATCTGCAAATTATTAAAAGTAGATTTTAATGACTTATTAATAGCTAAAAAAACATTAGAAGCTGTTGGTTTATTAAAAACTTTTGTTGATAACACGAATAAAGACATTATTTTTTCTTTAATCCCGCCTCTAACACCAAATAAATTTTTTAGTAATGAATTTTTGAAAAACGCCTTTTTATATTATGTAAAAGATGAATATTTTCAGTTTACTAAAAAATTATTTATCACAAGAAAAATTTCATATAAAAACTATACGGATATTTCATCTGAAATTTCTGAAACTTTTGATCAAAATATTTTAAGAGATTTTGAACAACTAACAAACAGAAAAGAAGAAGATTTAAACGACTTAAACGACAATACTAATGATGGGGAAATTCATTTAACCGATCGTCATTATAATACACCCAATACAATTAATTACGAGAAATTTTCTCATTTTTTGAAATTATATAAATTAGAAAATGTCGTTAATGATGAAATATTAAATTTTTTACAATCTTTTAAAGTTGAATATAACTTAGATTACGAAATTTTATTAAAAGAATATAAAAATTTCTATGATAAAGAAGGTAAGTTAGATCACAACAATTACTTAAAGTTAATTGAACACTTTGAAAAATATGCTACTTCAAACCCCTTCCAAAATCCAATTTCTAAAAATAATACACAAGATATTCGTTGGCAAATAAATTACAATTTTAATGATTTTTTAAACCAAAATAATACAATGAATAAAATTGTTACGAACAAAATAAATCATTTAAATATTCGTAGTTTTTATTTATTCGTTTATTCTAAAGAAATCGATCGCAATGAAGAACAGTTTTTAATTCAATTAAAAGGATTATTTGGATTTGGAGATTTTATTATTAATTATTTAATATTTTATTCATTCATTAAAAATGGTTTTTTAAACCTTGCTTACATTGAAAAAATCGCTTCAACAATTGTTCATAAAAATCTTTTTACAGAAATTGCGTTAACAAAATTTTTTAATGATTTAATTAAAAAATCAAATCCAATTTCATTAAAAAAGCAGTTTGTTCAAAAAAATAATACAAATAGTCCCCGTTTATAAAAGATAGAAATTATTCATTTTATAATTTATAATTATTTGTAATATTTTGCCATAGTTGTACATTATATTGAAAGATATTTTGTAAAAAATGTTTTAAGTTATGCAATTTAAAAATCCAATAAAATCATTTTTTTATAGAAATAAAATAAGCAAACAATTTTTATTTTTAGCGCTTGGATTTATTTTACCAGCTACTTTTCAGTCAATTATTGAAGGTTCTATTAATCTAATCGATACTTTTATAATCGGTAATTATAATGCAAACGATATATTAGCAGTTTCGCTTGGTATTACCGTCTTTTTTGTTTTTTTTACCATTTTAATTGGTGTTTTAAGTGGTTTTAGTATTTTTAGTGCTCAATTTTTTGGAGCTAAAAAATACAAAGATTTAAGTGAAATTTATAAGTTAAGAATTTGAATAGGACTTATTATTTCGCTTCTTTTTTTTATATTTTGCAATTTATTTTCTAAATTTTTAATTAATATATCAATTGGAAGTAAAGATTTTATTCCACCACAAATAGTCAAGGACACACAAAACTATCTTTTATTTTCAACAATTTCATATTTTTTTATCGCTTTAAGTTATTCTATTCATTGGACTTTAAGAGATACAAGAAGAATGAAAATTTCTTTTTGAATAAGCATTATCGTATTAATTTTTAAAATATTTTTCTGTGTAATATTAACTTATGGAATTAAAATTAATGGTGTTACAATAATTCCAAGATTGGGCATTTTAGGATTAGCAGCTGGGGGATTAATTGTCAGAATTATTGAGTTTGGTTGTGTTTTTACGGTTATTTGTGTTAAAAAATATGAATTTTGATTTTCAATTAAATCTTTTTTCTTCCCTCATTTCAGTCTTTTAAGAAAAGTAAGTTTTAAAATGTGATCTGTAACCTTTAATGAAATTATTTGAGCATTTGCGGTTTTTTTACAATTTAGTTTTTATGGTTATTTAGGTACAACCGCTGTAAAGGAAATTCAAGCCGCTTATACAATTAATGATTTATTTTTTTCTGGTCTCTTTGGATTAGGATCTGGAGTCGGAGCCTTAGTAGGATATGAGTTAGGGAGAAATAAGCTCAAAGAAGCTTACAACAACTCTGTTAAAATTAATATTATTTCAATCGGTTTTTCGATTGTTTTAGGAATAGGATTATTGATTATTAGCAGTTTTTTACCAGAAATAATATTTAGTAAACTTCCAGTTGGACAAATTCATAACGTCCGCTTAATGTTAATTATTATCGGATTGTTTTTTCCATTTTATGCTTTTGCTTTTGTTTGTTACTACACAATTAGAGCTGGCGGTGATGTTATTTCAGTTTTTTTTCTAGACTCTATGTATACTTTGTTCATTACGACAATTGTAATTTTATTATTAACCCATTTTTTTAGTGCTTTAGGGATTGTTATTATCTTTTTAATAGGGGTAATTTGCGATGGTTTAAAGGCCTTTACTTCATACTTATTTTACAGACGTAAAAAATGATTAAAACAATTAAATGAAGTTCAAGAAGAAATAGAAATCAGCGATGATAAATTAAAAATATTAGAAAATAATAATGAATAATACCTTTGTTATAAATAATTTTTATGGAAATTAAAGAAGACAGAAGCATTTATAACTTCAAAAAAATAGAAGATTATAGTAAAAAAAAATGAGAAGATAATGATTTTTTTGAGATAGATTTAAATGATAAATCAAAACAAAAAAAATACTTTCTTGATATGTTCCCGTATCCATCTAGTAATGGTTTACATGTCGGACATATTCGTGGTTATTTAGCAACAGATATTTTTGCTCGTTATTATTTGTTAAAAGGTTACAATGTTTTTAAACCAATAGGATGAGATGCTTTTGGTCTGCCAGCCGAGCAATATGCAATTAAACATCATAAACCTCCAAAGGATTTTGTTTTAAAAAATATTTCTAATTTTAGAAATCAAATTAAAAGAGTTGGTTTTTATTTTAACTATAAATACGAAATAAATACAGCAGATCCTGCTTATTATAAAACTACACAGTTAATTTTTTTAAGACTTTTTAAGAAAAAACTAGCTTTTAAAAAAAGTATTCCTGTTAATTGATGTGAAAAATTAAAAACAGTTTTAGCGAATGAAGAAGTTATTAATTGTAACGGAAAACTTCTTTCAGAACGTGGTAGTTATCCCGTCATAAAGAAAGATATTATGCAATGGGTTTTAAAAATTACAAGTGATGCAAGACGTTTGCAAGATAATTTAGATAATCTTGAATGACCGAAAGATATTATTAAATTACAAAAAAACTGAATAAAATTAACGAATGGCTTTTTAATTAAAGGGACTATTTCTAAACAAAGTTTTGATATTTTTTTTGAAAGTAAATACCTAAAAACGTTTAATCCTCTTTTTTTAGCTATTACAAAAAATTCAGAAATATACAAATATTTAATTAAAAATTATGATCCTGAAAAATTATTAGTTGATGAAGTATTAAAGTATGAACAAGAAAATCAAAATAATATTGAAAATTGAGACTATTTTGATGTTATAAAAATTTTAGATCATAAAATTAATTTTAATTCATATTCTAAATCTTTACCAATTTTGCTTGTCACTAAACTTAATTCCAATTTAAATATTGACGAAGAAATTATTTTTGGAAAAGATATCAAAGAAAATAAAGTTATTTTTGAATATATTAATAACAACAAAAAACTTTTTACTTCTATATGAAATGAATTAAATAATCAAAAAGAAGAAAATGATATTTCAAGTGATCAAAATTTATTAAAATACAAATTGATAAAAAGTCATAAAACCCATCTTAAAGATTGAGTTTTTTCAAGGCAACGTTATTGAGGGGAACCTTTTCCGATCATATTGGATAATAATGATCCGCATCCGATGAAGGAAACAGATTTACCATTAGTCCTTCCTGAAACAAATGATTTTGATAAAGTTTATAATTTTTTCCCCCCATTAAAATTTTTTAAAAATTGGCAAGAAGTAAAATCAAAAACAAATCAACTATCTTTTAGAGAAATACATGTTATGCCACAATGAGCTGGTAGTTGTTGATACTATATTGGATATTTATTAAAAGCAAAAGATAATTATTTAAGTTTAGAATCAAAGGAAGCGAAAAACATTTTAAATTATTGGCTACCTGTAGATCTTTATATAGGCGGGAAAGAACATGCTGTTTTACATTTATTATATGCTAGGTTTTGACATCATTTTCTTTTTGATGAAAAAATTGTTTCATGTCAAGAACCTTTTAAAATGTTATACAATCAGGGTTTAATCTTAAATGATAAAGGCGAAAAAATGTCAAAGTCTGCTAATAACTATGTTTCACCAGATGAAATTATCGATAACTATGGAGCAGATGCGTTAAGAGTTTATGAAATGTTTATAGGACCGATTAACTTAAATTCAAAATGACTACCACATGGTGTTTTTGCAAGCAACAAATGATTAAAACGTGTTTATCGTTTTTTTACTGAATTAATCAAAGTTACAAAAACTCCATCACCTGAATTTGAACAAACCTGAAACAAAACAATTAAATTGGTTCCAAAAGATATAGAAGCTTTTAAATTCAACACATCTATTAGTAAATTTATGGTATTTATAAACTATTTATATAAAAACCCAGAAATCAATCTTGAATACACTAAAGCTTTTTTACAAATCTTTTCAACCTTTTGTCCTTTTTTATCTGAATATCTGTGAGATAAATTTAATCTAACACCAGAATCTATTTACAAAAGCAAGTTAAGCGAACATTTAAAGTAAAAGAAATTAAATTTATATTACATTTTTAACTCAAATCAAAATTTCTTTTTTTTATTTTTTTGTTTATAATCTTATTAGCATATTAAATATTGATTTGCTAAATAAAAATATTTCTAATGCGATATAACCAAAAATTGATAATAAATTGTGAAACATATTAAAAAAGACAACTTAAAAAATCACGACAACGATTATCAAGACAATCATGTTCAAAATAAAGATAATCGATGCATTACGCTTGATGATAAAACAGATTTTTCAAAATTAAGAAAAGATCACAAACTCTTTCTTGCTGATAAAACAAAAGATGATGTCGATCAAATTCTTTTCCTATTACAAAAATCATTGAATTTTATCAAAGAATCAAATGAAAAATTAATTGAACAAGAAGCATCAATTATTAAACTTCAAGGATTAAATTCAGAGTTAAAACAAAAAGTTTTACTTTATGAACCTTCTCATTTACAAGTCATGAAAGCCAAAAACACTTATGATTTGTATCTCAATAAAATTGAACAATTAAAAGCTGAACAAAAATATTCAGCAAAAAATTTTATTGAAAAAATTCTTGAACCTTTAACCTTTTTTGAAAAAGCAATCGAACATAGTTATGATGTTGAATTGAACAATGAAATGAAACAATGACTATCAGGATTTGAAATGATTCTTGATAAATTAAGATCAGCAATTCTATCAGAAGGATTGCAAGAAATTATTGTTAAAGTTGGAGACAAATTTAATGAAAAATATCATCATGCAATTGAACACGAAGCATCTTCGAAATTAGAAAATGGAACTATCACTAAAGTTATTCGTAAAGGCTATATTTTTCATGACATAGTTTTAAGTCATTCTCTAGTGAGAGTTGTAAAAAATAATTAAGATTTAACTATTTATTTTTTTAAAAACAACAATATTAAATATTAAACAAACAACCAAAAAAGTTAGAAAAATTAAAGATTACAAAACAAAAAAAACTAAAATGAGCAAAATTATTGGAATAGATCTAGGTACAACTAATTCATGTGTTTCAATCATGGAAGGTAAAGACGCAAAAATTATTATTAACAGCGATGGAAACAGAATAACACCTTCAGTTGTAGCCTTTAAAACGAATGGTGAAGTTATTGTTGGACAAGCTGCAAAAAACCAAGCAATTACTAATCCACAAAACACAATCGCTTCAATTAAACGTAAAATGGGAAGCAATGAAACGGTAAAAATTTCTGTTCAAGGAAAAACAAAAGAATATAAACCAGAAGAAATTAGTGCAATTATTTTACAAAAACTTAAAAAATTTGCAGAAGATTATGTAGGTCAAAAAATAACAAGAGCAGTTATTACAGTTCCAGCTTATTTTAACGATGCGCAACGTCATGCGACAAAAAATGCTGGTAAAATCGCTGGATTAACAGTTGAAAGAATTATTAATGAACCAACAGCTGCTGCATTAGCATACGGAATTGATAAAACTAATAAAGAACAAAAAGTTTTAGTATATGATTTAGGTGGTGGAACTTTTGATGTAAGTATTCTTGAGTTAGCACACGGAACTTTTGAAGTTTTATCAACAAGCGGAGACAATCATCTTGGTGGAGATGACTTTGATGCTGAAATTTCAAATTGATTAGTTAAAAATTTTAAAGCAGAACAAGGAATCGATTTATCAAAAGATTCAATGGCTTCTCAAAGATTAAAAGAAGCTGCTGAAAAAGCTAAAAAAGAATTAAGTTCTTCAGTTGAAGTAACAATTAATTTACCTTTCATTTCAATGAATCAATCTGGACCATTGCATTTAAATGCAAAATTAACAAGAGCTGAATTCAACAAAATGACAAAACATTTAGTTGAAAAAACTCTTAAACCATTAAAAACTGCCTTAAAAGATGCAAAATTAACTCCAAAAGATATTGATCAAGTTTTATTAGTTGGAGGAAGTACTAGAATTCCTGCAGTTTATGAACTTCTTGAAAAAGAAATGGGTAAAACAACAAACAAATCTATTAACCCTGATGAAGTAGTTGCGATTGGAGCTGGAATTCAAGGTGGAGTATTAACAGGTGATGTTAAAGATGTTTTATTATTAGATGTTACCCCTTTAAGTTTAGGAATTGAAACATTAGGTGGAATAATGACAACTTTAATTAATAAAAATACAACAATTCCTGTTAATAAATCACAAGTCTTTTCAACAGCAGAAAATAACCAACCAGCAGTTGATATTCATGTTCTTCAAGGTGAAAGACCAATGGCACTTGACAATAAATCATTAGGAAGATTCACTTTAACTGGTATTGATCCAGCACCAAGAGGAGTTCCGCAAATTGAAGTTACATTTTCAATTGATGTTAATGGAATTGTTTCAGTTGCTGCTAAAGATTTAAAAACTAATAAAGAACAATCAATTACTATTAAAGATAGTTCAGGTTTATCAGAAGAAGAAATTAACCGAATGATAAAAGATGCTGAAGAGCATAAAAAAGCAGATGAAGAGTTAAGAAAAAACACTGAAATTAAAAACAAAGCATCATCATGATTGCATCAAATCGAAGATACAATTGAAAAAACAAAAGATAAAATGGATGCTAAACAATTAGAAGAAGTCAATAAAGTTAAAGAAAAACTTGACACTGCTATTAAAGCTAACGATTATAAAGCAATGGAAGAAGAAGTAAAACAAATTGAAACAATGTTTGCTAAACTTCAAGAAAATTTAAGTGCTGAACAAATCAAAGAAATGCAAGAAAAATTTGCTAAAGAAGAAGCAGCTAAAAAAGCAGATAATACAGATTCTAAAGCAGATGATGGTGTTATCGATGCTGAAGTTGAACCTGTTAATAATTAAGTAGCTTATTTAAAACCATAATCATATCGTGAGCAAAGATTATTACAAAACATTAGCAATTAACAAGGATGCTACACCTGATGAAGTTAAAAGAGCATATCGTAAACTTGCTAAAGAATATCATCCTGATATTAATAAAGCCGCTGATGCTGAAAAAAAGTTCAAAGAAATTAATGAAGCTTATCAAGTTTTAAGTGATGAAAAATCAAGAAAAACTTATGATCAGTTTGGTTCAGAAGCATTTAAATACAATCAACAAGGACAAGGAAATCCCTTTGGAGCAGGCGGAGGATTTAGTTTTGATTTTGGCGATTTAAAAGATATTTTTTCAAGTTTTGGTGGTTTTGGCGGAGCTGGTTTTGATGGAAGAAGACAGCAAAGTGTTTCTGCTGATATGCAAACTAAAATCGAAATCACTTTTCTTGAATCAATGTATGGAACATCAAAAACTTTAAGAATCAAAAAATCAACCGAATGTAGTCATTGTCATGGTTCAGGAGCAGAAACTCCTAGCGATGTTCAAGTATGTCCTACCTGTCATGGTTCAGGAAAAATTGTTAAACAAACAAGAAGTCCGTTTGGAGTTATTCAACACGAATCTATTTGTCCTACTTGTCATGGTGTTGGTAAAATAATTTCTAAAAAATGTCATGTTTGTGGTGGTTCTGGTAAAGAATCGATTGTTACAAATATCAAAATAGATATTCCTGCTGGAATTCATTCAAATCAAAGAATTAGACTTCAAGGCAAAGGTGGTTATGATTCAAGATTAAGAAGATATGGCGATTTATATATCAATGTTTTTGTCTATGGACATCCATTTTTTAAACGTGAAGATGATGATTTAATCCTTGAGGTTCCTGTTTATTATGCAGATGTTATTAACGGTACTTCAATCGTTGTTCCAACTTTATGGGGTGATGTTAAAATGAAAATACCCCCAGGGACACATGAAAAACAAATTTTCAAAATTAAAAACAAAGGTGCTCCGGTTATTAACAAAAAAAATCGCTACGGTGATTTATATGTAATTGTTGAAATTATTGTTCCAAATAAAGCTGATATTTCATTTGCTGAACAAGAAAAAATCGATGAAATTCAAAGCGTTCATCGTTCAAGAACGACAAAAGAATACATCAATAAAGTTAAAGATACGATTATTGAAAATTAAAAAAAGCATAAATTACTTTTGTTAACAATATTTTAAGTTAATGCCATACATTTTAGATGTATGGTATTTTTTTTATAGAGTCTTTTTTTCTTCATAATAAAAGAAAAGAGATTATTATTTTTCAAAAAAAATTATCCAAACTTCCAACAATATGAAACATTTATTAAAGCTCCAAAAATTTATTAAATTTCTTTACTTTTTATTTTATGCTTTGATTTTTATTGTTTTAGTTCTTTCAATCTATTCTTTAATCAATACATATGTTGTTTCTAAGTTAAATAATTTGTGAGTCTTATTACTCATTTATGTTGCATCAGCTGTCATCATTTTATTTTTATATATCATAATCAAAATGATAGATTTTATAATTTATAAAAAAGATCAAAAAATAAATAATTTATCAAATCAATTAGTTGTTGAAAAGCTACAAGTTAATTGAAATAAACTTTTACAAAAAGATGGAGATCAAAAAATCAATCCTATTTTCAACGTTGTAGATGGTGATTATCAAACATTCAAACCCATTTTTGAAAACGATAACTCTAAACCAATTTTTATTCTTGCTAACAAAGGAAGCGGGAGAACAACTTTTTTAAAAAAAATTTTAGAAGAAAATAGGCAAAAATTTTATTTCATTGTTGTTGATGCACGAACTTGAAAGTACGGAACAAGTAGTTTAAATAACAGTCAAAAATTTTTAAGTTATTTTGACAACATTCCAAAAAAATTCGGACAAAATAAAAATTCAATTGTTAAATCAAGTTTAAGCGCTGCTAGAATTGCAATCGATGTTATTTTAACAACCCTTGTTAAAAGTAAATCAGCAGATTTTAAAACAAATGAAAGAATTTTTCCAATTGATAACAGCGATATCAATGTCAAAAATATTCATGAAATTATTCAATCTTACAATAAATTATCACTGAATAATATTTGTTTTTTAATAGATCATTTAGATGATTTACCAGAAAATAATTTATTTGATATATGTTCATTAATTGATTATTTTTTTGCTCAACCAAATTCTAAATTTAAGTTTGTCATTACCTATAACAAAGCCCAGTTAAAAAAAATTAAAACTGATAACTCTCTTTCTTTAATTCGTTATATTGGACCTGTTTTTGATTTAAAAGATAAAACAGATTGGCTAGATTTTGTTTCAAAATATGTAGAAGATTACACTTTATCAGTTTATGATAAAAACGATTTTAAAAATTTTTTAAATTACATAAAAACATACCATAAAGAAAATAACAAAGAATTGAGTTATTTATCAGTAATAACCATCATTGATGACTATTTATTATTTTCAACCGATTTTAGTAACAGCAAAATAAATGCTTATTTCACCTTAAAAAAAACTTTAATCAATTAAAGTTTTTATTCTAATTTTTTTAATTTATTTATTTTTATAATTTAAAAGTTATTTTAGTTGCGCGATGGAGTTAAAAAAGGTTTAATATATATTAGATAAAAGCGTTTTTGACAAAAACTTCATAAAAAAAAGATAATAAACTTTATTATGTTTAAAAAACTTTTTGCTGGATTAAGTATCCGTTGACAAATTATTCCAATCATTGCGCTAGCATTTAGTGATCTAGCAATTTTTGCCTTTCCATCGTATCTTTCTAATTTTTTACCAAACCTTCAAAGTGATATGGGGATCGCAGATTCTCAACTATCTTTGATCAGAAGTATTTACGGTGGTATTAAAATATTTTTATATATTTTTGCGATGTCTTTTGCAGATAAATTTAAATGTAAAACTTTAATTTTGATTGGTATTTTTGGAATGTTTTTAACCGGCATTTGATATAGTTTAGTTCCAATAATTTGAACTCCTGGGAATCCTTCCCCAGACGTCTATACAGCAAATTTTTATAATTATTTAGTTATCTTTATTTTAATCGCTATTTTTACAGGTTTATTTTTCTGAGCTCCACTATGAAAGTTAATTGCTCTTCAAGGAAAAAGAGAACAAGTTTCAACAATGAATGGACTTGAAGGTTCATTTAATGGTTTCTTTGGTTCAATTATTGCTATCATAGGAACAATTTTTTTCTTTATAGATCCTAAAGTCGATGGTCACAGCATCGGCTTTTTTGTTTTAACATCTTGTTATTCGCTTGTCTTAATTTGTTCATTTTTTGCGGTTGGGAAATTCGTTGTAGAAGATCGAAAAGAAGTTTCTACTTTTGATTTTAAAGGTAATATTAAAGCATGTTTTGGGAATGCCAAAAGTCCAAAATTATGATTATATGGTATTTCAGTTATGGGAATTTACATGTATCAAATGGCTTTAAGCGGTTACACCGATTACATGAAAAATGTCTTTTTATTTTCAGGAGTAGTTGTCTTTATTTTAGGACTTTCAAAAACTTATCTAATGCGGTTTGTTTCATCTTATTTTATGGGGCGTTTCGCTGACAAGAAAAATCATTACACACTTTATATTCTTTGAGGACTTGTAATTTCATCCGCCTTAACCTTGATGGTTATTCTTTTGCCAGGGTTTGGGAATAATTTTAGAGATGAAACTTCACAATGATATTTCATTCCAATTCAAATCCTTGCTGGTTTAAATATGGTTTGTTTGGGTTTTTCTGCTTGATGTTTAGTAACCATTCGTTGAAGTGCAATAGCAACAGAGTTAAAAATTCATGAAAAGCAATATTCAGGAGCAGTTGCGTTTGTTTCATTTATAGCTTTTCTACCAGATGCATACTTTCAAGCTGTTAAGTCAGCAATTCAATCAGACCATCAAGTTTGATATCCTGCTTTACATAAAAATGCGACAAGTCAATTAGGAAATCAGTATATATTATTATTTTCATTAGCAGTTGGTTTGTTTGGTTTAGTATCTGCCTTTTTGCTTTGGTTTTGAATATATAAATATCCAAATAGCGAAAGAATGAATAAATTTGTTCAAAAAGTTCGTAATAAACTTCTTTTTTATTGCAAAAAACAAGCCACTCCAAACATAGAACAAAAAACAGACAGTAATGTAATTAGTAGACTTGAAAGTTTTAAAACTAAATGACTGTTGATATTAGCCAAATTTAAAAAAACGTTGTTCCTTTCACCTATAAGATCATTATTATAAGTAATAAAAATTTTACAAAATTATTAAAATGTTAGTATTAATTTTAATTAAAAATTTAAGCTATAAAAGCTTTATCGAAAATAAAGAAAAATTAAACTTTTCGTTTCTTTTTCAAAAAATAAGATCTGGATTACCCAATCTTGCAAGATTTAATAAAAAAATTATTTTAAATGATGGATTACCAACTGAACTAATAGCTGCAGGTTTTGAAAGCTCAAAGATTATTCAAAACAAAGATATTTTAATTCTCAATAAAACTTCTGACCTTAACATTTCTGATATTTATCAACAAATTAATGAGATAGTTAATTGTTTTACTAACAAATGTAAAAATACTAATTTTGTCATTGTTAGCACTGAAGGAGAAAAAGATCCTGGAACAATAACAGGCGGAGGAGTTCAAGATAAAGATATCAATTTACCTGTTATTTTCGCTGGTCCTTATTTTGAGTCTAAAAAAATTGAAGATAAGTTTTACACTATCAATGATGTCGCTATTACGATTAATAGTTTTTATAACGAATTTATTGAAAATAAACGTGGTAAAAAAATCAATTTCATCAAAAATTAAAAGAGATTATTATGAAAAAAACACTTGATAGTACTAACCAAATTAAACACACAATAATATTTGGCGCTGATGCTTTCGGAAGTTATTTAATCAGAAATAATTTAGATAATCTTCCAAACCTAAAAAAAATAATTAAAGATGGAGCTTATTCATTAAAAAGTCATGCCGTTTTTCCTTCTGTTTCTGCTAATAATTGGAACACATTAATGCGTGGCGTTTCAACCAATATTCACGGTAAGACAGAATGAAATTCATCAACTCCTGAACTAGATAAGTACGATGACAAATATTTAAATCCACCAAGTATTGTTAAATTAACAAAGGAAAGATTTCCAAATAAAAAAGTTGCTGTTTTTTTTAGATGACCGCAATGGAATGATATCGTTGAATTAGATTTAGCTGATTATTATTACAATCCAGTTTCAAAAGAAGATCAAGAACACTGAGGGACAACCCCTAAATCATTAACTATCAATTATCAAGACAACATGTTAGTCAATTATGATATTGTAGATAAAGCGATCGAATATTTTAAAAAAGAGAAACCATTCCTTTTAATCATTTATGTTAATGAACCTGATACAACTGGACATGTTTATGGTCATCAAACAGATTACATATTTGAACGAGCCAAAGTTATTGATTATTGATTAGGAGAAGTTTTAAAGATGATAGAAGAAGATGATGAAGTTAGAAAAACGACTTTATTAACTTTTCTTGCTGATCACGGTGGAGTCGCTTGTGATGATGAATGTCATGGAGGACTTAATCCGTTAGAGTTAACAGTACCGATGATTTTCTATGGGAAAATGGTAAAAAGATGACATATCCCATACCCTTTAATGCATTATGATTTTGCTAAAACGCTTCTTTGAAGACTAGACATTCCTTTTCCTGATTACTGAAATGGTAAAAATCTTTCTTTTATGTTTAAAGATTGAGATAATGGACGACTATGTCTATATCAAAGATATGGAGGAGCTACTTATGCTCTTTATTGAAAAGCTAAAAATATATTTTTATCAATCGGTGAAAAAAGAGCAATCGATAATGCAATCATCTTTGCTAAGAAAAACAAAATACAATATCTTTATTTGTACGATGAAGATAAGAATTTATTAAAAAGGATAAAAATTAGTATATAAACCATACATTTAAAAAATAAATAATAGTTGTAATTTATGAAACGGATAAAAAATTTTTTATTTAAAGACTTAAGTTTTCGTTGACAAGTTATTCCGATTGCTGTTTTAGCTTTAAGTGATTTAGCCATATTTGCATTTCCATCCTATCTTTCAAATTTTTTACCTAATCTTCAACATGATATGCAGATTACAGATTATCAGTTGTCACTTGTTAGAAGTATTTATGGAATAGTTAACATCGTTTTATATGTCTTTGCGATGTCTTTTGCAGATAAGTTTAAATGTAAAACTTTAATTTTAATTGGTGTTTTTGGAATGTTTGTCATCGGGGTATGATATTCATTGGTACCAATTATTTGACCCAACCCCAATCCCCATGATTATGTCTACAGCACTGCTTTTTGAAATTATCTGTTAATATTTATCGCGATGGGAGTTTTCTCGGTTTTGTTTTTTTGATCTCCGCTATGAAAACTAGTAGCAATGCAAGGAAAAAAAGAACAAGTTGGAACAATGAATGGTCTTGAAGGATCAATCAATGGATTTTTAGGGGCATTAATTGCTGTTATAGGGACAATCTTCCTTTTTATCAATCCCCAAGTCGGGCACATTCATATCGGATTTTTAGTTTTAACATCTTGCTATTCTGTGTCACTTCTTATCTCTTTCATTTTTGTTATTAAATATGTAAGAGAAGATGAAGTGAAAACAAAATCTAAATTAAATCTTTGAAACAACTTTAAAGCTTGTTTTAAAAACGCGGCAAGTCCAAAACTTTGACTATATTCAATTTCAGTAATGGGCATTTACATGTATCAGATGGCGTTAAGTGGTTACACTGATTACATGAAAAATGTCTTTTTATTTTCTTCAATTGTTGTCTTTATCTTAGGACTTTCAAAAACTTATTTAATGCGATTTGTCTCTTCATTTGTTATGGGAAGATTTGCTGATAAAAAAAACCATTATATTCTTTATATTACGTGAGGGTTAGTTATCTCAACCACTTTAACTCTTTTGGTAATTATTCTCCCAGGATTTTATAACAATTTTAGAGATCATTCCCAAGCTTGATACTTTATTCCAATTCAAATTCTTGCCGGTTTAAATATGATTTGTTTAGGATTTGCAGCTTGATGTTTAGTAACTATTCGTTGAAGTGCTATAGCAACAGAGTTAAAAATTAATGAACAACAATATTCAGGAGCGGTTGCTTTTATTTCATTCATCGCTTTTCTTCCAGATGCTTTCTTCCAAGCAGTTAAATCAGCGATTCAATCTCATCATCAAGTTTTATATCCATCAATTGGGTATGCTACTGATCAGTTAGGAAATCAATTAATTATGTTATTTTCAATTGCTGTCGGTTTAGTTGGACTTTTAGCATCATTTCTTTTATGATATTGAATTTATAAACTACCTACTGATGGTAAAATCAATAAACACATCACAAAAGTACAAAACCAAATGCTAAACATTAACACAAACTCACCTCAAGATCCTAAAGAGTACAAAATAAAAATAAATCAATTTATATTCACATACATCTATAGAAGATATATTTTAAGATGAAAAAATATTATTGATTTAAGAATTTTAATTTATTTAAGATCTATTCTCCTTCTAAAAGTTAGTTTATTGAGGGTTCAATAATTATTAGAAATAACCAGATGTTTAGTCTGGTTATTTTTTTTATGATTATTTAAATAAAATTATAATTCTATAATAATATATACAAACAACAAAAATCCGTTAATGAATTTTTTGATTTTTATTCTTATTTTTTTATCCTTTTTTGTAGGTTGAGCTTTGATATTATTTTATCTATTGCTAAAAAAACAAAAAAAACATTTTAATTTTCATTTTTTACCAGCATTGATTAAAATTGATAAATTAAAAAATGAATTCACAACTACTAGTAATGAGTTATGAATTAAACCGAACAGAGAATATGTTCTTAATAATTTTTCAGATATTTTTTCCTTAAATGCATATACAATCAAAGAATGTGTTAAAAAGTACAACAATATCGAAGAAGTTCCCAATTTATATTTAACAATTAAAACAGATGTTAAATTAAAAGATGGAACTCTTTTACCTTGTTTTTTTAAAATTACAAAATTAACTAATGAAAAAGTAGAAGCATTACTTATTTTTAATAATATTTTTAATGTCCAACAATTTAAAAGTTCTGATGCAGTAATTAAAGAACTTCCAGAACGGGTTTATAACTATTTTAATTTTAGTAATTTTATTTATAAGATTTATACCAAGCAAACAACGAATAGTCAAATTTTTAAAAAATTTGATTATCGAAGATATGGCGTTATCGGAACAATTAAAATCGAAAATTTTTTTAGATACCTTTTTAACCATGATTATGCTACTGAGTATTTAAATCGCTATATCATTAATTTAATTAAAATTTTATATTCAACTTTAGGTAAGGATATTATTATTTTTTTTTCAACAATTAACGAAATAATCATTTACAAACCGCATATCAAAAATAGACTTCATTTAAAAAAAATAGATAGCGCTTTTAATAAAAGAATATTTACAAAATTAAATTATTTTAATAATTTTTTCCAAGTTAAAGTAAGATCAGGATATTATATTTTTAAAAATAAAAATAATTTAAATCAAACAGTTTCATTAGATCTATCATTTAAATACGCTCAAATTGCTTTATTGCTAGGACAACATAATCAATGTGATTTTTATACTATTTTTGATACTCAAAATCAATATTTAAATGTATTTTTAAAGACTTTTTCTTTTTCGTTCTTAAAATCAAAAAACTTTTTAAATTTAAACTTTTCACCAATTTATAAAGAAAAAAGAAAAATAAATAATCCATTAGGTTATTTAATAGATATTTTTGACCAACCAGAAACCAATTTCTGAGCAATTAATTTTTGAAACAAAACAGCAGAAAAATTTTTCTTTAATATTCCAGCCGAACAAACATCATATTTATTGCAGGTTATTAAATATATTTTTTCTGAAATAAATAAAAATATTATTGTTCAAAAAGAGCATCTTGCTAAAAGCGCAAAATCGAAAAAAAAACCATCTTTAACTTATTTCATCAGCATTTCTTTTGAAATATTATTTGATAATTTAACCGTAATAAGCGATATGTTAAAAGCGAATAATTTAACCAATTATGTTTGCTTCTTTATAAATAACTTATTTTTTACAAACCATTATAAATTATTTAAAATAGTTGAATTCTTTAAAGAAAAAAATATTTTATTTTCTTTTTATGCTAATATTTTTAATCGCGAACAATTAAATTTAATTTTAGTAACAAAACCCAAATACATTTTTATCGATAAATTTGTTAGTAAAAAAATTTTAAGCAATATATACTTTTTAAATCGTTTTAGAATTTTTATTAATAACTGCTATTACAACAGCGTTAACCTTTGTTTCGAAAGCAATCCTGGCATTTCTGATAGTTTTTATAAATACATAACTCATCCAACTTCAAAAGATTTATCTTCAGAACAGAAACACAAATTTAAATATTATTTCTATAACTAATTTTTAATTATTCTTTATAATAATAGACCGATATATAAAAAAATAGATATATTAAGTTTTTAAATTTAAGTTAATTTTTTCAAAAATACAATGGACAAACTTTCAGTTTTATTTCTTGATGATGATTATTATTTCTTATCTGAAATTAAACAAAAATCACAAAAGCACCAACATTTTAATTTTTCTTTTTCAAGTACGATTGAAAACGCAATCAGTTTATGTAGAGCAAACTACTTTGACTTAATTATTATTGATGTTAATTTAAGTTATGAAAGCGGTTTTCAGTTTTATAAATGATTAAAAAAAAATAAAATAGATAGCAAAATTATTTTTATAACCGCTTTTTTTCTAAACGAAAAAGTTGAAGAAAAAAGTCTTAAACTTGAAGTTTATGATTTTTTTAGAAAACCAATTTCTTGAACAGCACTTAAATATCGCCTTTTACGTTTTTATAAAGAATTTAAAAACCAACAACTAACAACAAATATATCAATTAAAAGCGATGATTTGAATCATCATTTTATCATCGAAGGAAAAAAGATCAATTTTACAAAAAAAGAATACAGATTATTTTTATCTTTAATTGAAAACCAAAACCAAATATTATCACGAAAATACTTAGCATCATTATTTGATGAAGAGTATGTAAATACTTCAAGAAGTTTAGATGTTATGATATCCCAAATTAAGAAAAAAATTATTAATTTTAATGACTTAATTTCTATTTCAAGTGTTTATAAAAAAGGATATCAATTAATAATTAATGATAAAAAATAATATTTATATCAATGTCCAAATATTTTTCATTTAATTCCAAACTTATTTTAAAATTATTGATATTTTCGTTTTTAATAATTTTATTTTTAAATATAGGTAAATTTCATTTTTTTCTAACTTTTATAATCATCATTTCTTTTTTGTTTTTTATTATGTTGGAAGTTTATTTTTTCAACTTAACAAAAGAACATTTATCGTATCTTGATCTTTTGATGATATTAAAATTATTTTGGATTAATCTGAATTCAAATCATATAATAACAATTATTTTTAAAGACTCAATCATCTTTAAGAACAAAAAGTTTTATCAAAATCAGTTATCATTATTACAAGATAAACAACTAGTTACTTATTTTAATAATTTTTTTTCACATAAAACAAAAAACAATTTATTAATCAAAAATAGATTATTTAGAATTTATTTTGAAGAAGTATTTATAAATAAATATAAATGTTATTATGTAGTTTGAAAACCAATTAAAAATTCAGAAATTGATCAGAGTTTTTCGTTCCTGTTTCGTAACATAATTAACTTTATTAATCATGAAATTAATTCTTCACTTCAAAATATGATTTTAACGTCCAATAAAAAGAAAACAGAATATCATGTTACAAAAATAAAAAACTTTTTAAAAACTTTAGAATTAATATCTTTAAAGGAAAGCGATATCAAAAAATTTGAGATAAATAAAGAAATAGATCTTAATTTAGTTATTAGAGATTATCTTAAAATCATAAAATCTATTTTTAAAAATATTAAAATAAAATTTATTAATTATAATAAGAGCAAAAATATTAAAGTTTGAATACATTATGAAGTTTTTTGGTTATGCTTAAATAATATAGTTTTTAACAGCATTATTCATTCGATGGATAATTTTGATGATTTAGAAATAAAAATAACTTTAGGTAATAATAATAACTATAATTTTGTTACAATTAAAGACAATAATCAACCAATAAATGATAAAATTTTAAAAACAATAAATCAAAAAAATATAGATTCGCTTGATATTCTTTTTTTATTAAAGAATCTTGGCAAAGGGTTAAACATAACACTATATTTATTAACTTTATATAATATTAAATTTTTCATTTCTTCAAAAAAGTTAAATAATCAAGTAAACATTTTATTTAATAAATCCTAAATACTAAAATGTCGACCAAATTTTTAAAATATTTTAAAAATCAAAAAAAATCACTCCTTTATTTATTTTTTCTTTTTATCGTTTTTTTAGCTTTTTTATTAACCATGGTATTTCCAAGCGGTAATGTTATTTTTGCTAACGGGAGCACAACAGTTTTACCGTTATTAGAAAATCTTGGATATAAATATTTTAATGACACTAATGAAACAAAAATTGGTGTTTCAGGCGGGGGAAGTACAGTTGGAATCAATTTCATAATGAATAAATTGACAAACATCGGGAATGCTTCAAGAAATCCTGAAGATGTCGAGTATAAGACATCAACTTGAAAAAACAATCAACTTTCTACTTTTCCAATTGCATATGACGGGATTATCTTTGGTGTTAACGCAAAAGGAGTAAATATTTCTCCAAATGATGTTTTCACAATCGACGTTCTATACAAATTATTTTCTGGAAAAGCTAAAACTTGAAAAGATGTTTTCCCAGATTGTAATCCTGTTCCTGTCTATTTAATTTCAAGAGAGAACGGAAGCGGGACAAGAGATAGTTTTTATAATGCGATGAAAGCTTACGGTCATCCAGATATGAAACTTCCAGATTCAAAAAATCTTTCAATTTCAAATTCAAACGGACTAAGTCTTTCTATTTTATCAATGATGAAGGGTTCGATTGCCTATTTACCTTTAAGTTATATTAATATTATCAAATCCAATTACAATTTTATTGATTTGCCAAAAATAAAATACAATACTCAATCAACAGATGTAATCGATCCAAATAGCAAAAATGTTTCAGATGATATATTTAAGAATGGTGTTTTACATCCAAACGATCCAAACTATTATTTATTTTGGCACCCTTTAAATTTAATCATCAGTTTAGAAGATGCTAAGAAAAAATATTTATTTGATTTTTTAAACTGGATTCTTGGACCGAAAGGTAAATCGATTGTAGATGATCAAAAATATATTAATATATATTGTAGTGATCAAAAATGTGGCGGACATTCTAATGAAATAGTCATAGTCAATAAAATCGGTGATAGTTATCTTTCATTTGATCGATATATGAAAACATTTATAGAAGTATCTGATTATAATAAGCAAATTCAACCTTATTGATGAAATAATTAATTTTATGAAAACACCTCCATCAAAACTCACTCCATTAATTATTCCCTCAAGCTTTGATAGATATCACCAATATCTTAAAGTTATTAATCATATCTTTAAAACATTAGTTTGATTTTTTATTTTTTTGTCATTAGCTATCGTTATTGGGATAATAATTTTTATTTTTGTTTATGGGGTTAATGGCTTTGGTTCAATTTTTTCTTCAAATTGAGATCCTTCAACTAATCATTTTGGAATCTTGCCGTTTTTAATTGGAACGATTACAACAACTATTATTGCTGTTCTTGTTGCCTTACCGCTTTCGATTGGGTTTTCACTTTTTATTTATGATTATTGTTCAAAACCAATTAAGACGATTTTATTTTCAATTATCCAATTTTTATCAGGGATACCATCAATTGTTTTTGGTCTTTTAGGTTTAACAATTTTAGTTCCAATATTTAATCTTTCTTTGTTTACTGCAGGACTTGTTTTAGCGATTATGATAACTCCGATTATTTCAACTTTTATTATCATATCTTTAAGCGCAATTCCACAAGTTTATAAGGATTCAGCTTATGCTTTAGGAGCAAGTAAAATAGAAGTTAATTATAAAATTGTTTTTTTGATGATTAAACCAGGAATTTATTCAGGATTTTTAATGGGTATCGGAAGAGCCGTTGGAGAAACTATGGCTGTTAGTATGGTTATAGGTGGGGCGGTTGGTATGCCTAATTGGGATAAATTTTGATCGCAATTTTTAGGTGGTTCAGGTTCAACAATTACGAATAAAATTTTTAATGATATTTTAGAAGCACTTGGCCAACACAAAACCGTTTTATACACTTTTGCTTTTATTTTAATTTTAGTCGTTGGTATTTTAAATTTTTCTGTTATTTTTATTCAGAAAAAAAGTTTGAAATTCTCTCATCAACATCATTAATTTTCTAAAATGAAAAAAAACTTTCAAAAATTATTTTCATCTTTTAAAAACAACTTAAGATTTAAAGTATCTAGATCTTCAGTTAAAAACTTTTTCCAAGATAATTTTTTAACCAGAAGAGGATTGAAAAGCACATCATATTGACTATTCTTATTTATCCCTTTTTTAATTTTATCTTTAGTTATTTTAACGATTATTATTTATATTTTAGTCCAAGGTTTACCTTATATTAAGTGAAATTTTCTTTGGAAAGATTATAATCCTAGCGATCTTAAGCATTCTGGAGTCGCCCCTTTTGTTGTTTCAACTTTATTAATTATTGTATTTACAATTATTATTGCTTTCCCTGTATCTTTATTTGCTGCCATATATTTAAACTCCCCCCACAAATCAATTGTTAAAAAAATTTTAAATTTCTTAATGATGTTACTTAATTCAATTCCATCACTGGTTATTGGTTTGGTTGGGTTAAGTTTATTTGTTGAAACGCTTCGTTTAGGTTATGTTGGTTTTTCAATTATAGCAGGGGCATTTACGCTTTGTTTTGTTGTTTTACCAACAATGACATTTGGATTTCTTGAAAGTTTTAATACAGTTTCAAAAGATACAATTTATAATTGTTATGCTTTAGGTGCTACTTCTTCTCAGATTAATTTTAAAATGATTATTCCGTTAGCAAAAAACGGTATTATTTCAACTATCATTTTAACTGTTAACAGAATTATTGGAGAATCAGCTCCTTTGCTATTAACAATGGGAGGAGCATATTTTTTACCGCACAATATTTTTGATCAAGGAAGAACATTAACAGCGGCCGTCTATCTTTTGTTTCAAGAGTCAAGAGATCCGTATGCTGTTCATTTTGCTTACGCAATGATCATTATTATTCTTTTAATTATTATTGTATTAAATTTCACCGCTAAACAAATTATCAACAAAATGAATGTTAGTTCAGGGATAAAACCAAAACGCCATTGAATTAATAAAAGTTATCGATTTTTATTATCGAAAATTAAATTTAAAAATTCGAAAAATTGTAAAATAAAATCAACAGAAACTAAATAAATGACGAATATTAAGGAAATTGATAGTCAATCTAAGCAAACTTCAACTTATCAAGATGATGATTTTTTGAAAATTAAAGTTGATCGACTTAATGTAATTTTTGAAAATAAAAAATTAATTGATAACGTTAGTTTTAATGTTGAAAAAAATAAAATTCTTTCAATCATTGGTCCTTCTGGTTGCGGGAAATCAACCATTTTAAGGTCAATTAACCGAATGCATGAAATTAGCAAAAGTTTTAAAATTGAAGGTGATATTTTGTTTGATGGTAAATCTGTTTTTGATTATAATCCAATGAATTTACGTTATAAAATTGGTATGATTTTTCAAAAACCAACCACTTTTCCAATTTCTATTTTTGAAAACGTTGCTTTTGGTCCAAGAATCCACGGTATCAAAAATAGACAAGTGATAGAACAAATCGTTAAAGAAGCATTACAACAAGCAGCTTTATGAGATGAAGTTAAAGACAGTTTAAAAAAACCCGCTCATCAATTATCAGGTGGACAACAACAACGTTTATGTATAGCAAGGGCTTTAGCTTTAAAACCTGAAGTCATTTTAATGGACGAACCAACAAGTTCACTTGATCCAATCGCTACAAGTAAAATTGAAGAATTATGTTTGAAGTTGAAAAAAAATTATACAATCATTTTAGTTACCCACTCAATGAATCAAGCTAAAAAAATATCTGATAAAACAGTTTTTATTCTTGATGGTAAGTTAATTGAAGTTGACTATACAAAAAATTTATTTTCAAGACCAAAACATTGATTAACAGAGAAATATATTACTGGAAGATATGACAAATTAGTTGATAAGATATAATTATAAAAACCATTTATTATGACAAGAACAATCGATAGAGAAATTAAATTTATTAAAAAAGCTTTGATCAACTACATGACCGATGTTCTTAGTTATATTGAAAAATTAACAATTATTATCATCGACAATGATCATGAAAGAGCAGAAAAACACGTTGATGAATATGTTTTAATTTCAGATAAGTACGATACTATTATTTCTGATATTATTTGATTAATCACCAAAGAATCACCGATTGCTAAGGATTTAAGAAAAATGATTGCTTATATCAATATTTTTCGTGATTGTTATCGGATTTCAAATTTAATTTTAGATATCGGAAAAAGATTTATTAAATACTATTACAAGAGTTTTAATTACTTTAATGAATTTTTAGTCAAACTAATTAATAAATTAATTTTCCAAATTAAAGAAAGTATTGAGTTTATTAAAAAATATAACGAAGAAAGTTTATCAAGGATTATTCAAACTGAAAATTTAATTAACAATAATTGTAATTCATTATTAATAAATTTAAATAAAAAATTACAAGGCGCAAGTAAGGATGAAATTATTCAATTAACAACTGTTATGGGATGTTTAAAAAATCTTGAATGATGTGCTGATTTATGTATTCAATTTTTAAGAGAAAAAATATTTATTTATAAAAATCGTTATATAAATCTTTCTTAATGTGAATAATGATTCTAAATTATTAATTTTTGATCAAGAATTTAAAGAAAAATATCAAGTTAAATATTTAGTTGGGATAGATGAGGCAGGAAAAGGGGCTCTTGCTGGACCAATTTTTATAACTGGGGTTTGTTTTTTATCAGATTATTTTCACTCATTGGTTAATGATTCAAAACTTTTAACTAAACAACAACGTTCAAGATTAGAAGAAGAGATTTTAAAGCAAGATATTTTATACAAAACTGTTCAAGTTCAAAATAATAAAATTGATCAAATGGGTTTAAATCAAGCCATTAAAGAAGAAATAGCAGAATTATTTAATTATTTTCAAGCAAAAGTTGATAATATTTATTTTTTAGCAGATTTTTCACCAGTCTATAATCATTTTGACAATATCCCGATTTTTAATTTGAAAAAAGGTGATCAAAAAAGTTTTCATATTGCTGCAGCTAGTATTCTAGCCAAAGTTAGTCGAGATCGAATGATGACAGAAATTAGCAAAGATTTTCCAGAATATAATTTTTCGCAAAACAAAGGATACGGAACAAAATATCATATTGAGCAAATAAAAAAGAATGGTTATTGTTCGCATCATCGTAAATCATTTAAAATTAAAAAATTATCTTAAAACTTAGTTTTTTTTAAATTTCTTTTAAAATATAAACAGATATAAAAAAATTTAAACATTTTCTCCATTTTAAGAAAAATTGTTCTTTTTGATCGTAAAATGAGGTTATTAGTTTATCATGTTTAAAAAATTTACGAAAAGAAAATTAGTTAGTTTAAACTTTCAGGAAATGAGAAAATACTCATTATATGATTCTGAAAGCTGCTATGAATATTTAAATTCTTCTGAGTATGGTTTATCTGAAGATGCAGTTGAACAAAAACTTGAAACTTTTGGAAAAAATGAACTTAAATCAAATAAGTTTAGTTGATTAAAAAAAATTTTAAGTTGTATTTTTAATCCTTTTGTTATTGTTTTAGCCTGTATTTCAAGTTATAACTTTTATACATGAGCAGTTCAAGGTGCGGGTCTTTCATCATTAATTGGAGCGATTATAGTTGCATTAATGATTTTAATAAGTGTTTCAATTAATTTTTTCCAAGAATTAAAATCTCAAACAGCTGTTAATAAACTACGATCTTTAATAAATGTTACTGCTTCTGTATTTCGTTATGATCCAAACAAACCATTAAAAATAGATCTTGTTAACTATAACTTAGTCGCAAGAAATACGAAAGAAATTAAATTTTCAGATATTGTTCCTGGCGACATTGTTTATTTATCAGCTGGTGATATGATTCCAGGCGATTTAAGAATAATTGCATCAAAAGATTTATATGTCAGTCAATCAAGTTTAACAGGAGAATCTGAACCAGTTGAAAAACATTCATTTCCACTTCCTGATATTAATATTTCCACTAATACTAAATGAAAAATTAAAAGCAAAAAAATTAACCCCTTAGATTTACAAAACATTTGTTATATGGGGTCAACTGTAACAAGTGGATCAGCAATTGGAATTGTCATTGGAACCGGAAAAAGTACTTATTTAGGACAATTAGCAGTATCATTACAATCAAAAAATCCATTAACAAATTTTGATAAAACGATTCGTAAAATTTCATTAATGTTAGTTACATTTATGTTAATCGCGATGCCGTCTGTTTTATTAGTTTATGGTCTATTACATCCTCATACATGAAATAATGCTTTTTTATTTGCTATTTCAGTTGCAGTTGGAATCACACCTGAACTGTTACCTTTAATTGTAACCGCTAATATGTCCAGGGGGGCGGTTTTGTTATCAAAAAAACAAATTATTACCCAGAATTTAAGTTCTGTTCAAAACCTTGGAGCGATTGATGTTTTGTGTGTTGATAAAACAGGCACATTAACCCATGATAATATTAGTTTATTAAAATCAATTGATATTTTTGGTGCTAATAGCGACTTTACGTTAAAGCTTGGTTATTTAAATAGTTATTTTCAAACCGGAGTTAAAAGTACGATTGATCGTTCAATCATTGAATATGTTAACAGCCAAGGAGTTAATATTTTTGCATCAGATTACATTAAAATAGATGAAATTCCTTTTAGTTTTGCAAGAAGACGTTTAACTATTATTTTAAAACCAAAAAAAGAAAATGATCACCTTCTTTTAATGAAAGGTTCACTTGAAGAAGTTTTAGATCATTCAAAGTATTACCATAACGATGATAAAAAAAATCCAATTCCAATCGATAGTTCTATCCTTGATAAAATTCATAAAAAAGCTAAAAAACTGAATGAAGCAGGAATAAGAACATTGGCAGTTGCTTATAAAAAAATTGATACTGAAAACACCGTTTATCATGAGCGGGATGAAGAAGATTTAATTTTTGTTGGATTTTTACAATTCTTAGATAAACCAAAAAAATCAGCAATATCTGCAATTAAGAAAATTATTAACTATGGGGTTGCAGTTAAAGTTTTAACAGGGGACAGTCCTGAGATAACAAGAACAATTTGTAAGCATATCGACCTTGATACTGAAAAAATTATTGTTGGATCAGAAATCGAAAAAATGTCTGATATAGAAATAGGGGAAGCTTTGAAAATATGTAATTTATTTGCAAAACTTGAACCATTACAAAAATTACGGATTATACGGATTTTAAAAGAACAAAAACATGTCGTTGGTTTTTTAGGGGACGGGATAAATGACAGTCCATCATTAAAATTTGCAGATGTCGGTATTTCAGTTAATAATGCATCTGATATTGCAAAACAAAGTTCTGATATTATTTTGTTAAATAAAAATTTAAATGTTATTAAAGATGGGATCGTTGTTGGCAGAAAAACATTTGTTAATACAACCAAATATTTAAAAATCACGATGTTTTCGAATGTTGGAAATATTTTTTCAGTTTTAATCGCTTCAGTTTGATTACCATTTGTGCCAATGATTCCAATTCAAATTTTATTCCAAAATTTATTGTATGACTTTTCGCAAATTTTAATTCCTTGAGATAACGTTGATGATCAAGATATTCGAACGCAAACGCAATGAAAAAATAAAAATATTGTCTGATTTATTTTTTCAAATGCTATTTTAAGTAGTTTGTTTGATATTATTACCTTCGTTTTCCTTTGATATGTTTTAAAATATAATAATTTAGATTCTGGTAATGCATTCAGTACTGGTTGATTCTTGATCGGAGTTATTACTCAAGTGTTAATTATTCATTCTGTTAGAACGAAAAAAATTCCTTTTTTACAGTCAAGAGCATCAAAATATTTATTTTTATCAACAAGTATCGTTGTCATCGTTGCCCTTATTTTACCAAATATTGATTTCACAAGAACCGCTTTTTCAATGGTTCAACTCCCTGCTTTTTATTATGGATTTCTTATTGCTGTTGTCTTTGCTTATCTTGGTTGTTCGCAATTTTTAAAACTTGCTTATGTTAAAATTTTCAAAGAATGATTGATTTAATTCTTTTATTTTTGCCTATTATTATTTATAAATGAATGCATTTTTTGAATAGAACGCATAATTTGAATATAATTTTATAAGGAATGAACTAATTATTTATTTTATTTAAAGCACAATGTTTTAACTAACAAGAGATTACTTCAGAGTTTTATATGAAAATAGAAGAAAGCAAAACGGTTCAAAATTTTAGTTTACAAAATATTGATGACAGTTTCGACATTTCAAAAGAAGAAGAAAATTTAAGCAAAAAACGCCAAGAATTATTACTTTTGTCGATTGAACATAACGGCGATTATTTTTTAATTAAGAAAAATTTATTTTTAGGAAATATACCTAAAATGAATTTAAAATATGAACAAATTATCAAAATAATTGGAACGCGTTTTGTTACAATTTATGATAAAAATTATCCATTTTATTTAAAGCACATTGAGCAACCACCTTGAGTGTTATATTACTTAGGCGATATTAATATTTTTAATAATTTTTTTATTTTTTCTGTCATTGGAAAAAGAAATTATTCACCGATCGGATATATTAGGACCAATTTTATTGTTTCAAAATTAAAAAACACTTATAAAAAACCCGTTATTGTTTCAGGTTGTGCAAATGGAATTGATCGCTTTGCGCATGAATCAGCCATGAATTTAAATTTAAAAACAGTTGGAGTTTTGGGTTTTGGATTCAATTATTTATATCCTCGTCAAAATAAATATTTAATCAATAAAATTAAAAAAGAGCATTTATTATTAACAGAGTACCCATACTTTGTTGGAATCAAAAAACATCAATTTAAAGCAAGAAATAGAATTATCGCTGGTTTATCTAAATCAGTTTTCATCATTGAAGCAGGTCCGCAAAGCGGAACATTAAACACAGCTTTTCATGCCTTTAACAATGATCGTGATATTTTTTGTTTTTACGATCACAGCGATGAAAAATCAGGTTGTAATTATTTAATTGAACATGATTATGCTAAAGAAATTTTAATTTAATTTTATTTTATAATAGTAATTCAATATATATTTTTAAGATTATTTTTTTAAGTTGATATTAGCATGAAGTTATTAATTACAGAATCTCCAAGTAAAGCAGTTACGATTCAGAAATTTGTCGATAAAGCATTCAAAGATGATAAATTTGAAGTTATCAGTTCAAAAGGCCACATTTATCAACTTCAAAAAAAAGGAAAACTTAATCTTGGGATCGATTTAAATACTTTTGAACCGCAGTGAGAAATTGAACCAAAACATAAAAAAATTGTTACACAAATTGTTGCCCTTGCTCAAAAAGCTGATGTTATTTATTTTGCCACTGATGCTGATAGAGAGGGTGAAACGATTGCATATAATCTTCATAATGCTATATCTTCAAAGTTAAAGAATAAAAAAATTATTTTTTTTCGGATTGTTTTTAATGAAATAACTCCTGATGCAATCATTCATGCTATCAAAAATCCAACCGTTTTTTCACAACCAATGATTAATTCACAACTGACTAGAAGAATGTTAGATAGAATTATCGGTTTTAGATTAAGTAGATTGCTATCGGTTAAAATTAATTCACGATCAGCAGGTAGAGTCCAGTCAATCGTTTTAAAAATGATTGTTGAACGCTTTAAAGAAAACCAAAATTTTAATAAAGAAAAATTTTGAACTCTTTCTTTACTTTTAGAGCACGATTTTGAAGTATTTTTGATTGGAGATAAAAATAATAAATATAAAAATTTTACAAATAAAGAGATATTTTTAGAAACTAAAAAGCAACTAAACAATTCAGCTAATCTTTTTGATGTAAAAGTTACAAATAAGATTAAAAATCCGCCCAAACCTTTTATAACCGCAACCATTTTAAAAGCTGGAATTGCTAATTTTGGTTATTCTATTCAAAAAATTAATTTTATTTTACAATCGCTTTATGAAGGGGTTAAAATCGAAGAAAACAATGTCGGACTTATTTCTTATCCAAGAACTGACTCACAAAGAATAAATGAAGATTTTCAAATAAAGATTCTTAATAAAATCAAAAACGATTTTGGTCAAGATTATCTTAATAATGTTTCATTTACAGACACCAAAAAAGCTCTTAACATTCAAGATGCTCATGAAGCAATTAGAATTACAAACTTAGAATATTCTCCAAACACAATTAAACAATTTTTAACACCTGAACAATTTAATGTTTATCAATTAATTTATAACAATTGTTTAATGATGTACATGACTCAATCTAAATATAAAGTTTATGATTTTATATTTGAAAATAATAATTTTCTTTTTTCTAAAAAAATCGAAATGAATCAATTTTTAGGATTTGAAATAATCAGTAAAAAAACAAAAATTGAAGAACAAAAAACTTTAAATCAAAAATTAATAACTCATTTTGTTAAAGGAGAGAATTACCAAGTTCTTAATGTTAACTGAAAAGAAGAAGAAACCTCACCTCCACCGCTTTTAACAGAGTCTTCAATTATTGATAAATTAGAAAAATTAGGGATTGGAAGACCATCTACATATAATGATGCGATCTTTAAAACAAAGCAATCTAATTACATCGCAAAACAACAAGGTAAATTGATTCCATCTTATCGAGGTATTTTAACTGATGAAAATATTGAAAAATATTTTTCTCAATTTATTAACTATAAATTTAGTAGTAACCTTGAAGAAACATTAGATAAAATCAGTCAAGAAAAGCTTGATTATAAACAGTTTTTGGAAAAATTTTTTAAAGATTTTGAAGATCAAATCCAAGCATGTTTTAAAAAAATGGATTATATAAATTCTATTTCTTTAAATATTCCATGTCCTAGTTGTGATACAGGAAAACTAGTTATTAGAAATAGTAAATTTGGAGATTTTATCGCTTGTAGCAATTATCCTGAATGTAAATATACAGCCACAAACCGTAAATTATTATTTCCATTACCAATTGAAAAAGAGGACTTAACTCCTAAGAAGTTTTCTAAAAAAAGTTCAGACTAATATTTATAGTAAAACTCCATAAAATGAAATATTTTTATATAATATTGTAAACTTCAGTAAATATAAATAAACGGTTGGTTTTTATTTTTTTTATATTGTTAAGAATTAAAAATATTAATATTGAAATTATAAGGGTTTTATATGAAAAAAGTCGTGAACAAAATTAAAAAGATAACAAAATCAAATCCATCTACACAAAAACCTAAACAAGATTTGTGTAACAGCAATTTCATTAATAATTCAGTAACTAATGATTTTATTATCTATACATCTCCTAGTTGTAGTTCATGTAAAAAAGTTCAATCATGGTTTAAATCAAATTCGATTGGTTTTACTGAAAAAAACATTTTAAAACATAATTTTGAAACAGATGAGATCAAAGAAATTATTAAATATTCTCATTCAGGTTTTGAGGAAATAATTTCTAACCGAAGTAAAGAATTAAAAAATAACCGTCATAAAATTTATAATTCAAGGGTTGATCAAATTATTGAATTTATAAAAGAAAACCCAACAGTTCTAAAACGACCTATTATCATCCAACAATCAAAACATCGTATCCAAGTAGGGTTTAAAAAAGAACAGATAGAAATTTTTCTCCGTAAAGATTAACAATTCGTTATTTCGATGAATTTTGTTATTTTAGATAACCTTTCAAATCAAACTCATAAAGTGGGCGAAGAAATCGCTTTATTTTTAAAAAATCACGGTCATCAATCTTTATCTGTTACTGATATTTCAAATTTAAATAAATTAGATTTAGTAGTCACTATCGGTGGAGATGGTGTTCTTTTGTACGCATTTCAAAATCTTTTTAAATTTAATATTAAGAATTTAAAATTTTTGCCAATTCAAACCAGCTTGATTGGGCGTTTGTCAACATACAACGCTGATAAACTTGACCTTTTATTCAAAGATTTTAAAAATAATAATTTTTCTGAAATAAATGAACCAGTTTTAAAATTAACAATAAATGATGTTAATTATTACGCTATTAATGAAATTAAGATTTGCAATCTTGTTAAAACAAATGTCTTTGATGTTTTCATAAACGATATTCATTTATTCACTCATTTTGGTTCTGGACTAGTTCTTTCTTCTAATCTAGGATCGACAGGTTTTAATAAATCAATTTTAGGACCAATTATTTTTAACAACCCCCATCTTTACTTATTAACTGAACTTGCTCCAATTAACAACAAACGGCAAAGATCGTTACAATCTCCTATTATTTTAACAGAAAAAGATGTTGTTTCATTTAAATTTTCTTCGCAAAACGAAGAAAATTTAAAGATTGTCTGTGATGGTTTTGATCAAAATTATAAATTTAGTCCAACAGCTAAATCAAAAATTTCATTTTCTTTAGTTCCCAATAAATTAAAAATTTTAGCAAATAAAAATGATACTAAAGATCTGATTTATAAAAAATTAAAAGACATTTTTTTATAAAGCATCTTTTTATATCTTTTTCCTTAATTTATTTATAATATAAGCGCCCACGTAGCTCAATAGGATAGAGCAAATGCTTTCTAAGCATTCTGTTGTAGGTTCGAGTCCTATCGTGGGTGCCATTTTATTATTTTTTTATTGATTTAATTTAGCTTCAATTTTTGCCTAATATTAATTAAATATTACTTTTTTATTTTAAATAAATATGAATAAATCAATAAAAAAATAATCAAACATCCATAAAATAATATAAAATAATATAATGTAATAATTACATAATATTAATACAAATATAAAATAAATTAAGATAGTTTAACAGTTAAAATTACTATATATGAGATTCACAGAAAAAGAAAACATAACTACATTAACCGGTGAATATACGTTTTCATCGGAAGGAAGCGATTGACAACAATACATTAAAGACGCAAAGAAAAAACTTTCTAAGAATTTAAAAATTCCAGGGTTTAGATCAGAACATATACCTGACAGCGTTTTAAATAAAAAAATACCAGAAGCAAATATATTGCAAGAAGCAGCTTCAATCTTTGCTCATAAATCTTATTATCATGCACGTGAAAATTTAGTAAAATATAAAGTTAAACCTCATAATTTTAATAAAATTCAAACTAAATATGATGTTATTAGCAAAGATTCATGTCAAGTTAGTTTTCTATTCTCAATGAGTCCTGTTGTAAAATTAGGTGATTGAAAAAAAATAAAAGTTAAGTTCAATGATTACAAGGTAACAGATAAAGAAATTAATAGTAATATAGATAGTCTTCTTAAAAGAAATTCTATTTTTAAATTAGTTGAAGATAAACCAGCAAAAATTGGCGATATGGTTGTTATTTCTTATGCTGGGAAAATTAATGATAAATCATTCGCTGGCGGTTCTGGAAAAAATTATTCGCTTGAATTAGGTTCAAATCAATTTATTCAAGGTTTTGAAGATCAATTAGTTGGTTTAAAAGCCGGTGATATTAAAGATATTAAAGTAAGATTTCCTGATGATTATGATGCTAAAAATATAGCAGGGAAAGATGCTATATTTAAAGTTACCGTTCATGAAGTTAAAGCTAAAAGCACGCCAACATTAGATGATACATTTGTTAAAAATTTGAAAATTAACGGAGTAGAAACGGTTGATCATTTAAAAGAAAGTATTAAGAATGAGCTTCAATCAAAATACGAAAAAAAAAGTTCAGATGACTTTAATGAAAAAATTATTTCAGAGTTAATGAAAATTTCTGAAGTAAAAATACCAGAAATGATGCTTAACGAAGAGTATCAACAAATAGTTACTGTTTTTGATGAAAGTTTAAAAAAACATAATATTAATCGAAGCGATTACTTAAAAACATTAAATCAAAAAGAAGATCATTTATTAGCTCAATTTAAAAAAGATGCAGAAGCACGTCTTGTTTTAGGTTTTATTTTCAAGGATATTTCTAAAAAATATAATTTAACAACAACAGATCAAGAAATTGAAGATTTCTTTAAATTAGTTGCACAACAAAGTCAAAAGTCAATCGAAGAAGTTAAAAATCAAATAAAAAATATAGAAGACATTCGTTTTAGATTAACTAATGATAAAGTTTGGAAACTACTAGTTTCTGATATGGGAGAAAATTTTAAAAATAAATAGTTATTTTTTTAATAAATTAAATTGTTTAAAATATTTAAATAATTCTATTTTTTGTAGATTAATAAGAAAGTTACAAATAACTTAAAATTTTGTAATTTTATATAATATTTTTCTAAATAAAAATATAGATAAGATTTTGTTTTAATAATCATAAGAAATTAAAAAGTTTAGATTATAGATAAGATGGAAAATAAACAACAAATCATAGCAAATGGAACAAGAAATAAATAATAAAAAAACACCTTCAAAAATTTCTAAATCAAAAATAAATAAAAAGTCATACTTACCGATTTTAATTACTAGAGAATTATTTATTTTTCCTGGATATTCACTTGAAATTGATTTTGCCAGGGATATAAGTATTCAAACGATTCAAGTTATTTTTGAAAATTATAATGGAGATTGTATTATTATTTCACAAAAAGATCAAGAAATAGATTCTCCGGCAGTTGATGATATTTACGAATATGGAGTTTTAGCCCATATATCGCCAATAGCAGAAAATATAATGATTCATGGTTCTAAAAAAATCATGATCAAAGGTATTAGTCGGACTCAAATTTCAAAAGAGGATATATCTATTAAAAACGGTATATTTTATTCAACATACAAATTACCAAAAGAGGAACCATCTAGTTTGGTTGATAAAAAAAGTTTGTTGAATCAAATCATCACTTTACTTGATGAACAAATCATTACCAAAAATTTAATTCCAAGTAATTTCATGAGCTCATCTGATGCTTATGATAATGATAAAAATATATCTTTGATTTGCGATGGTATTGCTCATTATTTACCGATTTCTTCAAAAATAAAACAACAAATTTTAAAAGATTCTAACGTTAAAAGACGTTTGGAAATTTTAATTGATGAATTAAAACGACAAAAATCTTCAAAAGATATTGAAAAAAGAATTTCAAAAAAAATCCGTTCAAAAATTGATGAAACGCAAAAAGAATATCTTTTAAGAGAAAAATTAAAAGTTATAAAAGAAGAACTTGGCGAACTTTCTGGCAAAGACACAGATATTAATGAGATTCGAAATAAAGTTCAAACAGAACCATATCCTGAAAATATCAAAGCTAAAATTTTAGAAGAATTAAAAAAATACGAAATTATTCCTCAAGCTTCAGCTGAAAGTAATGTTATTTATTCATACATTGATTGATTAATAAAATTACCATGATGGCAGGTTCGTAAAGAATCAAAAGATTTAGATAAAGTTTGAAAAATTCTTGAATCAAACCATTATGGTTTAAAAAAATTAAAAGAAAGAATTGTTGAATATATAGCTGTAAAAATACAATTAGAAAAAACTAATAAAACCGGTTTTGGTGATATTATTTGTTTAGTTGGGCCTCCAGGGGTTGGAAAACATCATTGGCTAAATCAATTGCTGAATCTATTGATCGTAAATTTTTTAAAATATCATTAGGTGGGGTTAGAGATGAGGCTGAAATAAGAGGTCATCGTAGAACATACATTGGGGCTATGCCTGGAAAAATTATCCAAACAATGAGAAAAGCTGAAGTTATAAATCCAGTTATTTTGCTTGATGAAATTGATAAAATGAATTCAGATTTTAGGGGAGACCCATCAAGTGCAATGCTTGAAGTTCTTGATCCTGAACAAAATAAATCTTTTTCAGATCACTATCTTGAAGAAACATATGATTTAAGTCATGTTATGTTTATAGCATCCGCTAATTATGTTGAAGACATACCTTATCCGCTCCTTGATAGAATGGAGATTATTAGTTTATCATCTTATACAGAACTAGAAAAGCTTCAAATTACAAAATATTATTTAATTAAAAAAGTATTATTAGCATCGGGATTAACATCAAGCGAGTTAAGTTTTACGAAAGAGGCTATTTTATATATCATCAATTACTATACAAAAGAAGCTGGCGTAAGACAATTAGAAAGACTGCTTTTAAAAATAGCTAGAAAAGTTGTTCTTTTAATTTTACAAAATAAAATTAAAAAAATGCAGGTAACAAAACAAGTAGTTAAGGAATTTCTAGGATATGAAATTTATAATTACACAAAACGCGAAGCAAAAAATATCCCTGGTGTTGTTACTGGCTTGGCATGAACTCAATTTGGAGGAGATATTTTACCAATTGAGGTAACAAGTTTTGATGGAAAAAGCAATCTTGTTTTAACAGGGCAACTAGGGGATGTTATGAAAGAATCAGCATCAATCGCTTTAGACTATATTAAATCCAAGGCAAAAAGATTTAATATTCCGATCAAGGGTTTTGATAAAAAAGACATTCACATTCACGTTCCTGAAGGGGCTGTATCAAAAGATGGACCAAGCGCTGGTATTACATTAACTTCTGCTATTATTAGTATGCTGAAAAATATTGCTGTAAGTAAATACATAGCTATGACTGGAGAAATAACTTTGACAGGTAAAGTTTTAGCAATTGGCGGATTAAAAGAAAAATTAATTTCAGCCGCTCGTTCAAAAATAACAACTATCTTTATTCCAAAGGAAAATGTTAAAAACTTAGTTGATGTTCCAAAAGAGGTATTAAAAGATTTAAAAATCATCCCTATTTCTCATTATTCTGAATTGTATGACTATCTCTTTGAAAATAAACCAATTAAAGATGATGTTATTGACATAAATACAATAAAAAGCGATGATTTAGTTCATGGAAATTGTTTCGCTTTAAGGGAATAATTTTGCAAGTATCACTTAAGTTTTTTTCTTCATCACCACAAAGTTTAAACATTGATTCTGAATTAATAATTTTAATTGGGAAATCAAATGTTGGTAAAAGTTCGTTTATTAACTGAATTTCAAATAATAAACGCCTAGCATATATCTCAAAAACGCCAGGAAGAACACAACTTTTAAATTATTTTACTTTTCAATTAAATAATTTTAACGGTTATTTAATTGATACACCTGGTTATGGTTTTTCAAAGATGAGTTTTGTACAACAAAAACGCGCTCAAACAGCAATATCACATTTATTTCAAACCAAAACAGAAAAAATTAAATTAGTCATTTTTCTTTTTGATTTAAGGTGAAAATTAACGGAAAATGATATTGCAATTTACAAAGATTTTAAATCTTTTCCACATTTTATAATTTTTACAAAATTTGATAAAATTAACCAGAAATTAAAATTTAAACAACTAAAGTCACATATTTTTGATTTAGAAATTAATGACAAAGATTATTACATTCATTCAAAATTAGAGACAAATCCTAAAAAAAAAGATTTACTTTTTAATTCACTTTTAAATAAAATAAAATAAAGTTTTTTATATTTAAAAAATTATTTTTTCCAATAAATGCAATTTATATTGTATTTTTTTATGCATTTTTTTCATATATATGAACTTTTTAGATACAAAACAAACACAATAACACATCCTTAATTCTTATGTCCAAGTTAACATATTTTATTCTATTTTTATTCTTTTTATTTATTTTATTCGCTTTTGGATTTTGTATTTTCATCCAAGACTATATTTATCATCCTGCAGAGAAAGACAACACCGAACACAGAGAGGATCAATTTGAATACGTAGATAATGAATCAAAAATTGATTTCATCCAAATTGATTGATGTAAATTTCATTTTACTAAAGCAATTTTTAAAGAAAACCCCGATCTTAATTATCAAATCAAAGTTTATTATTACAACGATATTCCTAAACAGCAAAATGAACTTTTAAAATATGAACTTTTATATTCGATCAACGGTAAATTATTTTTACCTGTAAAAAAAGAAAAACAAACACCAATTGCATCCGAAGATTACTTTACACTAATAGTTCCAAAAACAGAATTTCAAAATATAAACTACATTACTTTTTATTTAGATCCATTTTTTCCAGATATATTAGATGCGTCAAAATTTTGACACTATAATCTGACAAAATGACATTTGGTTTTAGAAAAATCAAATAATTATGGCGATGTTTTTATAAATAATTCAACTGGAGGCAATCTACAGCTTAATAGCACCTTGCAAATTAATTACAATGAGTCAAAAGAACAAGAGTCAAAAGATATCAATTTAGAGTTTATTACCAAACTAGCAAACGACCATACTGTTACTTTAAATAATAACTTTTTAACAATTAAATCAAAAAAATATGTCGGAATAGAGATTAAATCTGTTTCAATCACTGAAGGTTCTATTCACCATTATTTTTCAGATCCAAAAAATCTACCAGTTATAAAAATTACTCAAGATTCAAAAGATGGATGTTATAAGCATCTTTTTTCAATTAATGACTACTTTTATTATGATCCATCGCAGAATCAATTTTATAAAACCGCTCCAAGCAACGATAAAGCATATCATGGACTTCCGCTTAATATTTATAACGATGATGCCCCCGCCCAATTGATTATAAATCTTGAGGTAAATAAAATCATCAACTTTAAAGTAATATACGATTTAAACACTTTAAAAATGTATGATAGTAAAAATGACCAGAATTCACTTACAACAATAAATCATTCTACTTGATAATCAATGGACTTTAAAAATTTTAGAAAGAATATAATAATAAAAATTTTATTGTTTATTATTTTTATTGGAGTGTTTGTGGGGGGTTTATTATTTAAGCTTTATTTTTGAAACAATTCATCCTCTGATAATAATAATAATGATGTCGCTTTTTCTGCTGAGGAAAAAAAATTTTTTGATCCCAAGTATTGATATAAAGATCAATCGTTAAGTTCTACCTTAGTAAAAAACTTAATAATTGATCAAAATAACGAGTTGTTAATAAACAAAGATAGTTACAAACAATTAGTTAATAATTTTTTTGAAAATAAATTAAAAAAATGAGGTTACAATTTTGAGCTTAATTTTAAGTATAAATCTGTTAATGACAAAGAAATTAAAACGTTAATTAAACTAACATTCTTAAAAGATTATGATAAACATAATGTTAAAAAAGATGTTAATTTATTTTATAACTTTAAATTAAAATAATTTATTTATTTTAAGTCTTTATCTTTTAAATTGTAAAAAGCACAACCACACAAACCTAAGTAATGAGCTGATTTATCTAAAGATTCTTCGATTCTTAGAAGGCGATTAAATTTAGCAATTCTTTCACTTCTGCTCATAGCACCAGTTTTTATTTGACCAGTATTAAATGCAACTGCTAAATCTGCGATAAATGTGTCTTCTGTTTCTCCAGATCTATGACTAATCATTGCAGACATATTGTATTTTTTAGCTAAGTTAATTGCTTGGATAGTTTCTGTTATTGTTCCAATTTGATTAATTTTTATTAAAACAGAATTAGCCGCTTTATTTTCAATTCCTTTAACAATTAATTTAGGGTTTGTTACAAACAAATCATCACCAACAATTTGAACTTTATTACCTATCGCTTTGTTTAATTTTTCAAATCCAGCCCAATCATGTTCTCCAAGGCCATCTTCAATTGAAACAACAGGGTATTTATTGATCAGAGTTTCATAAAAAGCGATCATTTCATCGCTTGTTTTGATGATGTTTTTGTTGTGTTTTTTAGAAAGCTTTTTCATTAAGTATTTACCTGTATCAGGACCTGATTTTATATTCAATTCACTAGCAGCAACATCCAAAGCTATTGCAACTGCATTTTTTCCGAATTGTTTTGGGTTATAGCCACTCATTTTGATAGCTTCAACCAAAATATCTAAGACATGTTCAATACTTTCTAGATTTGGAGCAAAACCCCCTTCATCTCCAACATTAGTAGATAATCCTTTGTTTTTTAAAATTTTCTTAATATTATTGTAAACATTGTATGCCATTTCCATAGCATGAGAAAAGCATTTAGCCCCAGTTGGAACAATCATAAATTCTTGAAAATCTATAATATTATCAGCATGAGCACCACCATTGATAACGTTTAAAAATGGAATTGGTAATACATTGCTTCCAACCCCACCTAGATATTTATATAAAGGAGTACTTTGTTCCATCGCTGAAACTTTAGCTGCAGCCATAGAAACCGCTAAAATTGCATTCGCTCCTAATTTGCTTTTATTTTTTGTTCCGTCCAATTTTATTAATAAATTATCAAGTTCTTCTTGATTTTCAGAATATATTTCATTTTCAAGAATAGCCTTTTTAATGATTGTATTAACATTTTCTACAGCCTTTAAAACACTTTTTCCATTAAAGTATTTTGGATCATTATCTCTTAATTCATAAGCTTCTTTTTCTCCAGTTGATGCCCCAGATGGAACTATTGCAGTAGCACTGATCATCATTTCTGTTAATATTTCAACTTCAACGGTCGGAGTTCCTCTAGAATCTAAAACCTGTCGACCTTTTATATCAATTATTTTTGACATTTTTTATTTTTTATTTTTTATTTTTTATTTTATTCTTTACTTACTATTTTATCAAAATAACAATCTTTAAATAAGAAAATTTAAGGACTTTCTAATTTATTTATAAAGTAAAAGGAAATAAAAGAAATATAATTATTTAGAATATTAGGGATTAATTTTATTACATGATCTTACTTAATGGCGAAAAATTAGCAAAACAAAAACTTCATAACTATCAAAATTTAATTTCAAAGTGGGTTCATTCAGGTTATCAAAGACCAACCCTTGCTATTATTTGAATTGGCGAAGATATTGCTAGTCATAAGTTTATTAAAATAAAAATCAAAACATGTAAAAACATCGGGATTAATGTATTAACTTATCAGTTTCCTGAGACAACGTTTGAAAATGTGATAGTTGAAAAAATCAAAGAAATTAATCAAAATGATTCAATTCATGGATTAATTATTCAACTTCCAATTCCAAAAACTTATTCATTAAAAAGAATTTTATCATCAATTTCTAAGAAAAAAGATATTGATGGATTAAATCCATATAATTATGGATTGTTAAATTCTGAAAAGTTTGAGCCAGTTTTTCAACCTGCAATCGTGTCTGCTATATTTCTTTTATTTAATGAATATGGAATTGATCCAAAAAGCAAGAATATCACAATTGTTGGTGATGGACTAATAACTGGAAGAGCATTAACTAACATGTTATTAAATTCTCGTGCAACCGTAACAACATGTAATAAATTTACTTCTGATATTTCAGTTTTTACTAAAAAAGCTGATATTGTTATAAGTTGTGTTGGTAAAATAAATTTGATTCAAGAGTATATGGTTAACAATGATGCCATCGTTATTGACATCGGAACATCAATAATAAATGATAAAGTTTATGGAGATGTTGATTTTAATTTTGTTTCCAAAAAGGTAAGAATGATAACACCTGTGCCTGGAGGAGTTGGGCCTTTAACGGTTGTTTCTTTAATTTCTAACTTATTAGAAACTTATAAAAATCAAGAATTTAATAAATAGAAATATGTAAAAAATTACAATAAAAAATTATGGATAAAAAAATAAAAATTAACCAATATATTGATCATACAGCGCTAAAAGCAGACTTAACATTGCATGAAGTTGCCACTTTATGTGAGCAGGCAAGAGTTTATCAATTTTATGCTGTTTGTGTTCCTGGATGTTTTGTTAAATATGCTAAAAAATTTTTACAAGGAACAAATATCAAAATTGCTGCTGTTGTCGCTTTTCCATTAGGTAATTCTTCAACTTCTTCAAAAATTTTTGAAACAAAGGAAGTTATAAAAGATGGTGCTGATGAAATAGATGTTGTTGTTAACATTTCATGAATAAAATCAAACCACTATGAACTAGTTGAACAAGAATTATATGAACTAAGAAAATTTTCACAAGGTAAAGTAATAAAATTAATTCTTGAAACATGTCTTTTAACCGATGATGAAATTTTTGAAGTATCTAAATTAGCAGCAAAGTTACATTATGACTTTGTAAAAACTTCAACAGGTTTTAGCAAACACGGTGCAACTTTTGAAGCGGTTGAAGTAATGAAAAAAGCAATAGCTGGATCATTCACTAAAATTAAAGCATCTGGTGGAATTAGAGACTATCCACTTGCAAAAGCATATATAAGTAAAGGTGTTTCAAGAATTGGTACTTCTTCTGGGGTAAAAATAATGATTGAAGAAAGTCAAAATTTAATTACAAATTAATTTTAATTTGATATTTTTTACTCAAAAATTTAACATTTTATAGATAAAGTTTATATAATTTTAAAGGTGATATTTTTTTAAAAAAGAAAAATTTACACTAATAATTGCGGATGTGGCGAAATTGTATAGACGCGTTAGACTTAGGATCTAATGGAATTATTCCGTATGGGTTAGAGTCCCATCATCTGCACCATTTTTAAAAAAATTTAAAAGTTTTATTATTTTTTAAAAATGGAATAACGGAATAAACTATAATTTAATTTTTAAGGCTAATTAAATATAAAAAGAATATAAATAATATTAAGTAATAAGAAATAAAATGGGGAATACAATAATAATAACAAAAAAAGAATTTGAAAAAATACTTCAATCAACAGATGAACTATTTATTGTTGATTTTTTTGCAGAATGATGCGGGCCATGTCGTATGTTATCGCAAGTTGTTGATGAATTAAATAAAACACAATCAACAAAAATTTATAAATTTAATGTTGACAGTGATCGTGCTTTTGCTAATCAAATTTGAAAAGTATCTTCTATCCCTGCTCTTATATTTTTTAAAAACAAAAAAGAAATTTTTAGAACAGAAGGTTTTAAGACTAAGGAAATGTTAGAAGCATACATTAAAAATTATCAATAGTTTTTAATTATAAAATCTTAATAAAATGGTCTATAAATTCTTTTGCATTGATTTAGATGGAACATTACTAAATCGTAAATTAAAGATTAGTATTAAAAACAAGTACGCTTGTAATAATTTAATGAAAAGTGGGACAAGCATTCTTATAACCACTGGTAGAAACGAAGCTTCCACTGTTTTTTTTGCAAATAGTTTAAATCTATTTCAACCCAAATTTAATAACTATTGAGTTGCTTATAACGGAGCTTTAGTTTATGATTGTAAAAACAATGTTTATTTGCTTGAAAAACCTTTCAAAAAAATCAACATTTTAAAAAAGTTTATTCAAGTTTTATACCAAAATAAATTTTTATTTGTTATTGGCATTAAAAATAAATCATTGTCTAATATATCATGCAGTTTTTTGAAGAAAAGAATTAAGAAATATTATTTTCATGATTTGATTAAATTTAATATAACAGAGTTTAATGATGATACGAAGTGTTTTAAGCTGTCTATTTTTTCTAAAAACTTATTTTGTGGATTTTCTAAAAAATCAATTCAAATAATTAAAAACTTGACTGAATCGCTTAATTTAGATTATCAATTTGTTTTTCAAAAAAGAATTATTGAAGTGACACCAAAAGGCGTTTCAAAGAAAACTGCCGTTGAGTTTCTATGTCAAACTAAAAATATTTTACCTTTAACACAAGTTGCAGCCATCGGTGATAGCGAAAATGATTATGATCTTTTAATTTATTCTGGTTTTAAGGCTTGTCCAAGAAACGCAGTTAAAAAAATTAAAGAAATTGCGGATGTTGTTTCAACTAAATCTGCAGGTCAATCAGCTGTTGCTGATGTTATTAACAATCATATTTTAAATACTTAAAAATGAAAAAAAACATTAAATTATGCGTTTTTGATTTAGATGGAACTTTGTTGAATTCTAATTCATTGCTTTCTACTGAAAACATTAAAACTTGTACTAAATGACAGAAAGAAAATAAGATAATAACGATAGCAACCGGAAGAGCTTTTGAAAATTCAGTTAATTTTGTAAAAGAACTTTCTTTAGATAAAAATGCTGGTTTTTTAATATCAAATAATGGTGCGCAAATATATGATTTTAAGAAAGAGAAGTTTATTTTTTCAGCACCTTTTAATAAAGAAGAATATTTAAAAATTTGAGAATATTTATCATCTTTTCCAACTATTTTTCTTTTCTTTTTCGATGGTCATAATCAAATAATGTATCACAACAAAGTTTCAAAATATGACGAAGAAATAAATTTACATATTAATTATCATTGTTTTTCTCCATATCATATGTCGCCTAAAATGATTAATAAAGCAGACTTAGAAAAACTTTCTATTCCTTTTTTTAAATTATTGGTTATTTTTAACAATGAAGAACAAATCAAAAGTTTTAAATCTTGATTAAATGAAAATAATATTAATTTAGAACTCTTTATAATGAGCAATAATCTTGTTTTTGAAATAACAACAACAAATGTTAACAAAGGCAATGCTGTTCTTAAACTTTGTAAGTATTTAAACTTAAAAAATGATGAAGTTTTAGTGGCAGGCGACAACGGAAATGATGTTTCGATGTTTCAAATTTTTAAAAATAGTTTTACAACTGCTAATTACAATCCAGTTGTTTTGCCTTACGTGAAAACAATTTTTAAAAAAACGAATGACCATCATATAGCAAAAATGATTGACGAGTCGATTTAAAAGATTTTTTACACTTTATTTTTTATTAACAAAAAATAAATTATTTGTATAATTGTATTCTATAAATTACAAAATAGTATTTTTCCTTTTAAATAATGTAATGAAGGGGGAGTGATAGGTGACAAGTGTTATTTCAGAAGTAAAAAAAAAGAAAAAGCCAATAATTCAAGCTTTAAAAAAGAAAAGTTCTGTTCTTTCATCATATTTAGAAGTTCGAAATCTTTCTAAAGAATATGATAATAAGATTATTTTAAAAGGGCTTAATTTTAATATAAAAAGTGGTGAATTTGTATCCATTCTTGGTCCATCTGGATCTGGGAAATCTACTATTTTAAAAATTCTTGCAGGGCTAGAACCAATGAACTCTGGGGAAATTTTTTTTGAAAATAAATTAATTAATAAAGAACCGCCGTATAAGCGGAGCTTTAACATTATTTTTCAAAATTTCGCTTTATTTCCACATATGGATGTTTATGAAAACATAGCATATGGACCTAGAATAAAAAAATGATCAAAAGAAGTAATTGATAAAGAAGTTGACAAACTTCTTAAATTAGTTAAATTAGTTGATTTTAAACATGCTTCTGTTGATACCTTATCAGGTGGACAACAGCAAAGAGTTGCAATTGCGCGTGCCTTAATTAATAAACCAAAAATTCTTTTATTAGATGAAGCCTTATCAGCCCTTGATCCATTGCATCGTAAAGTTATGCAAGTGGAGTTAAAAAGAATTCAAAAAGAGGTTGGGATTACATTTATTTTAGTAACTCATGATCAAAACGAAGCTTTATTAATAAGCGATCGAATTATTTTAATTAACCAAGGCCAGATTAAACAAATCGGAGATCCTATCGAAATTTATAATGAACCAGATGATCTTTGAACTGCTACCTTCATTGGTAAATCAAACATTATTAAAGATGGTATTTTTGTTAAAAACAATTTTGTTAAATGAGATGATAAAGAATTTTATTGTTTAGATATTGATTTTGGTGAAAATGAACCAGTTGATATTGTTTTAAGACCTGAAGATATTAAAATTTGTTTTGAAAATAAAGGCTTTTTCAATGGTGTGATTATTTCAAAAAGTTTTCAAGGGGTTCATTGAGAGGTTGTCTTTAAAGCAGATGGTAGTGATCGGATTTATTTAGTTGACACAACAATCAATTTTATTATTGGTAAAAGAGTAGCAATTCAATGAGATGAAGATGCTATTCATGTCATGTGAAAAGAAGGAGAATAACATGAAAAAATTATTTTTACTTCTTACGCGCAGTTTGAAAAACATTAACAGTTTAGTTTTATTAATAACTCCATATATGATAGTTTTGGGTTTATTAATTTTGTTACCGTTTTTAATCACGATTATTTATGCGATTATTTCATACAGTCATCAAGGTTTTTTAAAAATTAGTTTTCAACAGTTTATTAATTTTTTTAACAATCAAGACCTTGGTTTAGTTCTTTTATATACAATTTTAGTTGCATTTATTACATCAATTATTTGTCTTATCATCGGTTATCCAGTAGCTTATATTTTAGCCTATAAAGTTAAACATCAATTAAGAAAACAATTTTTATGGGCCTTATTTATTTTTCCAATTTGAATCAATTTGTTAATAAGAACATATGGTCTAACATCTTTTTTTCATTTAATCTCAAATGCTAATTTTGACTTAGTCGGAACTTGGGGTGGGATCGTTATTGGAGCAGTTAATGCTTTTGTTCCTTTTCTAATCATTAATGTTTACAATTCTTTAAATTCAATTGATAAAGATTATATTAATGCTAGTTCAGATCTTGGCGCAAGTAATTGAGCAACAATTCGAAAAATAATCATTCCGCTTTCGATTAATGGTATTTTTGCTGGTTTTATTTTAGTTTTTATATCAACAGCAACTTCGTTGGTAATTCCGCATTTTTTAGGGGGCGGAAAGCATGTTTTAATTTCAAATGTCATTGAAAACTTCTTTTTTAGAAGCAATAATTTTAGTTTTGCTGCTGCTATATCTTTGATTGTTTTAGTTGTTATTTACTTTTCATTGTATATTTTTAAATTAATTTCTAAGTTCCTGCAAACTAAAGTTTGACATCGAAAAAAGCCGTTAAAGTAATATTATGAAAAAATTAAAAAAATTGAAAAAATCTTCTTGATTTTCAACTGCATTTCTTTTAATAATGATTTTGTTTCTTTATTTGCCTTTATTAGTTGTTTTTATTTTTTCATTTAACAACTCAGGGCAAACTTGAAGTTTTAGTGGTTTTAGTTTTGGTTTTAAATACTATGGTGATTTATTTAAACAATCTTTATTTTTAAAAGCTATCTTAGTTTCAATTCTTATTTCCTTACTTTCGACTTTTATTTCAACTGTTATAGGTACTTTAGCTGCGATTAGTTTTCAAAGACTGTCAAAAAAATCACAAGCAGTTATTCAATTCTTTAATAATATTCCCTTAATTAATGCTGATATTATTATCGGAGCATCGTTAATGATTCTCTTTATTTCGTTAGCTTTTTCGTTTGGTTTTTTAACATTATTAGCTGCTCATATTAGTTTTTCAGTTCCGTATGTAACGATTACAGTTTTAGCGAAATTAAAATCAGTTAATAAGCATTACTTAGATGCAAGTCTTGACCTAGGCGCAACGCCGTTTTATACCATCAAAAAAGTTATCATTCCGTTAATTAAAAATGGTATATACGCAGGGGCAGCGATTGCTTTTGCGATGAGCATCGATGATTTTATTATTTCTTATTTCACATCAGGCTCTTTACAAAATTATTCTGTTTATATTTATACAATGCGTCATTTCCAACCATTTGTTAACGCTTTCGGAGTTTTATTAATTTTATTTTTAGTAGTTCTTTTTATCGTTTTCCAATCTTTAACAAAAATCAAATCAAGAAAAACTAAATTAGCACTCAACAACTTAACCGCTGATAATAGTAAATTTTTAAAAGTTAAAAACTACTTTTTGAAATGATTTAAAATAACTTCAAAACCGATTTTAAAAAGCGATAATCAAGTTGTTGAAAAAAAACCTAAAAGACCAAAAACATTTTTGATCAAAAATAAACTACTTTCACGGAAAGTTTTATCTGTTTTTGGATTATCATCTTTATCATTGGGTGGGGTTGGTTTATTAATTTATTATTTTGTTTCAAATCAGAAAGTCATATCATTAGCAGTTTGATCTGAATATTTTACTGATAGTTCGATTAGAAAATGAGAAGATAAAACAGGATGGAATGTTCAATTGATTACTTATTCTTCAAACGAGGAACTTTCAAATAAACTTAACACCGCATCTTTTGATGTCATGATGCCATCTGATTATTTTGTTTCTTATTTAAAAGCAAGCGATTTAATTCAACCCCTTAACTCACAATACATTGAACAATTGATAAATAAAAATAACCCTTCAAATGATAGCACAACAATGTTTGAAATGGTTAACGATGTTTACAATAGAATTCCAATCGACAATTCAGGCGATCATTTAACTTCAAAGAATATAAACGATAATCAAGGTTATTTTTTCCCTGCCTTTATTCAAAACACCCAAATCATATCAAAAAAAAGCGAGCATAATAATTTAAATCCATGACTTCAATTATGAAACGCTATTGAAAATGGTAAAAATGTTATTATACAAGATGATCCTAGAATAGTTTTTACTTTAGGTAAAGTGATTATTTATTTAAAAAAAGATCAATATAAGTCCTATTACAATGACTGCTTTAGCAACATCAAAGATCTATCATTTATTAATTTTTCATCTCCTAGTTGTGTGAAAGATGTTTATGATGTTATAAAAGGACCCTTTAGTCAAGGAACTGTTTCGATTCATTCTGATGATATCGATACTTATTTAAATAATGAAAAATTTGATTATGCTTTAACTTATAATTCATCGTTTGCAGAAAGCATAAAGGTAAGAGATATTACTGATAAATATCAATCACAAAATGCTTATTTACCCACTTTTCTTAACTCATCTAACAACGTTCCAATTAATGATGATAAATCACAAACGGTTAATGCTGATGGTTTTGTTATCAATAAAAACTTGTCACAACAAAAAAAAGCATTAGCTGAAAATTTAATTTCTTATCTTCTTTCTTATAATTCAGGGGTTGATAGTACCGATAATTACAGCTTTTCAATTCCCAATAACCAAATTTTTGAACATTTCAGAAAACAGTACCAACAAACTGAACCTGCCTACTTTAGATCACTGTTTTGACTTGACTCTTCATTCAATAATCCACAACCTAATATTAATGGTTGAATTAATAATGTTTGAAAACCTCAAATGTTTAATTTAAATGCCGAAGTTTTAGATTATAATTTAAACAATGAGATAGCTAACTATTACAATCTTCTGTTAAAATCTTAAATTTTTTTAAGACTTTTAATAATTAATATATCTTATTTATTTTTTTTAATTTATAATATTAATCGGTTAGATTAAATGTTATCTGGTACTGTAGCCAAATGGTTAAGGCAGGAGTCTGCAAAACTTTTATTGTCAGTTCGATTCTGACCAGTGCCTCCAGTGTGCCTATAGTTTAATTGGATAGAACATTTGACTACGGATCAGAAGATAAGGGTTCGAGTCCTTTTAGGTGCGCCATTTTCTTTTAATTTTATTTATTTTCAGGAAGTAGCTCAATGTAGAGTACTTGGTTTGGGACCAAGGGGTTGCTGGTGCGAGTCCAGTCTTTCTGACCATTCTGGGGCTATAGCTTAAGTGGGAGAGCACTTGATTTGCATTCAAAAGACATCGGTTCGACTCCGATTAGTTCCACCAGGCGGGGTAGCTCCAAGAGTTTAGAGCGCTTGAATCATACCCAAGAGGTTGAGAGTGCAAATCTCTCTCCCGCCACCATTTTTATTAGGATCCTTAGCTTAGTGGTTAAAGCGCTTGGCTCATAACCAATTGACATAGGTTCGATTCCTGTAGGATCCACCAAAGGAGAGGTACCCAAGTGGTTATAAGGGGCCGGTCTTGAAAACCGAGAGGAGCAGAAATGTTTGCGTGGGTTCGAATCCCACCCTCTCCGCCATTTTTTCGATGTATATATCTTAATTTTTTTGTGTATACTTTATATAGCAGAGAGGAGCATTGGTTGCTCATTGGGCTCATAATCCAAAGGTAGAAAGGTTCGATTCCTTTCCTCTGTGACCAGGTTTAATAGTGTAATAGTTAACACACCTCTCTGTCACAGAGGAGACTACGGGTGCAAGTCCCGTTTAGACCGCCAGACTTGGTAGCTCAGTGGTAGAGCAGTAGACTGAAGCTCTATGTGCAGAGGTTCGATTCCTTTCCTAGTCACCATTTTTATTAGAACTAAATACTTTTTTAGGATTTAATAAAAATGGTTTTTTTTTACAAAAACACTTTTTTAGATAAAGTCATCTTAAAATATTTGTTATAACTAAATATAAATAATTAATTTTTTTTGAAATTAACAAAAAATTTAGGATATGATCTTACATAATTGTAAAATTTATACATTTCACAAAATTATTGAAAATGGCTGGATAAAGATCCTTGATAATAAAATTGCTGAAATTCATGAAGGTAAATATAAATCTGCTTCACATCAAAATAATGTTATTGATTTAGAAGGAAATTTATTAATACCCGGCTTTATTGAAGTTCATACAAACGGAAGTTTTGGATATGATTTAACCGACAACGATCTTAAAGCTTTACCAGTTATGATGAAAAATTTACCAAAAGATGGTGTAACATCTTGTTTGGTAACAATTGTTACAAGCGATGATGCTAAAATTAAAAGCATTCTTAAGAAATCATTAAATTTTTTCAACAACCAAGATATAAATGATGGACAAACTTTTTTTAATGGTATTTATTTAGAAGGTCCTTATATCAATCCGATTACCAAAGGAGCACATGAGGAAAAACTAATCAGACCTTTTTCTGAATCTGAAATTCTTGAATATCAAAAAATTTCAAATAACCTGATTAAAATTTTAGGGGTTGCAACTGAATACCTTTCACCTAAAGATCTAGAGTTTTTAAAATCTAACAACATCATCGCTACAGTAGCACATTCAAATGATACGGCACAACATGTTTTAGAATTAGCAAAAACTGGTAATTTAACCTTAGCCACACATCTTTTTAATGGTATGTCTCCGTTTCATCACCGCCATCCTGGGGTTGTGAATGGGTGTTTAAGCAGTGATAACATAATTACAGAAATAATTACTGATGGTTTTCATGTTAATCCATTAGTTTTAGAGTTAACTTATAAAATCAAAGGGAAAGAAAAAATCTGTGTTATAACAGATGCGACAAAAGGTAATGGTTCCCCTGATGGCGATTACACATTAGGCAATTTAAAAACATATAAAAAAAATGGCGCGATGTATCTTGCTTCAAATCCTGAAGTTCTAGCAGGTTCTGCTGCTTCGATGATTCATTGTTTTAAAACAGGTTTAAAAGGTTTTAAATGTTCTATTCAAGATATGATCGAAATGATTTCATACAATCCTGCTAAAATTATCCAAATGTTTGATAAAACTGGTTCGATTGAAACAGGAAAATGAGCTGATTTAATCGTTTTAGATAAAGATAATTTGGATATTTTAAAAACAATTGTTAGGGGAAAAATCGCTTATACTAATAATTAAAAAAACAAAAACTATTTTTTATTTTTTATATAATGTTTTAATTATTATCAAAATAAGATATTATTAAATAAATATTCAATAAAAGTAAATAGGGTTGCCTATTAAAAAACAATGCATTTATATGTCAGGACAAATTCAAAAATATACTAAAAGAGCGATGTTCATCTTTGGATTCAACTTTTTGGTTGGATTCTCTTTCCTATTCGCTTTACCAAGCAGTTTCGCAGCTGTTGGAAACTACTTCATTTTAATATTAGTAGCAGGATCATTAATTTCTTTTATGGTTGGTCTTTCATTTTCAAGATTAACTTTAAAATTTGGTGGATTTGGTGGTTCATATATTTATGTTAGAAGGGCATTTGGTAACTTCACGGGATATATTGCTGGATGATATCAATATATTCAAGGACCTTTTGTTTGCGTAACAACCGTTTCAGCGATTGCTTGAGCTTTTAAAAGTTGGACAGGTTTTAGTACGAGTGGTAATTTTTATGACAACTATCAGTTTTGAATTATTGCTTTTGCTATTCTATCTGTTATTATCATTATTGTTATTCTTTATTTTGGATTGGCGCCAACAACTTATTCTTTATGATTCTTATGAGCCTTAAAATGGGGCGTAATTATTTTTTCACTTGTTCTTTGCTTTTCAAGAATGTTTTGATCAAATTCAGGTGATGGAGGTTTCTTCTCGAATATTTTCAATAATGGTTATACGCCGAAAAATTTAAATATGGGGCAAGCTGTTGATTCATTAATCACCTTCTTTTTTGCCTATGGTGGTTTTGAGGGTATTGCAGCGGTTGCTAATGATGTTGAAAACCCACATAAAAATATGCCTAAAATTTTATTAGGTATTATCATTTTTACAACTATTTTCTATGTTTTTGCATTTTTATTATTTCTTGGAGCATTAGGGGCACAAAATGGTTTAGCTTCTGGTTCTGATGTTAATCCAATTAATATGATTTTTAAAAACCTTTTTCAAACAAAACTAAATTGAGGGGTTGTAGCAATGCTTTTAGGTCTTCTTGCTGTTGTTGGACAAATTGCTAATAAATTGACAAGTAGAATTCAAAACGGATGAGTAAACACAAGATTAATCGCTCCTTTAGCTGCCGATGGTTTTTTACCAATTAGATTTGCAAAAAGAAATAGATATCATCAATTTAAAAACGCTTTATTCCTTGATTCAATTATCAGTATCGTTTTAGTTTTAATTTACTTTTCAATTTTTCTTTCAGTGCCATTTTTCAAATCAGGGGCTGGGATGGATGTATTATCTGGTTCGCTTGATTTATATTCATTGGTCGTATTTGTCCAGTATGGACTAACGATGTTTGCAGCATGGAAATTAGCTTCACCAAAAGTTGGTTTTTTGACGGTCAAAAAATGAGAAAGATATATGTATTTCTTTGGTGGCATCTTTCTTTTCTTCCTTTTAGGTTATTATTTAGTTAATAACGTTACAAATGCTATTGTTCAACATACAATGCAAAATATTTATCAAATTATTTTATTTGTAATTGCTGGAATTGTTGGTTTATCATTGTATCCAATTGGAGATTGATTAAATTGAAGAAAACAAGCTCACAAAGTTCATGACCCTGATCTTGAAGAAGCTGACATTTCTTATGAACATTGAAAAAAAACAAGAGATAGAAACTATAATCTTGAAGACATCATTGATAGAATTTCAGACGATACAAAAGAAAATCATTTAAAAAATATTAAAAAAGCGGTTATTAATACAATTGAAAATCCAAAACCAAACGATATAAAACCGCAAAATATTCAAAAAGCAGATTTAGTTATTGATATTGAACAATCAAAACAAGAAAACAAAATTAAAGCCAAATTTAATCAGATTAAGAAGAAATTTATTAGTTTTTTTAAACACAAAAAAGAATAAATAACGAAGTTAAGATTTAAGATATTTATCTTTACCAAAAATAAAAGCACCCTAATTTTTAGGGTGCTTTTTATTATCAGCAAGAACAAAGAATTTAATTAAAAACATCTTGAAAACATTTGCTTAATTTGTAATAATAAGATATATATTATTATTTGAAGGAGATGTCTATTAATATGTTAAAACATACTTTATTAGCATTAACTGCTATCAGCTCATTATCATCTGCTGGTTTTGTCAATAAAAAAGATTCTGACAACAACGATTCAAAGGTCGTTGAATATCTTTCTGATTACAAATGAGATCATGTTTATGATCTGAAAGATTTTCCAACAACAGGAATTAAAGATCATTCCCAAGTTTATTCATATAATGGATGGAACAAGTATGCATCCAACTGAGATAAATTTACAAAGAAATATCAATATTTTAATTTCGGTGATAAGTCAATCATATCAATTAAATCAGGTTCAAAACCTAATGAAGGGGATTCTCAATCAAATAATTTAAACAAATTTTATAAAGTAAGTGATATTCCAGCCTATAAACCGATTCATGGTTTAAAACCATTTTTTTCTTTGGATTTAGAAAACCAAAAAATGGGTGGTTATAACAAAGTTTATTTCTACATGTGACATGATGCAAAGGACATTTTCTATCAATGGTATTATAAAGAAGATGGAATTACAACACCACCAGGATATGATGCTTACCGTTATCAATCGCTTAATATAACTCTTCAACAATTTAATTTATATCAAGCTAACCTTGAAAATAGTTACAATATTGGATATAACTTTAAATACGATGGATACTATAGTAAGTTTAGTGATAAATCAGATGATCATATTTTATTTGAAAATTGAGATAAATATGGAACTTGAGATCAAGTAGTTAAAAAATTCAAAGTTCTTTCATTTGATTCATCATTTTCTGAAATAAGAGTAAATAATTCAGAAACTTCAGATGTAGCTAAGTATGATAAAAAACCAATCCCTTTAGAAAGAATTCCAAGTTCAAAAATGCTTTGGACAACGGTTGTTATTTCAAAATCAGAATGAAATTATTTTGATTTTGATTTATATATTTGAAGAGATAATCATAATATTTATTTTCAATGAATGACAAAATGTGCTACAAATTGAGGTAATTCATATGATCTATTTGTATGATTACAAATAGCATCTTTAGGTTCAGTAAATATTTAAAATAACATAGTTAGTATTTTCTTTTTTTAAAAATAAAATTTTAAGAAATTTAAATTAAATATTAATTTTTATATCATCTTTTTAGGTAGTCATTTTTAATTTTTTTACTTAAAAAGCAAAAAAAATTCAATCAATTTTTTACAAATTTTAAAAAAACTGTAAAATATTTTGGAATATCGTTGAACTTTATTTTAAAAACTAAACAACATCTAGAATTAATATATTACTTGCGATTAAATGTTGCTAGTTTTTATATACTTTGGATCTGATAACAGTTTTTTTTAATTAAGAGATTAATTTATTCAATAGGTTAACTTTATTTTTTATATCATTTTCTTATTTTTTTATAATTTTATTATTTCGTTTATAAATTAAAAAAAGTTAAAAATATGACCTATTTTAATTTTTTAAAAATAAAGTAAAAAAATAAATAATTTATATAAATAGTGTAAAATATTTTTAATTGCTAATTTTTTTCTGCAAAAAATTAACAATATTTTTTAATGATTTGGATAATTCATAAAAACCACAAACTTTTAAAAACAAAAAAACATTTAAAAATATACCATACACAACCGATGTAAAAACAAACACAACCGATGAAAAAACAAATTAAATTCTTACCATTATTAATCCTGCCATTATTATTTGCTGGATGTAATAATTCAGGTCATCAACATAAACAAAGCGGCGGGAATACGCCAGTTCCGGTTACACCTAAACCACGAACACCAATCACACCTATAGACAATCCTAAATTTCAAGTTAAAGATATTTTAGCTGACATAACTAGCGATGTATATTCTTGAATTGAGAATTCATCAAATAAAATTTCAGGATTCGATCCATCAAAAAACTTTGAAGTGCAATCTAATGATTTTATAGTTACACAAGAAAAAACATCTACAAAATTTATTCGAAACAATTTACACATTTCAATTTGCTGGAAGTATAAATGTAGTTCAAGGTAAGTTTAACAAATATGTTATACATAATACAGACACTAAATATAAGTTAACCTATGATTTTCGGATACCACAAATCAACCGACAATTTAAAAGATGATACCAAAGCTTTCCAATGAAGCAATTAATTTAAACAAATTAACATATAAAATTTATTTGAAACCCCAATTTTGGGGTTTTTTTTATTTAAAAATAAAAATATTAATTAAATCAAAATTATTAATCTTATTTAAGTGTATAATGATTTTCTATTAAATTACATTATTATTTAAATTTAATGCCAATTTCGAAAAATAAAACTGCCAATAGTTCATCAACAAACCCTAAACCGATTAAAAAATATTCTCCTGCAATGATGTTCATGTTTGGACTAAATTATATTTTTGGTTATGGATTTTTCTTTAGTTTAGGTTATAGTTTTTCAAATGTTGGAAATTATTTTATTTTAATGTTAGCGCTTACGTCTATAATCGCTTTCACTGTTGGTTTAGCTTTTGCTCGTTTATCAGTCAAAATTGTTGGATATGGTGGTTCTTATTTATATGTTAAGAAAGCATTTGGAAGATTTCCAGGTTATCTTGCAGGATGATTTCAATACATTCAAGCACCATTATCTGCTTCTGCTATCATCGCTTCGATTGTTTGAACTTTTGCTGGCTGACATGGTTTTACAACAAATCCTGATTATGATTTTTTTAAGAAATTTGAAGTATATCTATTTATATTTGCTTTTGTCATTTTCTTTATCACAATTATTGTTTTATATTTTGGATTAGCATCAACTTCTTGAACTTTAAAAATAACTTGAATTTTAAAATGAGCGGTTATCATCTTAGCAATCATTTTCACTCTTGTTTATTTTTTTATTTATCCCAATAAATTTATATCGAACATTTTCTATAACGGTTACACGCCCAAAAATTTAGATTTTGGAACAGCTGTTAACACCTTAATTGTTTTTTTCTTTGCTTTTGGCGGGATTGAAGGGATCGGAGCAATCACAAAAGATATTGATGATAAAAAACATCATAAAATGCCGAAAATAATTTTAGGAATTGTCATTACGATTGTTATTTTTTATCTTCTTGTTTTTATTTTATTTTTAGGAACTTTAGGGGCATCTGGACCTAATAGTTTGGTTGATAGCGGAACAGGGGTTTATAACAATCCGATTAATTTAATTTTTTATCAATTGTTTAACCAAAATGGTGGTTTAACCTTAGCTGCTTCGATTGTTGCTTTTTTTACGATCATTGCTCAAATTGCGATGAGATTTATTAGTCGCATTCAAATTGGTTGAATAAATACAAGGTCAATAGCACCATTAGCTGCTGATGGTTTTTTACCGATCCGATTTGCTAAAAAAGATAAAAATCATCAATTTAAAAATGCTTTATTTCTTGACTCTGGAATTACAGTTAGTTTAGTTATCGTTTATTTAATTTTTATTTTTGTTAACCCTAATTTAAAAACACTTTTAATATCAACGGTTGATATTTATTCACTGATTATTTTTATTCAATATATTTTTACCTTATTAGCTGCTTTTAAACTTTCATCACAAAAAGATCAAGTCCTCAAATTAAAAAAAACAGAGCGGTATTGATACTTATTTCTTTCTTTCTTTTTGGTCTTTCTTCTTCTTTTTTATGTTTTTAATAACTTAATTAATGATTTTCATGATCATATTTATCAACTATTTCTTTTTTTCATTTCAGGAGTTGTTGGTTTTGGTTTATATTTTGTTGGCGATTGACTAAACTGAAAATCACAAGCTGATCCAAAAATTCTTTATTAAGATCATTACTGTTATTGTTTTCAAAATAATTGAAAAAAAAATAGTTATAATAAAAGATTAAAAAATAGTTAAAAATTAAAAAACATCTAGGTTTTAAATTTTCATTTTAAAGAAAGGAATACAAAGCAAAAACTCTTATTAACCATATTTTTTACCATTTTGATTAATTCATTAATCATTTTAAAAAAGGAAGGTTAATATTCAGTTTTAAACAATATACTAATGTCAAAAAAACAACCCTTAAAAGTTCTGTTAATTTTTGGTTTTAATATGATGGTTGGTTACGCTTTTCTAATAGCGTTAAGTCAAGCATATGGAAGTGTTGGAAATTGATTTCCGTTTATGGTCTTTTTCTGTGCTGCCATCGCTTTTGCTGTTGGGTTAGCGTTCGCTAAACTATCAAATAAAATAAAAGGTTATGGTGGTTCTTACCTATATGTTAAGAAAGCCTTCGGACCTTTTTGAGCCAATTTAACAGGATGATTTCAATATGCGCAAGCACCCGCTGTATCACTTGGTGTTATTTCAGGAATCGTTTGAGCTACACAACAAACAGTTGGTAATTTTATCCCACACTCTTTTACAAAGTGAACTTTTTTAATTGCAGGTATTTTATATATTTTAGTTTCTTCTGTTTTATATTTTGGGATAACATCAACTAAGATTACTTTAATCATTTTATGATTTTTAAAATGAGGAGTTCTGATATTTTCTATCATTTTAGCGCTTGCTATTTTTGTTATTGATTTTAATACAGATGGTAATTTTATACATAATATTTTTAATAATGGTTATCTTGTTCCGAAAGGGAATAGAAATCTTACAGATATTGTAATTGGAACATCCGCTTTCTTTTTTGCCTTTGGTGGAATTGAAGGGATCGCTGCTATATCTGATGATGTTGAAAATCCAGAAAAAAATGTTCCCAAAGGTTTATTAATTATTTTAGGCGCTGCTACAATTTTTTATTTAGTTTTTTATTACATTATTTTAGGTGCGCTTGGGAGCGCTCTTGCTCCTAGCACAGACTCATCTGTAAATATGATTAATTTAATAGTTAAAAAATTATTCGGTAGTGCTGGAGTTTTAGCAATCGTAATTACTTCAATCTTTATTGTTTCACAAGTTGCTAATAAATTATCTGGTCGTTTACAATATGGATGAGTAAATACAAGATTTATTGCTCCTTTAGCTGTTGATGGACTATTACCTTTAGGTTTAGCAAAAACAAACAAATACGATCAATTTAAAAACGCTTTCTGACTTGACTTCATTTTCACTTCAATCTTAGTTCTTGCCTATATATTAATAGCTATATTTGGACCAAAATCATATGGTGATAACATGTCAGCGATGTTGCAAGTTTATACTATTACTGCCTTTGTTCAGTATTCATTAACAATTGCTGCTTCAATTAAATTAGCGAAATTTAAACCAAAAAACGGCGAGCAACCACTTTTAAAAATGAAAACGTGAGAAGTTATTTATTTTGTTTTAGCAATTATTGTTATGGTGGTGTTTCTTTCTTGATATGTTATTGCCAACATCGTTAACATGTCTACAGATTGAGCACATAACGAAGGTTATGTATTCCAAATTGGATTTTTTATCTTTTTAATTATCGCTTCTACTTTAACTTACTTCCTTTCAAAATATTTAAAATGACCTGAAAAAGCTGCTGCTGTTTTAGCAAGAAAAGAAAAAATCATCCCAGAAGTAGAATATTTAGAGAAAAAAATGTCTCATTCATCAGTTTATGAAGATGACGGAGTATAGATTTCAATTCAATTTATAAATCTTTATTGTCAAATTTTTTAGAGTTATAATAAAAACACTATGTTAAAGGTTATTAAAGATTTAAATCTAGACAGTGTTGTATACAGCGCTGAATCGGTTGGTTATGGGCATCCTGACAAGTTAGCTGATCAAATCGCAGATTTAGTAGTTGACCATTTAAGACTTGATTATGGGAAAAATGCTAAAATTGCCTGTGAAGTTATTTGTGGCTTTAATGAAATCACTATTTTAGGTGAAATTAATGTCGCAACTAAAATACATGATGATAAACTAAAAGAAATAAATAAAGATATAAAAGCAGTAGTTTTTGCTTTTTTTAAAGAATTAACACAACGCGATTCTAACTATCAATCTATTACTGAAAAAAAAATTGTTGTTGATTTTAATTTTCAATCACAAGAGATTTTTAATACCATAACATCACCTGAAAATAACCACGTTTCATTGGATAGCAAAGTAACAGGAGCAGGTGATCAAGGATATAGTTTTGGTTATGCTACATCATTTGGAGTAGACTATTTTCCAACTCATGCCTATTTAGCACACCTTCTTTTACGTACGGCTGCTAAAAAACAAGCTTTAAAAGATTCATATCTTTATAAAACTTGCTACTTGGATATGAAATCACAAGTGATTGGTTATTATTTTGAAAAAAATAACCAAATTCATTTTCATCTTCAAAAAATTATTTTAAGTATTCAAAATAAAGAAGGAACTGACATTCAACAATTCCAAGATGAAGTTGTTAAGGAAATTGTTAATAACGTTTTAACAGATGATAGCGTTAAAAATAAAATAGTTTACGATTCTTCATTATTAGATAAAAAAAATATTTTTGTCAATTCATCTGGTTCTTTTCACATCGGTGGACTTTTTGCTGATACAGGAGCTACTGGAAGAAAAATAGTAGTTGATAGTTATGGTGGGGGAATACCAGTTGGTGGCGGCGCTTTTTCTGGCAAAGATCCTTCAAAACTAGATCGAAGCGGAGCATACTTTGCTCGTTATATTGCTAAAAATATCGTTGCAGCTTTGAATATTAATCAATGCTTAGTTTCACTTCATTACATCATGGGATTACCAAAACTTGCTGATATTTCTATTGAAGTCAGTCCTAATAATATTTATAATAATATTAATATTTCAAAAGCAGTAAAGGAGATCTTTGATTTAAGTATTTTTAACATTATTAATTTTGTTAATTCCGCTAATATTCATTTTAGAGATTTATCAGTTTTTGGTCATTTTGCAAGAAGTGATTTAGATATTTTACCTTGAGAAAAATTAGACAAGGTTGAAGCAATAAAAGAATGGTTTACTAAAAATAAATCTTAATCTAAAATCTTTTTATATCTTTTATTCTTTTTTAGTCTTTCCTAATCATTCTTTTTTCTTTAATTGTTTTTCTAATATTAAAATTTAAGATATTATTAAAAATTAAAACTAAATTAAAATTTTATACTTTAAAACTCATTAAAAATGAAAAACGAAAATTATCAACTATGACTGGATAATATAAAAAGTCCAGATCAACTGAAAGAATTGAAATCAATGGATGAAAATCAAATTCATTTAGCATTTGATTTTCCTTTTGTGTTTGGAACAGCTGGCGTTAGAGCTAAACTTGGATTAGGTTCTAGTTTATTAAATATTTATACAATTAGAAAGTTAGGTCTTGGTTATTTTAATTATTTAAAAAAAAGTGGTTGAACTAATTTTTTTCAAAGCAAAGGTATTGTTATCTTTCATGATAATCGTCATTACAGTAAAGAATTTACAATGGAATTAGCTAATCTTTTTTCAGAACGAGGATTAGTTGTCTATCTAGCTCCTAATAATGATTTAAAACCAACTCCACTTATGTCGTTTACAGTTCGTGAAATCGGAGCATTAGGTGGGATTATTATTACAGCAAGTCATAACCCAAAACAATATAACGGCTTTAAAGTTTACGGTCAAGAAGGAGAACAGCTTTTACCAAAAGAAACAACAGCAATTAACGCTGAAGTTAAAAAAATAAATGATAAAGATGTTCTAAACTTAAAAATATCACCTAATAAAGATTTGATTAGAACAGTTCCTGATGAAATAGAGCATAATTATGTTAATTATGTTAAATCATTGGCTTTAAATTCAGCTTTAGAAAAAAAACTAAAAGTAGCTTTTTCATCACAACACGGAACATCATATAAATTAGTTCCCCAAATTTTAACTGAATTAGGTTATGATGTTGTCCAATCGCTGAACAATGTGTGCCAGATCCTAATTTTACACATACTATTACAGCTAATCCTGAAATTCCTGAAAGTTTTCAGTTAGCAAAAATCACAGGAAGCAGAGAGAATTGTGACATTATTGTTATGAATGATCCTGATGCTGATAGAATGGGGGTTGCGATTTGAAATAAAAAAGAATACGTTATTTTAAATGGGAACCAAGTTGCTAGTTTAATGGTTTATTATAAATTACAGCAATTGAAAAAAAGAGATGAATTGCCATCAAAATTAGCTTTATACACAACATTTGTTTCTGGAGAACTACCATCTTTAATTGGTAAAAAATTTGACGTTAAAACATTTTTAACTCCAACTGGTTTTAAATGAATGGCCAACGAAATAGAACAAAACAAAAAAACATACAACTTTTTCTTTAGTTTTGAACAAGCAATTGGTTATTTACTTAGCGATTTTGTCCATGATAAAGATGGATTGCAAGCAGCAACTTTCTTTGTTGATTTAGCTAATTACTATAAAGTAGTAGAAAACAAAACGCCTTTAGATGTATTAGAAGAAATATATCAAGAATATGGATATTATCACGAAGAAGATATTTCATTTACTTTAGATAATCCACGAAGTGGTGAAGTTTTTGAAAAAGTAATGGAAATATTCACCCAAAGACGAATTAATACGATTGCTGAATACTTGGTTTTAAGTAAACAAGATTTTTCTGTTAATTATCCAAAACCAGAGTATAAATGTAATCTTGTAAAAATTAAATTTGAATTTGGTTGAATTGCGATTAGAGCTTCTGGAACTGAACCTAAAATAAAAGTTTACTTTTCAATTCATTCTCCAACAAAAACCCAAACGCAAATCATTTTCCAAAAATTAAAAAATGCCCTTTCTACAATTGTAAGTACACAAATGTTAGAAGTTCTTGGTAAACAATAAAATACTAAGTTTTATTTATTTAAAACTATATTTTTAACATTTTTTCAAGTTTCTGCAATTCTTTAGCAGTTATTGTTAAACGATTTGGTTTCATTTGATAAACCTCGTCATAGCGCGGGATAATATGCCAGTGCATATGGAAAATAACCTGATTAGCTTGACGATTAATATTAGTTGTAATGTTAAATCCTTTAGCATTCAATTTATCTTTAATTTTTAAACAAATTGTTTCAATTAGTTGATGAGCATCATTTAAAGTATCGATAGGCGTTTCTAAGTAGTTTTTGTAATGTTTTTTACTAATTACAAGAACATGACCAAACGTAATTGGAGCGATATCTAATATTGCGATTCAATTCTTATTTTCTGCGATTTTATATCCAGCAGATTTTCCTTCAACTATTTTACAAAAAATACAATCTTCCATAATTTTTTCTTTCTCTAATTTTTAAAATTTTAATAAAATCAAGACTAAAAATATTCATTTTATAACTTGATAATCTATACGTTTATAATTATATTGAAAGAAAGAGTTAATCTCCTTTACTTATAATGAATTTTTCAGAAATTAAAAAATTATTTCCATTTTTTTCTTTTAACCCTAACACTGTTTATTTAGATAACGCTGCAACTTCTTTAAAACCACTTGACGTTGTTAATGCAGTCAATGATTATAATACTAAATTAACAGTTAATATCTATCGTGGTGAATCGAAGATAACTGATAATTTGCTCAATATTTATTGAGATACAAAAGCTAAATTAGGGGCCTTTTTTAAAATTAAAAACATCAGACAAATTGTCTTTACAAGCGGGACAACGATGGCTTTAAATACAGCCTATCATTTAATTGAACCATTACTTGATGAAAATGATGTTATTTTAACAACCTATTATGAACACAGTTCTAACTTAATGCCCTTACTTCAGTTAGCTAAAAAAACTAAAGCAAAAGTTCAATTTTTAGATATAGATTTTAAAAATATTGATTTAGATGATATTTTAAAGCAAATTAAAAAAACTAAGAATCTGAAAGTTTTATCTTTAATTCACCATTCAAACATTTTTGGTTTTAGTTTACCAATTGAAGAAATTGGTCATGCTTTAAAAGAAGATATAAAAAAGAAAAATTTAATTTTTATTGTTGATGGAGCACAAGGATGTTTATACAACGACTTGGATATTGAAAAAGCTAATATCAGTTTTTTTGCCTGTTCAGCTCATAAAATGTATGCTCCAACCGGGATTGGAATGTTATACCAATCTGAAGATTTCAATCATTTAACTCCAGTTTTTGGTGGTGGTAATTCTGTTTTAGCAGTTGAAGATGACCTTGAAATAGTTTATAAACAGATGCCGTTATGTCTTGAACCTGGGACTTTAAATTTATCTGGAATTTGTGGTTGAAATAAAGCGCTTGATTTTATTAATAAGGTCGGTAAAAAACACCTTCAAGATCATGAAATAGAATTATCAAAATATGCGATTCAACAATTAAAATTAATTGATAATATTGTTATTTATAACCAATCTATCAATGCAGGGATAATTTTATTTAATATTAAAGGTTTTTTCTGTCAAGACGTTGCTAGCTATTTAATGTCTCATAAAATAATTACTAGGGCAGGCGATCATTGCGTTAAATTATTAAGATGTCTTATTCTTGAACCAAAAGCGGTAAGAATATCGTTTGCTGTTTATAATATAAAAGAAGATATTGATATTTTGATCAAGATGCTAAAACAAGGCATCAAGGATGATTTTATATTAATTTAGATATTTAAAAAAGGTTTAAAGAAATTAGTTAACATGAATAATAATGATAATCCCAACAGTCTCATCTATCGTCAAATAATTGTTTCTCATTATAAAAACCCTTTAAATTATTTATTTTTAACTAAAGATAAATCCGTTTTAAATGATTTTTTACATTTGTATTACAACAGCGATTTTTGTATTGATGAAATTACAGTTTTTTTAAAACTTGATGAAACAAAAACAAAAATTATTGATGCTAAATTTACTGGTAAAGCATGCGCAATTTGCACCGCATCAACTGACATTTGCGCAGAAATGTTAAAAAATAAACCTGTTAAATATGCAATTAATCTGATTAATCAATATTTCCAGATGATAAAACACGAACATTATAATGAAAAAGAAATGGATGAATTGATAGCTTTTGAAAATATTTATTTACAACCTAGTCGCGTAAATTGCGCTACTTTAGGTCCTAATTTATTCCTTCAATTATTAAACAAACATTCAAAAAAGAATGAATCATCTGATTAAAAAAGAAATAAGAAGTAAATATTTAACATATCGAAAAGAATATTCTTTATGGCAATTATCGATTTATAATCTTGTTATTTTTGACAAATTAATTGATTATTTAAAAAATAATTCAGACATCAGAACGATAGCCTTTTATTGATCAATTAATAACGAAGTTGATTTAAAATTATTTTATGATTATTGTAAAAAATTGAAAATAATTTGCCTTTTACCAGCATGTTACAGTCTAAATAACTCCGCAATTTTATTATTTAAAAAAATTGAATATAATACTTTTCATCAAAAAAAACAAATATTTTTTTTAAGAAAAGCGATGGATATAAATGATTTTCCTGTTCAAAAAATAGATTTAATTATTTGCCCATTAATCGCTTTTAATTCAAAAAATTACAGGATTGGTTACGGACATGGTTATTATGATAAAGCCTTACAAAAAATCAAGATTCAGAATCCAAATTTAAAAACTTTAGGCGTTGCTTATCATTTTCAATTCTCAACCATTTTATTTCAAGAAAAATATGACGTTCAACTAGATAAAATAATTACTAACTAAGAAAGCAACAATTATGGTTAAAATAGGATTAAAATATTTACAAGCATATTTACCACAAGTAAAAAAATACAGCAAAAAAATAGATTTTATTCATAATAAAATTTTAAAATCAATGTATATAACATCTGAAAATCTTGGATGGTATGGATTATGTAAGGATTATGATAAAAATATCATTACATCAATTAAAACTACAGCAAAGCGACTTCAAGAATTAGGAGATGTTTTGGTTTTAATCGGAGTAGGAGGTTCTAATTTAGGAGCAAAAGCAACAATTTCAGCATTAGTAGATCAATATAAAAGTAAACAAAAAATCGTTTACTTAGGAGACACCTTATCAGCAAAAGAAATTAGTTCAACCCTTGAATACTTAAAAACAGTTAACTTTTCGATCATATTGGTTTCAAAATCAGGCACAACCCTTGAGCCTTTACTTTCATTTCGTTGTGTATATAAAATATTGTTAGAAAAATTCCCACAAGATTTTCAAAAAAGAATCGTAATAATTAGCAGTAAAAATGTTGGATTTTTAAAAAATTTCAGTGATTTTAATCATTTTACTTTTTTTGAAATACCTGAAAACATTCAAGGTAGATATTCAGTTTTTACACCATCTTGTCTTTTACCGATGGCTTTTATGAATTTAAATATCGATAAATTTATTGAAGGTGGAATAGATGCTTATCAAGATTTAAGCAAAACATCAAATTTAATTAAAAATAATGCTTATAAATATGCTGTTATTCGAAATATTTTATATAACAATGATTTAAAAGTAGAAGCGTTTATTCAGTTTGAACCACATTTAGATGTATTTACTGAATGATGGAAACAACTGTTTGCAGAAAGCGAAGGTAAAGCAGAAAAAGGCATTTTTCCTGCTGGTTTGGTTTTTCCCAGAGATCTTCATTCTTTAGGACAGTTTTTACAACAAGGAAGCAAAATATTTTTTGAAACATTTTTATTTTTTAAAAATAATATTAAAACATTAAATGTTCCGAAATTTTTAGAAAACTATGATCAACTAAACTATTTAGAAAACAAATCATTTAATTTTATTCAAGATGTAGTTTATCGTTCAGTTAAAAAAAGTCATTTCAATATTTCAGAAAATAGAATTGTTATTATTGAAGTTAATAATAACGGTTTAACAGAAAAAGAATTTGGTTACTTATACCACTTCTTTATGGTTAGTTGTACAGCATATTGTTATTTACTTGATCTCAATCCATTTGATCAACCAGGGGTAGAGTTCTATAAACAAGAAGTTAAAAATTCATTTTCACCATTAAAAAGTAAAAAATAAGCCTAATTATTGCAAAATATTGAATATTTTTTTTAATTATTGCTTTAATATATACTAAGGCAAGAACTAAGACAAATTATTAAAGTTAATAAGTTATTCAGTTTTTATATTTTTGTAAAATTTAGAATAATCGCTTAGAAAGGTTTGTATATTATGAACAAAATAAGACATTTTGTTGACATTCAAGAATTATCTAGAAAAGAAATTTTTGAAATTTTTACTTTGATGGGCTTTTTAAAAGAGGCTAGGTATAATGGAGCGGTTCCGAAACTATTAGCTAATAAAACTTTAGCTATGATTTTTGAAGAACCATCAACAAGAACAAGGGTTTCTTTTGAAGCTGCAATGACATTATTAGGCGGACACGCTCAGTATTTAAAACCAGGCGAAATCCATTTAGGGGTAAGAGAAAGTCTTTATGATACTGTAAAAGTCCTTTCACATATTTGTGATGGCATTATGTGTCGTGCGTTGAAACATAAAACCATAACAAATATAGTTAAGTATTCAGATGTTCCGGTTTTAAATGGATTATCTGATTACAATCATCCAACTCAAGCCATTTGTGATGCGTTTACAATGCTTGAATATATTCCTAAATTGAAAAACAAAAAATATCACGAAATCGATTTTTCAACCATTAAAGTCGTTTTTATTGGTGATAGAACAAATGTTTGTTCATCAACAATGCAAATTGTTACAAAATTAGGGATGAATTTTATTCACATATCCCCAGATAAATATAAATCACCTGATGAATGGATTAAAATGGCGCAACAAAACATTAAAGAAGCTCATTCAGGATCAGTTAAATGAACGAATGATGTTGATCAGATAAAAGGGGCAGACATTGTGTATACCGATCTTTGATGATGGGTCGATCAAGAAGATGAAGCAACTGAAAGGGTGAAAGCTTTCAAACCAACTTATCAAGTATCTCCTCGTTTAATGCAAAAAGCTGGTCGTGATGCATTATTTATGCATTGTTTACCTGCATCAAGAAATGTTGAAGTTTTTGATGAAGTTATCGATTCAAAACAATCAATTGTTTTTGAGCAAGCTGAAAACAGATTAACTGCTCAAATGGGATTGTTAGTTTATTATTTATATCCAAGAATTGATGAAAGTTCAAAAGCAGTTAAAATTTATCATCGCGGTAGAATAGAAAGTTTTATGAAATCGATTAATCGATCTTGAAAAGAGCGTTACACTTATAATAACGATTCTAAAAACGATAACGTTCAAAAAAAATAGATTGGGATTAACATGGCAAATAGAAAAAAAGGGTTAAAACTCTTCGATATTATCGCTTTTACATTCAGTGCTGTTTTTGTTTTAGATTCATTTTCAGCAGCAGCAGCTATCGGATGACAATCTATCATCTATTGATGTATTTTAGCAGTTATTTATTTTTTACCATACGGTTTATTAACCGTCGAATTAGGATCTACCTACAGTGATGGTGGGGGGATCTATACATGGGTTAAACGTGCTTTTAGTCCGAAATGAGCAGCTAGGACTAATTGATTTTATTGATTAAACGTTGGTTTATGAATGTCTTCTGTTTATATTGCTTTTTCATCTTCAATATCTTTAATCTTTTTTCCTAACCACCCATTATCTATCTGGATTCAAATTGGGATTGCTGTTTTGATTACATGAATAACGGTTTTGGTTGGTTTAATGAATATTAACTACACTAAATGACTTCCAAACCTATCATCACTTGCAAAAGTTATTGTAACATGTGGATTAGTTCTTGCTTTGATAGTTTGATTAGCAAAAGGGGGAGGAGTTCAAACGCCATTTAATGATCCTAAATATGGTATTTTACCATCATGATCAACAGGGATTGTTTTTCTACCGGTTATTATTTATAACCTTTCAGGATTTGAATTAGGCTCTAACACGGTTAAAAATATGAAAAATCCCAAACGGGACATTCCATTATCAATTTTATTAGCAGGGGTCACTGTTATTGTTGCTTATGTTTTAGGAACAGTGGCGGTTAATATTATTTTAAATGTTAAAGATTTAAATATTTCAAATGGTATTATTCAAACAATTGCTAAAGTATTTCCTGGGTGATTGACAAAAATTTTTGGTTTCTTTTTGGTTATAACTTTTTTTGGGAATATGGTTACATGAACAGCAGGTTCAAATAGAGCAATTCAAGAAGCATCAGATGATGGTGAGTTTCCAAAATTATTTGCTTCAAAACTAGGAAACGATTCTCCATTATGAGCAACAATCATTACAGGAGCAATTTCAACTATTTTATTAATAATCGCAGGATTAACTTCAAAAGGCAGAAGTATTTCTGATCTTTTTTGACAATTATATTCATTTTCATCTATTATTTTTTTAATGCCGTATCTGTTCATATTTCCATCATTTTTAATCTTAAGAAAAAAAGAACCAAATATTGATCGCCCTTTTAAAATTCCTGGTAATCGCTTTATTCAATGATCTGTAACTTTACTTCCAATGAGTATTTTAGTTTTAAGTATTATTTTATTTATTTTTGGAGATATTATTGTTGGTAATAAAAGTATTTCTATGTCTGGTGTTAACGCTGGTGGTCCGTTTGTATTATTTTCAATTATTGGAACTATTATTTGTATTTTAGTTGGTGAAATTTTAATTTGATGAGCTTCAAAAGAACGTAAAAATGATAAAAATATTCATAATTTAAATGTAAACACAACAAATATAAATACAAACACAACAAATAATATTATTTTAAACAACAAAAAAGAACAAAAGAATGAACAACAATCTAAAATCAAATCCTAAAGAAGATGGTTTTTCTATGCCGATTGAAACAGCTGAACATGAAAGATGTTGAATGATATGACCTGAAAGAACCGATAACTGAAGACATGGTGCAAAACCTGCTCAAAAAGTTTTTACAAAAGTTGCTAATACAATCGCTAAATATGAAACAGTGGTTATGTTGGTTTCAAACAAGCAATATGAAAACGCTAGATTTCATCTCGATAAAAAAGTTAAAGTAATCGAAATGTCTAATAATGATGCTTGAATGCGCGATATTGGACCTACCTTTGTTAGAAATGAAAAAACAGGAGAAGTAAGAGGTGTTAATTGAATCTTTAATTCTTGAGGGGGTATCAATGAAGGCCTTTATTTTCCATGAGATGATGATAATAACATCGCTCATAAAGTTTGTTCATTGATAGATTATGAATATTATAATGCCCCTTTAGTTTTAGAAGGGGGGTCGATTCATTCAGATGGCGATGGAACTGTTTATGTAACAGCAGAATGTTTATTGAATAAAAACCGAAACCCTGACTTAACTAAAGCAGAAATTACGAACCATTTAAAAAATTATCTTGGTGTTGAAAAGGTTTTATGGATTCCACGTGGGGTTTATAACGATGAAACAAGTGGTCATGTTGATAACGTTATCCAAATCATTGAACCAGGGCATGTTCTTTTAACTTGAACTGATGATCAAAAAGATCCTCAATATCAACGTTCTTTAGAAGCTTATAATTTTTTAACATCAAATAAAGATGCCAAGGGCAGAAAAATTAAAGTGACAAAAATTCATCAACCAGATCCAATCTTTTATAAAGAAAAAGAAGTTAGTGATATCGATCCATCAGGTGGTATGTTAAGAAAATCTCATACTCGTTTACCAGCTAGTTATGCTAATTTCTATCTTGCTAATAATGCGGTTATTCTTCCAATTTTTAATGATAAAAAATGAGATGATAACGCTATTAAGACGATCAAAGAAGTTTTTCCAAAGCGTAAGGTTGAACCAATTTATGCAAGAGAGATTTTATTAGGGGGCGGGAATATTCATTGTATAACCCAACAAGAACCAAAAAAACTAAAACTTTAAAAATTTTCTTGATCTAAAATAACCACCAAAACAGGAAATAAAAGATTATAAAATTATTTTTGTTCCGCTTTTACCTGTTAAAACTTCTTCGGTTTTATTTAAGTTTCCAATAACAGCAGATTTATGACTTGCTTCAACAAATGATAGGGCAGCTAAAACTTTTGGTAACATTGATCCAGATGCAAATTGTTTTGTCTTAATCAATTCCTTTATTTGACTACTTTTTACTGTTTTTAAACCTTTTTGATTTTCTGTACCATAATTTAACATAACTTCATCAACAGCGGTTAGGATAACCAATCTTTCAGCGTTAACCATTTTTGCTACAACAAAAGCAGAAAAATCCTTATCAATAACAGCAGGAATACCAGCATAACCGTTATTTTTGTCATATATAACAGGGATTCCGCCCCCTCCAGCTGTTATAACAATCGCTTTATTATCAATTAGTTTATTAATAATTTCTTTTTCAATGATGTCTATCGGTTGTGGAGATGCAATAACGCGTCTTCAACCTCGATCGGAATCTTTTTTAACTACTCAATGATTTTTCTTAGCAATCAGTTCTGCATCTTCTTCACTCATAAATCGACCAATCGGTTTTGTTGGATTTTTAAAAGCGTCATCATTTTTATCAACCACAATTTGAGTTATTAAAGTAACAACATCTTTGTTAATTTTTTCTTTTTTTAACTCATTTTTAATTGCTTGTTGTAAATGATAACCAATATAACCTTGACTCATTGCACCACATTCAGGAAAATCGACAACTGGGGATGTTGATTCGTGTTTATGGGCTAGAAAAAAACCATTGTTAATCATCCCTACTTGTAAACCATTTCCATGGACAATAACTAAATCATTACCTTGCTTGATAAATTTAACCAAATGCTTAGCAGTATTTTTAACTATTTCTTTTTGTTCTTTAGGAGTATTGCCCAAAGCATTCCCGCCGATTGCTACAACTATTTTGCTCATACATCACCTTCACTTTCAATCATTTTTATCTTTTTTAGTCAAAAAATTATTATAAGTTAAAAATAATCAAAAAAAATATTCAAAAATAATCAATATTGTACAACTTTTATATTTTATATTTATAATATTAATGATAAAAATTTAATCGATTTATTGTTATAGAATAGTTTATATATTAAGTTTCATATTATTTTATATAATATATTCTGATTTTTTTTGTTATATTTTATAAACGGAGTGTTAGCTCATCTGGCTAGAGCGTTTGTTTTACACACAAAAGGTGATAGGTTCGAGTCCTGTACACTCCACCATGCTAGATTAGTTTAACGGGCAAAACAGTTGACTTGTAATCATCAGAAATTGGTTTGAGTCCAATATCTAGCACCACGGAAGGGTAGCAAAGTGGTTAAATGCAGCTGACTGTAGATCAGATCCTTAATAGGTTCGTGGGTTCGAATCCTACCCCTTCCACCATTTTCCTTAGGGTGTAGCTAAGTAGTTAAGGCAGAAGATTTTGATTCTTCGATCGCTGGTGCGATTCCAGCCATCCTATCCATGCTCCCATAACTTAAAGGCTAAAGTAGTTGACCTTTAATCAATAAATATAGGTTCGAGTCCTATTGGGGGTACCAGTCTAAGTGATGTAATGGTAGCCATATGAGACTTAAGATCTTATGGGAATTTTTCCCGTGTGGGTTCAAGTCCCACCTTAGACACCATGCAGATATAGTTTAATGTTAGAACAACATCCTTCCAAGTTGTAAGTAAGGGTTAGATTCCCTTTATCTGCTCCATTTTTTTAAAATAAAAAGTCGGCGCCCCAGATGACGTAATGTAGCCGTGAAAGTCTCAAAAACTTTTGAAGAAATTCGTGTGGGTTCAAGTCCCACTCTGGGGACCATTTTTTAATTTTGAAAAAGTGAAAGATAAATTAATATAGAAAAAATAATCCTTATATTTAATTTTTATGGCTGTTTTTAAAGAAAAATTAAAAATTGTTGAATTATTTAGCGGAATAGGTGCACCAAAAAAAGCATTAATTAATTTAAAAATTCCGCATCAAACGTTGTTTATTAGTGAAATTCTTAAAGAAGCAATTGATGGATATAACCTTCTTTATGATGAAGTAGTAACTAATTTCGGAGATATAAAATCAATCAAAAAAGAACAAATAAAGTTTTATAAAAATAACGTTGACTTTTTATTTATGGGCAGTCCTTGCCAAGACTTTTCACATGCAGGAAAAAACAAAGGCGGTTTTAAAGAATCTAATACAAGGAGTAGTTTGGTTTGAAAATCTTTAGAGATTATAAGTTATCTAAAACCAAAAATAGTTATATTTGAAAATGTAAAAAATCTTTTAATTAATAATAATCACAATCAGGTTTTAAAAGAATTTTTAAACGAAATGAGTAGTATGGGATATTTTTACAAATATAAAATTTTAAACGCCCTTAACTATAACATTCCCCAAAATAGGGAAAGATTATTTATTGTCTTTTCTTTTGATCAATTAATAATAGACAAATTAACTTTAACTTACGGGCAAGAAGTTTTAAAAAGTAAATTAACAGATTATTTAGATATTAAAAATTTTGAAAAAAGATATTTATTAGAGAAAAAACCGATATTTAATTTCTCCAATTTTATGAGTTGATATGATAAAAAAGGCAACAAAAATGGTTCTTATAATAGAGCATGAAAAATAGATAAATACTGTGGTACCATATCTTATTCAAATATCATTAAAATAACAGACGGGTCAAAAGTTTCACAATTAAGTGCCCTTGAAAGTCTTAAATTAATGGGTTTTTCAAGCGACGATTATTTAAAATTATCTAAAAAAATCAATGATAAAAAAATAATATCTTTGTCTGGTAATTCAATTGTCGTAAAAATATTAGAAAAATTAATCGAAGAAATAGTAATAATAAGTGAATCATTACAAAAATCACCAAAAGATATTTCAACAAATCAAAGACTATATTTATAGTTCAGAAAATAAAAAAGTTGTAGATGAGTTTTTACAATTATTTGAAGTTTTATATAAAAGTTATGACAGTAAAATTAATGAAAATAAATTTATTGTTGGCGGAGTTGTAGAATTTTTTTGTTACGTTTTATTTAAAAAAATAGGTTTAGAATGTATTTTAGCAGGACATAAAAAAAACATGATCGATTTAATAGTTAATAATTGCGAGATGAGTATAAAAACTTCCTCAAAATCTATAATTTCAAATTTTATAATAATGAACAGGAGAGGTGATAATCCTATAAATATAAATTGAAATTATGCAACGATATTTGTCATAAGTGGATTAGGGTTTGGTTATTGCGACCCTTATTATATAAACAAAGACATGTTAGTTCAAACATCTTCTAATATTCAAATAATGGCAAAAAATTTAAAAAAATTATGAAAAGACAAACCAGAACTTTTTATTAAATTAAACATACCAATAAAGTTCCACATTGAACAAAGTAAAATTGCTAGTTATGAAATTGGTGAACAAATAATTTATAAAAATACAAAAATATTAAAAGAAATGCTTGATAATAGCAAAAATTAGAATAAAATCATTTTATTACAATAAAATTAAGTTTTTTATCTTTTATTCTTATAATTTAATATCAATTAAAAAAATAATAATCTGTTTGGAAAAAATTATGAAACAAATAAACAACTTAAATAATCCAGATATTGAATCTCAAGAATATTTATTAACAGTTGATAAACTTACGAAAAAATATGGTCATAAGACAGTAGTTGACAATATTTCTTTTAAACTCAAAAAAGGTGAAGTAGTTGGTATTATTGGTAAAAATGGAGCAGGAAAAACAACTTTAGTTGAAATGATTATTGGAATTAAAGATCCAACATCTGGAAAAATAATCCGAAGTTATGGAAATACTAAAAAAGAGATTTCACAATTATCAGGAATTCAATTCCAAGATAATACCTATCCTGACAGAATAAAAGTTAAAGATTTAATTTATTTTTATCGTGATGTTTATTCAGGAAACCAATTTATTAAAGATCGTTTGAATGAATTAATTGATTCTTTTAATTTAAGGGAACATATGGATTCATACGCTAAACGTCTTTCTGGTGGTCAACAACAACGATTGAATATTTTATTAGCGGTTATTCATAATCCTAAATTATTAGTTCTAGATGAATTAAGTACAGGTCTAGATATTCAACAAAAACAAAGAATAAAAAATTTTATTAAAAGTTTAATCGTTGAAAATAATTGGACAGTAATTATGGTTTCACATAATATGGAAGAGTTAGAAGAATTATGTGATCGTCTTTTGGTTATTGAAGATGGTAAAATTGTTTATGACTTAACAGTTAAAGAAGTAGAAGAGAAGTATCAAACAGTTTATAACTTTATTGACAAATACTTTACTTATATTACAGAAATTGAAGATAAAAAAAATCGTGAATTAAAAGAGAAAGCAGACAGTGAACGTAAATTGTCTGATACAATTTCAAAAGAGTTATCTTTTTTTAAAAAAATTTTTAAACGAAACAAAAAAATTAACTAAAACAAAAATAAATTTATGTTTATTCTCAATAAGTATTTTGCGCTTTACAAGCTGTTAATGAAAAGCTTTATTCGTGGTTTTCAAGGACCATTTTTTGCTTTCATTTTCCCGCTTATTTCTTTATTTATTATCGGTTCTATTATTTCTTGATTTCCTGGTCCTTCAGACGATGAAATACTTAATTTAGCATTTTTAAATGTTGCCCCTGGAACGATCGCTTTAGTAATTGTTTCGTTAGGGATTTCTTCATTTCCACAAATTATTTTAAGGTATAAAGAAACAATTATTATTAAACGTTTAGGAGTTACGCCATTTACAAAAACTAATTTC